>NZ_JBFBCF010000001.1:67543-597885 GCF_040683035.1 Streptosporangium sp. NPDC051022 | reverse complement strand
ACTCACCCCAACATTTAACCACCCCCCGGCCTACCTCCCCTCCGCGGCGCGGCCCCCCCCCCCCCCCCCCGGGGGGGGGGGGGGGGGCGCCCCCCCGCGCCCCCCCCCCCGCCACTCCGCGATCGTACTACTTGATGATCTTGGTAACGCGACCCGCACCGACGGTGCGGCCACCCTCGCGGATGGCGAACTTGAGACCGTCCTCCATCGCGATGGGCTGGATGAGCTGGACGGACATCTCGGTGTTGTCACCGGGCATGACCATCTCGGTGCCCTCGGGCAGGTTCACAACACCGGTCACGTCAGTCGTACGGAAGTAGAACTGCGGGCGGTAGTTGTTGAAGAACGGCGTGTGGCGGCCGCCCTCGTCCTTGCTCAGGATGTAGACCTGGGCGTCGAACTCGGTGTGCGGGGTGGTCGTGCCCGGCTTGATGATGCACTGGCCGCGCTCGACGTCCTCGCGCTTGATGCCACGCAGGAGCAGACCGACGTTGTCACCGGCCTGGCCCTCGTCGAGGAGCTTGCGGAACATCTCGACGCCGGTGACCGTGGTGGTGGTCTTGGTGTCCTTGATGCCGATGATGTCGACGGTCTCGTTGACCTTGACGACACCGCGCTCGATACGGCCGGTGACGACGGTGCCACGGCCGGTGATCGAGAAGACGTCCTCGATCGGCATGAGGAACGGCTTGTCGGTCTCACGAGTCGGCTGCGGGACGTTCTCGTCCACGGCGGTCATGAGCTCGATGATGCTGTCGCCCCACTTCTCGTCGCCCTCGAGCGCCTTCAGCGCCGAGACGCGAACGACCGGCAGGTCGTCGCCGGGGAACTCCTGAGCCGAGAGAAGCTCACGGACCTCGAGCTCGACGAGCTCCAGGATCTCCTCGTCGTCCACCATGTCGGCCTTGTTCAGGGCGACCACGATGTAGGGAACGCCGACCTGGCGGGCCAGGAGGACGTGCTCCTTGGTCTGCGGCATCGGACCGTCGGTGGCGGCGACCACGAGGATCGCGCCGTCCATCTGAGCCGCACCGGTGATCATGTTCTTCACGTAGTCGGCGTGACCGGGGCAGTCCACGTGGGCGTAGTGGCGCTGCTCGGTCTGGTACTCGACGTGCGCGATGGAGATCGTGATACCACGGGCCTTCTCCTCGGGCGCCTTGTCGATCTTGTCGAACGGGGTCGCCTCGTTGAGGTTCGGGTAACGCTCGTGGAGCACCTTGGTGATCGCCGCGGTCAGAGTGGTCTTGCCGTGGTCGATGTGCCCAATGGTGCCGATGTTTACGTGCGGCTTGGTCCGCTCGAACTTGGCCTTGGCCACTGCTCTGTCTCCTTAGAGATTCTGACTTGACTTGCGTCTTTTCACTCGGGCTTGGGGGGCCGGCCCCGATGGGAACCGGCCGCTGAGTACCTCGCCCGTACACCCCCGGTGATCGGGCGGCGATCTCCTCGCCTCCCGCACCGGAACGGGTGCCGGACTTACTCGCCCCGCACCCCTCCGGTGGCGGGGCGACGATCTCCTCGCCTCCCGCACCGGAACGGATGCCGGACTTACTCGCCCCGCACCTTCGCGACGATCTCCTTGGCGATGTGCGCAGGCACTTCCGCATAGGAGTCGAACTGCATGCTGTAGCTCGCGCGTCCCTGCGTCTTGCTACGGAGGTCACCCACGTAGCCGAACATCTCAGAGAGCGGCACGAGCGCGTTGACGACGCGGTTTCCACCGCGCTCGTCCATCGCCTGGATCTGCCCGCGGCGGCCGTTGAGGTCACCGATGACGTCACCCATGTAGTCCTCGGGCGTGGTGACCTCGACGGCCATCATCGGCTCCAGGATTACGGCGTCCGCCTTGCGCGCGGCCTCCTTGAAGGCCATCGAGCCAGCGATCTTGAAGGCCATTTCAGACGAGTCCACCTCGTGGTAGGCACCGTCCTGAAGGGTGACCTTGACCCCGACCATGGGGTAGCCGGCGAGAACACCGAACTCGGCGGCCTCCTGGGCACCCGCGTCGACCGAGGGGATGTACTCCCTCGGGATGCGACCGCCGGAGACCTTGTTCTCGAACTCGTAGCCGTCGTTGCCCTCGCCCAGCGGCTCGATGTCGATGATGACCTTCGCGAACTGACCCGATCCACCGGTCTGCTTCTTGTGGACGTAGTCGACCTTCTCCACCTTGCGGCGGATGGTCTCGCGGTAGGCCACCTGCGGGCGGCCGACGTTGGCCTCGACCTTGAACTCGCGGCGCATCCGGTCGACGAGGATCTCCAGGTGGAGCTCGCCCATACCCCAGATGACCGTCTGGCCGGTCTCCTCGTCACGACGGACCTGGAAGGACGGGTCCTCCTCGGCCAGACGCTGGATCGCGGTGCCCAGCTTCTCCTGGTCGCCCTTGGTCTTGGGCTCGATCGCCACGTTGATGACCGGAGCCGGGAAGTTCATCGACTCCAGGACGACCGGCTTGGCCGGGTCGGCCAGGGTGTCACCGGTGGTGGTGTCCTTCAGGCCCATGACGGCGACGATCTGACCGGCGTGCGCCGACGAGCGCTCCTCGCGCTTGTTGGCGTGCATCTGGTAGATCTTGCCGATCCGCTCCTTGCGGCCCTTCACCGAGTTGACCACGGCGGTGCCGGTCTCGAGCGTGCCCGAGTAGATGCGGATGTAGGTGAGACGACCCAGGTGCTGGTCGCTCATGATCTTGAAGGCCAGCGCGGCGAACGGCTCGCTCACGTCGGCGTGACGCTCGATGATCTCCTCCTCGTTGCCGACCGCGTGACCCTTGAAGGCCGGGATGTCGGTCGGAGCGGGGAGGTAGGCGACGATCGCGTCGAGCAGGGGCTGGACGCCCTTGTTCTTGAACGCGGTGCCGGTCAGGACCGGGTTGATGGCGCTGGCCAGCGTCGCGCGGCGGATGGCCGCGACCAGCTGCTCCTCGCTGGGCTCGACGCCCTCGAGGAAGAGCTCCATCAGCTCGTCGTCGTTCTCGGCGACGGTCTCGACGAGCTTGTCACGCCACTCGCGGGCGGCCTCGGCGTGCTCGGCCGGGATGTCCACGATCTCGTACATCTCGCCCTTGGCCGCCTCGGCGCTCCAGAGCAGGCCCTTCATCTTCACCAGGTCGATGACGCCCTTGAAGTCGGCCTCGACGCCCCAGGGAAGCTGGACGACCGCGGGGGTCGCGTGCAGGCGGCTGACCATCATGTCGACGCAGCGGTGGAACTCCGCGCCGACACGGTCCATCTTGTTGACGAAGCAGATGCGGGGCACGCCGTAACGGTCGGCCTGACGCCACACCGTCTCGGACTGCGGCTCCACACCGGCCACGCCGTCGAACACGGCGACGGCACCGTCGAGGACGCGGAGCGAGCGCTCCACCTCGATCGTGAAGTCCACGTGACCCGGGGTGTCGATGATGTTGATCGTGTGGCCGAGCCACTCGCAGGTCGTAGCAGCGGAGGTGATGGTGATACCACGCTCCTGCTCCTGCTCCATCCAGTCCATCGTGGCTGCGCCCTCGTGGACCTCACCGAGCTTGTAGTTGATGCCGGTGTAGAACAGGATGCGCTCGGTCGTCGTGGTCTTGCCCGCGTCGATGTGGGCCATGATGCCGATGTTTCGGACCTTGGCCAGGTCAAGAGCGGTCGTGGTGGCCACTTCTCTCGCGTCCTCGTCGTCTCGTCGAACCCGCTGTTACCAGCGGTAGTGGGCGAAGGCCTTGTTGGACTCGGCCATCTTGTGGGTGTCCTCGCGCTTCTTGACGCTGGCGCCGAGGCCATTGCTGGCGTCGAGCAGCTCGTTCATGAGGCGCTCGGTCATGGTCTTCTCGCGGCGGGCGCGGGAGTACTGCACCAGCCAACGCAGGGCCAGGGTGGTGCTGCGCGCGGCGCGCACCTCGACCGGGACCTGGTAGGTCGCGCCACCGACACGGCGGCTGCGGACCTCAAGGGTGGGCTTGACGTTGTCCAGGGCCCGCTTGAGGGTGACGACCGGGTCGTTGCCGGTCTTCTCCCTGGCACCCTCAAGGGCGCCGTACACGATGGACTGAGCGATGGAGCGCTTGCCGTCCAGGAGCACCTTGTTGATGAGGGCGGTGACCAGGGGCGAGTTGTGGACCGGGTCGGCCATGAGCTGACGACGGCCAGGAGAACCCTTGCGAGGCATTCTTACTTCTCCTTCTTCGCGCCGTAACGGCTACGGGCCTGCTTGCGGTTACGGACACCCTGGGTGTCGAGCGAGCCACGGATGATCTTGTAGCGAACACCCGGCAGGTCCTTCACACGACCACCGCGAACGAGCACGATCGAGTGCTCCTGAAGGTTGTGACCGACACCGGGGATGTAGGCCGTGACCTCGATCCCGTTGGTAAGCCGGACACGCGCGACCTTGCGAAGCGCGGAGTTCGGCTTCTTGGGCGTCGTGGTGTAAACGCGCATGCAGGTGCCGCGTCGCTGGGGGCTGGCCTTGAGCGCCGGGGTCTTGGTCTTGGTGACCTTGTCCTGGCGGCCCTTGCGGACCAGCTGCTGAATCGTGGGCACCGCGTCTCCGTTCGTGCTTGCCGGTAATTCGAATGTTGTTGCTTTTGCAGGCGCTGCCGGTGTCATGACCTGCGGTTTTTCCATCCACTCCGACCCACGCGCTCGGGCGTGTCGCGCACTTGTCGCGCCACTCTCCCAGCCAGGCCGCTCCGGTGGAGGAAGCCACGCGGCGCCCCTGCCAACTCCCCGATGGGAAACCTGTCGGCGCGCACGCATGAGAGCCCATGAAGCCACGGGCACGAACGGAAAGATTACCCACTCCAACGCAACACGTCAAAACGGTTGCGCTCTCCGGCCGCCGTTACGAGCGCCGGTGTTCGTGTCGCGACTCCGCGGCCGATTTCCAGCCGACCGCTGTTGGGTCCAACCCGAGTTTACCTGTCTCAGAAGACCTCTCCGGCCGTTTCCGTCATAGGCGTACGGCTTTCCACGCAACATTCCGGTCAAGGAAGATCGGCGAAAACCATCAGAAAGCCCCCCGGACGCGAAGGCGCCCGGTCCCCTTCCGGGAACCGGGCGCCTTCGTCGATCATCCGGCCGATCATCCGGCCGGTGGTCCGGCCGTCGTCCGCCGGCTAGCGGTTGTACTGACCGAAGTCGTACTCCTCCAGCGGCACGGCCTCGCCGGAGCCCGAGCCGAAGGTGTAGTCGGCCGCGGAGCCGTCGTAGCCACCGACGGTGTACATCGCGGCCTTCGCCTCCTCGGTGGGCTCGACCCGGATGTTGCGGTACTGCGGCATGCCGGTACCGGCCGGGATGAGCTTACCGATGATGACGTTCTCCTTGAGGCCGAGCAGGGAGTCCGACTTGGCGTGGATCGCCGCGTCGGTGAGCACCCGGGTCGTCTCCTGGAAGGAGGCCGCCGACAGCCACGACTCGGTGGCGAGCGAGGCCTTGGTGATGCCCATCAGCACCGGACGTCCGGAGGCCGGCGTACCGCCCTCGGCCACGCACTCGCGGTTGATCCGCTCGAAGCGCGGACGCTCGACGAGCTCACCGGGCAGCATGTCGGCGTCGCCGGACTCCAGCACGTTCACGCGCTTGAGCATCTGCCTGACGATGATCTCGATGTGCTTGTCGTGGATCGACACACCCTGCGAGCGGTAGACCTGCTGGACCTCGGCCACCAGGTGCAGCTGCACGGCCCGGGGGCCGAGGATGCGCAGCACCTCGTTGGGGTTGACGGCACCGGCGATCAGCTGCTGGCCGACCGAGACGTGCTGCCCCTCGGAGACCAGCATGCGCGACCGCATGGACACCGGGTAGGCGATCTCCTCGGAACCGTCGTCCGGGACGATCACGATCTTCCGGGTCTTGTCGGTCTCGTCGATGCGGACCCGGCCCTCGGCCTCGCTGATCGGGGCGACGCCCTTGGGGACGCGCGCCTCGAAGAGCTCCTGGACACGGGGCAGACCGTGGGTGATGTCCGCACCCGCCACACCACCGGTGTGGAAGGTACGCATCGTCAGCTGGGTTCCGGGCTCACCGATCGACTGGGCGGCGATGATGCCGACCGCCTCGCCGACGTCGACGAGCTTGCCGGTCGCCAGCGAACGGCCGTAGCAGGTGGCGCAGACACCGATCTTGGCCTCGCAGACGAGCGCGCTGCGGGTCCGGACGGTCTCGACCCCGGCCTCGACCAGCGCGGTGACCTGGATGTCGCTGATGTCGACGCCCGCGCTCGCGATGATCTTGCCGTCCACCTCGACGTCCTCGGCCAGAATGCGGCCGTGCACGTTGCTCTCGGCGTTCTCGGCCTTGACCAGGTTGCCCTGGGGGTCGCGCTCGGCGACGTGCAGCGGGACGGCCCGGTCGGTGCCGCAGTCGATCTCGCGGACGATGACGTCCTGCGCGACGTCCACCAGACGACGGGTCAGGTAACCCGAGTCGGCGGTCCGCAGCGCGGTGTCGGCCAGACCCTTCCGCTGTCCGTGGGTGGAGATGAAGTACTCCAGCACCGACAGGCCCTCCCGGAAGGAGGCCTTGATCGGACGCGGGATCGTCTCACCCTTGGTGTTGGACACCAGACCGCGGATGCCGGAGATCTGCCGGACCTGCATCAGGTTTCCTCGGGCGCCCGACTGGACCATCATCCAGACCGGGTTGGTCTTCGGGAACGCCTTCTGCATGTCGTCGGTCACGTCGCTGGTGGCGTGCGTCCAGATCTCGATGAGCTCCTGACGGCGCTCCTCGTCGGTGATCAGACCGCGCTCGTACTCCCGCTGGACCTTGTCGGCCCTGCGCTCGTACGTCTCCATGATCGCGGCCTTGTTCGGCGGCGCGATGACGTCCTCGATGGAGATCGTCACACCGGCCCGGGTGGCCCAGTAGAAGCCGGCGTCCTTGAGCGCGTCGAGCGCGGCCGCGACCTCGACCTTCGGGTACTTCTCGGCCAGCTCGTTGACGATGGCGGACAGCTGCTTCTTGCCGACCTGGGAGTTCACGTACGGGTAGTTCGCCGGCAGCGTCTGGTTGAACAGGCAGCGGCCGAGCGTGGTCTCCAGGCGGTAGCCGTCGCCCTGCTCCCAGCCCTCGGGGCCGGCCCAGCCGCGGGGCGGCGGGACGTCGCCCTTCATCCGGATCTGGATCTTGGCCTGGATGTCCAGCTCGCGCCGATCGAAGGCCATGAGCGCCTCGGAGACCGAGCCGAAGACCCGGCCCTGACCGAGGGCGCTCTCGTCTTCGTCCTTGATGGTGGTCAGGGAGTACAGACCGATGATCATGTCCTGGGTGGGCATGGTCACCGGCTTGCCGTCGGCCGGCTTCAGGATGTTGTTGGTCGACAGCATCAGGATGCGGGCCTCGGCCTGCGCCTCCGCCGACAGCGGCAGGTGCACGGCCATCTGGTCACCGTCGAAGTCCGCGTTGAACGCGGTGCAGACGAGCGGGTGGATCTGGATGGCCTTGCCCTCGACCAGCTGCGGTTCGAAGGCCTGGATGCCCAGGCGGTGCAGCGTCGGCGCGCGGTTGAGCAGCACGGGGTGCTCGGTGATGACCTCTTCGAGGACGTCCCACACGACCGGGCGCGCGCGCTCGACCATCCGCTTGGCCGACTTGATGTTCTGCGCGTGGTTCAGGTCGACCAGGCGCTTCATCACGAACGGCTTGAAGAGCTCCAGCGCCATCTGCTTGGGCAGACCGCACTGGTGCAGCTTCAGCTGCGGGCCGACGACGATGACCGAACGGCCGGAGTAGTCGACTCGCTTGCCCAGGAGGTTCTGGCGGAAACGACCCTGCTTGCCCTTCAGCATGTCGCTGAGGGACTTCAGGGGACGGTTGCCCGGGCCCGTGACCGGACGGCCGCGGCGGCCGTTGTCGAACAGCGCGTCGACGGCCTCCTGGAGCATCCGCTTCTCGTTGTTCACGATGATCTCGGGCGCGCCGAGGTCGAGCAGACGCTTGAGGCGGTTGTTCCGGTTGATCACCCGGCGGTACAGGTCGTTCAGGTCCGAGGTCGCGAACCGGCCACCGTCGAGCTGCACCATGGGGCGCAGGTCCGGCGGGATGACCGGGATGCAGTCCAGGACCATGCCGTTGGGCGAGTTACGGGTGTTCAGGAACGCGGAGACGACCTTGAGACGCTTGAGCGCGCGGGCCTTCTTCTGGCCCTTGCCGCTGCGGATCGTCTCGCGGAGGTTCTCGGCCTCGAGGTCGAGGTCGAAGTTGGTCAGGCGCTCCTGGATGGCCTGGGCGCCCATGCCGCCGCGGAAGTAGCGGCCGAAGCGGTCGCGCATCTCGCGGTAGAGCAGCTCGTCGCCCTCGAGGTCCTGGACCTTGAGGTTCTTGAAGCGGCTCCAGACCTCGTCGAGGCGGTCCAGCTCGCGCTGGGCCCGGTCGCGGAGCTGACGCATCTCACGCTCGGCGCCCTCGCGGACCTTGCGGCGCTGGTCGCCCTTGGCGCCCGCGGCCTCAAGCTCGGTCAGGTCGGCCTCGAGCTTCTTCTGCCTGGCCTCGATGTCGGCGTCACGGCGCTGCTCGACGTGCTGCCGCTCGACGGAGATCTTCGCCTCGAGCGACGGCAGGTCGCGCTCGCGCATCTCCTTGTCGACGTGCGTGATCATGTAGGCCGCGAAGTAGATGACCTTCTCGAGGTCCTTCGGGGCCAGGTCGAGCAGGTAGCCCAGCCGGGACGGGACGCCCTTGAAGTACCAGATGTGCGTGACGGGCGCGGCCAGCTCGATGTGGCCCATCCGCTCACGACGCACCTTGGCGCGGGTCACCTCGACGCCGCAGCGCTCACAGATGATGCCCTTGAAGCGGACGCGCTTGTACTTGCCGCAGTAGCACTCCCAGTCCCGGGTCGGACCGAAGATCTTCTCGCAGAAGAGTCCGTCCTTCTCGGGCTTGAGGGTCCGGTAGTTGATGGTCTCGGGCTTCTTCACCTCACCGTGCGACCACTGGCGGATGTCGTCAGCCGTCGCGAGGCCGATCCGAAGCTCGTCAAAGAAGTTGACGTCCAGCACTTGTTTTCCCCTCCTCAGCTTCTAGATCAGACCTCTTCGACACTGCTCGGCTCGCGCCGGGACAGGTCGATGCCGAGCTCCTCCGCGGCGCGGAAGACGTCCTCGTCGGTGTCGCGCATCTCGATGGACATGCCGTCGCTGGAGAGCACCTCGACGTTCAGGCACAGCGACTGCATTTCCTTGATGAGGACCTTGAAGGACTCGGGAATGCCCGGCTCGGGGATGTTCTCGCCCTTGACGATGGCCTCGTAGACCTTCACCCGGCCCAGAACGTCGTCGGACTTGATCGTCAGCAGCTCCTGGAGGGCGTAGGCGGCGCCGTAGGCCTCCAGCGCCCACACCTCCATCTCACCGAAGCGCTGGCCGCCGAACTGGGCCTTACCGCCGAGCGGCTGCTGGGTGATCATGGAGTACGGGCCGGTCGAACGGGCGTGGATCTTGTCGTCGACCAGGTGGAGCAGCTTCAGGATGTAGATGTAACCGACCGAGATCGGGTGCGGGAACGGCTCGCCGGAACGCCCGTCGAAGAGGCGGGCCTTGCCGTTCGAGCCGACCATGCGGCCGCCGTCCCTGTTGACCAGGGTGTTGTCGAGCAGGCCGACGATCTCTTCCTCGTTGGCACCGTCGAACACCGGGGTGGCCATGTTGGTGCGCGGCTCGACCTCGGTGAAGCCCTTGTCGCGCAGCCGCTCGGCCCAGGCCTCCTGGACACCGGAGATGTCCCAGCCCCGGGCCGCGATCCAGCCCAGATGGGTCTCCAGCACCTGCCCGACGTTCATCCGGCCCGGCACGCCCAGGGGGTTGAGGATGATGTCGACCGGCGTGCCGTCCTCCAGGAACGGCATGTCCTCCACCGGCAGGATCTTGGAGATGACACCCTTGTTGCCGTGCCGGCCGGCGAGCTTGTCACCGTCGGTGATCTTCCGCTTCTGGGCCACGTAGACGCGCACCAGCTCGTTGACCCCCGGCGGCAGCTCGTCGCCCTCCTCGCGGGAGAACACGCGCACCCCGATGACCTTGCCCTGCTCGCCGTGCGGCACCTTCAGCGAGGTGTCGCGCACCTCACGGGCCTTCTCACCGAAGATCGCGCGCAGCAGCCGCTCCTCGGGCGTCAGCTCGGTCTCCCCCTTCGGGGTGACCTTGCCCACCAGGATGTCGCCCGGCACGACCTCGGCGCCGATGCGGATGATGCCGCGCTCGTCGAGATCGGCCAGCACCTCCTCGGAGACGTTCGGGATGTCCCGGGTGATCTCCTCGGGGCCCAGCTTGGTGTCGCGGGCGTCGACCTCGTGCTCCTCGATGTGGATCGAGGACAGGACGTCGTCCTGGACCAGCCGCTGGGACAGGATGATCGCGTCCTCGTAGTTGTGGCCCTCCCACGGCATGAACGCCACCAGCAGGTTCTTGCCCAGCGCCATCTCACCGTCGTCGGTGCACGGGCCGTCGGCGATGACCTGGTTGACCTCGATCCGGTCGCCCTCGGCCACGATCGGCTTCTGGTTGAAGCAGGTGCCCTGGTTGGAGCGCTTGAACTTGGCCACCCGGTAGGTCGTGCGGGTGCCGTCGTCGTTCATCACCGTGACGTAGTCGGCGGAGACCTCCTCGACCACGCCGGCCTTGTCGGCGTTGATGACGTCACCGGCGTCGGTCGCGGCGCGGTACTCCATGCCGGTCCCGACCAGCGGCGCCTCGCTCTTGAGCAACGGCACCGACTGGCGCTGCATGTTGGAGCCCATGAGCGCGCGGTTGGCGTCGTCGTGCTCCAGGAACGGGATCATCGCGGTCGCGACGGACACCATCTGGCGCGCGGAGACGTCCATGTAGCCGACCTCGCTGGCCCGCACGGACTCGAACTCCCCGCCCTTACGGCGGACCAGGACGCGGCTCTCGAGGAACGTGCCATCGGCCGCGATCGGCGTGTTCGCCTGGGCGATGACGTAGCGGTCCTCCTCGTCGGCGGTGAGGTAGTGGACCTCCTCGGTGACCCGGCCGTCGACGACCTTGCGGTAGGGCGTCTCGACGAAGCCGAAGGAGTTCACCCGGCCGAAGGAGGCGAGCGAGCCGATCAGACCGATGTTCGGGCCTTCGGGCGTCTCGATCGGGCACATGCGGCCGTAGTGCGACGGGTGGACGTCACGGACCTCGAAGCCGGCCCGCTCACGCGACAGACCACCGGGACCCAGCGCGGACAGACGACGCTTGTGCGTCAGACCCGCCAGGGGGTTGGTCTGGTCCATGAACTGCGACAGCTGCGAGGTTCCGAAGAACTCCTTGATCGACGCCACGACCGGGCGGATGTTGATCAGGGTCTGCGGCGTGATCGCCTCGACGTCCTGGGTGGTCATCCGCTCACGAACCACGCGCTCCATCCGGGCCAGGCCGAGACGGACCTGGTTCTGGATGAGCTCGCCGACCGTGCGCAGGCGCCGGTTGCCGAAGTGGTCGATGTCGTCGGTCTCGACGACGATCTCGTCGTTCGCCCCCCGCATCGAGGTCTCGCCCGCGTGAAGCTTGACGATGTACTCGATCGTGGCGACGATGTCCTCTTCGGTCAGCGTGCCCTGGGTGATCTCGGCGTCGACGCCGAGCTTCTTGTTGATCTTGTAGCGGCCGACCTTGGCCAGGTCGTAGCGCTTGGGGTTGAAGTACAGGTTCTCCAGCAGGGTCTGCGCCGACTCCTTGGTCGGCGGCTCACCCGGGCGCAGCTTGCGGTAGATGTCCAGCAGGGCGTCGTCCTGGCCGGCCGTGTGGTCCTTCTCCAGGGTCGCCCGCATGGACTCGTACTGCCCGAACCGCTCAAGAATCTGGTCGCTGGTCCACCCGAGCGCCTTCAGCAGCACCGTGACGGCCTGCTTGCGCTTGCGGTCGATGCGGACGCCGACGCTGTCACGCTTGTCGATCTCGAACTCGAGCCAGGCACCCCGGGAGGGGATCACCTTGCAGCCGTAGAGGTCCTTGTCGGAGGT
Source organism: Streptosporangium sp. NPDC051022 (assembly GCF_040683035.1). NCBI lineage: Bacteria > Bacillati > Actinomycetota > Actinomycetes > Streptosporangiales > Streptosporangiaceae > Streptosporangium > Streptosporangium sp. NPDC051022. The sequence continues at coordinate 585,924 of NZ_JBFBCF010000001.1, read as the reverse complement.
CTTGTCGACGCTGCGGTCGAAGTAGACGCCCGGGGACCGGACCAGCTGGGAGACCACGACACGCTCGGTGCCGTTGATGATGAATGTGCCCTTGCCGGTCATGAGCGGGAAGTCGCCCATGAACACGGTCTGGCTCTTGATCTCACCAGTGGTGTTATTGATGAACTCCGCCGTGACGAACATCGGGGCGGAGTAGGTCATGTCCTTGTCTTTGCACTCATCGACTGAGTACTTGGGCGGTTCGAACCGGTGGTCGCGGAACGACAGGGACATGGTCCCGGAGAAGTCCTCGATGGGACTGATCTCCTCGAAGATCTCTTCGAGACCCGACTGGGCCGGAACGTCCTTGCGCCCGGCCTGGCGAGCCGCCTCGACCCGCCCCTTCCACTTCTCGTTACCGAGCAGCCAGTCGAACGACTCGGTCTGCAGGGCGAGAAGATCAGGAACTTCGAGCGGCTCCTGAATGCGTGCGAAAGACACACGACGGGGACCAGCGGGTACGGCGGAGGCGTTGCGCGAGGCTGCCAACAGATGTCCTTCCGAGGGCTCGCGGCGGACTGACTACACGCACGCCAGACGACCATGCATCAGAGCACCAAAAGAAGCGGGTCGTCAAAGGGCAGCGCAAAGGGGCAGTGTAGCCGAACGGCATACACCTGTCCACTCCACTCTCGCTGTACGCTCCACGTTGGTCGCAGCATCGCCCGTCAGAGCCGAAACGTCAAGCCCGCGAGCCGACATTTCAGCCAAGGAACAGCCGAGACGCTGGGAGTTTGCCCATCGTGTGACCTGCGCACACCACCGGATCCAAGACGATACCCGCGACCTGGTGTGGCTAACGCTCCGTCACACAACGGATCGAACGCCAGCCGACGACGGACTGACGATCGACGCTGCCATGGACGATGTACCCGCGGCCAAACCAACCCCAAACACAGGCTTTGATAACAATTGAATGAAGCGCCACGCCCACGGGGGCCTGTTTTGTGGATCTTCGCCGTGGCGAGGAGCGGCCGGCCGGGCGCCCCGAACGGCAAAGGAGGAGCTCACGGCGGGGTCGGGGGCGGCGGCGACACCGGCGCGCCGGGGACGGCGGAGGCGCCGTCCGGGGGCCGCGGCGAACGGAAAAGGGCCCGCGGAAAACTTCTAACGGGGCGGGGGGTTTCCCAGCAGAGTGGACAATTCGGCCACGAGCCAATGGGAGTCCTTCTTGACCATGACCAGGCGGGCCCGGTTCTGGCTGACCTGCCGCCGGGGCTGCTTGTCCCCGGGGAGGGTCCGCACCGTGCTCATGTTCATGAACAGCAGCACCTCGGCCCGGTCGGACCGCGCCGACTCGACCGCCGCCCCGGCCACCGTCGCCTGCTGGACGGTCCGCTGGCTCCTGACCGTCGGCATCAGCGTCGTGGCGAGCTCCCGGTAGTAGCGGGTCAGATCGCCGGTGGTGTATCCCCTGGCCCGTGCGAAATCCTGTTCGATAGTACGGTAGTCGTACGACAGCATGTCGGCGGCCACCGAACGCGCCGTCGCGAGCGCCTCCTGACCGGCGCTCTCCTCCGAGCGCAGCCGGCTCAGGTCGGCGAACATGATCCAGACCACGGCCGCGAGCGAGAGCGTCACGGCGGTCAGCACCCCGACCAGCAGCAGGGAAACGCGCGTCATAGGACCAACTCCGCTTTTGACACGAGCCAGGACGTCCCAACCTTGGTCACCTGCATGTTCCAGCGGTAGAACCGCTCCTGCGGGGCGTCCTTGCTCCCCTCCCAGCGGACCACGACGTCCCCCACCACCATCACCTGGGCGGTGTTCCCCTTCCTGGAGACGATCCCGGAGGCGCGCAACGCGCCCGTCTGCAGGACCTTGTTCTTGACGGTGGTCTTCTTGAGCTCCGCGAGGGTCCTGGTGTACTCCGCCCTCGCCGCCCCGGTGGAGGTGTCCAGGATGCGTTTGATGTCGGCGTCCACGGTCCGATGGCTGACGGAGAGCAGGTCGAGGGCGTGCGCCCCGGCCGCCTGTATGGCCGCGTCGCGATCGTCCGCCGCCGCCTGGGCGTCGCGCAGGGCCCCGCACAGCCAGAAGGCGGCGGCCAGCAGCGCCACGATCAGCAGGCCCAGCACCAGCCCGGCGATCTTCAGCGGGTGAGCCCGCCGAGCAGCGTTCACCGCCATGCGCTCTCTCCCATCGCAGGTCTACCGGAACAACGGACCGGTGACCACAAGGCGCCGGCCGTCCAGGCCGAAAGCTCCCCGATCGCCGGATCATAACCCGCCAAATGGATCGTCATGGAGGGCTTTAAGGACCTCTTCACGCCCCATTTTCTTCCGTTGGATCGTTTCACCTGTTCGGCGCCGCCGATCTCGTGGCCCCAGCCGGCCCACACCACCGATCTCGCGGCCGGCCGCGGTCCCCACTGCCCCGATCCACCGGTTTTCATCGCACGGATCCGGCGGCCTCCACGCCCCCCGTCCTCCACCCCCGCCGCCGGACGATCTTCCGGCCGGAGAGAAGGGGCACACGCCCCCACAATGGCCCCACAGCGCCCCAGGACGGCCTGTCGCGGCCCCCGCCCCGTCGGGCCGCTTTTCTCCAGCCCGCGCGACCGGGCTCTCTCAATGGCCCTTACAGCGCGCTATAGCTACAAATCACTCACGGTGTCGTAAATCACCAAAACAGCTACCAACTCCCAGATCTCACCCACACCTCCCCGAACCGGGGCGGGACGCACCGGGCCCGGAAACGCGAAAAGAGCGGGCCACCGGCACCTGGTGGACCCGCTCTTTCCGATGAAGCTGTGAAGCCTTACGCCAAGCGTGATTACTTGACGGTGACGGTGGCGCCGACGGCCTCGAGGGCGGCCTTGGCCTTCTCCGCCTGCTCCTTGTTGACCTTGCCGTCGAAGACGGGCTTGGGAGCGCCGTCCACGAGGTCCTTGGCCTCCTTGAGGCCCAGGCTCGTCAGGGCGCGGATCTCCTTGATGACCTGGATCTTCTTGTCACCGGCCGCCTCGAGGACGACGTCGAACTCGTCCTGCTCCTCGACCTCCTCAGCGGCGGCGGCGCCGGCGGCCGGGGCCGCGGCGACGGCGACCGGGGCGGCGGCCTTGACGTCGAAGGTCTCCTCGAAGAGCTTCACGAAGTCGGACAGCTCGAGGAGGGTCATCTCCTTGAACGCGTCGAGCAGCTCGTCGGTGCTGAGCTTCGCCATGGTGGTTCCTCCGTATGGATCAAAAAAACTAAGAATTGGGACCGCGGTATGTTGCGCTAATCCCCCGTGCCCGCTTGCGCGGACCTACTCGCCGGCCTCTTCGCGCTTGGCGCGCAGAGCCTCGACCAGCTGAGCCATGTTGGTGGGCAGCGCGTTGAAGACGGCGGCCGCGTGGCCCTGCTTCGCCTTCAGAGCGCCCGCCAGCTTCGCGAGGAGAACCTCGCGCGACTCAAGGTCGGCAAGCTTGCTGATCTCGGTCGGGTTCATCGACTTGCCGTCGACGACACCGCCCTTGATGACCAGGAGGGGATTGGCCTTGGCGAAGTCACGCAGACTCTTGGCGGCCTCGACCACGTCGCCCTTGACGAACGCGATCGCCGACGGACCCGCGAGCAGGTCGTCGAGCTCGCTGATCCCGGCCTCGTTGGCCGCGATCTTGGTCAGCGTGTTCTTCACCACGGCGAACTTCGCGTTCTCACCGAGGGAGACGCGCAGCTGCTTGAGCTGCGCGACGGTGAGACCGCGGTACTCGGTCAGAACGGCAGCGCTGGAGCCTTCGAAGTTGCTCTTCAGCTCGGCTACAGCCGTTGCCTTTTCCGTCTTCGCCATGGGCCTCCTTCCAGATGTTGCCGCCGGCAAGGGCCCATGGACGCGAACAAGCCCCGGGCGCAGGCGCACGGGGCTCACATGAGGAGGTCAGTCCAAATGAAAACTCACATCACACCTACGCGGGCCGTCCACAGTGTGGATCCTTAAGCCGTCACACCATGAGGCATGACGACGACCGGCGGTCTTCGGCGTTGACAGCGTACGCCCTTGTCTCACGAATGCCAAATGGAGTTGGACGTACGACGGCCCGCGTCCCCCGGCCGGATGGCCGGCCACGGGACGCGGGCCGTACGCGAACCTCTGACCTCAGTTGCCGTCGCCGGCGACACCGGGGTTCTTCGGCAGGTCGCCCACCTGGTCGGCGGGCGGGGCCGTGATCGTCACGGGCTCGTTGAAGCCCTTGAACGCCGCGGCCAGGTTGAACACGGCTCCCTGCTCGGAGCCGCTGAGCGTGACCTTGCGGGGCAGACTTTCCGCGTCGGCCCACAGGTCGAACTTCACGTTCTTGACCCGCGAGAGCTCCTGCTGGAGCTGCTCCCGCCGGGCCGGGTCGATCACCTGTGCGGCCGCGTCCACCGGGAAGGTGCCGCTGTAGTGGGTCGTCTCGACCCCACCGACCGTCTCGGTGCCGACCGCCTTGACGTCCTTCGACGCGGTCAGCAGCTTGACCGTTCCCGCCAGGTCGAACTGCTGGGCCCTGTCCAGGAGGTCCGTGACACCCTCCTGGCCCTTGGCGTCGAGATCCTTGAGTGACGCCTTGAGCCACGGCTTGCCGCTGCCGGCGAACCTCTTGAGCAGCTCCGACTTCACGTAGACCGTGTCACCGGTGAGGATCGCCCGGACCCCTCCGGGGACGTTCTGCCCGTCGAAGGTGATCGTGTCCAGCGTGACGTCGGTCGCCAGCTGCGGCTTGCTCTGGTAGAGCACGCTGCCCTGGATCTTGCCGCCGCCCTGCTTGCCGTCAGTGGCGTCGAGCGAGAGGTCCGCGGAGTACGAAGTGACCTCCCCGGCCCTCTGCGCGCTCTGCTGTACCGCCTCGGCGGCGGCCAGCTTGACGTTTCCGAGAGAAGCGGTGCTCTGCGCACCACATCCCGTGACCGCGACCAGCACGGCCGCTCCCAGTGTGAGTGCGGGAGCCAATCGGCGCATTCGTCTTCACTCCTTCGTGTCCCCCGATGGACTTGTCTAAGACCTTACGCCGGGGCCTTGCGGGGCGCTTCCTCCACAAGTACGAAGAAAGGCCTCAACCGAATGGCCATTCGGTTGAGGCCTTCCGCGGAAGACGTCTGCTATCAGGCGTCGAGCTCGGCGGTCATCGCCCGCGTCACGTTCGGGTCGACCGGGATGCCCGGGCCCATGGAGGTGGAGAAGGAGACCTTCTTCAGGTAACGCCCCTTGGCCGCGGACGGCTTGAGACGCAGCACCTCCTCGAGGGCGGCGGCGTAGTTCTCGATGAGCTGACGCTCGTCGAACGACACCTTGCCGATGATGAAGTGCAGGTTCGCGTGCCGGTCGACACGGAACTCGATCTTGCCGCCCTTGATGTCGGTGACGGCCTTGCCGACGGCCGGGGTCACGGTGCCGGTCTTGGGGTTCGGCATCAGACCACGCGGGCCGAGCACGCGGCCCAGGCGGCCGACCTTGCCCATGAGGTCGGGGGTCGCGACGACGGCGTCGAAGTCGAGGCGGCCCTTGGCGACCTCGTCGATCAGGTCGTCGGCGCCCACGATGTCGGCGCCCGCGGCGCGGGCCTCCTCGGCACGGTCACCGGTCGCGAAGACCAGGACCCGGGCGGTCTTACCGGTGCCGTGCGGGAGGTTGACGGTGCCGCGCACCATCTGGTCGGCCTTGCGGGGGTCGACGCCGAGCCGCAGAGCGACCTCGACGGTGGCGTCGAACTTCGCGACGTTGGTCTCCTTGGCCAGCTTGGCCGCCTGGGCCGGGCTGTAGAGGCTCTCGTTGTCGATCTGGGTCGCTGCGGCGCGGTAACCCTTGCTGCGCTTCACTTGCTCACTCCTGTGAATCCGAGTGTCCGTGGTCCGGGCCAGCGCGTGGCCCCTCCACTTACTTCGAGGTTGTGGTGACGAGCGCGATCACCGTCGCACCCGCCGATGTCGGGCCCTCACCCGGTCCCGTGGACATCGATCCGCGTCCACGTCACCGGCCTCGGGGTCCCGGCTCGCCGTTTTCCGCTAGTCGGCGATCGTGATGCCCATCGACCGGGCGGTGCCGGCGATGATCTTCTCGGCCGCCTCGATGTCGTTGGCGTTGAGGTCCTGCATCTTGGTCTCGGCGATCTGGCGCAGCTGCTCCTTGGTGAGCTTGCCGACCTTGTCCTTCTGCGGGACGGCCGAGCCCTTCGCCACACCGGCGGCCTTCTTGATCAGCTCAGGCGCCGGAGGCGTCTTCGTGACGAAGGTGAAGCTGCGGTCCTCGAAGATGGTGATCTCAACGGGGATGATGTTGCCGCGCTGGGCCTCGGTGGCAGCGTTGTACTGCTTGACGAAGTCCATGATGTTGACGCCGTGCGGACCGAGGGCGGTACCGACCGGGGGGGCGGGCGTGGCCTGGCCAGCGGGAAGCTGGACCTTGACCAGTGCCGCGATCTTCTTCTTAGGAGGCATGGTTCTCTCCGGGTCCTAATCGGGGTGATGCGGCTCCCACGCAGACACGGGGAGCATGTCGGAAGGCCGTGCTTCGCGAGACACGGCCTCCGAACGTCTTAGTTTATGTGACCGCTCAGATCTTCGAGACCTGGTTGAACGAGAGCTCGACCGGGGTCTCACGACCGAAGATGGAGACCAGCACCTTGAGCTTCTGCGACTCGGCGCTGATCTCGCTGACCGTGGCGGGCAGGGTGGCGAAGGGGCCGTCCATGACCGTGACGGACTCGCCGACCTCGAAGTCGACGGTCGCCGTGGAGACCTTGGCGGTCGACTTCTTGACCTCTTCGGACGGCTCGGGTGCCAGCAGCTTGGCGACCTCGTCGATGCTCAGCGGGCTCGGCTTGTTCGACAGGCCGACGAAACCGGTCACACCGGGCGTGTTGCGGACCGCGGACCAGGACTCGTCGGTGAGCTCCATCCGGACCAGCACGTAGCCGGGAAGCACCCGCTCCTTGACCAGCTGGCGCTTGCCGCTCTTGATCTCGGTCACGTGGTGGGTGGGCACCTCGACCTGGAAGATGTAGTCCTCCATGTTGAGGGACTGCGTGCGGGTCTCGATGTTGGACTTCACGCGGTTCTCGTAGCCGGCGTAGGAGTGGATGACGTACCACTCGCCGTACTGGCTGCGCAGCTGGCGCTTGAACTCCTCGATCGGGTCGACGTCGGGAAGGACGTCACCGTCCTCGTCGACCTGCCCGGCGGAGACCTCCTCGGCCTCCTCCTCTTCGTCGTCCTCGTCCTCGTCGATGCCGCCGGCCGCGACCTCATCGGTCTCGGTGTCGGCATCGACGTCAGACTCGGCGGACTCGGCGAGCGAGTCCTCCGCGACGCCGACGACCTCTTCCGGCTCGCCCGTCCGCTCTTCGCGGGACTCGCCGGCCGGCTGTACAGACTCGGACACGGTGGCTCATTCTCTTTCGTCGATGGGCTGATGAAGTTTACGGGGGGCGATCCGCCGGATGCGGCTCAGGCTCCGCCGAAGACCCGCAGCACACCTTCGGTGAGCACCGCGTCGAGCGCGGACACGATTCCGACCATGATCAGAACGAAGACCAGGACGATCGTGGTATAGGAAAGAAGGTCTTTGCGGTTAGGCCAAATGACCTTACGCAGCTCGGCGATGACCTGCCGATAGAAAAGGGCGGGAGAAGTGCGCTTGGTCTTCTTCTCACCGCTCGGCTTGTCTGCGGTTTCGCCGCGCGTGTCGATCGCCACAGTCCTCACCTGCTCCGTCGAGTCCAACGCATGTCTGCGGCGCGCTAGACGCCCTGATGCGCGGACCGCTCCTCGCAGGGCACGAGGGACTCGAACCCCCAACCGCCGGTTTTGGAGACCGGTGCGCTACCAATTGCGCTAGTGCCCTAAGACATGAACCACCATACATCGGTTGGACCGAAGTTTGTCCGTGGCTCACGGTCTTGACCGCCGATTCACGCTTTCGGCGTCGCGACCATGCGGGAGTCTACGTGGGAATGGCCCCCACGTCGAACCGGCGGGGGGTCGCCCGGTGATCGCCCAGGTCGCGGCCCTTTCCGGCCCCTCACCGGCCCCGCACCGGGCCCGCGCCGGGCTCTCCGGACGGACTTCCCGCCTCCCGCGGGCGCGCGCCACCTCTCCGGGACACCACCGCGGCGCGGAAAGCGCGCCACAGGTCTGTAACCATGGATGCATGACCCGTCCTCGCATCTCAGCGCGCATCTCCGCGATCTCCGAGTCCGCCACGCTCGCCGTGGACGCCAAGGCCAAGGCAATGAAGGCGGCGGGCCGCCCGGTCATCGGCTTCGGCGCGGGCGAGCCGGACTTCCCGACTCCCGACTACATCGTCGAAGCGGCCGTCGAGGCGTGCCGCAACCCCAGGTTCCATAAGTACACGCCGGCGGGCGGCCTGCCCGAGCTGAAGCAGGCGGTCGCGGACAAGACGCTCCGCGACTCCGGCTACCAGGTCGACGCCGCCCAGATCCTGATCACCAACGGCGGCAAGCAGGCCGTCTACGAGGCGTTCGCCGCGCTCCTCGACCCGGGTGACGAGGTGCTGGTAGTCGCTCCCTACTGGACGACCTACCCCGAGGCCATCAAGCTGGCCGGCGGCGTCCAGGTCGACGTCGTGACCGACGAGACCACCGGCTACCTCGCGAGCGTCGAGCAGCTCGAGGCGGCCCGCACCGAGCGCACCAAGGTCCTGCTGTTCGTCTCCCCGTCCAACCCGACGGGCGCGGTCTACACCCCCGAGCAGGTCGAGGAGATCGGCCGCTGGGCCGCCGAGCACGACCTGTGGGTGGTCACCGACGAGATCTACGAGCACCTCACCTACGGCGACGCCACGTTCGCGAGCATCGCGACCGTCGTCCCCGAGCTGGGTGACAAGGTCGTCGTCCTGAACGGCGTGGCCAAGACCTACGCGATGACCGGCTGGCGGGTCGGCTGGCTGATCGGCCCCAAGGACGTCGTCAAGGCCGCGACCAACCTGCAGTCGCACGCCACCTCCAACGTCTCGAACGTGGCCCAGATCGCCGCCCTGGCCGCCGTCTCCGGCGACCTGTCCGCAGTGGCGAAGATGCGCGAGGCCTTCGACCGCCGCCGTCAGACCATGGTCCGCATGCTGAACGAGATCCCGGGCGTGTTCTGCCCCGAGCCGAAGGGCGCCTTCTACGCCTACCCGTCGGTCAAGGAGCTGCTGGGCAGGGACTTCGGCGGCAGGCGTCCCGGGACGTCCGCCGAGCTGGCCGAGCTCATCCTGGAGGAGGCCGAGGTCGCCCTCGTGCCCGGCGAGGCCTTCGGCACCCCCGGCTACTTCCGCCTGTCCTACGCGCTCGGTGACGACGACCTCGTCGAGGGCGTCGGCCGGGTCGCCAAGTTCCTGAGCCAGAGCTGACCGCACGGCGTCCACACGGCGCCCGCGCGGATCGACGGGCCCGGGCCGTGACGGCCCGGGCCCGTCGTGTACATCACCACCGTCACCACCGGTCACCACCGTCACCACAGGCGAAAACGACCGCGGAGTGCCCGGCGTACGGCACCATATGGAAATGCCACGCCCGCTCACCGACCTGCCCAAGGCCCACCTGCACCTGCACTTCACCGGCTCGATGCGGCACACCACCCTGATCGAGCTCGCCCGCGAGCAGGGACTGCACCTGCCGAACGCCCTCGAGGAGGACTGGCCGCCCCGGCTGCGGGCGACCGACGAGCGGGGCTGGTTCCGCTTCCAGCGGCTCTACGACATCGCGCGGGCCGTCCTGAAGCGGGAGGAGTACGTCTACCGGCTGCTGCGGGAGGCCGCCGAGGACGAGGCGGCCGAGGGGTCGCGGTGGCTGGAGATCCAGGTGGACCCCTCCGGGTACGCCCAGTGGTTCGGCGGGCTCACCCCGACCCTGGAGCTGATGCTGGACGCCGCGCGCAGGGCCTCCCTCCACGCGGGCGTCGGGGTCGCGGTCGTGGTCGCGGCGAACCGGACCCGGCACCCCCTGGACGCCAAGACGCTCGCCCGCCTCGCCTCCCGGCACATGGACCGGGGCGTGGTCGGGTTCGGGCTCTCCAACGACGAGCGCCGCGGCCGGGCGCGCGACTTCGACGGGGCCTTCAGGCTCGCCAGGCGGGCCGGGCTGCTGGCCGTGCCGCACGGCGGGGAGCTGATGGGCGCCGACAGCGTCGCGGAGTGCCTCGACGAGCTGGGCGCCGACCGGATCGGGCACGGCGTGCGGGCGGCCGAGTCGCCGAGGCTGATGGAACGCCTGGCCGCCCGGCAGATCGCGTGCGAGGTCTGCCCGACCTCCAACGTCGGGCTCGGGGTCGCCGAGCGGGCCGAGGACGTGCCGCTGCGGCGGCTGTTCGAGGCGGGGGTGCCCATCGCGCTGGGCGCCGACGACCCGCTGCTGTTCGGCGCGCGGCTGCTGCCCCAGTACGAGCTGGCCAGAGACGTCTACGGCTTCCGCGACGCGGAGCTGGCCGAGCTGGCCAGGCAGTCCATCAGGGCGTCGGCCGCGCCGGAGGGGGTGCGCAAGGAGCTGCTCCGGGAGGTCGACGACTGGCTGGCGGCCCCCGATCCGGCGCCCGGCCCGGGCCGCCCGGCGGACGCGCCGGCTCCGGGTCAGCCGAGGGCGTAGGCGACCGCCGAGCCGGGATCGTCGTCGCGTCCCTGGGCGAAGACCGCGTCGTAGACGTCGTCGCCGAGCAGTTGCCTGGCCGTGCGCTCGGCGACCGTCCTGGGCTCCGACACGCTCTCGGAGCCGCGCCCGCGCAGCCCGAAGAGCGCCCACAGCCGCACTCCCGTGCCCTGCAGCCGGGCCGTACGGTAGCCGTCCCCCTGGATCGCGGCGATCACCGCGAGCTGGTCGAGGGCCAGTACCACGCCGGTCGCGTCGCGGAAGCGCCACTTGACGTCGAGCGACCGTCTGGCGGCGACGGCCGCCTCCGCCACCCGGCCCAGGCTCAGCTGGGCGACGGAGAGCACGTAGTCACCGCAGGCGCGGGCCCAGCGCTCGCCCCGCGCGTCGCACAGCCGCCGCATCTCCTCCAGTGTGGAGACGGCCCTGGTGAACTCCCCGCGCCAGGTGGCGGCCATGGCGAGGGTCACCAGGGCGAGCGGCTCGCCGACGGTCGCGCCCTCGGCCCGCCCGAAGTGCTCGCGGGCCACCTCGGCCTCGGCCTCGGCCTCGTCGAGGTCGCCGGTGAGCAGGCGGCTTCCGGCGAGCCGGAGCCGGGCGTGCCCGGCCGCCGCGTGGTCGTCCCAGCCGAGGGCGGCGGGCAGGGCCGCCTCGACGCGGCGGCGGCCGTACTCCAGGTCGCCCTGGGCCAGGGCCACGCAGCCGTCGGCCCACAGGAGCCTGGGCAGGGCGGGGTCGGTGACGGGCGCGGCCTCGATCGCCCGCCTCAGATGGTGGCGTCCCTCCCGCAGCCTGCCCAGGCAGGACCACAGGACCCAGAGGGCCCCGGCGAGCTCGGCCGACGGCGGGGCCGAGGAGGGGCCCGTGCCCAGCGCGAGGCGGAGGTTCGCGATCGAGAAGCTCAGCCGGGCCGCCCACTCCTCCTGCCGGGGGCCGTACCAGGCGGCGTCCGCGCGGCGGGCCAGGTCGAGGTGGTAGCAGCGGTGGCGCCGGACGAACCTGGCCCTCTCACCGAGCCGGACGAGTCGTTCCCCGCCGTACTCCCTGACCGCGTCCGGCTGCCGGTAACCGCCGGGGACCCGCACGAGCAGCGCTCTGTCGGCCAGGTGGACCAGCAGGCCGGGCACGTCGGCCAGGTGCTCGTCGCCGCACACCCATCGGGCGGCCTCGGTGTCGAAGTTTCCGGAGAAGACCGACAGGCGGGCCCAGAGCAGCCGCGCCCTCGGGCCGCACAGCTCGTGGCTCCAGCTCAGGGCCGCGCGCAGGATCCGGTGGCGCGGGAGCGGCGCCGTGCCCGCTGCCGTGCCCGCTGTCGTACCCGCTGTCGTGCCCGCTGACAGGCCCGCGGCCAGGTCCTCGAACCGGCGGTCCAGGCGGTCGGCGAGCAGCTCGACCGGGAGGTCCCCGAGCCATCCCGCGGCGAGCTCGATGGCGAGCGGGATGCCGTCCAGCCTCCGGCAGATCCTCACCGCGGCCGCCGGCGCCGCAGCCTCGGGGAGCGCGCCCTTCCCTGCGCCCTTCCCCGCGCCCTGCGCTGCGCCCTTCCCTGCGCCCTCCGCTGTGCCCTCCGCCGCGGACTCGCCCGTGCCCGCCGCGCCGAGGCCGCGCCGTACGGCCCCTGCACGGTCGAGGAAGAGCCGGAGCGCGTCGTTCGCCACCGGCACCGGGCCGGCAGCGGGCACCTCGAACGGCTCGACGGGCAGCAGCGCCTCCTGCGGCAGCCCGAGCGCCTGCCGGGAGGTCACGATGATCCGCACCCCGGGGGCCCCGGCCAGGATGCCGGTGACGAGGTCGCGACAGGCGGTCGTGAGGTGGTCGCAGGCGTCCAGGAGCAGCAGCAGGTTCCTGCCGGTGAGGAACTCGACCAGCGCCTCCGTCTGGGGTCTGGCCGACTGCTCGCACAGTCCCAGCACGGCCGCGACGATGTGGGCGAGCAGGTCGCCGTCGCGCTCCCCCGACAGCTCGACCAGCCAGGTGCCGTCGGGACAGGAGTCGTGACACTCCTCGGCCGCCCTGACGGCGATCCGCGACTTGCCGACTCCCCCGGCGCCGGTGACCGTGACCAGCGGCGTCTCGCCCAGGAGCTTGAGCAGTTGCCTGACCTCGCTCTCACGGCCGACGAAGCCGCTCGTCTCCGCGGGGAGGTTCCCGCGCCACCACGGCTTGCCCTCCATCGGCTCGCGCTCCTTCCACTCGGCACGCGGCGCACTCCGCGCGCATCGCACACCGTCAGGGTCACGAACGGGTCAGCCTGCCCTCTCCAGGTGGGGTTTCCTTCTCCCCGAGTGCGAAACTCACCGCGGTTTCGAGGTCGAATTTCCCCCGGCGCGCGGCGATGCTCTCGAAGCGCAGGTCTTCGACCACGGACGCGGCCGAGTCTCCGATCGAGGCCAGGACCGGCGAGCGCAGGTGCTCGCCGCCGAGCGCGGCCCAGGCGTCGCGGGCCGCCGCCAGCAGCGTCACGCCCTCGTCGATCCGCTCCTCGGCGATCGCCAGCACACCGAGCAGCTCGACCCCGGAGGCCTGGGCCACCCGGTCGTCGAAGAGGCGGGCGGTCCGCAGGGCCTCGCGGGCGTGCTCCCCCGCGGCGGTGACGTCCCCGCGCAGGCAGGCCGCCTGGGCACGGAGATGGCACAGGTGGGATCGGGCCCAGAACTCCTCGCACGCCTCGCTGAGCTCAAGACCGTCGGCGAGGATCCCGATCGCGGCGTCGACGTCCCCCAGGGCCAGCAGACAGGTGGCCACGACGGCGTAGCTGGGCAGCAGGCCGGGGAAGACCCACCCCGCCGAGCGGTGACGGTCGAGGGCGTCCCTGATGAGCAGCACGGCGTGGGCGGCCTCGCCGCGCTGGGCCGCGACCTGCGCGCTGAGCTGGGTGACGTAGGCCGTCGCGGCGCCGCCGGGGTCGCCCGCGCGGCACTCGGAGAGCCGTTCCTCCGCCCCCGGCAGGTCGCCCTGGACGCTGGCGACCCAGGCGCAGACCCACAGCGCCCTGGTCCGCGCGGGGCCCGCCTTGCGGTCCAGGGTCAGCGCCCGGTCGAGGTAGCGCCGTCCCTCCTCGTGCATGCCACAGCACACCCACAGGAACCAGAGCATTCCGGCCAGCTCCAGGCCGGTCCCGGCGTCCATGCCCGTCTCCAGCGCCAGCCTGAGGTTCGCGGCCTCCAGGCGCAGCCTGCGGTGCCAGCGCACCTGGCGTCCCGGCCACTCCCGCTCGGCGCGGCGGGCGAGGCCGAGGTAGAAGTCGTGGTGGCGGAGCCGTACCGCGTGCTCCTGGCCGAGCAGGGCGAGCCATCCGGCGCCGAACTCGCGTGCCCCGTCGAGCATCCGGAAGCGGACCCCCGCCGCGGTCTCGTGCCGGAGCAGCACGGACTTGTCGACCAGGCCCGCGACCACGTCGACCATGTCTCCCTGGCCGTCCCCTTGACCGTCTCCCCGGCCGTCCCCGGCGCCGGGCGTGTCGTCCCGGCAGACGTAGGCCGCCGCCTCCAGGTCGAACTCCCCGGCGAACACCGAGACCCGCGCCCAGACCAGGCGTTCGGCGGCGGTGCACAGCTGGTGGCTCCACCCGATGCAGGTGGCCAGCGCCCGGTGCCGGGACGGGCCCGGCCTGTCCTCGTCGACGAGAAGGCCGAACCGGTCGTCCAGCGCGGCCAGGAAGTCCGCGACGGGCATCGTGCGCAGCCGTACGGCGGCCAGCTCGATCGCCAGGGGCAGGCCGTCCAGCCTTTCGCACACCTCGGGAAGCCAGGCCCCGCTCAGCCCGGCGAGGAGGGCGCACGCGTCCTCGCCGGACAGGCCGGTCAGCACCCGCAGGTGCTCGCCGGGGATCGCGAGCGACTGGCGGCCTATCGCCAGGACGCGGAGGTCGGGGTCGCTGGTGAGCAGGTCGCTCACCAGCGGGGCGACCGCCTCGACCAGCGCCTCGCAGGTGTCCAGCACGAGCAGGGAGCCGGTGGATCCGGCGAGGGCCTCGGTGACGGCGACGACCAGGGCCTGCGGGCCGTCCATCTCGGCGACGTCGACGACCGCGGCCCCCGGGGCGATCCTCCGGACGATCTCCAGGCCCAGCCGCGTCTTGCCCACGCCACCGGCGCCGGACAGGGTGACGAGCCGCACCTGCTCGAACAGGGCCGTGATCTCCGCGACCTCGCCCCGCCTACCGACGAACGCGCTCATCCCACAGTCTCCTCGCGGCGTGCGCATTCATGCTAAAGGTGATCGAAGCCCTCGGTATCCCGGATTCGCGCGACGGTCACGTCCAAATCCATGATCGTTCCCTGGTCGAAGGCGTGCTCGTACGCGGTGTCGCCGACCAGCGCCCTGGCCCGGCCCTCCGTGCGCGCGCGGGGGATCAGGTACGGCGACGGCTCCGGTCCGGGAAGACCGGAGGTCGTCCACATCCGCCAGGCCGCGCCGAGCAGGCGGGCGGCCCGCCGCCCGTCGCCGCGCGCCACGGCGGTCGCGGCGAGCTGGTCCATCGCCATGGCCGCGCCGACCACGTCGCCCAGGCGCCATTTCACGCCGAGCGCGGCGCGCGCGTAGGCCTCCGCCGCGTCGTGCTCCCCCCTGCCCAGTTCGGCGAGCGAGCGCACGTGGTCGCCCGAGGAACGCGCCCACAGCTCGCCCCGCTCGACGCAGCGGGCCCACTGCCGCATGAGCACCTCGACGGCAAGGTCGAACTCGCCCCTGAGGCTGTGGGCGGTCGCCAGTGTGATCTCGGCGACGGGCAGCCCGATGTGAACGTGGGCCGCCCGCTCGAACAGCCCGGCCGACTCGACCGCCAGGCGGGCCGCCTCGTCAAGGTCGCCGAGGACGAGGGCGGTCGCCGCGGCGTTCTGCCGGGCGCACCCGGCGGCGGCGAGGTCGCCCTCGGCCATCGCGGCCTCGTACGCCTCGCCGGCCCGGTCGCGGGCGGCCGCGGTGTCGCCCGCGGCGAGCGCCGCCCACGCGTACACCCACAGGGCCTTGGTACGGGCGGGGCCGGGGGCGGCGTGCCTGTTCAGCACCCGCTCCAGGTGACGGCGCCCCAGCCGGACCCGGCCGAGACAGCACCAGACGAACCAGAGCGCGGTGACCAGTTCGAAGCCGTCGTCGTGGTCGAGGGCGGCCTCCAGGTCCGGCATCACCCTGCGGGCCCAGTCGGCCCACTGCGGCTGGCGCGGACCGTACCACTCGGCCTCGGCCCTGCGCGCCCGCGCCAGGTAGTGGCCGCGGTGAAGCCCGGCCAGCCTCTCCTCCTCGCCCAGCCGGCACAGCCACTGCCTGCCATAGTCGCGGATCGTGTCGAGCATCCGGTAGCGCGACCCCTCGGCGACGAGGATCGACTTGTCGACCAGCTGGGCCAGCGGGAGCGCGGGGAGCCGCCCGTCGGCGCACACCGCCCACGCGTCGTCGGCGTCGAACCAGCCCGCGAAGACCGAGAGCCTGGCCCAGAGCAGGCGTTCGGCGGCGGTGCAGAGCTCGTGGCTCCAGCCGACCGCGGTGCGCAGGGTCTGGTGGCGGCCCAGCGGGATGCCGCTTCCGCCGGCGAGCAGGGTGAACCGGTCGTCGAGCCGTTCGATGACCTGCCGGACCGACAGGGCCCGCAGCCTCCGCGCGGCCAGCTCGATGGCGAGCGGGATGCCGTCCAGGCGACGGCAGAGGTCGGCGACCTCCATCGGATCCAGGGTGATGTCCGGCACCAGCGCCCGGGCCCGCTCGGTGAACAGCCGCACCGCCGCCGACCCGGTGGCGTCCTCCTCGGGCACCGCCAGCGGCTCGATCGGCATGAGCCGCTCTCCCGGCAGGCCGAGCGGCCGGCGGCTGGTGGCGATCACCCGGGTGTGCGGGGCGTCGGACAGGATGCGGCGCAGCAGCGCCGCGCACGCGTCGATCAGGTGGTCGCAGGTGTCCAGGACCAGCAGCAGCCGCCTGTCGGCGAGGAAGTCGGCGAGCACCTCCGCCTGGGGCCGCGCCGCCTGCTCACGCAGGCCGAGCACCGCCGCGATGTCGTGGCCGACCAGGTTTCCGTTCTGTTCCGCGGACAGCTCGACGACCCATACCCCGTCGCTGAAGGAGTCGCGGAGCCGCTCGGCCGTCCTGACGGCCAGTCTGGACTTGCCGACACCGGCCACTCCGGTGAGGGTCACCAGGGGTGACTGGCCGATGAGCACGGCGATCTCGTCGAGCTCCTCTTCCCGCCCGACGAGGCTGCTCGTCTCCGCCGGGACGTTGTCTCGACGTATCCGCGTCTCCGCCACCGAATCCTCGCCCCTCCGCGTGAGGTGGCAAGCCAACCACGGAACCGGTGACAGACCCGGTGAGATCGGGCACCCCCGGTTACGAGATCTTCTCCCCCAGTACATATTTCACAGCGAGGCGCAGGTCAAGGGCCTTCCCCTCGGTGAAGCGGGTAGCGAATTCTCCCCCGCCGAGAACCTCGACGGCCCGGACGACGGCCCGCTGCCTGACGACGACGAGGATCGGCGAGCCGAACTGCGGCAGCCCCGAGGAATCCCAGACGGCCTGGGCCGCCCCCAGCAGCAGGGCGCCCTCCCGCGCCGCCGCGACCGCGGCCGTCACCGTGCGTTCCGGACCCACCGTCGCCATGCGTTCCGGACCCGCCGTCGCCGTGTGTTCCGGACCCGCCGTCGCCGCCCAGGCGGCCAGTTCGACGCAGGCGACCGTCAGGAGCACGTCCTCGAAGAGCCCGGCCCCGGCGAGCGCGGCCCTGGCGTGCCGGAGCGTCCCCGGCGCGCGGCCCTTGACGTGCTCGGCCCAGGCGAGGACGTACTCCATCTGGGCGCGGCTCCACTCCTCCCCGTGCTTGTCGCAGAGCGCCTGTCCCCTCGCGAGCATCCTGCCGCTCTCCTCGGGCCTGCCCGCCGCCAGCAGGCTCAGGGCCGCCAGCGTGTGGCAGGGCAGCAGCCCCGACAGCACGTCGCCCTCGGCCGTGTGCCAGACGATGGCCTCCCGCAGCAGGTCGGCCGCGCGGGCGAAGTCCCTGCGCGTCAGGGCGAGGAAACCCTCCATCTGGGCGACGTATCCGGCGGCCGCGCCCTCGGAGTCCTCGGCGCGGCAACGGGCGAGCCTTTCCCGCGCCGCGTCGAGGTCGCCCTGGAGCAGCGCGACCCACGCGCAGACCCACAGCGCCCTGGTCCGCTCCCTGCCGGGTTCGGTCTCGGACCGCAGCGCGGCCTCCAGGTGGTGGCGGCCCTCACGCGCCATGCCGCAGCAGACCCACAGGAACCACAGGGCCCCCGCCAGGTCCAGGGCCGTCCGCACCCCTCCGGGGTCGGCCAGGCACACCTCGAATACCTTGCGGAAGTTGTGCCGCTCGGCCCGCATGCGCCCGTACCACTCCACCTGGCTCCCCGGCCACTCGGTGGCGCACCGCCTGGCCAGCCCGAGGTAGTGATCACGGTGACGGCCCTGGACCACCTGGGTCTCCCCCAGCCTGAGCAGCCACTCGGCGCCGAACTCCCGGACGGTGTCCAGCATGCGCAGCCGTACGCCGCTCGGATGCTCCTCACGCTGCACGAGGGACTTCTCGACCAGCCCGGTCAGCGCCTCCAGCACCAGCGGGACCGGCAACGGCCCGCCGGAGCAGACCTGTTCGGCGGCCTCCAGGTCGAAGCCGAGGGCGAACACCGACAGGCGGGCCCACAGCAGCCGCTCGGCGGGGGTGCACAGCTCGTGGCTCCAGCCGACCGCCGTGCGCAGCGACGCGTGCCGTCTGTGGCCCACGCTCTCGTGCCCGTCCCCGTCTTCGCCGTCCTCTCCGCCCAGCAGTCGGTAGCGGTCGGCCAGCTCGCGGGCGAGGTGCCGCGGCGGGACGGTGCGCAGCCGTACGGCCGCCAGCTCGATCGCCAGCGGGACGCAGTCGAGTGCCGCGCAGAGGTCGGCCAGGACGCCCGCGCCTTCCGCTCCGTCTCCCCACGCCGCCGGCGTGCCCGTCCGGGCGGGCGCCGGGATCCCGGGGGCCGCGGGCGGCGCCGGGCTTCGCGGGCCTCCGAAATCCTCCGGCAGGCCGGCGCGGTCGCGCAGCAGCGCCACCGCGTCCTCGATCGGGAGCGGCGGGACCGGGTAGACGTGCTCGCCCGACACGCCGAGGGGCTGTCGGCCCGTGACCAGCACCCGGAGGCCGGGCGCGGCGCGCAGCAGGGTGTCGGCCAGCGAGGCCACCGCCCCGACCAGGTGCTCGCAGGTGTCGAGCATCAGCAGGGCCCTGCGCGGGCTCAGCCAGTCGGCCAGGAGCTCCTGCGGCGGGCGGGGGGACTGGTCGGCCACGCCGACGCTGTCGGCGACGGTTCCCGGCAGCAGGTGCGGATCGGTCAGGCGGGAGAGCTCGACCTGCCAGAAGCCGCCGGGGAAATCCTCCGAGATCTCCTCGACGACCCGGCGCGCCAGGCGCGTCTTCCCGACGCCGCCCAGCCCGGTGAGCGTGACCAGGCGCGACTCCCGCAGCAGACGGATCACCTGCGCGATCTCCACGCGCCGGCCGACGAAGGCAGTATCCATGCGGATGCCCATGCTAGGGCGCCACGGGCCGTTTGGGGGGCCGCTCCGGGGGAAGCGCCAGTAGACTCTCTGCCTGTCCCTAGCCGTGGTCTCCACGGTTTCCCGTGAACAAGCTGGACGGAACCGCATGTCTGGGTATGACCGTGTAGTGCAGCCGGCGGCCGGTGACGAGGCCCTGGAGAACCACCTCGGTGGGGACGAGGCCAAGAACTACCGGCAGTACGAGCTCGACATGGTCGCCCCGCACGTGGGCCGGTCCATGCTGGAGATCGGTTCGGGCCTGGGGCACTTCGCCGAGGCGTTCCTGCCCCGCCTGGACAGGCTGGTGGTCAGCGACTTCGACCCCTACTGCGTGGACCAGCTGAGCAAGCGCTTCGCGGGCCGCGACGACATCGACGTGCTGCAGTTCGGCCTGCCGACCGAGATCCCGATCGGCGAGAAGGTCGACACGGTCGTGATGATGAACGTGCTGGAGCACATCGAGGAGGACGTCGAGGCCCTGCGGTCCCTGGCCAGGGTCACCGTGCCCGGCGGCCGGATCGTCATCTGGGTTCCGGGCTACATGCAGCTGTACGGGGACTTCGACCGCAAGGTCGGCCACGTCACCCGCTACACCCCCGCGACCCTGCGCAGCACGGTCTCCAAGGCCGGGCTGGACATCGACGTGCTCAAGCCGATCAACTTCCTGGGCGGCATCGCCTGGTGGGTGGCGGTCCGCCGCGGCGGCGTGGGCTACCCCGACCCCCGCCTGGTCAAGATCTACGACCGCACGGTGGTCCCGGTCACCCGTTTCATCGAGCGCTTCATCCGGCCGCCGTTCGGTCAGACCGTCTTCTGCGTGGCCCGCGTCCCGAAGAAGTAGTCCCGGCGAAGTAGTCCCGGCCTCCTCGGAGTCACGCCCGCCCCGGCGGGCGCGGCCCGCTGGAGGGGTGTCCGAAATAAATGGGTTGCACCGCCCGGCGAGGCCGCCATACGGTGCTCGCATGTGGATTAACTCCTAAGAAGCCGGCGTCGATCAGCCTCGTCTGATCCGCCCGCGCTCAGCTCTCTGGCCCGTTCGTCTGACGCGGCGGCTGAGTCTCCGGCACGGCATCGACCGCGTCGTCATGATCTTCAAGGAGTCCCATATGCGAATTCGTGTTGCCCAGAACCCCGACGGTGACGGTAAGACCACCCCGTCCCGCACGCCCCTTCCCGAGCGGAACCTGCCTCCCGCGGCGCCCCGGCGCGTGCCGATGCCGCCCATGCCGGCGAGGCCGACCAGGCAACCGCGCCGGATCCCCGGCAAGGGCGGTCGCTGACGGCGTGAACGCCCCGGTCCCCGCTTCCCGGACTCCCGGGTTCTCGCGGGGACCGGGGCGCTCTCACAGGCGTTCGACGATCGTGACGTTCGCCTGGCCGCCGCCCTCGCACATCGTCTGCAGGCCGTACCTGCCGCCGGTGCGCTCCAGCTCGTGCAGGAGCTTGGTCATCAGGACGGCGCCGGTCCCGCCCAGCGGGTGGCCCAGGGCGATGGCGCCGCCGTTGGGGTTGACCCTGGCCGGATCGGCGCCGATCTCCCTGATCCACGCCAGCGGGACCGGGGCGAACGCCTCGTTGATCTCGACGACGTCGATGTCGTCGATGGACAGGCCCGACTTCTTCAGCGCCTTCCTCGTCGCCGGGATCGGCGCGGTCAGCATGTAGACCGGGTCGTCGCCGGTGAGCGTCAGGGTGACGACGCGGGCCCGCGGTGTCAGGCCGTGGTCGCGGACCGCCTGCTCCGAGGCGATCAGAAGGGCTCCGGAGCCGTCGGAGATCTGCGAGGAGGTCGCCGCGGTGATCCGGCCGCCCTCCCGCAGCGGCTTCAGCGACGCCATCTTCTCCAGCGTGGTGTCGGCGCGCGGGCCCTCGTCGTCCTCTACGCCGTCGATCGGGGCGATCTGGTCCCGGAAGCGGCCGGCGGCCACGGCCTCGGCCGCGCGCCGGTGACTCTCGTAGGCGAACCGCTCCAGCTCCTCGCGGCCGAGGTCCCACTTCTCGCACATGAGCTCGGCCCCGCGGAACTGGGAGATCTCCTGCCTGCCGTACCGTTCGACCCACAGGTCGCCGAACGGGAAGGGCATTCCCTTCTCCAGCGCGGCGGTGACCGAGGAGCCCATCGGCACGATGCTCATGGACTCCACTCCGGCGGCCACCACGAGATCCTGGGTGCCGGACAGCACCCCCTGGGCCGCGAAGTGGATCGACTGCTGGGAGGAGCCGCACTGCCGGTCCACGGTCACCCCGGCGACGCTCTCCGGCAGGCCGGCCGACAGCCAGGCGTTGCGCGCGATGTCCATGCTCTGCGGGCCGAACTGCATGACGCAGCCCATGATCACGTCCTCGACCGCGGACGGGTCGACGCCCGTGCGCTCGACGAGGGCCCTGAGGGTGTGCGCGGCCAGGTCGACGGGGTGGACGGCGGACAGGCCGCCCTTCTTCTTACCGATCGGGGTGCGGACCGCTCCGACGATGTACGCCTCTGCCACAGTGCCTCCCGTTCATGAAACCGAGCATTGTTCGGTCATTTGGAGGCTACCCCAGAATCTCCCTCTCTGTCCCTCTCCCGAGCCCCGCGCCGCCACCCGGCGGCGCCCGGCGGCGCCCGGCGGCGCCCACCGAGTGACCGCGGGCGGACGTGAGGGACCGCGAATGGACGCGAGCGGCTCAGAGCGACCAGAGCCCGGCCCAGGACGGCCCAGGACGGCCCAGGGGGGCTCAGGGGGGCTCAGGACGGCCGGTTCAGCACGATGTAGCCGTCGCGGTCGAACACCTTGACGTAGCCGGTCCGCAGCGCCTCGTCGACCCGCTGCTGCTGCACCTCGGGAGCACCGAACGGATAGGTCCACCGCGCGACGTCGGCCACGATCCACGGCGCGCCGTAGGACTGCGGCCCCCACAGCAGCACCGTCGTCCGCTCGGTGAGCGCCGGTCCGACGTTGTTGGCCGCCTCGACCACCACCCCGTCCGGGACCTTGGCCACCGCCTCCCGCGCCGCCGCGACGTACGGCTCGCCCTCGTAGAACGACGCCCTCAGGAGCTGGCCCATCGCGAAGCGGGGCACGAGCGTGATCGCGATCACGCAGACCGCGAACGCCCAGCGCCCGGTCAGCCCCCGCGCGGTCAAACGCCCGGGCAGGCCGTCGGGGAAGCGTCCGGAGAGCCACCCGGCGAGCCGGTGGACACCGTCGACCCCGGCGCAGACGAGGATGGCGACGACGAAGGCGTTGTACTGGTAGTCCGGCCCCCACCACTGCGGCCGGTCGGCCAGGAACCGCTCGGCGACGAGCGGGACGGCCACCAGGACCAGCGGCGACAGCAGCGCGGTCAGCAGCATCGGCCACAGCAGGAAGGCCAGGGTGTCCACCTTGACCTCCGGGCTCACCATCTGCCACAGCGTGCCCAGCGGGTCACGGACGATGGACAGCCCGACCTCCCCCATGGTCGCGCCGCGGCTGCCGTACGCCCAGTGGAACCCCTCGCCTCCCCCTCCGACCAGCGGCATCAGCAGGCCGCGGATGCTCAGGAGCGCGGCCACCCCGAACAGGACGAACCCCACCCCTTCGAGGCGCCGCCTGGTGAGGAACAGGTACACCCCGAACCCGGCGACCAGCAGGCCCATGTCCTCCTTGACCATGAGGATGCCCAGGGCCGCGAGCGCCGCGTAGCGCATCCGGCCCGCGTCCGCCCGCTCGATCATGATCGCGCTGAGCAGCGGGACGAACACCACCTCGTGGAAGTCGAACCCGGCCACCTGCGCCACCGGCCACGAGAGCAGGTAGGCCACGGCGACCAGGTGGGCGGAGACCGGGCCGAGGCGGCGCTTGGCGTAGTGCCAGATGGGGACCGCGGCCAGCGCGAGCAGTACGGCCTGCGCGACGATCAGCGTCTCCGGGCCGTTGTGGATCCAGTACAGCGGGGCCAGGACCGCCAGGATCGGGGAGAAGTGGTCGGCGAGCTGGAGGAAGTCCATTCCCTGGCCGTAGGGCATGCCGACCGAGGGCGCCGTGGGCGGCCCGAAGCTCGCGTATCCGCGCACGGCCTGATCGAAAATGGCCAGGTCGAAGATGCTGGCCTTGAACGTGGAGAGCTTGACCAGGCCGAGCACCGCGTAGGCCGTCGCGGCCAGCGCCGCGAGCGCTCCCAGCGTCAGCCCGTGGCGCCGCCCGCGCACGAACGCCGGGACGTCCAGGGTCCTCGGGGTCTTCCTCAGCGGCTCTTCGGCGGCCGCGGTCACGGCGCTCATGCTCTGCGGGTGCTCGTCATCGTCGCGTACGCGATGACGTTGTCCGTGTAGTGACCCGTGGTGTGATCGTAAGTGCCGCCGCACGTGATCAAATGGAGCTGGGGGTTGGGCGATTCGCCGTAAACACGCTGCGTCGGGAACACCGTTTTCTCCGCCTGTTCGAGTCCGCCTACCGTGAAAATCGCGATGATGCCGTCCTTGCGGTGCACCTCGATCACATCGCCGTTCCGGATCTCCCCGAGACGGCTGAAGACCGCGCTCCCCGACCGCGTGTCCTTGTGGCCCAGCATGATCGCCGGTCCCGCCTCTCCCGGTGTGGGGCCGGAGCGGTACCAGCCGACCAGGTTCGGGTCGCCGACCGGCGGCACCTCGATCGCGCCCTGCTTGTCGAGCCCGACCGAGGTGATCGGCGCGTTGACGCCGAGCCGTTTGATGACCAGGCGCACCGGGGTCGAGGGCTGCATCGGAGGGGCCGGCGGGAGGTTCGGCAGGGGCGGCGGCACGGTGGGAGGTGCCTGGAAGTAGGGCTCGGCCGCGTTGGCCTGGCTGCGGGGTGGCAGCGTGGTGCGCCGCTCGGCCAGGCCGTACTGGTCGGGTGAGACCGCCACGAACAGCAGGCCGACCAGCACCGTGACCACTCCGGCCACCCCGGCCAGGATGAGCACCGAACGCAGGATCCGGCTGCCGCCGTCGCCTCGGTGGCCCGGCCACTCCCCGTACGGCTGCTCGTACGGCGGGCCGTACCCCGGATATCCCTGCTGGGGATGGGGGTGAGGGTGAGGTGGCTGGACGGGTCCCCGGGAGGAGGGCGGCACCGGCCTCGGCGGACGCCCCGTCGGCCAGTTGTCCGGCGTCGGAATGGTCATCCAGCGGCTCCGGTCAGCCCCTGGTCGCGGTACGGCGGCGCAGCACCAGCCCGCCGGCCCCCGCCGCCGCGATCATCATCGAGCCCGCAAGGATGATCATGCGCGCGTCGGGTCCGGCCTCTCCACCTCCGCCCGTTGAGGCGCCGCCGCCCGGAGTCTCGCCGATCTGCCCGACCTCCCGGGGCTTGGCCGTCTTGGTGCGGGTGATGGTGACCGTCGGCTCCGGCGTGGTCTCCGTGGCGGTCGGGGTCTGGGTCGGGGTCGTGGTCGGCGTGGTGGTCCCCGTCGGGCTGTTCGAACTCGTCGGCGATCCCGAAATCGAGGGCTTCACCGTGATCAGCAGCGCCGCGGCCGACGCCTCCGCCGACGCGGTGGTCGCGACCGTGCAGTCGTAGATGCTGTCGCCCACTCCGGTCCCCACTCCGGTCCCCGCGGCGTGCACGAGGGTGAAACCGGCGGGCTGGACGCCGATGACCCCGGTCGCGGTCGGGGTCAGTGTGATCAGCACGCTGGGGAGAACCGGCAGCGCGCCGTTGGCGGTCACCGCTCCGGGGGTCGCCGAGGTCGTGATCAACCGGGTCTCCGCGGGGGTCGGGAGCGGCGAGCCGGTGATCACCACGTCCGCCTCGACCACGAGCCGGTCACCGGCCGCGATGGCCGACGGGGCGACCAGGAACGGCGACGCGGTGGGCTGTCCCAGCTTCCAGGTCACCACGATGGTGGAGTTGGGCGTGGAGAGGGAGGGGCCGGACAGGTCCATCTGCATTTTGTAGGTGTTGTTGGTGACGGTGCCCGAGGACGGGGTGCACGTGTAGGTGACCCCCTTGGGAGCGGCCGTCAGCGAGGCGATCGCCGGAACCGCGCCGAAAAGAATGCCCGCGCCTAGTATTCCAATGACGGCCGTCTTGACCGTGACGCGACGCCGCGCCTTGGACTTCAGCACAGTTTTCTCCACTTCGGCACAGTTGACCGCTTTGGCGCGGTTGCCCACGATTCCAGGCGATGGTCACAGTCCGGCATAGATCCTATGAACACAAACCGTGAGATGCGCGCCAGTTAGCAAAACGGGCACAAATTCTCTCCCGTCCCACTGTGTCCGTATTCACCTGTCTCTCAAATGAACACGCCGGGAGCAGGGATGATCACCGCTCGCCGCTTCCGCTCCGCTCCTCAAAACGGCACGGAACGCACAGGCCTGTCAGTCTCCGGACGGCCACCGGCGCGCCCGAAACCCCGCGGTCTCCTCCGCCGTCCGCCGCCGAGCTCCCCGGCGGCTCAGCCACCCGCGAGGAAGTCGTCGCGCGTGGCACGTGCGGCACCGGGGTCGTCGGCGAAGACCCCGTCCACGCCGAGCCCGTAGAGCCGCCTCAGCCAGCCGGCCACGTCTCCGGCGGCGCGCCGGTAGTCCGGGCTCGCGGGATCCCCACGCCGGTACTCGGGCGGGAGATGCTCGTTCTCGCCGCGGATGGTCGCGACATGAACCCCCAGCCCCCTGCCGTGAGCGTCCCGGACGAGCGAGGTGGGCGCCCCCAGCCTCCCGTCGGGGCCGGTGGGCACGACCCGCGAGGTGACCACGCCGACGACGTCGGCGTACCCCGCGACCCACTCCAGGCCCTCCGGGGTGATCATGTCCTCGTACGTACGCCGGTCACCGGCCGCCTCCAGGTCGTACGGCGCGCCGGACGCCTTGATGAGCTGGACGAGCCGCACCCGCGTGACCGAACGCAGTCGCCTGAGGTTTCCCGTCTCGAAGGACTGCACGAACATGGGAGCGCACGCGTCGTCCCAGCCGTGCCTCCTGAGGGTCTCCACCAGCGGTTCCTCGAACGGCAGCCCGATCGAGGCGAAGTAGCTCGGGTGCTTGGTCTCGGCGTAGACGCCCACCCCGTTCCGCCGGGCGAGCTCGATGACCTCGTCCAGCGTCGGGATCGACGCCCGCCCGTCGTAGGCCGTGTTGGCGGGGCGCAGCTTGGAGAAACGCTCCCTGGCCCGGAGGGTGCGCAGTTCCCCGAGCGTGAAGTCCTCGGTGAACCAGCCGGTGCGCCGTACGCCCTCGACGATCTTGGTGGTCCTGCGGCCGGCGAACTCGGGGTGGTCGGCGACGTCGGTGGTCAGCGAGAGCTCGTTCTCGTGCCGGGCGACCAGCACGTGGTCCCTGGTGGGGACCAGGTCGGGCTCGATGTAGTCGGCCCCCATCCGGATGGCGGCCTGGTAGGCCGCGAGCGTGTGCTCGGGCCGGAAGGCGCTGGCACCGCGATGCGCGATGACGATCGGCTCCCGGTCGCCGCACACCCGCCGGACGGCCGTCACCGCGGTGGCCGGGGACCCGGCGAACGCCGCCGGCTCCGCGGGCCCCGCGACTCCGGTTCCCACGAGCACGACCAGCATCCCGGCCGGCACCCTGCCCACCATCCCGGGCACACCCCGCTCTCCTGCTCTCGCGGGGGGACGCCGACATCGCTCACCACCTACCCGGCACGGCGAGACGGCCAAACGATCAGGGAGCACGAAGATCCACTTCTGTACCGGCCCATTAACGATCACGGGGCCCGCCGTGCCCCACCACGCCCGCCCAGCCGGACGCGTTCCGCGGAGAACATTCGAGAGCCGCGTGACCTGCGGCGGAACGGGACGGCTGACGCGGGCGGCAAGAACAAGACTGTTCCTTCGACGGTCGTCCGGGCACTGTGGGCGGCGCCACCGGCCCCTCACGACAGGAGATCGCGATGACCGTGGAGACAGGCGGTGCCGTACCGCTGCACCTGGCGGGCAACAACGCGCCGATCGCCGAGGAGGTGACGCTGGAGCCGAGCGAGGTGATCGGCTCCATCCCCGAGGAACTGTCGGGACAGTTCTTCCGCAACGGCCCCAACCCGCGCGCGGGGTGGTCACCGCACTTCTTCGCGGGGGACGGCATGATCCACACCGTCGCGCTGGAGAACGGCAGGGCCGCCTGGTACCGCAACCGGTACGTGCGCACCCCGCTGTACGAGCACCCGGGCGAGTCCCGGTTCGCCCTGGCCTTCGACCCGGTCACCTCACGCGTCGACTACCGGGTCACCACCGCCAACACCCATCTGATCGCCCACGCCGGCCGACTGTTCGCCCTGGAGGAAGGGGGTTTCCCCTACGAGGTGACCCCGGAGCTGGCCACGATCGGGCCCTTCACCTTCGACGGGGCGCTGCGGACGCCGATGACCGCGCATCCCAAGACCTGCCCGATCACCGGGGAGCTGCTGTTCTTCGGCTACCGGCTCCGGCCTCCCCACCTCACCTACTACCGGGCCTCCCCGGACGGCCGGGTGCTCCAGACACAGGTCGTGGACGTACCGCGGGCGACGATGATGCACGACTTCGCGGTCACCGCGCACCATGTGGTCTTCATGGACCTGCCCGTCGTCTTCGACGCGCGGCAGGCGGCCGCGGGCGGCCCTCCGTGGAGGTGGGACGAGGGGCACCGTGCCCGGTTCGGCGTCCTGCCTCGGGCCGACGGCGAGGCCCCGGTGCGCTGGTTCGACGTCGACCCCTGCTACGTGTGGCATACCCTGAACGCCTTCGGGACCGAGGACTCGATCGTCGTGACCGGCACCCGCGTCGAGACGCTGTGGCGTCGGGGACCCGCCGACGTCGGCGGCGGGCTGCCCAGCCTGCACCGGTGGACCCTGCACCTGCCCTCGGGAACGGTCACCGAGAGCCGCCTGGACGACGCGCCCAGCGAGTATCCGCGACTGGCCGACACGAGGATCGGGCTGCCCCATCGCTACGGCTACACGGTCTCCTTCTCCATGGACGCCGAGCCGGAACGCACCGAGATCTACAAGTACGACCTCGCCTCCGGCACACGTGGCGTTCACCGCCTGCCCGCCGGGCACACCTGCGGCGAGGCGGTCTTCGTCCCCAGGGCCTCCGGCCGCCACGAGGACGACGGCTATCTGCTGACCTTCGCCCACGACCGTTCCAGGGGGACCGGCTACCTGGCGATCCTGGACGCCGCCGACCTCGACGCGGACCCGGTCGCGCAGGTCCGCCTCCCCGTGCGCGTCCCGGCCGGTTTCCACGGCAACTGGATACCCGGACGACGCCGGTCGCCGCGGCGAGGAGATTGACCGTCACCGGGAGCACGGCCCGGCGGAACGGAACGGTCCGGCGAAAGGGGCGAGCTGGAAAGGGGGGTGGGTCAGTCGGTCAGGCGCAGGCGGATCAGGTGGCCGTGGGTGGCGAAGACGCCGTCGCCGTCGAGCATGCCCATGGCGCAGTCGACCGTCCTGTCGTCGATCTGGCGGGCGAAGAAGGCCGCCTCGGCGATCGTGGACAGCAGGCGCAGGACGTCGCCCATCGGCAGCCCACGCGCCGCCCCGTCCGTCCGATCCGCCCCGTCCGCCCCGGACGCGGGTGCGAGGTCGACCACGTAGACGCTGTCGTCCGTCAGATGGGCCCCGGTGATGCGCCACGGCGAGTCCGGCCCGTCGGCGACCTGCCGAAGCCGGGGAAGCAGGTGCACGTCGGGTTCCTCGGTGACCCAGCCGTCACGGCCCATGTGGGCCAGGAGCTGCTCCACGGAGGGGGCGATCGCCTTTCCGGAGGCGATACCGATGAAGCGATCGTCGCTGTCCCAGCGCCTACGTTCCATGACCGCACCGTATCCACTCCCACCGACCACGACAAGACCGTCACCGCCGGGGGATCGCCTCCCCCGCGCGGCCACCTCCCCGCGGGCGTCTCCCTTCGCAACCCCTCTCGTAGCCCCTCCCACGGCCACCTCCCCGCGGGCGTCTCCCCCAAGCCGCCTCCGCCCGCAAGCCGTCTCCGTCCGCGGTCATCCCCGTCCGCGGGCGGCGGCGACCCGGCCGATCTCGTCGAGGACGAGGTCGGGCTGGGCGTTCTGGACGTAGTGCTCCGTCGTGGCCGCGACCACCAGGCGCCCCCGGCTCGACAGCGCGGCGACACGTCTGGCGTGCTCGGTGTCCGCCTCGGGCTGACCCGCCGCGCAGATGACCGTTACCGGCAGATCCCCCCACGCTCCGGGGCGGACCGTCGCACCGACCTGGGCGGCGCTGTCCACCGAGGCCCACGCCTCGGCGCGGGCGGCCGCCATGCTCGCCGAGCCGTAGACGACGGTGGCGGCGGCCCGCGCCTCCGCGGTGGCCTCGGGCGGCAGGAAGGCGCCGGTCCACAGCCTGAGAAGGCCGAGCCGGGCGACGAACCGGTTGACGGTGAACTGGAGGCCGAGCAGCGGCCGGGAGATCCGCAGCGCGGTGACGGCCGTCTCGTCGGTGACGTCGATCAGCACCAGTCCCGCGGTCAGGCTCCGCCAGCGGTCGGCGAAGAGGCGCGCGGTGTTGCCGCCGTAGGAGTGCGCCACCAGGACGTACGGCCCCGCCTCCCCCGAGGCGGCCAGCAGCGCGTGCAGTTCCCCGGCGGTGCGCTCCGCCGTACGGGGTGACGGGCCCTCCTCGCTCCAGGCGTATCCGGCCCGGTCGTAGGAGCACACCCGGTTACGGGCGGACAGCCGCCGCTGGATCACCTCCCAGCTCGCACTGGACTCGGCCAGTCCCGCCTCCAGCACCACGGTGGGGGCGCCGCCGCCGGTGCAGTACAGGTGCAGGCGGTGGCCGCCCACATCGATCAGCCGCCCGGGTGCCGGGTGCCGGGCGGCGTCCCCCCGCCCAGCGCTCGTCTCGTAGGCGAATCCCGCTCCCGCCGCCAGTACGAGCAGCGCGGCGCCCACGGCGACGATCCGCAGGAGCGCACGCCACATCCGTCGCCTTCCGCGAGACCGCGCCACCGGTGAGCTCTCAAGCCGTTCGTCCGCCATGTCTTGACGGTAGGGAGACGGTCTGCCCGTTTCCTCCTCCGCGCAGCGGGACCGGTCGTGCGACCGCCGCCTCATGGACCGCCGTCTTCTCATCCGCCGGAAGGAATCCTTTCGGCCATGCCGGAGAGCGCGGGCGGCGGCACCCGATTTTGACGGGGCGCTCCCCTACGCTCGGCGCTGCCCGGACAACGGCGTGAACGACGGATGGCAGAGGTGTGATGTGGGAGCTTGGGACCTGGGACCGTTCGAGAACGACGGTGCCCTCGATCTGCTCGGTGATCTCGACGGTACGGCGGACCCGGCGGCCGCCCTCGCCGGGGCGATGCGGGAGATCCTCGCCCAGGACGACTACGTGGAGGGCCCGGAGATGTCCGGCGCCGTGGCGGCGGCCTGCGTCGTGGGCGCGCGCCTGGTCGGCGCCGAACCCGCCCCCGTGGCGGCCAGGTGGCTGGACGCCAACCCGTTCGAGGTCGACGCCGAGCTGCGCGGCCTCGCCGCGCGCACCCTCGAAAGGGCCGCGCGTCCCGACGACAACGAGCTGTACGAACTGTGGGACGAGGCGGACGGCAGCCGGGCGTGGCTGGAAACCCTGACCCCCTACCGGCGGGCACTCGCCTGACGGCGACCGCGGGTCAGGCGATCAATGATCCTCGCCGCACAGTCGCTCTCTCGCGAGGCGCGCGGTGGCCGGGTCGTTGGCGAAGACGCCGTCCACCCCGAGCGTGTAGAGCCGTTCCACCCAGCTCGCCGCGTCGCCGACGGCGCGGCGGTAGGCCGGACGGCCGGGATCCCCCCGCCGATACTCCACCGGAAGCCCCGCGTTCTCGTCATGGATGGTCGCGACGAGAACCTGGAGGCCCTGCCGGTGGGCCTCCTCCACGAACGAGGTGGGCGTCCCCAGCCTCCCGTCGGAACCGGCGGGCAGGATCCTCGACGTCATCACGCCGACGGCGTCGGCGTACTCGGCGATCCGCCGCAGCCCCTCCGGGGTGGCCAGGTCGTCGTAGGTCCGGCGCTCACCGGCCGCCGCCAGGTCGTACGGCGTGCCGCGCCGGCCGATGAGCTGGATGAGACGCAACCGCGTGGCCGAACGCAGGTCCCTGAGATTCTTCGTCTCGAAGGACTGGATGAACACCGGGGCCGTGCCGTCCTTCCAGCCGTGCCGCGCGAAGGTCTCCAGCAGCGGCTTTTCGACCGGCAGCCCGATCGAGGCGAAATAGGTCGAGTATTTGATCTCGGCGTAGACGCCCACACCGCGCCGCTGGGCGAGCGTGACGGCCTCGTCCAGCGTCGGGATCCGTTCCCGCCCGTCGTAGACCCTGTTGTGCGGCCGTCGCCTGGGGTAGCGCTCCTTCGTCCTGAGGGTGCGCAGTTCGTCGAGTGTGAAGTCCTCGGTGAACCATCCGGCCCGCTGGTGACCGTTGATCGTCTTGGTCGTCCTGCGGTCGGCGAACTCGGGATGATCCGCGACGTCGGTGGTCCGCGAGAGCTCGTTCTCGTGCCGGGCGACCAGCACGTGGTCCTTGGTGGGGACCAGGTCCAGCTCGATGTAGTCGGCCCCCATGCGGATGGCGAGGCGGTAGGAGGCGAGCGTGTGCTCGGGCCGGAAGTCACTGGCACCGCGATGCGCGATGACGCTCAGCTTCCGGTCGCCGCACCGGGACCGTTCGGCCTCCCCTTCGGCTGTCGTCCCTCCCTCGTCCGTGACCGCCCCGGGCTCGGAACCCGACGCCTTCGTGTTTCCCGCGTTTCCCGCGTCCCCCGCGTCCCCCGCGGCGCCCGTGGCGCCCGTGGCGCCCGTGGCCTCCGTGACGCCCCCGGACCGGGGGTCGGCGCACGCGCCCCCCGCCACGAGCATGATCCCTGTGAGCACCGCCCCCGTGAGCACGGCCGGCATACCGGCCCGCACCACCTTGCTCGCCACTTTCGCACCCCCGCTTTCTGGTTACACGGGGGGCACACTGGTATCACCACACATCTACCCGGATAGGAGAAGAAGACTCTTCTCCGGACAACAAAGCACATCACCGACACTCTTCTCACCGTCCACCGAACCGGCCACCGAACCGGCCACCGGTATCTCGCCCCGCCACCCGGTTCGCCCGGCGCCAGATCCCCATGGAGCGCCGCCGTTCTCCGGCGGAAAACCCACGGAAAACCCGTGGACACGGCACATAGGGTTTCCACGATGGGAACAGATGCCTTGCTGGCGACCTACGACGAGCAGATGCGCGGCAGCGTGCCCGCTCCGGGTCCCGGGGTCGTGCACGAACAGGACGGGCCGCTGCTGCGGGTGGTCGGCCGCTTCCGCGGCTTCGTCGTCGCCCCCCGCGACGTGGGGGCGCGCGGCGCGGAACTCGACCGGCTGATCGCCCGGCAGCGCGACCGCTTCGCCGAGCGCGGGCAGGCCGTCCAGTGGAAGACCTGGGGTCACGACGAGCCCGCCGACCTCGTCGACCGCCTCCGCGACGCGGGCTTCGTACCCGAGCCGCAGGAGACCGTGCTCATCGGGATGGCGAAGGAGCTGGCGGTGGAGCCCGTACTGCCGGACGGGGTCGTGCTGCGCCAGGTGACCGCGGACGACGACATGCGGAGGATCGCCGCCATGGAGTCGGTCATCTGGGATCAGGATCTGAGCTGGGTCGGTGAGCAGCTGATCGAAGACCGTGCCGCCGCCCCCGACGAACTCGTCGTCGTGGCGGCCGACGCCGGCGGGGAGTTCGTCTCCGCCGGTTGGCTCTCCCACCGGCCGGGAACCGACTTCGCCGGGCTGCAGGGCGGCTCGACGCTGCGCGAATGGCGGGGCCGGGGGATCTACCGCGCGCTGGTCGCCGACCGCGCCCGGCACGCCGCCGCGCGCGGCGTGCGGTATCTGCACGTGGACGCCTCGGACGACAGCGCCCCGATCCTGCGTCGCCTGGGTTTCCGGGCCGTGACCACCACCACCCCGTACGTGTGGACCCCGGCTCCGCCTTCCTAGAAGATCGGCGGGCCCTGTTCGACGCGGCGCGGCACCGGCGCGAGGCCCGGGGCGTCCTGTACGGCGAAGATCCGGATCCGCCTCCCTTTCCCTCCCCTCGTCCTTAGATTGGCCCCATGACCAATCCCTCGTTCCAGGTGATCTGCGAGATCGAGCCGCCCACCCGGCCGGACCTGATGCACGTCCGGCACCAGATCGGCACCCTGAGCAAGGTGGCCGACGCCTTCCTCGTCCCCGACAACCACATCGGCCGCGCCACGGTCTCCAGCGTGGCGGTCGCGCACGAGGTCGAGTCGATGGGCGGACGGAGCATCGCGTGTCTCAACTCGCGCGACCGCAACCTGCTGGGACTGCGCCGTGACCTGCTGACCGCGGCCGCGTACGGCGTCGACCGGTTCCTGTTCGTCTACGGGGACAAGCCCGCCTCGGGCAACCGGACCGGAGACCTGAACGTCCGGGCGATGATCGAGGAGGTTCGCGCCCTGCCGCAGGACCCCGCGTTCGCGGGAACACGGCCCTTCCAGGTCGGCACGGCCGCGGGGCTCCGTCCGCTGCCCGCCTGGAAGCGCGCGGCGGACTTCGTGTTCGTCCAGGTCGGCTTCTCGCTGGAGACACTGCTCAGGTGGCGTGAGGCCAACCCGGTGGACGTCCCCGTGTACGCGGGCGTGATGGTCCTCGCCAGCGAGAACCACGCCCGGCGTCTCGCGGCCGCGATCCCCGACATCGATATTCCGGACGAACTGGTGGAGAAGGTCGCCGCCGACCGCCTCGCCGGGGTCGAGGCCACCTGCGAGCAGGTCCTCCGGATCCGCGACTCCGGGGCCTTCGACGGTGTGCACCTGATCCCGGTCAGCCGCTACCGCGAGGTGGCCGCCCGGCTGGAACACCTGCTCGGCTGAGGGCGGCGGACGGTCCGGTCCGCGGTCAGGAGGCCAGCAGGGAGGCGAAACGGCCGAGGTCGACGTTGCCACCGCTGACGATCACACCGACTCTCCGGCCGCCCAGGTCGGCGGCGAGTCCGCGGACGGCGGCGAAGCCGAGGCATCCGGTGGGCTCGACGACGATTTTCATGATGGATCCGAAGACCCTCATGGCTTCGACGAGTTCGGCGTCGGTGGCGGTGAGGATGTCGTCGACGTCACGGCGGATGATGG
The DNA here is from genome assembly GCF_040683035.1 of Streptosporangium sp. NPDC051022. Lineage (NCBI taxonomy): Bacteria > Bacillati > Actinomycetota > Actinomycetes > Streptosporangiales > Streptosporangiaceae > Streptosporangium > Streptosporangium sp. NPDC051022. Next base: position 551,758 of record NZ_JBFBCF010000001.1, on the reverse strand, counting down.
CGAACGTGTGGACGCCGAGGTGCTGGGTCTGCGCGCCGTCCGCGATGGTCTCCGGGGTGTCGATGTGGACGATGGCACCCTCGCGCAGGGATCTCCTGCCGTCGTCGCCCGCCTCGGGCTCGACGCCGTACAGCCGGCAGCCGGGCGACAGCGCCCGCGCCGCCAGCGCGGTACCGGACAGCAGCCCGCCGCCGCCCAGGGGAACGAAGAGCGCGTCGAGGTCGCCGACCTCCTCGAACAGTTCCATGGCGGCGGTGCCCTGACCGGCGATGACGTCGGGGTGGTCGTACGGCGGGACCAGCGTGAGACCGCGCTCGGCGGCCAGCGCGCGGCCGATCTCCTCCCGGTCCTTGGTGTAGCGGTCGTAGCGGACGACCTGTCCGCCGTACCCCAGGGTGGCGGCCAGCTTGGCGGCGGGGGCGTCGTGCGGCATGACGATCGTGGCGGGGATGTCCAGCAGCCGGGCGGCCAGCGCGATCGCCTGGGCGTGGTTGCCCGAGGAGTAGGTGACCACGCCCGCGCGCCTCTGCTCGGGGGTGAACCGCGACAGGGCGTTGAAGGCGCCGCGGAACTTGAAGGCGCCCATGCGCTGGAAGTTCTCACATTTGAACACCACGTCGGCGCCGACGCTCTCGTTGACGAGGCGGGAGCGCAGCACCGGGGTGCGGTGGGCGTGGGCCGCGATGCGGGCGGCGGCGCTCCGGACGTCGTCGTAGGTCGGCGGCTGAGGCATTGGCCGGTTCCTCTGGCTTCGCGGGGTCTGTGAGAGTTCGCGGGAGATCCGTGAGACAGAAACGTCTTCTGAGGAGATCCTGGCATGCGCATCGCCACCGCGCGGGTCCGGCACCCCTGGTCCGGGCCCCGCCCGCTTCCGCCTCCCGGTCCCGCCGGAGGGCGCCCCGGAGGCCGGGGCGCCCCGCGCGGAGGTCAGGCGCGGCGGGTGGCCGACAGCGTCGCGTAGACGATGATGTTGTCGGTGTAGTGGTGGGTCTGCTGGTTGTAGACACCGCCGCAGGTGATCAGCCGGAGGGTCGCCTCCCCGGTGTTGCCGTAGACCCGCTTCGACGGGAAGGCCTTCTTGCTGACCTGCTCGACCCCGTCGACCGTGAACTCGGCGACGCTCCCGTCCGTCCGCGAGATCTTGATCTTGTCTCCGCGCCGGATCTCCTTCAGGCGGCTGAAGACGGCGGCCCCGCCACGGGTGTTCACGTGCCCGAGCACCACCGAGGGCCCCTGCTGGCCGGGGATCGGGCCGTTCTTGTACCAGCCCGCCTGGTTCGGCTTGCTCAGCGGAGGGGTCTGGATCTCCTTCTTGGCGTCGATCCCGAGCGGCATCAGCGGGGCGAGCACGCCGATCCTCGGGATGGCCAGCTTCCTCGGCCGTACGCCCTTGCTCTTCAGCGGCGCCGGAGGCTGGACGACGGGCAGCGGCGGCGGCGCCGTGGGGTCGGCGGCGGTCAGCGGCACCTCCAGCCCGCCCGGGCCCACGCCCGGCGGCGGCGCCACCACCGGATCCGCCCCCGGCTGCCCGGCGGCGGGCGGCGGTACCGGCTCCATGTTGCCCACCGCCTGCGGGACCTGAGGCCCGTAGGGCTCCTGGTCGGCCACCGGCGTCATGTATGTGAGCAGCCCCGCCATGATCGCGCCGATGCCGCCGAGCGATCCCACCACGAGCAGGGCCGGAAGCAGCCTGCCTCCGACGCTCTTGGGAGGACGGCCGTAGCCGTGGTACGGGTCGTGACCGCCCTGAGAGGACCCTGGGTACATTCGCGGCGTCCCCTTCCTAGCCCTGGCCGCCGCGCACGTGCGCCGCCCGCCGCCGCTTCAGCGCGACTCCGCCCCAGGCGCTTCCGAGCACCATCGCGGCTCCGGCCCCGATCAGCCCCATCCCCGAGGGGCGCTCGTCGGGGGCCTCACCGGTCTGCGCGCCACCCGAGGGGGTGACCACCACCTGCGGGGCGGTGGGCGTGGCCCTGGTGGGGGTGACGGTCGCCGTCACGGTCAGGGTCGGCTTGGGCGTGGAGGTGGTGCCCGTTCCCTGCCCGCCGTTGGGGGCGGGAGTCGTGTAGACGGTCGTCGGAGTGACGTAGCACGTCGGAGTGGGGGTGGGAGTGACGGCCGGGGTGCCCGTGGGAGTGGGGACCGGGGTGATCAGGCGACACGTCGGGGTGGGCGTCGAGGGATAACACGTCGGCGTCGCGGGATACGACACCGGGGTGCACGTCGGCGTCGGATAGTGACACGTCGTGGAGTACGGCGCCGGGGTGCACGTCGGCGTCGGGTAGTGACACGCCGGTGTCGACGTCGTGGGGGACGGAGTCGGGGTGCACGTCGGCGTCGACGTCGGGGTGCCCACGGGGCTCTGGCTGATCGTCGGGCTGGCCGTCGCCCCGCTTGAGATGGTGACGTCGACCGACACCGGCGCGCTGACGAGCGTGCAGGTGGCCCGGTGCTCCTGGGGCGGCTCCGGCAGCTTCTCCGTGACCACCCGGAAGGCGTCCAGCTGCGCCCACTTGCCCAGGTCGTCGCTCGTGCCCTGCTCGTCGTTCACGACCTGGATGAGGTGCTTGCCGTACTTCAGGCCGTGGAACTTCCACAGCGTCTGCCCGCCCTTGTGGGCGTCGTTCGACGTCGTGCCGTCGGAGTTCTTCGAGGGTTCCACGAAAGCCGGCGTCGCGGGCTTGCCGTCGATGTAGAACAGGACCCGGCTCGCGCGGTAGTCACGCTGCGCGACGTACTCGATCCCGGTACCGGTGAACGTGAGAGAGGCCGTGGCGCCCTTGTCCAGCGTTCGATGGATGTCGAAGTGGTAGTCGCTGCGGTTCCACGGCTGGTCGTTGAAGTCCTTCCACGCGCCGGTGTACTCCACCCGGTTGTATTCGTCGTCGTTGACCATGACCTCACCCTCCGGCGGCGTGAAGTCCACGAACAGCTGCTGGGGTGTGATCTTCAGCTTCCCCACCCGGTCGGTGTGCGCGGAGTCGGAGATGCTCTCGGGGAGCTTCAGAACGTCGTCCGCCCGGAGTTCCGGCTGGTCCTCCGATCCCGACGGCTGAAGGATTCCGTTCCAGACACCGGCCAGCTGCACGTTGCCGGTGACCGTGACCTTGCCGCCCTTGGCGAAGTAGTCCGGGGAGCCGAACCTGGTCGGGTCCCCCTTGTAGCCGAGCGCCCACTTGACGTTGAGGGGCTCGCCGACGGTGAGCGTCGTGGGGACCGACAGCCTGGTCGTGAGGTTCACCGGACCGTGCGAGGCGACCGAGGCCGGTCCTCCGGTACAGCTGTAGTCGACCACGAGGTCGGCGCTGTTGGCACCGGCCGGCGCCGTGGGCAGCACGAACAGCGCGCCACCCACCAGGCCCAAGGCCGAGATCACGACAGACCTACGGAGCCCAGATCGCCACACCACCACACACTCCGTTCGGGAGGAGCACCAATTGGGATTACAGCCCTAGCAAACCAAGAGTAGATCGTACGGTTTGCACCATCTTGAGCGCAGCGAGATGGAAGAGACGATTGAAGACCGTGGCGCACTTGTGATCCGCCTCCGGTTTCGGGCGGGAGCCGTGTGAGTCGCGCCGGCGAGCCGTGCGAGTCGCGCCAACCGGGTATACCTCTCAGTAACAGAATCGTATTCTGTCTTCGAATCCCAAGGAGGCAGTAATGCAGCGAGACCTCTTCGAGGAGGAGCACGTGCTCTTCCGGGAGACCGTGCGCGAGTTCCTCGCCCGTGAGGTGGTCCCCCATCACGACCGGTGGGAGAAGGACGGCATCGTCCCCCGTGAGGTGTGGAAGAGGGCCGGAGAGATCGGGATGTTCGGCTTCGGGGTCCCGGAGGAGTACGGCGGGGCGGGGATCACGGACTTCCGCTACAACACCGTGATCGTGGAGGAGGTCATGCGGATCGGCGCGACCGGTCTGGGCTTCTCCCTGCACAACGACGTGATGGCGCCGTACTTCGTGGGCCTGACCGATGACGGGCAGAAGGCCCGCTGGCTGCCCGGGTTCGTCAGCGGCGAGCTGATCACGGCCGTCGCGATGACCGAGCCGGGCGCGGGCAGCGACCTGCAGGGCATCAGGACGACCGCCGTGCGCGAGGGCGACCACTACGTGCTCAACGGCCAGAAGACCTTCATCACCAACGGCGTCAACTCCGACCTGGTCGTCGTGGTCGCCAAGACCGATCCGGAGGCGGGCGCCCGGGGCATCTCACTGCTCGTCGTCGAACGGGGCATGGAGGGCTTCAGCCGGGGCCGCAACCTGGAGAAGATCGGCATGCACGCCCAGGACACGGCGGAGCTGTTCTTCGACAACGTCAGGGTTCCGGTGGCCAACCTGCTCGGCGCGCAGGAGGGGCAGGGCTTCTTCCAGCTCATGGCCAACCTGCCGCAGGAACGGCTGTCGATCGCCGTGATGGCGGTGGCGGTGGCGGAGACCGTGCTCCGGACGACCATCGAGTACTGCGGGTCCCGCAAGGCCTTCGGCCGCAGCATCGGCGCCTTCCAGAACACCCGGTTCGTACTGGCCGAGCTGGACACCGAGGTCGAGATCGCCCGGCACTACGTGGACAAGTGCATCCTGGCGCTCAACGCCGGGGAGCTGAGCGCCGTGGACGCGGCCAAGGCCAAGTGGTGGACCACCGAGCTGCAGACCAAGGTCGTCGACCGCTGCCTCCAGCTGCACGGCGGCTACGGCTACATGATGGAGTATCCCGTGGCCAAGGCCTGGATCGACAGCCGCGTGCAGACCATCTACGGCGGCACGACCGAGATCATGAAGGAGATCATCGGCCGCTCGTTCGGCTTCTGACGCCTCCGGCTTCCCCGGCCGTCCGGCCGAAGCGGCGCGCGGCCCGGGCCGTACGGAGCCTGACCACCCCGAGGTGGGGGTGCCGCAGGATCCGCTCGGCGGTCCGTTGCCTCCTCCGGTCGTGCTGGGACCAGGCCCACCGGATGGGGTGCTCGGCGTCCAGCCAGTCGCGGACGCTCTCCCGGTTGCCGTTCCACAGCTCCCTGCGGGTGACCGCCCGCAGGAGCGAACGCCACACGACGCGCCGCATCACCGTCAGGCGGGGCAGGTCCAGCCAGACAAGGGTGTCGGCCCGCTCCCACAGCAGGTCTCCGAGCGCGGAGTGGTACTGGTCCTCGGTCACCCAGCGCGGGCCCGCGGAGAACGCCTCGACGTCGGACTCGAACTCCGGCCGCTTACGCCAGCCGGGACCGTGGTGCAGCGCGTCGAGCTCGTGGTGGGGCAGCCCGATCCGGGATTCCAGCCTCCGCGCCAGCGTCGTCTTGCCCGCGCCGGATATGCCGGCGATCAGCACCCTGTTCACTCCCGGACGACCTCCTCGATCCGCACGGCCGTACCGTCACCGATCGACACCGTGGCCCGGAACGCCACCCCCGCCTTGAGCGCCGTGACCAGTTGCTCGGACGAGCACCTGTGCGGCGCCTCCCCCTCGTCGCAGACGCTTCCCTGCGCGTCGAGCACCACCGTGCCGGCGGCGAGACGCACCTCGCGCACGCTCCGGCCCGTGTCCACCACGATCGCCCCGGTGCCCAGCGGGCTGAGCCACCCCGTCACCTCGGCGTCGGCCGTCCCGGTCCCGCCGTCGCGTGACGGCCCCGCCCCGGGCGCCGCGGCGGCGGAGGACGGCACCGAAGACGGCACCGAAGACGACGCTGAGGACGGCACAGTGCCGGAGGAAGCCGCCGGGGCACCCGCCAGGGCGTCCGCCGCGACGGTGGACGGGCCGCTCCCGCCGGAGCACCCCGACAGGCTCACAACCAGCGCGACGACCGGCACGACGACCGGCGCGGTCACGGGCAGGGCGGACAGGACGCGCGTCACGTTTCCCGATCTCCTCACGAACGGCAACCATGTCACGAGGTTCCGCGTCGCACCCAATCATCATCACGGGATCCGCGGAGCCGACGCATACTGGTGATCGTAGGCTCCCCCCTGAGGCGGTGTTGATGGACAGCGGACTGATCCTGCTGGTCTTCCTGGCGTTCCTGTTCGCCTGGGGACTCAACCGGGTACGGCGGGCCTTCCGGCTCGGCCCCGTGGCCTACGCGGGCATCATGATCGTGTTCATCCTGGTGATGCTCGCCATGTGGGGGCAGACGTTCCGATAGCGCCCGCGGCGTCACCGGCTGGATCCCTCCAGCAGGACTCCGGCGACCAGCGCGGGGTCGTCGCTCATCGGCAGGTGCCCGCAGCCCCGCAGCAGTTTCACCCGCTGGCCCGACCACCTGCCGGCCCGTACGGCCTGCCGCCGTGGCAGCAGCCGGTCGCGTTCCCCCCAGGCGATCGTGATCGGCACCTTCGGCGGAGCCGGGGGCAGCAGCCAGGCCAACGAGTCGAGGGTGTCGTCGAATCCCCGCGCGTCCCGCAGCGCCCGCCCGGCGGCGAGCAGCGCGCGGGCGGGAAGCCTGGAGGGGTGGGCCGTCATGAGGCCCATCGAGATCGCCCGGCCCAGCGGGTGCTCCGCGACGGCCCGGGCCCGTTCCTCCGGCAGTGCCACCACCGACGCCCGGGTCGCGCGGAGCACGGCCCGCGCGTAGGCGAGTTCGCTCCGGTTCCAGAACCCGGCGGGAGACAGCGCGGTCGCGGTGCGGACCACTCCCCTGGAGGCCAGCTCCAGGGCGACGTAACCGCCCAGGGAGTTTCCCGCGACGTGCGGTTCGCGGACGCCGAGCCTCGCGCAGAACGACTCGACCGCGTCGGCGAGGCTCTCGGCCGTGTACGGCGAGCCGGGCGGCAGCGGCGGGGAGGCGCCGAATCCGGGAAAGTCGACGGCGATCACATCTCGCTCGGCGGCGAGCCTGTCGAGCACCGGCAGCCATGCCTGCCAGTGGTGCCCGAGGCCGTGCAGCAGGACCAGGGGCGCTCCGGCCCCGTGCCGTTCGAAGGCCAAATCCATGCCCTTGAGTGAAGCACCGATCGCGGTCATCTTCTAGAACGGTCGCCGTCACCCACCGGATCGGCCCGCGGAGGGATCGCCGCGGACACCCCGTCACATCCCGCGCGACGTTCCGCGGCCGTGGACGCGCCGTGCTCCAGGGGCACCGCCCTACAGGGGCGCCGCGGGCACGGTCCTCCCCGAAGATCGCGGGCCCGGACGGGGACGGTACCGGGTCAGCGCGCCTTGGTGGGGATCTCGAACCAGACGGCCTTGCCCTCCTTGGTCGGGCGCGAGCCCCAGCGCTTGGCGAGCTGGTCGACGAGGTAGAGGCCGCGGCCGCCCTCGTCGTTCTCCCCCGCGCTGCGGATGCGGGGAAGGCGGAGGTCCTGGTCGAAGACCTCGACCCAGACCGACTCCCCTCCCCTGCGGAGCCGGAGGGTGAACTCCTTCTCGTTGACGACCTCGTCTTCGAAGCCGGGGATGTCCCAGGACTCGTCGAACGGTATGGGGGCGGTGGTGTCGATCACCAGGTCGCGACGCGGGACGCTGGCGTTCGCCGCGTGCAGGACCACGTTGGTCACCACCTCGGAGACCAGCAGGCAGGCCAGCTCGGCGCGTTCCTCGGGGACGTTCCACCCGGTGAACGCCTCCGCCGCCATCCGGCGGGCCTCACCGACCATGATCGGCTGCGCGGGGAACGTGCGCTCCTCGACGTCGAGCTCGTCGCGGGCCGACCGGACGACCAGGATGGCCATGTCGTCGTCGATCTCTCCGGCCACCGCGCCCGTCGCGGCGTCGGCGATGTTCTCGACCGACTCGTCGGAGACCTCGATGAGCTTGCCACAGAGCGCCGCGAGGGTCTCCTCGTCGCTGGGCGGCTTGCCGTCGGCGTCGCGGACGGGACGGCGGTCCACGAGGCCGTCGGTGTACAGCAGCAGCGCGGCCCCCGCGGGCAGCGTCCGCGTCTCCTCCTTGTAGACCAGGTCGGCGTTCATACCGCGGGCGCGGACGCCTAGCGGCTTGCCGACCTCCTCGATCTCCAGCTCGCTGCAGGTGCCGTCGACCAGGAGCAGCGGCGGGGCGTGACCGGCGTTGGCGAACGACAGCTGCCGCGACCAGGCGTCGTAGACGAGGTACTGGCAGGTGACGATGGGCGGGACGCTGATGTCGGCGCCGCTGTCGTCCCACTCGGGGGTGGCGATGCCGTGCGTCCAGTCGTCGAGCCGGGCGAGGATCTCCGCGGGCGGCTTGTCGTCCTGCGCGAAGGCCCGTAGCGCGGCCCGCAGCTGGCCCATGACGGCGGCGGCCTTGGCCCCCCGGCCCTCGACGTCGCCGATGACGATGCCGACCCGGCCCGCCGACAGCGGGATGACGTCGTACCAGTCGCCGCCCACCTGGGTCTGGATGCCCTGGCCGTGCGAGGCGAGCGGCGCCGCGGGGTAGTAGCGGACCGCGATCTCCAGCCCGTCGAGCTCGGGCAGCGGCGCGGGCGGCAGCAGGTTCTTCTGGAAGGACTCGGCGGTGTGCCGCTCCTCCTCGAACAGCAGCGCGTTGTCCACGGCCAGCGCGACCCGGGTGGCGATGGTGCCGACGAAGTCGCGGTCGAAGGCGTCGTAGTGCGGGCTGCGCCGGTCGGTCAGGTTGGACAGCCCGAGGTACATCAGCCCGAGGACCTCGCCGCGCACGCACAGCGGCGCCACGATGGCCGAGGTCATCCCGATCTCCGCCGCGAGGCGGGTGTTGGCCTCGCCCGGGCTCGGATAGTTGGTCTGCGAGAAGTCCTCGACGAGGATCGTCTCCTGGCGCCGCAGCGCGATGTCGGCGTAGTGCCCCGCCGGGTAGCGGATCTCGGCGCCGACCGGGGCCCAGGTGTTGGGCGGCGGGTTCCAGCCCTGGACGTGGCTGGAGACCTTCCTGATCATCCGGCCGCCGTCCATCAGCTCGATGAAGCAGTGGTCGGCGAACTGCGGGACGAGGATCTCCGCGACGCGCTTGAGCGTCTCCTCGACGTACAGCGAGCTCGCGAGCCGTTCGCCGATCCGCTCCAGCAGGCCGAAGCGGTCCTTCTCCCGTTCGTTGCTGCGCATCGCCTCACGGGCGGTGATGACGATGCCCGCCACCGAGCCCGACTGGTGCCGCAGCGGCACCGCCTGGGCCCGGACGTAGATGATCGTGCCGTCGCCGCGTTTGACGTCGAAGGTGCCCTCCCAGACACCGCCCTTGAGCACGTGTTTGGCGAGCTCGACGGCGAGCGGGTGGTCCTTCTCCATGATCCCGAGGGAGCGCGACTGGTCGCGGGCGGAGGGACCCGGCCGGCCGAACAGCTTCTCGGCGAACGGATTCCAGTAGACGACGTTGCTGAAACGGTCGGTGACGACCACCGCCATCTCGGCATGGTCGAGCACGGAGCCGGCCGAGAGGTGGTCGGCGGCGTCCTGTGAGAGGTCCCCCCACCGTTTCATCCGGTGACCACCCCTCGGGGACGGCTGTGCGCAAAGCGAACCACGGTTGCTCCTGCTGCGGTGTCGGCAGGGGAGTGGAGGGTCTCCCGGGGGGGATTCAACCAAGCGGAGTGGTCTTGGTCAGCGTGTGGAGACGAAAACGTGCGCGGCGATGTCTCGCGGAAGCTCCGCCAGAGTGTTCTCCGCCTCGTCGTCACCTGTCACCCGCACACCGTCGTCGCTTGCCGCGAGCGTTACCTCGCGTCCGGGTTGTATCCCAACTTGCTTGAGTTTAAGCATCACAGCCGGATCGCTTTGCACTTGTTCGCTAATTCGGCGGACGACAACGGGTATATCCCTGGGTCCGGCCAGAGCCGCCATCGACGGCAACGACTGCCACACGGCCCCCGCCAGCCCCGTGACCCCCAGTTCCTCAAGGCCCGGAATGGGGTTTCCGTGCGGGTCCTCGGTCGGATTGTTCAGCAGGCTGACCAGTCGCGCCTCGACGGACTCGGACATGACGTGCTCCCAGCGGCACGCCTCGATGTGCACCTCCTCCCAGGGCAGCCCGATCACCTGGGTGAGCAGGCATTCGGCGAGGCGGTGCTTTCGCATTACGCGCGTCGCGAGCGTACGGCCCAGATCGGTCATGGTCAGGTGCCGGTCTCCTTCCACCCTGACCAGGCCGTCGCGTTCCATCCGGGCGACCGTCTGGCTGACGGTCGGGCCGCTCTGCTGAAGCCGCTCGGCGATTCGCGCACGGAGAGGGGTGATCCCCTCCTCCTCCAACTCGAAGATCGTGCGGAGGTACATCTCCGTGGTGTCGATCAGGCCGTGTGCGGTCAAGGCTCCTCCCGCCCTATCTCGATTTCGAGTCCGTCGCGGTGTCCTCCCCGAAGGGCGGCGCGGGGATCGAAAAGTCTCAGACTCCGACCCTATTGCGAGATCCACCCACGATGGCCAAGGACGGCAACACCGGAGGCCGCGGAATCCTTCCCGGCCTGCTCAAACACCCTCGGCGGTCGCCCTGTAACTCCTGAAAGCGGGAATGGCCAGCCCCACGGCGAGCACCGCGACCGCGCACGCGATGCCGCCGCCGACCCACGCTCCCGTGGCGCCCACCCACACGGCCGTCGCGCCGGCCCGCAGATCCCCGATGCGGGGGCCGCCCGCGACCACGACCATGAACACGCCCTGCATCCGGCCCCGCATGTCGTCGGGCGCGTGGGTCTGCAGGATCGTCTGCCGCCACACCGCGGAGACCAGGTCGGCCGCGCCCCCGAGCGCCAGCAGCGCGACCATCAGCCACAGCTGGCCGACCAGGCCGGCCGCGGCGACGCTGAGCCCCCAGGCGGAGATCACGAACGTCAGGGCCAGGCCCTGGCGCCTGACCCGGCCGACCCAGCCGGACAGCAGGCCGCCGATGACCGAGCCGATCGAGATGCTCGCCGACAGCCAGCCGAACGCGAGCGGCGAGCCGCCGAACCGCTCGGCGGCGATCTGCGGGAACAGCGCCCTGGGCAGCGCGAACGCCATGGCGATGATGTCCACGACGAACGACATCATGACGACCGGGTGGCCGGAGATGTAGCGCAGGCCGTCCAGCACGGAGCGCAGGCCCGGACGGGTCACCTCGCCGATCGGTTCGAGCCGCGGCAGCCGTAGCGCGGCGTAGAAACCGGCGCCGAACAGCAGCGCGTCGATCAGGTAGGCGACGGCGTAGCCCTGGACGAGCACGATCCCGCCGATCAGCGGGCCGATCACCGTGCCGAGGTTGCTCACCAGGAAGTTGAGGGTGTTGGCCGCCGGGACGTACTCCACCGGGACCAGCCTGGGGATGATCGCCCCCCTGGTCGGCCCGGTGATGGCGAACCCGGTGGCGTGCACGGCCACGGTGGCCAGCAGCAGGCCGATGTTCGCCGTTCCCAGGGCCGCCTGGACCAGCAACGCGAGCGTCGCGGTCCAGGCGATCAGCGAACCGGTGATGAGCAGCCTGCGCCGGTCTACCGCGTCGGCGACGGCCCCGCCCCACAGGCCGAAGACCACCAGGGGGACGAGGTTGGCCGGGCCGAGCATGCCGACCCAGAACGACGAGCCGGTGGTGTGGTAGACCTGCGCGCTGACCGCGACCGAGGTGAGCTGGAAGCCGATGAACGACACACCCTGCCCGGCCCAGAGCCGCCGGTAGGCCGGGACCTTCAGCGGGCGGGTGTCCACCGCGAACCGTTGTATGAACGCGAGCCGCCGCGTGAAATCCCCGAACCCCACACTTCCCCCTTAGCCCTTCGGACTTATGGGGATATATCAGTAGAGCTCAGGTTGTGGCACGTCAGGGTGCCAGACGCTCGACGGTCCAGGAGGGTCCCAGGCGGCGATAACGGAGACGGTCATGCATGCGATCGAGCTGTCCCTGCCAGAACTCCACCTCCGACGGCACCACCCGGAACCCGCCCCAGAAGTCCGGCACCGGCGGGTCCTCCGGCCAGCGCTCGGCCAGCTCCGCGTAGCGGTCGTCCAGTTCCTGCCGGGAGTGCACGACGGCGGACTGGCGCGACGCCCAGGCCCCGATGCGGGAGCCGTAGGGGCGCGACCTGAAGTACGCGGCGGACTCCTCCCGCGGCAGCCGTACCGCCTGCCCCTCGATCCGCACCTGGCGGCGGATGGAGTGCCAGGGGAACAGCAGGCTGGCCCGCGGGTTCTCCGCGAGGTCGCGGCCCTTGCGCGACTCGTAGTTGGTGTAGAAGACGAACCCGTCCTCGTCGTAACCCTTGAGCAGGACGGTCCTGGCCGTCGGCCGCCCGCCCGCCGAACAGGTCGCGACGACCATCGCGTTCGGCTCGGGAAGCTCGGCGGCCACGGCGTCGTCGAACCACCGGGCGAACTGGGTCACGGGGTCGGATGCGAGGTCCTCCTCCAGCAGAGGAAGACCTTCGTAGGTGCGGCGAAGCCCGGCAAGCGAAGGCGGGCGCGAGGTGGCATCCACGGGAAGGTATTCTCCCGTGCTTGACGGAGAGCATGCGCACCGCCCCCACCTGGGACGATCGCGTTCCGGCGGGTCCGGCGGCAGACCACCGCGCCCTAGGGGGTTGAATAAGACCCGCCGGTATCTCGACATCAAGGCTTTGACTTCAAGAAAGGGAGGCGGCCGAGAATGTCCGACTTCAAACCCGGGCTCGAAGGCGTAGTAGCTTTCGAGACGGAGATCGCGGAACCGGACAAAGAAGGGGGCGCCCTCCGCTACCGGGGCGTCGACATCGAAGAGCTGGTCGGCCGTGTCTCCTTCGGCCACGTGTGGGGCCTGCTGGTCGACAACAAGTTCCAGCCGGGGCTCCCCCCGGCCGAGCCGTACCCCATTCCTGTCCACTCCGGTGACATCCGCGTCGACGTGCAGAGCGCGCTGGCCATGCTGGCCCCCGCGTACGGCTTCCGCCAGCTGCTCGACATCGACGACGAGCAGGCACGCGCCGACCTGGCGCGCGCCAGTGTGACCGCCCTCAGCTTCGTCGCCCAGTCCGCGCGTGGCCTCAACCTGCCGATGGTCCCGCAGAGCCAGGTCGACAAGGCCGACAGCATCGTCGAGCGGTTCATGGTCCGCTGGCGGGGCGAGCCCGACCCCAAGCACGTCAAGGCCATCGACGCCTACTGGACGTCGGCCGCCGAGCACGGCATGAACGCCTCGACCTTCACCGCCCGCGTCATCGCCTCGACCGGCGCCGACGTCGCCGCGGCGCTGAGCGGTGCGATCGGAGCCATGTCCGGTCCGCTGCACGGGGGCGCCCCCGCCCGCGTGCTGCACATGATGGAAGGCGTCGAGAAGATGGGCGACGCCAAGAAGTACGTCCAGCAGGAGCTGGACAACGGCCAGCGCCTCATGGGCTTCGGTCACCGGGTCTACCGCGCCGAGGACCCCAGGGCGCGTGTGCTCCGCCGTACCGCCAAGGAGCTCAACGCCCCGCGTTACGAGGTCGCCGCCGCCCTGGAGCAGGCCGCCCTCGACGAACTGCACGCCCGCAAGCCCGACCGGGTGCTCGCCACCAACGTCGAGTACTGGGCCGCGGTCATCCTGGATTTCGCCGAAGTCCCCTCGCACATGTTCACCTCGATGTTCACCTGCGCCCGCACCGCGGGCTGGGCCGCTCACATCCTGGAGCAGAAGCGCACGGGCAGGTTGGTCCGCCCCAGCGCCAACTACGTGGGCCCGCCGCAGCGCTCGATCAACGACGTCCCCGGCGCCGCCGAGGTCATCGACTCCTTCTGACCCCCACTCATGCCCGTACGGCTGCCGCGCGACCCCTTCGCGCGGCAGCCGTTTCGCGCACCCGACCACCTTCCGCCCCCGCCCCGTCCACCGATCTTTCCGGCGGCGCGCCCGTCTCAAAATCCGGACCCTGGACGGGGACGGCCGGTGGGCTCAGTAGGCTGGTCAGGTGGCTGACATCGTGATTCCCTCTGACATCAAGCCCGCCGACGGCCGTTTCGGCTGCGGGCCCTCGAAGGTGCGCCCTGAGCAGCTCTCGGCTCTGGCCGCCTCCGGCTCCAGCTTGCTGGGCACCTCTCACCGCCAGAAGCCCGTCAAGTCGCTCGTGGGACGCGTCCGCGCGGGCCTGACGGAGCTGTTCTCCCTCCCCGAGGGATACGAGGTCGTCCTCGGCAACGGCGGCACCACCGCGTTCTGGGACATCGCCGCCTTCGGGCTCGTCCGTGAGAAGTCGCAGCACCTGAACTTCGGCGAGTTCTCCTCCAAGTTCGCCTCCGTCGTGGCCAAGGCCCCGTGGCTGGGCGAGCCGACCGTGATCAAGTCCGAGGTCGGCAGCCACCCGGAGGCCCGCACCGAGGAGGGCGTGGACGTCTACGCCCTCACCCACAACGAGACCTCGACCGGCGTCGCGATGCCGATCAGGCGGGTGGGTGAGGAGGGCTCGCTGGTCCTGGTCGACGCGACCTCGGGCGCGGGCGGCCTGCCCGTCGAGGCGAGCGAGTTCGACGTCTACTACTTCGCCCCGCAGAAGAGCTTCGCCTCCGACGGCGGCCTGTGGCTGGCCCTGATGTCCCCGGCCGCGCTGGCCAGGGTCGAGGAGATCTCCGGCAGCGGCCGGTACGTCCCCGAGTTCTTCAGCCTGCCGACGGCGATCGACAACTCCCGCAAGGACCAGACCTACAACACCCCGGCGGTCGCCACGCTGTTCCTGCTGGCCGACCAGATCGAGTGGATGAACGGCAACGGCGGCCTGGCCTGGACCACCGCCCGCACCGCCGACTCGGCCCAGCGGCTCTACACGTGGGCGGAGAAGACCTCCTACACCACGCCGTTCGCCGCCCCCGAGTTCCGCTCGAACGTGGTCGGCACCATCGACTTCGCCGACGAGGTCGACGCCGCCCAGGTCGCCAAGGTCCTGCGCGCCAACGGCATCGTGGACACCGAGCCCTACCGCAAGCTCGGCCGCAACCAGCTGCGCATCGCGATGTTCCCGGCCGTCGACCCCGACGACGTCGAGGCCCTGACCAAGTGCATCGACCACGTGGTCGAGCGCCTGTAGTCACCCCGTCCGGGAGCGTTCCCCCTCCTCGGGCGACGTTCCCGGACCGGACACCGCCACGGGCGCCGGGCAGGACCGCACCCCTGCCCGCCCCACTCGAACGATGCCCCGCCCCTGCGCCTTTCCGTGCCTTTCGGTGCCTTTCCGTGCCCTACTGTGCCCTCCTGTGCCCCTGTCGAGGGCTCCCGGCCGCCGGACGCCGGCTTCCGCGGGTCAGAACTCGTCCGCGCCGGTGACCTGGGTGATGGGGAAGACGTGGCGGGAGGCCGCGCAGATCGTCTCCAGGGTGTGGACCGGGGTGCCGTCGTCGCCGTAGCTCGCGCGCAGCACCTGCACGATCCACTCGCCCGGGTCGAGCTCCAGGGTCTCCGCCTCGAACCCGGTGGGCGGCCGGGCGATCAGGTGCTCCTCGGCGTGCCCGAAGCGGTGGCCGAGGGCCTCGATCCCGGCCTGCAGGGTCGGCCGTACGAACTCTGGGACGCAGATCGGGGTGCCGCCGAAGACGTCCAGGCGGAAGTAGCTCGTGGCGATCCGCACCGGCACGTCGTCGGCCAGCAGGAGCTTCCTGCGGGCCAGGACCTCGGTGCCGGGCTCGACGCGCAACGCGGCCGCGACGTGGCCGGCGGGCCGCTCGGGGCCGACGTAGAGCATGCGGCGGCCGGGGCGGACGCCCTGCCCGGCGGCCTCGGTCAGGAAGAGCGACGCGGAGGCGCGTACGGCGGGCTCGGTGGGCAGCGTGCGCCGCACCGTCACCCGGGGCTCGCCGGGCGTCCCCTGAAGCCCCCCAGAAAGGCGGTTCGCGGCATCGTTCACCGCGTGGCGGGTGATGTCGGTAAATACCATGGAAAGTCCCTCCACGGCCTTTCTGGAGCCCGCTGAGGAGCCCTCCTCCGCCGCCGGTCCCCCGCGGAGGCCGTCCGAGACCTCCCCGCCCCCTTTCCGAGGGCCGCCGGAGGTGAAGTCGTCGGGGGTTGTCTCGTGCACGGGCGTTCGTTCTCCGGTCCGGTGGTCTCGGACCACTTTAGCCTCCCCGAGGAGGCCTCCCGGCGGGGGCGGAGGGGGCCGCGTGCGCCGCCGTACCGTCCGGCCCGGGGCGCCCGGGGCACCCGGGACGCGGAACCGGACCCGGAGTCGTGGCCGGTCCGGGGCTCGGTCGGGGCGTCGGGGCGCCGGGGCGTCAGGGCGTCAGGGCGTCAGTAGGTCTCGACGGCCCTGCGCTTGCGGCGCAGGACCCAGGCCGCGATGATCCCGCCGATCAGCCCGAACAGGTGCCCCTGCCAGGAGATGCCCGCCTCCCCGGGGAGCACGCCCCAGATGATCGAGTAGTACGCCGCGGCGACGCCCAGACCGATGACAATGTCGAGGATGCGACGGTCGAACAGGCCCCTGGCGAGGACGAAACCGAAGTAGCCGAAGATCAGCCCGCTCGCGCCGACCGTGACCACCATCGGCGAGCTGGTGAACCAGACGCCCAGGCCGCTGACGACGATGATGATCAGGCTGGCGAGCAGGAACTTGCCGAGCCCGCGCAGCGCGGCGAGGAAGCCCAGGATCAGCAGCGGCAGGGAGTTGGCCATGAGGTGGCCGAAGCCCGCGTGCAGGAACGGCGCCAGGAAGATGCCGCCCAGGCCCTCGATGTTCCACGACCTGATGCCGTAGCCGTCGAGGTCGCCGGGGACCACGTAGTCGACGATCTCGATCGCCCACATGGCCGCGACCAGGACGATGACGATCATCGCGGCACCGGCGGCGCCGGCGGCCAGGTCACCCGCCTTGCGCTTGAACCGCTCACCGGAGGACCGCCCGGTCGGAGGAATCCGGGTCCCGTAGTCGTTCAATGCACTCTCCTGGCCTTCGGAGCGGTCGCGTGGACGTCAGGTGCCCCCGCCGCACTCGTCCACACCTTTACCGTACGCACTTCAGGCCGTGAATGCGCCGGGTGCGGCCACTTTGGCCGCACCCGGCGCGGGACGGCCGGCGGCGGGCCGCCCCTGGAGCGTCCGGCGACGGAACACCGGGCGGCGGACCGTCGCCGCGGAGCACCCCGGCGCGGGACGGCCGACGGCGGGCCGCCCCTGGAGCGTCCGGCGACGGAACACCGGGCGGCGGACCGTCGCCGCGGAGCACCCCGGCGCGGGAGCGACCGGTGGCGGACCGTGGAGCGGGGCCCGGGGGGACAGGTCGAAGGGCTACTCGCCCCTCCACCGGGGGGCGCGCTTCTCGGCGAAGGCCGCCGCGCCCTCCATCGCGTCCTTGGAGGCGAAGATCGGGTCGATGATGTCCGCCTGCTTCGCGAACATCTCCGCACCGCTCCAGTCGCCGGACTCGACGATCAGGCGCTTGGTCGCGGCGAGCGCCAGCGGGGCGTTCTGCGCGATCCGCCCGGCCAGTTCGACCGCCTTGGCCAGTGCCTCGCCGTCGGGCGTGACGTGGTTGACCAGGCCCACCTCGTACAGCCTGGCGGCGGGGAAGTGGTCGCCGGTCAGGGCGATCTCCATCGCGACGTGGTAGGGGATGCGCCGCGGCAGCCGCATCACGCCTCCCGCGGCCGCGACCAGGCCGCGCTTGGGCTCGGGCAGTCCGAACTTGGCCCCCTCGGAGGCCACGATGACGTCGCAGGCCAGCGCCAGCTCGAAACCTCCGGCCAGGGCGTAGCCCTCGACCGCGGCGACGATCGGCTTCCTCGGCGGCGCCTCGACGATGCCGCCGAAGCCCCTGCCCTCGACGTGCGGCACGTCCCCCTTGAGGAAGCCCTTCAGGTCCATGCCCGCGCAGAACGTGCCGCCCGCCCCGGTCAGAACGTAGGCGGCGACGTCCGCGCGCTGTTCCAGCTCCTCCAGCGCCGCCGCGACGCCCCTGGCGACGGCGCCGTTGACGGCGTTCCTCGCCTGGGGCCGGTTGATCGTGATGACGGCCACGCCGCCATCGACCTCGACCAGAACCTCGTCAGACACCGGTCTCTCCTACTTGGGCTGGAAGCGGATGCCGCCGTCGAAACGGATGGTCTCGGCGTTCATGTAGTCGTTCTCGATCAGCGAGCGCACCAGCCGGGCGAACTCCGCGGGCTGTCCCATGCGCTTGGGGAAGACGACCGGGGCCACGAGCTTGGCCTTGAACTCCTCGGCGTTCGGGTTGAAGCCGTAGATCGGGGTGTCGATGATGCCGGGGCAGATCGTGTTGACCCGGATGCCGGCGGCGGACAGGTCACGTGCGGCCGGGAGCGTCATGCCGACGATGCCGCCCTTGGACGCCGAGTAGGCCACCTGGCCCGTCTGGCCCTCCAGCGCCGCGACGGAGGCGGTGTTGACGACCACTCCGCGCTGGCCGTCCTCGTCGACCGGCTCGGTCCGGGCGATGGCCGCGGCGCCGATGCGCATGAGGTTGAAGGTGCCGATCAGGTTGACCTCGATGACCTTCCGGTAGGACGCCAGGTCGTGCGGCGAGCCGTCGCGGTTGACCGTACGGCCGGCCCAGCCGATGCCCGCGCTGTTCACCACGACGCGCAGCGGCCTGCCGGTCGCCACGGCCGCGTCGACCGCCGCCTGCACCTGCTGCTCGTCGGACACGTCGGTCTTGACGAAAACCGCGCCGATCTCGTCGGCGACGGACTTGCCGCGCTCCTCGTTGAGATCGGCGACGACCACGGTAGCGCCATGCGCGGCGAGGTCACGGGCCGTCGCCTCGCCGAGGCCGCTGGCACCGCCCGAGATGATTGCTGCTGCTCCGTTCAGGTCCATGAGCGGACTTTAACGCGGCTACCGAATGAAGTTCTTCTCAGGGGGGTTAAATCTCGCCGACCGCGCTGCCGACGTCGGGATAGACCTTGATGCGCCGGTCGAGCCCCGTGGTGCGCAGGATCCGGGCCACCGGAGGCTGGGGGGCGGCCAGGCTGACCCCTCCGCCCTCCCCCGTGGCCAGCCGCCAGGCCTCGATGAGCACCGACAGGCCGCTGGAGTCCATGAAGGACAGCTCCGTGAGGTCGAGAACCAGCCGGGCACCGTCGAGCTTGATGGCGTCGCGGATCTCGTCTCGCAGAAAGGGGGCGGTGAACAGATCGAGTTCGCCCTCGACGGCCACCACCACGGCGTCACCGACGGCACGGCGAGCCAGCCGTAGCTTCATCAGTCCTCCTCGCCCATGAGGCAGACCCACTTTACTTCGCCATCACCGTATGTGAGGTCATGCAACTCTATGATCATTCACATGGATGGGGAGGTGGGGGCACGAACGCCGCATATCACCTCTCCCCGTTCGCGGCCGCTGTACACGGGATCCGCGGGCACCCGCCAGGCCGGGTTCACCCTCGTCGCGTAACCGCCCCTGCGGCTCCGCCACTCCCGCCGTCACACCGCACGCTGATTTATACCGGAAAAATCATGAAGAACACGGCCGAAAAGGCGGATAAAGCACTCTCTCAGCATGTCGTGATGTATGCCGGTACCGCACGGGCCGTTCGGCTCAGCGGGGTGCGAAGCCGTACGGCAGCTCCAGCCGATGGGCGGCGAGCAGCTCGGCGTCGGCGAGAATCTCCCCGGTCGGCCCGTCGGCGGCGATCACCCCGCCGGACAGGATGAGCGAGCGGTCGCACAGTTCCAGCGCGTAGGGCAGGTCGTGGGTGACCATCAGCACGGTCACGTCGAGACTCCTGAGGATCTCGGCCAGCTCGCGGCGGGAGGCCGGATCGAGGTTCGACGACGGCTCGTCCAG
This sequence comes from Streptosporangium sp. NPDC051022, assembly GCF_040683035.1. Lineage (NCBI taxonomy): Bacteria > Bacillati > Actinomycetota > Actinomycetes > Streptosporangiales > Streptosporangiaceae > Streptosporangium > Streptosporangium sp. NPDC051022. Next base: position 532,166 of record NZ_JBFBCF010000001.1, on the reverse strand, counting down.
CACCAGGATCTCCGGCTCCATGGCCAGCACGGTCGCGACCGCCACCCGGCGGCGCTGGCCGAAGGACAGGTGGTGCGGCGGCCGGTCGATCGTCTCCAGCATGCCCACCCGGTCCAGCGCGTCCTTGACGCGTCGCTCCAGTTCCTCACCCCCGACCCCGAGGTTGGCCGGGCCGAAGGCCACGTCCTCCCTGACGGTCGGCATGAAGAGCTGGTCGTCGGGGTCCTGGAAGACGAGGCCGACCCGCCTGCGGATCTCCTTCAGCGACTCCTTGCCGACCCGCAGCCCCGCCACGGTCACCGTGCCGTGCCCGGCGGTCAGGATGCCGTTGAGATGCATCACCAGCGTGGTCTTGCCCGCGCCGTTCGGCCCGAGCAGCGCGACCCGCTCCCCCCGTGCGATCTCGAAGTCGACGCCGAACAGCGCCTGCGTGCCGTCCGGATAGGCGTACGCCAGACGGCTCACCTCAAGCGACGGTGTCATGCCGGTCCCCCGTTCACGAGCAGTGCCCCGAGCAGCGCCACGAGCGCCGCGCCCGGCAACATACCCGCGACGAGCCACTGGCGCGAGGAGGCCGACAGATCCTGGATGACCGGCATCGAGCCGGTGTAGCCCCGGCTGAGCATCGCCAGGTGCACCCGCTCGCCGCGCTCGTAGGAGCGGATGAACATCGTCCCCGCCGACCTGGCGATCACCGGGATGTGCCGTACGTCCCTGGCCACGAACCCCCGTGACTCCCGGGCCACCCGCATCCGGCGCATCTCGTCGACGACGACGTCCATGTAGCGGAGCATGAACATGGCGATCTGCACCAGCAACGACGGCAGCCGCAGGCGCTGGGCGCCCAGCAGCATCAGCCGGGGCTCGGTCGTGGCCGCCAGCAGCACGCTCGCGACCACGCCCAGCGTGGCCTTGGCCAGGATGTTCCAGGCTGACCAGAGTCCCTCGGCGCTGAGCGAGATCCCCAGGACGGTCACGCGCTCGCCGAACCCGATCAGCGGCAGCGCCACCGCGAACACCACGAACGGGACCTCGATCACCATCCGCCGCAGCACGAAGGACGGCGGGATCCGGGCGACCAGCGCCACCGAGGCCAGCAGCGCGGCGTAGACGCCGAAGGCCCAGAACCACTCGCGCGGGGTCGCCACCACCACCAGCGCGAAGGCCGCGACCGCGGCCAGCTTGCACTGCGGGGGCAGCCGGTGGACGAGCGTCTCACCCGCCCGGTAGAGCCGGTGGTGGTGGCCCGCCCCCACTACGCGGAGACCTCGTCCTTGGCCGGGGCCTCACCCCGGGTACGGCGCCGCACCACGAAGAACAGCCCGCCGCCGACCGCGAGGGTCACCCCGACGCCGATGACGCCCGCGACCCCCACGGGGATGTGCCCCTCGCCGTAGTCGGCCAGCGGCTGGTCCGCCAGGTGGTGCTTCGCCGCCTGGCTGCTGAAGCCCTTGTCCTCGGCCACCCGCTCAAGGCCGTCGGGTGAGGAGGAGGCGTAGAAGCTGACGACCCCCGCCAGCAGCGCCGCGACCACGACGCCCGCCGGCAGGAACCAGCCCGGGCGCCGCGGGCCCGCCTGCGCCACCGGGCTCACGGCCTCGCGGGTGACCGCGGTGTCGCCGTCGGCCCCCCGCAGCACCAGCGGCGCGGCCAGGCCGCGCGCGCCGTACACCAGGTCGGGCCTGATCGCCAGCACGGTGCTGACGGTGACCGCGGTGATCAGGCCCTCACCGATGCCGATGAGCACGTGCACGCCGCCCATGGCCGCGGCGACGGTGCCGACCTCGATGGGCGCGGTGCCGCCGATCCAGAACAGCAGGGCGAAGGCCACGGCCGCGACGGGCACCGAGACCAGGGCCGCGACGAAGGAGGCCGCGACCACCGTGCCCCTGCCCCGCGCCCTGCCCGCGATCAGGCGGAAGACGGCCCAGGCGGTCACGACGGCGACGACGCCCATGAGTGTGATGTTCACCCCCAGCGCGGTCAGGCCTCCGTCGGCGAAGAAGAACCCCTGCACCAGCAGCACGACGGCGATGCACAGCACGGCCGTGTAGGGCCCGACGAGTATCGCGGCGAGCGCGCCGCCTAGCAGGTGCCCGCTGGTGCCCGCTGCGACCGGGAAGTTGAGCATCTGGACGGCGAAGATGAAGGCCGCGACCAGACCCGCCATGGGCGCGGTCTTGTCGTCGAGCTCTCGGCGGGCGCCGCGCAGGCAGACCGCCACACCGGCGGCCGCGACGGCCCCGGCCGAGATCGACACGGCTGCGTTGAAAAAGCCATCGGGTACGTGCACCACAAGCCTCCGAAGTGCGAAATCCTTCCAACCTTACGCCATGGGCTTGTAGTTGCAAGATAGTGGCATTAACGGAAGACCCTGCGGACGAACGACCTGGGGGTGAAGGTGCGGACCACCGTGCTGAGCCGCCCCTTACCCGCGGTGGCGTAGGGCCTGACGCTGCGCCTGACCAGCCCCCGCCACCAGACGCGCGGCGGCGCGATCGTCTCGGCCGCCGCCTCGATCCTGAAGCGCGCCGGAGGCCCGCCCAGGTCCAGCTCCAGGTAGGCGTCCCAGGTGCCCGGCCCCAGCCTGCCCAGGGCCTGCCGGGCGGCGAAGGCGCCGCCCGCCTCGACCTCGACCGGTTCGCGCCGCTCCCGCCCCGACCACCGTTCCCGCCACACCAGGTGGCGCACCGTCCGCGCCCCCGGAATGGCCGCGCCCACGCTGACCTCGCCGTCGAGCACCAGCCTGTGCCCGATCGCCCAGCGGGCCCGGGTCAGCCGCGCGCTGCCGGGGACGCTCACCACGTGACCCCCGACGTCGAGGCTGAGGTTGCCGTGCGGCCTGGTGAAGTATGGCAGGGCGACGATCCCGTCGATCACGCGGGGCACCGGCTGGACGATCCGCCCGTCCCGGTCCGCGCCGAGGCGCGCGAGGCGGCTGACGCCCTCGCACTCGACGTTGAGGTAGACGTCCCAGACGCCGGACGGCAGTCTCGCGGTGTCCACGAGACCGGTGAACCTCTCGTGGTCACCGGTGACCGGGACCACGACCTCGACGGGACCGTCGGCGCACCCGCCCCGCTCGGCACACCCGCTCCCGTCCTTCCTCCCGCTCTCACCCCGCCTTCCGCCCGTGTTCCCCCCGCCGCGCGGCGCGCCCCCGCTCCGCCCACCGCCGTGCCCACCGCCGTGCCGGTCGGCACCGCCACCGCCGCGCGACCGCAGCACCAGCGCTAGGCCACCCGCGACGAGATCGGGGCGGCCGCCCTGCTCCAGCGCGCTCAGCCCGACCCTGCCCGAGACGACCAGGCTGCCCTCGCCGTCCCAGTGGAGGCCGGTGAGCTCCCGGCGGACCACGGCGGACTCGATGTGCGCCAGCCGTACCAGGCGGTCGATGTCCTGGAGCGCGGCGATGCGGCTGCGGTCGATGGGGTTGAGGCGCTCGCGGACCCCGTCGGTCAGCCACCGCTCGCACATGTCGGCCACCTCGGCGACGATCTCCTTGCGCTGGACCTCCTCCGCCTCCAGGAAGGGCCTGCCGAGGCTGCTGAGGGCGTCCATCCGGAAGTGGCGTCTGAGCAGGTGGTCACGGAGCGCGCCCGGACGCACGTGCCGGACCATCAGCTCGATCGGCCCTTTGATCATCCGCAGCCAGGAGACCGGGTCACGGCTGCCGGAGCGCTGCATGATGCTGCTGCCGTCGGACCTGGCGACCAGGTGGTAGCAGTCGTAGTCGGCGACCACCGAGATCACCCCGGCGTGGCAGTAGGCGTGGGTGGTGAAGAACACGTCCTCCCCCACCAGCAGCGTCTCGTCGAAGCGGATGGCGTGCCGTTCCAGCATCTCCCTGCGGAACAGCTTGAAGCAGCTCAGGCTGTTGTAGACGGAGCTGTCACCGAGCGCGACCCGCTCCGCGCTCTCCCGGAACATCGAGGCCGGCGCCCTGCGGTCGTGCCCGACGATCTTCCCGAGGACCATGTCGGAGCCGTTGCGCTCGGCCATCGCGAGCATCCGCTCCAGCGCCTCGGGGCCGAGATAGTCGTCCGCGTCGCAGAAGAACACGTATCTGCCCCGGGCCTGGGAGAGCCCCACGTTGCGGGGCCGGCCCGCGCCACCCGAGTGCTCCTGCCGGATGACCTTGATGACGCCCCGGTGGTAGGAGGCGTAGAGGTCGAGCAGCTCGGCACTGCCGTCGGTCGAGCCGTCGTCCACGACGACGATCTCCCTGCTGACCCGCTGGACCAGCAGGGAGGTCAGGCAGCGGTCGAGATAGGGACGGCAGTTGTAGACGGGAACGATCACGGTGACGTCTATGTCGGGGCGGCCCGCCTCCTCACGCGTGCCTCCGCCGCTCTCCCGCGAGATCTCGCCTTCCCTCGCGAACCGGCCGTCCCGTTCCGTGCGGACTGGCTGAAGGATCGTCCCCGTCACCGCCGTGCCCCTCGTCGGTCACTCTGAGCTTATGTAGCGTTCCAGTATGTGACGAAGAGCCACTCCCGCGTGGCCGATCCACCGTCTTGGTCCCCGGACCTTCGCGCCGGGGCCGTCGACACCGAGGGAAACATCCGGTTGGTACGGCTTGCGCCCCGCCCCCGGCGGTCCCGCCACCTCCCGCCGCGCACTCGCGTGACGCCCCCACCGCGCGCTCACGGCCGCGCGCTCACGGCCGCGCGCTCACACGACGCCCCCCGCCGAGCGTGACGACGACCCACGTCCTCCTGGCCGGTGCCGTACGGCCCAGGCCGTACGGCCCGGCGGCAGGACCGTTCCTACACCCGGCCCATCTCGTCGTCCATCTCGTCGTCCCGCCGGAGCCCGTCCCCGCCGGAGTCCCGCAGCGACCTGGCCACGCCCAGCACGTGCGCCTGGTAACGCCGCCGCGCCAGCCGCAGCAGGAAGGAGAGCGCGAGCAGCACTCCCAGCAGCAGCGCGAACAGGTGCAGCGGGAAGATGACCAGGGTGGCACTCCGGCTGGACGTCCCGCCGGGGCCGGAGACCGACACCCTGGCGTGGCAGACGCACATCAACGGGGGATCCGCCCACCGGAGGGTGACGTCCCTGCTGGCCCCGCGCAGCACGGTGAAGTCGGGGAACGGGACCCGTCGTCCGTCGACCTCGACGCTCAGGGCGTCACGGCCGAAGAAGTCGCGGTGCACGGTGCCCTGGTTGTCGACGGTGACCCCGAAGTCCACGGGACCGCCCAGTGCGAACCCCGGGGAGCGCAGGCCGCCGATCTGGAGCGAGGTGTCGACCGGCCCCGGGACGGTGATGTAGATCGGCGTGCCTATCGCCCGGCTGATCCTGATGTTGTCGCCGCCGGTCTTCGCTCCGGGGGGCACCGTGAAGAGCACCTCGACCTGGTGCTCGCCGCTGTCGGGGTCACGGGGAGGGTCGATCCGTACGGTGACCTGCCGTCCCGAATCGGGGGCCAGGTGGAACGCGGCCGGGCTGACCTCGATCCAGTCGGCCGCCGAGTAGGGGGCGTCCTCGTCGAGGACGACCTTTCCGTCCTGCCCCGCGCTGAAGCTCGCCGTTCTCACCACGACGTCGATCGGCAGCCGCCCTTTGTTCGTCACCTGGAACGTCTGGGCGCGATCGAGATGCTCCGGACCGACGATCAGCCGCGTTGGACTCACCGTCAGGGAGAAATCAGGCTTGGGGGCTGCGCCCGGCGTTCCCGACGCCTGCGGGCCCGTCGCCACCGCCACGCCACCTGCCGCCAGGAACGCGGCAATCGCGCGCTGAAGCCTTCCGGCCACTGCGCAGCCCCCCATTGCGATCGTTGGATGAGTGATTGACGAAGATCGAGCGGGCTACAGGGTGGTCGCGACGTAGTTGAGCGTGCCGCTGTAGGTGTCGGGACGGACGAACGGCACGGTGATCTGGAAGTCGTTGCTGATGAGGTCCCCCGCGGGATCGGAGGCCGCGGTCTTACGCGCCACCTCCAGCGGAGTGGCGGACGACAGGGCCGTGAAGGCGACCTGGGCGGGCCCGCGGACCTGCAACAGGGTCACCGGGACGACGTCGGTGTTGCCCGCGATCGCCCCGACGAGGTTGGCCGCCTGGGGCTGGACCGTGACGGAGTATCCGGCGAAGTTGTTCGTCGTCACCCTCATCGTGACGGGCAGGCCGGTGCCGGACGCCACGGTCTGCCCGGGGTTGCCCGCCAAGGTGAACGCGGCGGTCAGGTCGCTCAACGTGATCGACAGACCCACCTGGACGTTCGCCACCGTGCTACCGGTGTCGGAGTCCGCCCGCGCCTGCGGCACCTGCCCGGGCAGTGCCGCGACTGTCGCCCCCGCCAGCGCCAGCGACAACAGAAGTGATTTGGCTCTCGGCGCCACTGACATGAAGATCGATGACATAAGACCCCCCCAAGATCTTTTTCACCGATAGTAGTTATGCAGTGACGTGGAGTGCAAGCTCCTTGGAGGTCGTGTTCTCGCCCTAGAGGGCCTTTTATGTAGATGTGTCAGCGCGTGAGGGGAAAGTCATGTTCCGGCTGCCCCTCCCGGTGGAAGCCTCACCCGCTCGCCTTCCGGGCGGCCCGCGCCCCGATCTCGTCCAGCGCGGACCGCCACGGGGTACCGTCCCCGGCTCCCCGGCCCTCGTCCTCCCCCTGGCCGAAGATCACGGCCACGTCCTCGGCGCGCAGCGTCTCGACACTGCGGCGGAACGGGATCCGGGAGGCGAGCGCCTCGTTGACGAAGGGCACCACGACCACCGGGATGCCCAGCCCGGGAGCCTCGGCGAGAAGGCCGAGCGCGTAGGTGTCGGCGATGCCCTGGGCGAACTTGTTGACGGTGTTGTAGGTCGCGGGAGCGACGACGATCGCGTCGGCCCGGGGCGGCTTCGGCTCGTCCGGCCTGCGGTACCTGCTCCTGACGGGACGGCCGGTCAACCGCTCCAGCTCCGGGACGTCGACGAAGTCCAGCGCGGAGGGGGTGGTGACGATCTGTACGGCCCATCCCTCGTCCTGGGCGATCACGACCAGGTCGCCGACCCCGACGGCGGCACCGGCCGCGCACACGATCACGTAGAGCACGCCCCTGGCCCCGGAGGAGGCCGAGGGTGGTACCGGGAGCGGCGACGGTGACGAAGGCGGGGGCGAGAACGGGGGCGGAGGCATACTCATGGCACAAGTCTCGGCCCTCCGGAAGGCGCGGCGCGGCCCGGGAACCCCCGGCCCTCGGGAAACGCGGCACGGTCCCGGAACGCTCGGTCCTCGGAAACGCGGCGCGGCCCCGGAACTTCACGCCGCTACCTCACGCCGCTCACGGCCCGCACCGGAGTCCTGCCCGAACGTTTGGCCGATCATGATCACACCATGGGTTTTCCCGGTGACCGATCCGGTGAATGACCTCCGGCATGGCTGGCAATCCAGGTCTTGTGTCCGCCCTGGCGTTGATGCTGGCGTGCGGGCTGCTCGCGGCGCCGCACGCCTCCGCGCCGACCCACGGCTCGAAGACGCGCTTCGGCGGCTCGAAGGCGAACTCCAGCACCTCACGCTCCGCCTCCGGCGCGTCGAGGTCGCACTCCGGCATCTGGCGATCACGCTTCCGTGTCCCACGGGCGCGCTCCGGCGTCTCACGAGCGCGCTCCGGCCTTCCACGGGCGTATCGGGGCACCGCGAGGGCACGCCCGGCCGTCTCCACGGCACGGCTCAGGACCGCGAGGACGGGATTCTCCCCGGACGGCACGGCGCTCCGTTTCGGGCTGGCGTCCGCGGAGACCTCCAGCGAGGCCGTCCGCACCGAACGCGGAAGCCGCGGACGGTTCAGCGTCCGGGTCAACGTGCGGAACCTGAACGACGGGCCCGTGACGGTCTTCGGGGTCGGCCGGAACGGTCCCGGTCTGAGGCTGCTGTCCTCCCGGAGGCCTATCCCCCACTCCCTTCCACCCGAGCAGGCCACGGGCTTCGACCTGAGGTACGAGGTCACCGACTGCCGAGCCGTACCGAGGGGAGACTGGCCGATCCCGATCAGGCTGGAACAGGACGGTGCTCCGGCACTGGCCTACGCCTCCATGCGGATGGTTCCGGCGAAGCGCACGGGCAGCGCGGGAGAGGCCTCCGGCGCGTCCTGGCAGGACGTCCTGTCCGGTGAGATATGCGCCCCGCGGCGGGACCGCTGAGCCCGGCCGGGTGCCGTGCTAACGTCGCGGCTCGTGCTGGAGAACGTATATGTGGGTAACGCGGACGTGGACGCGGCCGGTGACCGCGGCTGGCTGCTCGGGCACTTCAAACCGGCCGGCGACGCCCGGCACAGCGAGGACGTCGAGATCAAGTGGGGCGTGCACCCCCGTGGCGACGAGCGCGCGCAGTGGGTCACCGGCGAGAAGCGCACGGCACTGCTCCTGCTGATCAGCGGCCGTTTCCGGGTGGAGCTGCCGGGCCGCAGCGTGGTGCTCTCCCGGCGGGGCGACTACGTCGTGTGGGGCCACGGTGTCGACCACTCCTGGTACGCCGAGGAGGAGTCGGTGGTGCTCACCGTCCGCTGGCCCTCCGTCCCGGGCTACGCGGCCCCCGCCCCGCAAGCCGTTCCGGAGTCCGAGTAGCCGACCGGGCGGTGGCCTGGGTCGCCGCCGGCCGAATCCCCCCGATCGGTGGCCCTCGTGTTCGGCGCACGAACGGCACGTCCGGAATCGCCGCTGTCGCCGGGCACCGGCGGAGGGCTAGGGTGACGAAATGATCGCCAAGCCGCTCGGTTGGCCATTGCTCATGGCATTCTCGTTCGCGGCGTTCGTGTGTCTGTGGTGGGCCAGCGCTCCCTATCCGTACGTCGAGTTGTTCATCTTCGCCTTCTGCGCGGGTGGCGTGCTCCTCCCGCTGTGGCTCGTACGGATCACCCTCGCGGCGGCGGCGGACTCCAACGCGGTGTCCGCGCACCAATGGCGCTGGTTCGTACCGTGGATGATTCTCGGCGGTGTCGCCCTCTCGATCTTCGTCGACGCCCCGTTCTACGCACGATTCGCGTTGTCGCAGCCCGCCCTGACGTCCTTCGCCGAGACCGTCGCCAAGAGCGGGCAGGTCTCGCACGAGTGCCGGCTCGTCGGCCTCTACAGCGTCTGCTGGTCGGAGGCGACACCTGGCGGCGGTGCCCGCTTCTCGGTCGACGACTGGCTGATCCAGACGTCGGCAGGCTTCGTGTGGAGCCCGGCGGGCCAGATGCCCGAAGACGATGTGGAGAGCCTCGACCCGCTTGTCGGCCCCTGGTACAGGTGGTCAGGATGGGACACGTGGTGATCGGCGCAGCGGCTCAGGGCCTGTCCACGGTCATGTGACCAAGCGATCCGATCACCCGCCGTCCACAGGCCGGGAGCCTCTCAGGGGGCTTCCGTCACCTGCTCCGACCACCGGATGAAAAAACCCGCCGCTCTCCGGAGTGACGGGCTTCTTCGCATTTCCGGGGCGCTCTACGAGCTTGCCGCGCCGGGCGTCCCCGCGGAGCCGATGACCGTGATCCTGACGGGTATCCCGGCCCCGGCGAGCGCGTCGCCGTCGGCGGTGTCCGTGTTGGCGAACCCGGCGCCGAGCAGGATGAGCCCCGCCAGGGCTGCCAGAGCGAGACGCTTTCCGAGTCGGGTTGTCGCAGTCATGTGGCCTCCGAAAGACAGGTACTGGATTCCCATGATCAGCGGCGTGACTTGCAATCGGCTGGTAAGCGGCTTACGGACGGCCCTACGGGAGGGGATCGCCGCCGGCGCCGACCCGGCGGTCTCCCCCACAGCCACGCGGGTCACATGACTGCCCCCGCTCGGCACGCGCCGTTCTCCCAGGATCACCCCGGGGCACCGGCCGGGCGGTCACGCCGGGCGGTCTTACCGGGCGGGAAGAGAGCCGCGACAGCCGCGGCGAGCACGGGCAGCCCGACGACCAGGGCGGCCATCGACAGCCACGGGGTCTCGAAGGCCACCCGCGGCATCGGCTCCCATTCGATCGAAGTCGTTATCGGCCACACCAGGAGCAGGCCGACGACGCACCCGGCGGCCACGCCCATCGCCGTACCGCAGGCCGCGCTGAGTCCCGCGCGGCACGCGACGAACAACCGCGGGGGCACGGCCGAGCCGCCGCTGATCCGCAGCAGTACGCGTTCCTGCCGGGAGCCGGTGGCCCCCGTACCGGACGCGGCCAGCGCCGCTCCGAGAGTGGCGAGAAGCGCCGCCGCGACGAAGATCTGCCAGTCGGACGAAGCCTGGAACCCGCGTTCGACGTAGACGATCGCGTTCTCCCCCACTCGGCGCTCCAGCCGCTCCTGCTCGGCCGCCGTAGTCCGGTGGAGGGAGGGGTCGACGATCAGTTTCTCCGGCTCCAGCTGATAGCCGAGATCCCGGATGACCTTCGCCGGAAGGAAGAGCTCCTCCAGGCGAGGGTCGGCGGGCCTGACGACGATCGCGGGAATGGTCTTGGTCGACAACGGGCCGTCGATCCCGGAGAGGTCGTAGTCGATCGTCACCCTGTCGACTTCCACGTCTGCGACCGTGACCACCACGGCCGTGTTCTCGTCGTAGGGCATCGCCGGGTCTCCCGTGAGATAGCGGAGCACTCCCTGGTCACCGATGAGGCCGGGCGGAGCGACGCTCTCCAGATCCGGTAGATCCACGTTCTCGATGTCTACCCTGAAGTGTCCCTCTCCGAGCTGACGATCGATCTGCGCGATGGGCACTCCGGGCAACTCCCGCTGAACGGCCGCCCGTACGGCGGCCACGTCCTCCGTGGAGAAGTCCCGCACCACCAGGGCGTCAGACCGGCCCTGAGGAAAGTATCCCGCTCTGTTCTGCGCGGTCACGGCGATCGCGATGATCGCCACCGCGACCGCGAGGGTCGTCGCGCTCATCATTATCGTGATCATGGTAGCCGTCCGGACACGATTACCGGCCACGTCGTGGACCGCCAGGCGAACCGGCGGCGGCAGCCGTACGGCACGCCGCCCGAGGACTCCCAGCAGCCACGAGGCGAGCGGGCCCAGACCGAGGACGAACACTCCCCCGGCCAGCAGGGCAGCCAGGGTGATCACGGCCGATCCGAAGTCGTCATAGTGCTTGTCCTCGCGGGTGGACCAGGCGATGAACGCCATCACCCCGACGCCGACCACCGACAGGGTCGATCCCACGATCAGGTGATGAACACGCACACGGCCATGACGGCCTTGCGGAGCCGACTGCGCCGCGAACACTACGGGGACGAGCGCGAACGCCCCGAGAATCGCCAAGATCCACTCAATCACGGAGAAATAGTAGGCAGCACCGACCGGCACCGTACGGAGAAAGCTTTCAGGAAGCCGTGACTCGGCTCGACGCCACCCACCCCGCACGCCCGGCACGCGCGGGGTGGGACCTCGCCGGCGTCGGCCGCACAGTCGTCCGACATCTACTGCTGCTGACCTGAACACCAAGTGCCCCGCGGTCCTCCGAGTGGAGGACCGCGGGACGTTCGCATGTTCAGGCCAATGGGCGGCCGAAGCCGACAAGTCCGGCATCCAGCAGCGCATCGCCGCCGCCCGAACCGAACTCGATGTTGCTCCGGTACCGCCACACCGCAGGATCACCGCCGAGGTCCGGCTCATGTACCGCCCGCGCGAGCCGCGTCCCTCGTCCGGCCTGTTCGGAGCATCGACGCCAGCCTCAGCCAAGAGGTCTCGAAGATCCTGGAACGAAGAAGGCATCCGGCCCCGCGACCGTAACCGGGAACGCGCCCACACCGTCATCAGGAACGAAGTCCCAGACCGTCGATCGGCCCCCAGCCCCGTACGGTGCCCAAGCACCGCAAGGCGACCGTCAGGGCGGTATAGGTCCGGCTTTTCACCACCGGTCCGGTCCCACTACGGAAGAGGTTTCCCTCCTCAGAAACGATCTCCCGTGCGGACCTCGATGGTTCTCGTGTGCCGCGCACAATCAGGCAACGGGACAAGATAAGTGGTCACCTGCACCAGTACTGTCGCCCTGGACATCCCAAGGACAGAAGGGGCATCTTGCGTGGACCCGGGCATCATAGGGCAGGCGGCTGGGCTGTTCGCTGTTACCAACGTGGATGACATCTTGATCCTGGCGCTCTTCTTTGCCCAAGGTGCCGGGCATCCTGGTGCGACAAGCCGGATCGTGGCCGGCCAATACCTCGGCTTTCTGGGGATCTTGCTGGTGGCCGTGGCGGCTGGGTTCGGTGCCACCTTCCTGCCTGAGCCTGTTATTCCCTACCTCGGGTTGCTACCGCTTGCTCTGGGTGTCAAGGCTGCCTGGCAGGCGTGGAAGAACCACCGCGGTGGCGGTGACGACCCGGCCGAAGAACGCTCAAACGCACCGGAGATGCTGGCGGTGGCTGCGGTCACCTTCGCCAATGGCGGTGACAACATCGGCGTCTATGTGCCGGTCTTCGCTAATACTGGCCTCGGTGGGATGAGCATCTACGTGCTGGTCTTCTTGGTCCTGGTCGCGGTCTGGTGCGCTGTAGGACGGTTCTTCGCCACTCGCCCGGTCGTCGCACAGGTTCTTAGCCGATGGGGGCATGTCCTTCTGCCGCTGGTCCTGACCGGGATTGGACTGCTCATCCTCATCGAGGGGGGTGCTTTCGGTCTATAGCCCGCGGCGGTGCGGCCCCGTGCGGCGGTCGGCCTCCCCGACCTCCACTTCCACGACCTTCGCCACGTCGGCAACACCCTGGCCGCCTCCACGGGGGCGAGCCTCAAGGAGCTGATGTCCCGCATGGGGCACTCCTCCACACGGGCGGCGCTGATCTACCAGCACGCCGGTCAGGACCGGGACCGGGCCATCGCCCAGGCGCTCGGGAGCGCGTTCCAGGTGGCACGGGAAACGAAGATCGAGAGCGCTAGTGGCACGTAGGTGGCACGCGGCCGACGGAAGGGCCGGGAACGACAAAGGCCCAGGTTCGGGGATCATGCCCCTGACCTGGGCCTTCGCACTAAGAGCCGACGAGGGGAATCGAACCCCTGACCTACAGTTTACAAGACTGTTGCTCTGCCGATTGAGCTACGTCGGCACGGTCGTCTGATGAGTGTAGTCGGCTTACCCCTCGGGCGTCACCGATGGGAGTGTGAAACCCCGGATCCCAGCCCGCTGGAGCTTCCGCCCCTCACGACCACCCGTCACGACCGCCCGGACGGCGCCCCGCCACGGCTGGATCCGCGGAGCGCGGTCCCGGCTTCAGCGGCGGCGGTTGCGGGCCACCTCGTACAGGGCGATGCCGGCGGCGACGCCCGCGTTGAGCGACTCGGCGGCGGCGTTCATCGGGATGCGGGCGACCAGGTCGCAGGACTCGCGGACCAGGCGGGACAGGCCCTTGCCCTCCGAGCCCACGACGATGACCAGCGGGTCCTCCAGGAGGTGGGCGTCGCCGATGTCGATCTTTCCCTCGCCGTCCAGGCCGATGACGAACAGACCGGCCTCGCGGTACTCGCGCAGGGCGGTGGTCAGGTTGGCCGCGCGGGCGACGGTCAGGGTGGCCAGCGTGCCCGCCGAGGTCTTCCACGCCCCTCCCGTCACCCCGGCCGAGCGGCGGGAGGGGACGAGCAGGCCGTGGGCGCCGAAGGCGGTGGCGGAGCGGGCGATGGCCCCCAGGTTGCGGGGGTCGGTGACGCCGTCGAGCGCGACGATCAGCGGCACCTCCGCGGCGTCCCGGGCGATGCGGACCAGGTCGTCGGGGTGGGCGTAGTCGTACGGCGGGATCTGCAGGGCCACGCCCTGGTGGATCGCCCCCTCGGTGAGGCGGTCCAGCTTCTCCCTGCCGACCTCCAGGATCGCGATGCCGTGGTCGGCGGCGATCCGGACGGTCTCCTTGACCCGGTCGTCGTTGTCGATGCGCAGGGCGACGTACAGCGCGTTCGCCGGCACACCGGCGCGCAGCGCCTCAAGGACGGGGTTGCGGCCGCCGATGTACTCGGGGGCGTCCTCGCTCCGCCTGGCGCGGACCGGGGTCCGCGGGGAGGAGGGCCTGCCGGTCCGCTCCTCCCGCTCGATCCGTTCGGTCCTGGCCTTGTCCTTGTGCCAGTGCCGCATGTGCGCAGGCGGGGTCGCTCCCTTGCCCTCCAGGCCACGGCGGACGTTGCCGCCCGTGCCCTTGGACGGACTCTTCTTCTTCGCGGGTCGCCCGGACCCTCTACCCCCACCGGCCATGCTGTATAGGGTACGGCCTGCTTCTACCGGGAAAGTTCCCAGCGGGGCCCCTGGGGGGTGTCCTCGACGAGAATGCCCGCCTCGGCGAGCTGGTCGCGGATGCCGTCGGCCGCCGCGAAGTCCTTGCGGGCCCGGGCCGCCTGGCGCTGCTCCAGGGCCACCCTGACCAGCGTGTCCACGGTCGAACGCAGCCCCGACTCGCCACCCGAGGTCCGCCACTGCTCCGAGCGCGGGTCCAGGCCGAGCACGTCGAGCATGTTCTGCGTCTCGGCCAGCAACCTGGCGACCTGCTCCTTGTTCCCCTGCGCCAGCGCGACGTTGCCCTCGCGGACCACCTCGTGCACGACGGCCAGCGCCTGCGGGGTGCCCAGGTCGTCGTCGAGCGCGTCCACGAAGGCCTGGGGCAGCGGCGCGTGCGCGTCCACGTCGTGGATCACCTCCGCCGCCCGGGTGACGAAGCCCTCGATACGCTGGTAGGCCGTGGCGGCCTCGAACAGGGCCTCCTCGGAGTATTCGATCGCGGAGCGGTAGTGCGGGGCCGCCAGGTAGTAGCGGAGCTCGACGGGACGGACCTTCTTGGTCACCTCGGGGATCAGCAGGGAGTTGCCGAGCGACTTGCTCATCTTCTCCGCGCCGATCTTGAGCATGCCGTTGTGCATCCAGTACCGCGCGAAGCCGTCACCGGCCGCCTGCGACTGGGTCAGCTCGTTCTCGTGGTGCGGGAAGATCAGGTCGACGCCGCCGCCGTGGATGTCGAAGGTCGGCCCGAGATACTTGGTGGCCATGGCGGAGCACTCCAGGTGCCAGCCGGGACGGCCGCGGCCCCACGGGGTCGGCCAGGTCGGTTCGCCGGGCTTCTCGCCCTTCCACAGCGCGAAGTCACGCGAGTCGCGCTTGGCCGAGTCGTTGTCGGTGTCGCCCGCGGCCCTGAGGTTCTCGAGCTTCTGGTTGGACAGCGAGCCGTACCGGTCGGCGTAGGACATGACGTCGAAGTAGACGTCGCCGTCGGCGGCGTAGGCGTGCCCCCCCGCGATGAGACGCTCCATCAACTCGATCATCTCGGGCACGTGGCCGGTGGCCCTGGGCTCGACGGTCGGCGGCAGGCAGCCGAGCACCTGGTAGGCCCAGGTGAAGGCGCGCTGGTTGCGCTCGGCGACCACGAACCACGGCACGCCCTCGGCGGCCGCCACCCTGATGATCTTGTCGTCGATGTCGGTGACGTTACGGCAGAAGGTCACCTCGTATCCCGACCGGGTCATCCACCGGCGCAGCACGTCGAAGTTGACGCCGGATCGGATGTGCCCGATATGCGGGGGAGCCTGCACGGTTGCACCACACAGGTAGATCGACGCCCGGCCGGACTCGACCGGAACGAATTCACGGACTGTACGTACGCTGGTGTCGTATAGGCGCAGGCTCACGAAGGCAAGGCTAACGCCTTACCTCACCCCACAAGCCGTGTTACGAGACGTTGAGGCTGCCCAGTAGCACTTTTTATAACAACGAGCGCGAATACCGCCTTGCTCATTCAGGATCAGCCGTGCAGGTAGACCCGTTCCGGGATCACCCGGACGATCAACCGCTGCGCCTCCGGGTTCGCCTCCACCCAGGACTTGCCGGTGTACTTCTGCGACAGTTCCTCGATCAGCGCGCCGGTCGGGTCCTCGGTCACCGTGACGGTCCCGCGCACCTCCGCGTAGCGGTAGGGGTTGGCGTGATCGATCACCACGACGGTCGTCCGGGGGTCCCGGGCGAGGTTCCGGTCCTTACGCCGCCCTCTGACCGTGGAGAACACGATGTCGTCGCCGTCGGTCCTCGTCCACACCACGCTGGCCTGCGGGCTGCCGTCGGCGTTCAGGCTGGTCATCGTGGCGAAGTTCGTCGCGTCGAACAGCGCACGGACATCGCTGGACAGTTCGGTCAACTCTCCTCCTCATCCCGTTTCGGTCCACCGATCATGCCAGGTGCCGATTCTGTAGGCTCGAAGGGCCATGGACGTGAAATCCCCCGCGGCGGCAGACAAGCTCTCCCGCCCGTCCTCGACCCCGCCCGCCCAGCCGAGCCGGGTGGTCGTCGCCCTGCGCCGTGCCGGGATCGCCCTCGTCGGAGTCGGCGTGGCCGCGCTCACCGCGGCCGCGTGCGTGCTCTCCTTCGACGACCTGCGCGCCCTCGCCGTCGTCGGTGAGGCCCCCGCGGGCCTCGCCTACCTCTATCCGGCGGCCTTCGACGCGCTGCTCGCCATCACGCTGATCGCCGTGCTCCTGTTGCGGGGCGGGCGCTGGCCGGTGCGGCTACAGGCGGGCGTGGTCCTGGTCCTGCTGTTCGCCGCGGCGGGCGCCGCCGAGGTCGCCACCGCCACACGGGCCACCATCGACGTACGGCGGGCGGCCGTGGTGGTCGCCGTCACCCCCTGGGTGACGCTGCTCCTGGCCCTGTGGCTGTGGCTGCTGCTGATCAACCACGCCGCCGCCAGACGGGGCGCCGCCGACGCCGCCGCGGCACGCGTCGACCACGACATCGTGCCCTTCCCCGACGCCGACCTGCCGACCGCGGAGTACCCCCTCCAGTACGGCCACGCCGCTCCCCCCGCGCATCGGGACCACCCCCGGCGGCAGGCGCACGTCCCCCATCCCAGCCCGCCGGACCCCGCGGAGCACCAGGCCCATCCGGTGCATCACCAGCCGTCGGAGGTGGTGCTCGATCCGCAGGCGGCCCCGCCCCTGGAGACGGCACCGCACCACGCCCTTCCGCCCGCCGTACCGGTGGTCGGCCCGACCGCGGCACCCGAGACACCCGAGATCACCGGTCCCGCCGAGCCCGCCGAGACCCCCGCCGTTCCCGTCGCCGCCGAACAGGACAGGCCAGAACAGAACAGGCCCGAACAGGACGGACCCGAGCAGGGTGGGGGTGGCCGGGAAAAGCCCCTGCGCTGGGGAGATCTGGTCCGGCCGCATCAGGGCGATCTGCTCGTCCATCCGCCGCGCGCCGCCGTACGGAAGCCGGAGGGCCGGGTCAGCGAGCGCGTGGAGACCTGGGACGCGAGTACCGGCCCCCACCCCGCCCCGCACGACGACGAGCACGACAAGCACGAGGGGCACGACGAGCACGAGGGGCACGACGAGCACGAGGGGCAGGAGACCGAGCGGGACGAGCGGCCCGAGGTGGGCGACCGCGACGCCGACACCCAGCCGTTCCAGGTCGTGACCGACGAACCGTCCCGCGCCGTCTCCGCGACCGCCCCGGCACGGACCCGGACGCCGGATCCGGCGCACGACGCCGCGGCCGCGGACGGCGAGAAGGAGGACGGGGAGAAGGTCGAACGCGAAGCGGCCGTCCAGGCCGGCGCGGACGGCGAGAAGAACGGGGAAGACGGGGAGAGCGCCGCCCCGCCCTCGGGCCGCGTACGCAGCACGCCCACGCCGCCGGAGGGCTGAGGGTTCCCGGAACCTGGTGCCCGGCCCCGGCGGGCCGGGCCCGGCTCCCCGCGGCCGGGCCCCTGTGGCCGGGGCCCGGGTCTCCACGGTCGGGCCCCGATGGTCGAGGCCCCGCGGTCGGGGCCCGGGTCTCACCCCGGGCCCGGGGTCCCGCCGTCAGGCGCTCCGTCAGACGCTGGAGCGCTTCATACCGGCGACCAGGCCGACTCCGATGACGGCGAGGACGATCTGCATGGCGAGTTCGATCCAGTCGATGCCGTCGGTGGTCGCGACGCCGAGAACCTGGGCGATGGCGGTGCCGATGAGCGCGGCGACGATGCCCACGACGACGGTCAGGACCCAGCCGATCGCCTGCCTGCCGGGAAGCAGGAGACGACCGATGGCGCCGATGACGGCACCGATGACGATGGCCCCGAGAATGGATGCGATGGTCATATCGTGAACCTCCCGGTGAGGTGACCTTCACTCTCACTGGGGGGAGGGCTACCCCCTTCGTCACGGATATTCCTGAGAACGGCAAAGTCCCGGCTCAGTGCGTCCTTTTCGCCCGCATCTGGACCACCAGCAGCACCCCGATCACCGCCAGCGCGAGTTGGATGAGGTGTTCCCACCAGTTGATCCCGCTGGTGTTGGTGAGTCCCAGCGCCGCGGCGATCGCCGAGCCGATGAGCGCGGCGACGATACCCACGATGAGCGTCAGCCCTATCGAGAGGTCCTGCCGCCCTGGAATGACGAGGCGCGCCAACGCGCCGATGATGGCGCCGATGATGATCGCGCCGACAATCGCACCAATCATGTCCGGATCCCCCCGATGACGAGACATGGTTAATAGGGGGCTACCCAGGACATTCATAAGCCATTCAGAAAAAAGGGGTGGCCCGTACCGCGCCAGTAAACGGGCCACCACCTCGAATGGCGACGGGCATCCGCGCCGCCCGCCGGAGCGCTTTCGCGTTCCGTATTAGGAGACGCCCGCCCCCCGATTAAGGTTCACCACGATCGCGGTCGCGATCGCCGCCACACCCTCACCGCGCCCGGTGAGCCCCAGGCCGTCGGTCGTGGTGGCGCTGACGCTCACCGGCGCGCCCACGGCGGCGCTGAGCGCCTTCTCGGCCTCGGTACGGCGGGGCGCCATCTTGGGGCGGTTCCCGATCACCTGGACGGCCACGTTGCCGATCTCGAAACCGGCGGCGCGAACCTTCCTGGCGGTCTCTTCGAGCAGGGCGACGCCCGACGCCCCCGCCCAGCGCGGGTCGGAGGTCCCGAAAAGGCCGCCGAGATCACCGAGCCCCGCGGCGGACAGCAGCGCGTCGCAGGCGGCGTGGGCGGCGGCGTCGCCGTCGGAGTGCCCGGCGAGACCTGTCTCGCCGGGCCAGTGCAGTCCCGCGAGGTGAAGCTCGCGGCCGGATGCGAACGGGTGGACGTCAACCCCGACGCCCACCCGTGGAAATGTTGTGTTCAGGAGTTGAGAACCTCGTCGAGCAGTGCTTCGGCCTTGTCCTCGTTGGTCTTCTCGGCGAGCGCGAGCTCGCTGACCAGGATCTGCCGTGCCTTGGCAAGCATGCGCTTCTCTCCTGCGGAGAGCCCGCGCTCCTTGTCGCGTCGCCACAGGTCGCGAACGACCTCGGCCACCTTGTTGACGTCACCGGACGCCAACTTCTCCAGGTTGGCCTTGTAGCGGCGGGACCAGTTCGTGGGCTCTTCGGTGTGAGGCATGCGAAGCACGTCGAAGACGCGCTCAAGGCCCTCTTGACCGACGACATCGCGAACACCGACGAGTTCGGCGTTGTCAGCCGGCACCTGGACGGTAAGGTCGCCCTTGTCGACCTTGAGAACCAGGTAGGTCCTTTCCTCACCTTTGATGGTTCGGGTCGTGATGGCCTCGATCCGAGCAGCCCCGTGGTGGGGGTAGACGACAGTGTCGCCGACCTGGAAAGTCATGTGACAAGTACCCCTTCCGCTGTACTCAAGAGTACCACGTATCCACAGCCTCCCGGAACAGTGAAATCACCATAACTGCAGGTCAAAGCCGCATATTAAGGCTTGACAAGCGTTCAACTCTATGAATCAAGGGTGTGAAAAGCCCTCATGACCTGCGTTCCCCGCCCCTTCCGCGATCAGGCGGGGCGCCGGAAAACCTGCCTATGTCCACGGATAGGGTTGGCCCTGCCCTGCATCTTGTGTGACAAGGAGAACTCGCACCGTGATCCGCAACCGCCGTCACTGGGCGATCGCCGCCGCCGCGTTCCTCGCAGCCGCCCCCGTCCTGGCCGGCTGTGGTGCCGGATCCGACGCGATCACCAACAAGCCCTACTCCCCGACCGAGGCGCAGACCCTCAAGGCGAAGGGGATCGCCATCTCCCAGGCGTTCTTCCTGGGTCCCGACTCCGGCTCGGAGCTGGCCGCCGGAGGGGCGACCTCGCTCTACCTGTCGGTGGTGAACACCAACAAGGACGCCGACAAGCTCGTCGGCCTCGGCGTCGACCCGGCCCTCGGCGTCGCCAAGGTCGCCACCCAGGTCGACCTCCCCAGCCAGCAGCGGGTCGGCATCGGGCAGCCCACGCCCACGCTCACGATCGAGGGCCTGAAGAAGCCGCTCAGGGGCGGCGAGAGCATCTCGGTGCAGCTGCAGTTCGCCAACGCCGGTCTCGTCTCCATGAGCGTCCCGGTCATCACCCGCAGCCGCGAGTTCGGCGAGCTCCCGCAGGCCCCGGCCTCGGCCCCGGACGCCGCCTCCAGCGCCACCCCGGAGCCGTCCTCGACCGCCGAGCCGGGCTCGACGGCCGAACCGGCCCCCTCCTCCAGCGCCTCCCCCTCCGCCTCCGCGGAGAACGCCGAGGGCGGCCACGGCGAAGAGGGGCATTAGACAAAGCCCGCAAAGACCCAATAAAGGGGGTGTACGGCTCGGTGTGAGCCGTACACCCCCTTTAGGGTCTCAAGGGCCTCCGAATGCCGGATCGGCCCTCTGAGGGCGCCTGACGCCCCGGGAGGCTCCGGGGCGCTCGGGCCCCGGTCCGCGGCCGGGCCGAAGCTCAGTCTTCGGCCGGGTCGAACTTGTAGCCGAGGCCGCGGACGGTGAGGATGCAGCGGGGATTCGAGGGATCGGCCTCGACCTTGGCGCGCAGCCGCTTGACGTGCACGTCCAGCGTCTTGGTGTCGCCCACGTAGTCGGCACCCCAGACACGGTCGATGAGCTGGCCCCGGGTGAGCACCCGTCCCGCGTTGCGGAGCAGGACCTCCAGCAGCTCGAACTCCTTCAGCGGGAGCTGCACCTGGTCCCCGCGGACCGCGACGATGTGACGGTCGACGTCCATCCTGACCGGCCCGGCGGACAGGACCGCCGACTCCAGCTCCTCCACGTCGCCTTGGCGGCGCAGTACCGCGCGGATGCGGGCCACCAGCTCCCGCGAGGAGAACGGCTTGGTGACGTAGTCGTCGGCGCCCAGCTCCAGCCCGACGACCTTGTCGATCTCGCTGTCCTTGGCGGTGAGCATGATCACGGGAACGTTGGAGCGCTGGCGGAGGGAGCGGCAGACCTCGGTGCCGGGCAGGCCCGGGAGCATGAGGTCGAGCAGCACCAGATCCGCACCGTTACGGTCGAAGGTGTCCAGCGCCTCGGGCCCCGTGGCCGCCACCGCGACCTCGAACCCCTCCTTGCGCAGCATGTACGACAGGGCGTCGGAAAACGACTCCTCGTCCTCGACAACAAGCACGCGAGTCACTGCGCGGCCTCCATGGGGGTGGTGGTGGTACCGGGTACAGCCACCGCCGTGCCGCCGAAGGCGGGCAGGCGGAGGGTGAAGGTGGAGCCGGAACCTTCCTTGCTCCACACCGTGACCGCGCCGTTGTGGGCCGCGGCGACGTGTTTGACGATGGCCAGGCCGAGGCCCGTGCCACCGGTGGCCCGTGAGCGGGCGGCGTCCACGCGGAAGAAGCGCTCGAAGATGCGCTCCTGGGCGCTCTCCGGGATGCCGATGCCCTGGTCGCTCACGCTGATCTCGACCGACTCGCTGTGGGGGCCGGTGGCGCGCGCGCTGACCACGACGCGGGTGTGCTCGGGGCTGTAGGCGACCGCGTTGTCGATGAGGTTGCGCAGCGCGGTGACGAGGAGCTCGTCGTCGCCCCAGATCCGCAGTCCCTCCGCGCCCCCGGCGACGAGGGTGATGTCCTTGGCCGCCGCCGTGGTGTTGCAGCGGTCGATGGCCTCGTGCACGGCCTCGTCGATGGGCACGGGTCCCGGCGTGGGGATGGGCTCGGCCCCCTGGATGCGGGAGAGCGTGATGAGGTCCTGGACGAGATAGTTCAGGCGGGCGGCCTCGTGCTGCATGCGCCCGGCGAAGCGGGTGACGGCCTCGGGGTCGTCGGCCGCGTCCTGGATGGTCTCGGCCAGCAGGGACAGCGCGCCGACCGGCGTCTTGAGCTCGTGGCTCACGTTGGCGACGAAGTCGCGGCGCACCGCCTCGACCCGCCGGTGCTCGGTCTGGTCCTCCGCCAGCACCAGCACCTGGCCGTGGGACCCCAGCGGGGCGACCCGTACCGCGAAGCTGGTCGACTCCTGGCCGAACTTGTGCCCGGCCACCTCGATCTCGCTCTCGCGGATCTCCCCGTCCCTGCGCACCTGCCTGGCCAGCGCCAGCAGCTCGGCCGCCATCAGGTTCTCACCCCTGACCAGGCCGAACGCCCGCGCGGCCGAACTGGCGCGCAGTACGCGGTCCTCCTTGTCGAGCACGACGGCCGACGACGGCAGGACCGCCAGCACCGAGGCGACGCCCTGCGGCAGCGGGGCGGGCTCGTTCTCGTCCGCCGAGGCGGCGACGTCGCGCTGCCCCACGTTCTGGCGGACGACCATGACGGCCAGCGCTCCCACGACGAACCCGGCCAGCGCGGCCAGACTCGCCATCAGCTCACTCACGTGCTCCTCCTGTCGGCTTCACGACCTCGATGGTAGGCGGGCGTTTCCCCCATTGGGGCAGCTCAAGCGGGTACGACCAAGGCCTTTCCCGCAAAGTTCACTTTATGGTCGAGGTTCGTTCACTGTCGCGCACGTACGGTGAAGCCCATGCGCGACGCCTACCACGAAGAGCTCGACGCCCTCACGGGCCGGCTGGTGGAGATGACCCGACTGGTGAGGTCGGCGATCTCCCGGGCCACCACCGCACTCCTGGACTCCGACCTCCAGCTCGCGGAGAGTGTCATCTCCCACGACGAAGAGGTCGACCGGATCTTCTCCGAGATCGAGACGAGGATCTTCGACCTGATGGCCACGCAGCAGCCGGTGGCCGTCGATCTCCGGATGGTCATCGCGGCGCTGCGGATGGGCACCGACCTGGAGCGGATGGGCGACCTGGCCGAGCACGTGGCCAAGGTGGCCAGGCTGCGCCACCCCGACTCGGCGATCCCGCCGGAGATCCGCTCCACGATCGTGGAGATGGGCCAGATCGCCGAGCGCCTGGTCACCAAGGCCGGCAGCTGCATCGCCTCGCGCGACGTGGACGTGGCCCTGGAGCTGGAGGACGACGACGACGCGATGGACAGGCTGCACCGCAGGCTGTTCAAGGTGCTGATGGCCCCCGACTGGAAGTACGGCGTCGAGCCCGCCATCGACGTGACGCTGATCGGCCGCTACTACGAGCGCTACGCCGACCACGCGGTGCGCGTCGCCCGTGACGTGGTGTACCTGGTGACCGGTTCCCGGACACCGGAGCCGGAGATCGGCATCGTGTGAGACCCACGGCGCCCGCGCGGAAGTCGCCGGGCACGCCGTAGGGAAGCGAGACCACGGAACACAGAGACACGGAGACACAGAAGGGGCCCGTCGGACGGACGGGCCCCTTCCGCGTTTCCCGTCCCTACTTGCCCTGGTTGGCCACGGCCTCGATCGCGGCCTCGGCCGCGTCGGGGTCGAGGTAGCGGCCGCCCTTGGCGACCGGCCGGAAGTCCTCGTCCAGCTCGTACAGGAGCGGGATGCCGGTGGGGATGTTCAGCCCGGCGATCTCGTCGTCGCCGATCCCGTCGAGGTGCTTGACCAGCGCCCTGAGCGAGTTGCCGTGCGCCACGACCAGGACCGTACGGCCCGCCGACAGGTCCGGCACGATCGCGTCGTACCAGTAGGGCAGCATGCGCTCGACGACGTCCTTGAGGCACTCGGTCCTCGGCAGCAGCTCGGTCGGCAGCAGCGCGTAACGCGCGTCACCGACCTGGGAGAACTCGTCGTCGTCCGCGAGCGGGGGCGGCGGGGTGTCGTAGGAGCGGCGCCAGAGCATGAACTGCTCGTCTCCGAACTCGGCGCGGGTCTGCGCCTTGTCCTTGCCCTGCAGCGCGCCGTAGTGCCGCTCGTTGAGCCGCCAGGACCGGGCGACCGGCAGCCAGAGCATGTCGGCGGCGCCCAGCGCGAGGTTGGCCGTCTGGATCGCCCGGGTCAGCAGCGAGGTGTGCACCACGTCCGGCCGCACGCCCGCCTCGAGCAGCAGCCGCCCGCCGCGCCGTGCCTCCTCCTCACCCGTGGCGGAGAGTCCGGCGTCCACCCATCCGGTGAACAACCCCTTAGCGTTCCACTCGCTTTCACCGTGCCGAAGCAGCACCAAAGTCGCCATGCGCCCAAGCTTAGTGGGCGCCCCTCCGGCACCCGGGGGCGGTGACCGGGGGACGACGGCCCGGCACGGTGACGCGACGGCGCCGTCGCCGGCGCCCCGGGAAAGACCGCCCGAGAACTGGCTCGGGGACCACCCGGAGGCGACGGCCCGGAGACGGTGGCCCGGAGACGGTGGCCCGGAGACGGTGGCCCGTCAGCGGTCGGGATCGGCGAAGCGGGCGAACGCCTGGAGGTTGGCGAGCGACTCGCCGCGCTTGGCCCGCCACTCCCACTCCCTGCGGATCGAGGAGGCGAAGCCGAGTTCGAGCGCCCGGTCGAAACCCTCGTCCGAGTAGGTGAGCACGCAGCCGAGCAGCCTGTCGATCTCCTCCTCGCAGACCGCGCCCAGCGGGATCCGGCCGACGAGATAGACGTCGCCGACCGGGTCGAGGGCGAAGTGCACGCCGTAGGTCGAGCCGTTCTTGGTCAGCAGCCAGCGGTAGAACTCGGCGTGGTTCTCGTCGGGCTGGCGGCAGAAGAACGCCTCCACGTGCAGGACCCGGTCGCCGACGATGAGCCACGTCATGGTCGCGAGCTTGTGCTGGCCGGGGAGCGTCACCAGGAAGGCGCCGGGCCTGGGCTCCTCGAAGGACGCCTCCATGTTCCCGAGCGCCGCCTCGATCACTTCACGCATGCGCCCACCCTACGAGCTGATCGCGACGGGGGCACGGTGCAGGTGCGCCATCACCTCGGCGTAGACGTCGGCGAGCCGGGCCGCGGTCGCCGACCAGCCGAAGGCGGCCGCCTGGGTGACCGCGCCCGCCGACAGCGTGTCGCGCCAGGCCGGCTGGTTGACGAACCTGCCGAGCACCCGCGCCCAGTCGTGCGGGTCGTGCCCCTCCACGAGCACGCCCGAGACGCCGTCGCGTACGGCCGTGCGCAGTCCGCCCACCGACGCCGCCGCGACCGGCGTGCCGCATGCCTGGGACTCCAGGGCGACCAGCCCGAAGGACTCGTTGTGCGAGGGGACGACGGTCACGTCGGCCGCGCGGTACCAGTCGGCCAGCTCGTGCTGGGGCGCCGGGGGAACGATCCTGACCACGTCCGGGATGCCCAGCGAGACGGCCAGCTCGGTCAGGTAGGAGGGCCTGGCCAGGCCGTTGCCGCTGGGTCCGCCGACGCAGGCGACGACGAGGCGCGACCTGAGCGAGGGATCGTCGATGAGCATCCTGGCCGCGGCGCGCAGCAGTACGTCGGGGGCCTTGAGCGGCTGCACCCGGCCGACGAACAGCAGCACGTGGGCGTCCTGCGGCAGCCCGAGACGACGCCGGGCTGCGCCCATGGACGCGGGCTGGAAGACGGTGAGGTTGACCCCCGGGTTGATCACCTCGACGCGGCCGGGGGCGGCGCCGTACAGGTCGACGAGTTCCTGCGCCTCGGTGGGGGTGTTGGCCACCAGGCGGTCGGCGACGTCGACGACCTGCTGCTCGCCCATCACCCTGGCGGGCGGCTCGGGCCTGTCGTCGTCGGCGAGCAGGAGGTTCTTCACCTTGGCCATGGTGTGCATGGTGTGCACCAGGGGCACGCCCCAGCGTTCCTTGGCCAGCCAGCCCACCTGGCCGGACAGCCAGTAGTGGGAGTGGATCACGTCGTAGCGGCCCGGGTCGTAGATCGCCTCGGTGCGCAGCACGCCCGACAGGAACCCGCAGAGCTGGCCCGGCAGGTCGCCCTTGTCGAGCTCCTCGTACGGCCCCGCGGTGATGTGCCGCACCAAGACCCCGGGAACGATCTCGGCGACCGGGGGCAGGTCGCGCGCGGTCTGCCGGGTGAAGATCTCGACCTCG
Source organism: Streptosporangium sp. NPDC051022 (assembly GCF_040683035.1). Classification (NCBI taxonomy): domain Bacteria; kingdom Bacillati; phylum Actinomycetota; class Actinomycetes; order Streptosporangiales; family Streptosporangiaceae; genus Streptosporangium; species Streptosporangium sp. NPDC051022. The sequence goes on along the minus strand of NZ_JBFBCF010000001.1, from coordinate 506,193 downwards.
ACCCCGAGGTGGGCCAGGCGTTTGGCCGCCTCGACGATGTAGACGTTCATGCCGCCCGCGTCTCCGGTCCCCGGCTGATCCAAGGGGGACGTGTGCATGCTGATCGTCGCGACCCGGTTGACCCGCCGTCTCACCCGCCGCCTCACCGGCACCACCTCCGAGAGGGATATAACCACCCATTAGTCCGCAACATTCCCACCACCCGGACGCGCCCTGGCAGTATTGGGGGCCATGAACAGGACAGCAGTGGTGACGGGCGCCAGCAGTGGGATCGGCGAGGCCACGGCCCGCCGTCTGGCCGCCGAGGGCTTCGACGTGGTCGCCGCGGCGCGACGCCGGGACCGGCTGGACAAGCTGGCCGCCGAGGTGCCCGGAATCCGCGCGGCGACGCTGGATGTGACCTCCCAGGAGTCGGTCGACGAGTTCGCCGCCTCGCTGGACCGCTGTGACGTGTTGGTCAACAACGCCGGCGGCGCGATCGGCCTGGAGCCGGTGGCGGGCGCGGACGTGGCCGACTGGCAGCGGATGTACGACACGAACGTGCTGGGCTCGCTGCGGGTCACCAAGGCGCTGCTGCCCGGCCTGATCCGGTCGGGCGACGGCGTGCTGGTCATGCTGACCTCGGTCGCCGGGCTGGTCTCCTACGAGGGCGGCGGCGGCTACAACGCGGCCAAGCACGCGCAGACCTCGATGACCGAGGTGCTCCGGCTGGAGCTGTGCGGCGAGCCCGTCCGGATCATCGAGGTCGCCCCCGGCATGGTCCACACCGAGGAGTTCGCCCTGAACCGCTTCCGCGGCGACGACACCGCCGCCGCCCGGGTCTACCAGGGCGTTCCGGGGCCGCTGACGGCCGACGACGTGGCCGACGCCATCGCCTGGTGCGTCACCCGTCCCGCGCACGTCAACGTCGACCGCCTGGTCATCCGCCCCCGCGCCCAGGCCGCCCAGCACAAGGTCCACCGGATCTGACCGGCCGGGGCGGAGCGCGAGCGTGCCGAAGCGGATAGGAGAGATCACCAGGGGGACGACGGGCCACAACCGGCTGCGGCGGGCCGACCGCTGGGTCGCCGCCGTCCACGGCCGGCTGCTGCGCTCGGCGGACCGTCCCCTGGTGGTCGACCTCGGCTACGGGGCCTCGCACACCACGACGCTGGAGCTGTTCCTGCGGCTGCGGAGGGTCTGCCCGTCCGTCGAGGTCGTCGGCGTCGAGATCGACCCGGCCAGGGTCGCCGCGGCCAGGCCGTACGAGCGGGAGGGCCTGTCCTTCGTGCTCGGCGGGTTCGAGCTGCCGGTGAGCGGGCCGCCCCTGCTGATCCGGGCGTTCAACGTGCTCAGGCAGTACGGCGAGGCCGAGGCGTGGGACTACTGGACGATGCTGCGCGCGAGGCTCGCCCCCGGCGGGGCGATCGTCGAGGGCACCTGTTCCGAGGTGGGTCACCGCGCGGTGTGGGCCGGGCTCGACACGACGGGCCCGCGGACGCTGACCTTCTCGGCCCGCTTCGGCGGCTTCGAGCGCCCCTCCGACCTGGCCGAGCGGCTGCCGAAGACGCTGATCCACCGCAACGTCCCCGGCGAGCCGATCCACGCCTTCCTGCGTGACTTCGACCACGCGTGGGCGGTCAACGCCCCCCTCGGCGCGTACGGCCACCGCCAGCGGTGGATCGCCACCGCGCGGACGCTCGCCGGGACCTGGCCGGTCGCCGAGCGTCCTCCGCTCGGCGGCGTGCCGCGCTGGCGGCTGGGCGAGCTCACGCTCGACTGGGCCGCCCTGGCCCCCGATCATGTCGGTCACGGCCGTTAGGGTCGGCACCATGGCCGAACTGCGCTTCGTGACGGATCCCGAGCTCACCCCGGTCCTCGTCGACGATCTCGTCGAGTGCTGGACCGCGGTGAGCAACGCCGGCGGGGCGGTCGGCTTCGTGCCCCCGGTCACCGCCGCCGAGGTCGGAGAGGTCGCGGGCCCCTCCTTCGCCCGCTGCGGCGACCTCGACCACCTGCTCGTCGGCCTCGACACCGAGGGGCGGGTGGCGTGCTGGCTGATCCTGGGCGACGCCGGATCCTGGCTGCGGGCCCACTGGCGCTGGGTGCTGCGCGTGATGGTCCACCCGAGGCACCAGGGCAGGGGATACGGCACCCTGCTCATGCGCGCCGCCGAGACCGCCGCCCGCGAGCTGGGCGTCGAGGCGCTGCACCTGACCGTGCGGGGCGGCACCGGGACCGAGCGGTTCTACGCGCGTCTGGGCTACGTGGAGACCGGTCGCGTGCCCCGTGCCATCCGTCTCGCCCCCGGCGACGACCGCGACGAGATCTACATGGCCCGGCAACTGTGAGCGAAATCACTCGACAACCCGTAGTACTACCCCTCGTGGTGCAGGAGTTAGGCTTATTCGCGTGAAGGGTCTGGGCGAGCTTGAACGCAGCATCATGGACATCATCTGGGCGCAGTCATCCCCTGTGACGGCGCGCGAGGTAGGGCGTCTGATCGCCGACCGGGATCTCGCGCCGACCACCGTGATGACCGTGCTCGACCGGCTGACCCGCAAGGGCTTCCTGCTGCGCACCCGTGACGGGCGCGCGTGGCGTTATGAGCCGGCCGAAAGCCGCGACGCATACGTCGCGGAGCTTATGCTTGAGGCACTCGACCTGACCGGAGACCGGTCGGCCGCCCTTACCCGGTTCGCCCAGGCCGTCTCAGGCAGTGAGGCCGAGATCCTGCTGAAAGCCCTGACGGAGCTGGAGGACGAGTGATCACCGCAGCAGTCCTGGCGACCCTCGCCCTGGTCTGCGCGGTCGGAGCCTGGCGGCTCACGCGGGCACGGTGGACATACCGCGCCCCGCACGTGGCCATCGTCCTGTGGCAGGCCCTGGGGGTCACCTGGGGACTGGCCGGAACCGGCGCGCTTCTCGCCTACGCCCTGGAGCCCTACGGACAGGGCGTGCTGCAGGGGCTCCGCGCCTTCGTCGTCTCCGCGTTCAACGGCGGTTACGGCCCCGCCGAGTCCTACACCCTGCCGCGGATCCTGGCCCTCATCGCCGGGCTGACCGCCCTCACCATCCTGATCGGGGTGCTGGTGACCGCGGGCGCGCAGACGTTCCGCGCCCGGCGCCGCCACCGCACGCTGCTGGCGCTCATCGCCAGGGAGGATCCCGAGGTCCCCGGCGTGCGGGTGGTCGACCACCCGGGCCCGGCCGCCTACTGCGTCCCCGGCCTGCGCTCGCAGGTGGTGGTCAGCGCCGGGACGCTGAAGCTGCTCTCCCCCGCCGAGCTGAGCGCGGTGCTCGCCCACGAGTCGGCGCACGTGCGCGAGCGCCACGACCTGGTGCTGCTGCCGTTCGCGGCGCTGTACAGGGCGCTGCCCTGGTCGCGGATCGTCGGCAGGGTGCAGAACGAGGTCGGCCTGCTGGTCGAGATGGCCGCCGACGACGTCGCCCGCCGCTACTGCTCTCCCCGGCGCCTGGCCACCGCCCTGCTCCGCTTCGGCACGGCGGGCGCCGCCCCCACCCCACAGGGCACCCTGGGCGTCTCCGACTCCTGCTCGGCGGTCATGGCCCGGGTCGAGCGGCTCGTCAGCCCGGGGCCCGAGCTTCCCCGCCGGGTCCGCTACGCCATCGTGGCCTTCTCCGTCACCCTGACGGCCTCGGCCCCGATGCTCTGGCTCATCCCGCACTAGATCGACCGCTCCCCACGCCCGGCCGGCCCCTCCCCTTATCCGCGTCCTCCCCGACGCGGTCGTCCCCTTTCGCGCCCCCGCGCCGCTCAGCCGGCCTCCCCTCGCCACTGTGCTTGCAACTGCCATCCATTGCGTTTGCAACTGCAAGCATCGCGGGTAGACTGAGGGCATGGCACTACCGAAGGTCGGCTCGATCGGTGAGTACATCCGCGAGCAGCGCACGCACGCGAAGATCTCGCTGCGTCAGCTCGCCGCGGCCGCGGGGGTCTCCAACCCCTACCTCAGCCAGATCGAGCGTGGGCTGCGTAAGCCCAGCGCGGAGATCCTGAACCAGATCGCCAAGGGGCTGCACATCTCCTCGCAGGCGCTCTACATCCAGGCGGGTCTCATCGAGGAGCGCGAGCAGCACAGCGATGTGCTGGCCGCGATCAGGGCCGACCACCTCATCACCGAGCGTCAGCGCCAGGTGCTGATCGACATCTATGAGTCATTTCGCAAGGAGAACCGGGCCGAGGCCCCGGATGCGGACGCGCAAACCTCCCAGAACGCGCATTCCACACCGGAGCCCCGCGGGGGCGACGCGGGCTCCTCTCCACGCGAAGAGGCACCGCTGCCCGAGGCGTATCTCGCCGCGTTGAAGCCATACGCGGCTCCCTCGGAAAGCGGAAGCGTCACACCGGAATCCAAGGAAGGTTAACCCATGACTCTCACCACCGAAGTAAAGAAGCTGGCCGACTCCAAGCCGTTCTACGCCGTGGCGGGCGCGGGCGACCTCGCGGTCGAGAAGCTCCGCGAGCTGCCCGAGCAGATCCACAGGCTGCAGGGGCGCCGTGAGGAGATCCGCGAGGCCGCCCGGGAGCTGCCGGGGAGGGCCAAGAGGTTCGCGGGCAAGGCCGAGGACTACGCCAGGGACTTCCCCGGCAAGGCCCGCGGCTACGCCGACCAGTTCACCGTCAGGGCCGGCGAGCTGTACGAGCAGTTCGCCAGCCGGGGCCGCAAGGTCGTCTCCAAGGCGAGCGGCGAGGCCGCGCTGGAACTCGAGGAGGTCTCCGCGACCGCCGAGCCCGCGGTCGCGACCCAGACCACCAGGAAGAACTCTCGTTCTCCGAAGAGCGGCCCCGGCACGAAGGCCTGATCCGGGTCCGAGGGGCCACCCCTTTCGGGATCCGGGCCCTTCGCGGGTCCGAGCCTTCGAGGACCGGACCTTTCGAGGGCCGGACCCTTCGAGGGCTGGGCCTTTCGAGGATCCGGCGACAAGAGCCGTCCCGCCCCACCCCGGGACGGCTCCTCCGGATTCCCCCCGGGCGGATCCGGAGATGAACGGACACGAACCCGCAACGCAGGGGACTTTCGGCATTAGGGTGGACGCTGTCTGCAGGACGAGCATGGTGGAGCGACGATGATCTTCATGGGGCTGAACCTCATTTTCTGGGTTCTCAGCGTCATCGCCTTCGGCATGTCCGCCTGGGCGCTGATCCACTCGGCGCGCACACCCGCGCGCGCCTTCGCGGTCACCGGCAAGCAGACCAAGAAGCTCTGGCTGATCATCCTGTCGCTCGCGACGCTGTTCTCGTTCGCCTCGGCCGTGGGTTACTTCGGGGGCGGTCTCGGCCAGCTCAACTTCCTGACCATCGCCGCGGTCGTCGCCGCCGGGATCTACCTGGCCGACGTGAAGCCCGCGGTGAGCGAGGTCGGCAAGGGCGGCAACCACGGCCCCTACGGCCCCTGGTAATCGGGTTGCCCCGCCGGGCGTCAGCCGATAGACACGGGTGATGTTCGCCGACAAACCCACCCTGTACGGCAAGCGGGTGACACTCAGGCCCGTAGGCCCCGAGCACGCCGACGGCCTCTGGGAGCTCGTCAACGACCCGGAGACCGCCCGCCTCACGGGATCGCACGGAGAGTTCGACCGTACCGCGGCGGATATCTGGTACGGCTCGCGCGGCGACCACGACAACCGCCTCGACCTGGCGATCTGCACCTCCGACGACGACGAATACGTCGGCGAGGTGGTACTGAACGAGCTCGACGCGCACAACCTCTCCTGCAACCTGCGCATCGCCCTGGTCGGCCCCCGGGTGTTCGGCAGGGGCTACGGCACCGAGGCGATCCGGCTCGTGCTCGACCACGTCTTCACCACCACGGACCTGCACCGGATCGGCCTGGAGGTCTTCGCCTTCAACGACCGGGCCGCCCACGTGTACCGCAAGGTCGGCTTCGTCGAGGAGGGCGTGCGCCGCGACGCGCTGCGCTGGGACGGCCGCTGGCACGACGCGATCGTGATGGCGATCCTGGCCTCCGACTGGGCCGCCACAGGAAACTGACCCCAACTCCCGGCGCCCCACCGCACCACCACGAAAACCCAACGCCCACCCCCGACCCCGGCACCCGGCCCACGTTCTCCGGGCTTCGGGGCTTCGGGGCTTCGGGGCTTCGGGGCTCCGGGCAAGTGGAACGTACGGCGGAAGGTGACGTTCGTCCCTTGGCGGGGCGGTTAGCAAATGCTAACTTCGATCCGTGGCCGAAACCCTCTCCAAAGCCGAGTCGTTCCTGGCGGACGACCGGGATCCGCCGTCGAAACGGCGCATCCTGGTCGAGGCGCTGCGCCTGTTCGTCGAGCAGGGCGTCGACGGCACGACCGTGCGCGACATCTCCCGGGCTAGCGGCTACAGCAATCCCGCCCTGTTCAAGTTCTTCGCCTCAAAGGAGGAACTGGCCCTGCACCTGTTCGGCAGGTGCTACACCCACCTGGGCGAGCGGGCCTCGCTGGCCTGCGCCCCCGGACGGCCGTTCGGCGAGCGGCTCGGCTCGCTGATGCGGACCTTCGGCCAGATCCTGGAGGAGCAGCCGCAGGTGCTGCTCTACGTGCAGGACAACCTCCGCGTCTACTGGCCCCGGCTCACCGAGGCCGAGCGGGGGACGGCACTGATCGAGGTGCTGCGCGGCCTGCTCCGGGACGGGGTCGCGTCGGGGGAGGTCACCACGACGATCTCGATCGACCTGCTGGTGGCCGCGCTCTCCGGCACGGTCGCGCAGTACGCCCGGATGCGGCAGTTCGGCGAGCTGCCCCCGGGGACGGCGAGCTCCGTCCTGGAACCCCTGTTCATCCGCATGATCTCACCCTGATCACCCGGCGTCCCGCCCGCCCCCGTCAACCCGAGACCGTTCTCCGGCGCCCCCGCCGGGGTGTTTTTCCGCCCGTCGAGTTAGCAAATGCTAACCATCCCTTGGAGGAAGTCATGAAACTACTCGTCCTCGGTGCCGGAGGCTTCATCGGGCGCACCGCGATCCGCGAGGCGGCCGCCGCCGGCTGGCAGGTCGTCGGCCTGGTCAGGTCCGACGAGGCCGCCCTGCGGGTCGAGGAGGCCGGAGGGACCCCGCACCGCTTCTCCGTCACCGACCCGGCCACCTGGGCCGAGGCCGCCCGGGGAGCGCACGCGGTCATCGACCTCATCCAGCCGGGCCTGCCCGGCCGGGTGACCCGGCGGGCCATCCAGCGGATCAGCGCCACCCGGCAGGAGACCACCGCCGGGGTACTGCGGGCGCTGCGCTCCCTGCCCGCCGCCGAACGCCCCCTGCTGGTCTCGGTCAGCGGGCTCGACGACCTCGACCCGGGCGCCGGCCGTACGGTCTCGCACACCTCCGCACGACGTGCCGTACCCGTGGGATTCGCCCACATCGGGCTGCCGGTGCGGCGGATGATCGAGGAGGCGGGGGTGCCCGCCGTACACGTCTATCTGGGGAACATGGTCTACGGCCCCGGCAAGGGGTTCGGCGACCTGATCGTGCCGGGGCTGGCCAGACGGCGGATGCCGGTGCCGGGCACCGGGACCAACAGGCTGCCGATCATCCACGTGGAGGACGCCGCACGGGCGCTGGTCCACGTGGCGGGACTGCCCGGGGTCACCGGGCGGAGCTTCGTGGCCACCGACGGCACGGCCACGACGCTGGGCGAGCTGTTCGACGAGACCGCCAGGCTGCTCGGCGTGCCCGCGCCCATCAGACTGCCCCGGTGGCTGGCCGGGCCGTTCGCGGGTGAGATCGCCGTGCAGACCCTCACGCTGGACACCGCCGCCGACCCCTCGGCGCTGATGGAGACGGGCTTCGAGCTGCGCTACCCGTCCTTCCGGGAGGGGGTGGCCGCGACACTGGCGACACTGGCGACACTGGCGACGCTGTCGGCGGAGGCGCCGGGAACGGAGGCGGCCCTCACCCCTCAGACTCGGCGCCGTGCTCGCGCAGTGCCGTGACCAGCCAGCGGGCCAGCCGTGCGTGGCCCTGGAAGGTGGGGTGGACGCCGTCGCCCAGGATCGCCCCGCGCCCCCAGGCACGGCCGAGCGGATCCAGGAAGATCGCCCCCTCCTCGCCCGCGGCGACCGCGATGGCGTCCCTGACGCCGTAGGCCCAGCGGGGCGCCCGTCCCATCCAGATGGGGCCGACCACCACGACCCGCGTCTGCGGCCACCGGGACCGCACCACCCCCAGAAGGCGTTTGGCGGCCTGGTGCACCTTGCCGGGTGCGGTGCGGTCGTTGTGGCCGCCGGAGACGATCAGCAGGTCGGGGACGGGACGCCAGGAGAGCTCGTCGGTGAACGAGGTCTGGAACGTCCTGCGCACCCTGCCGGGATTGACGAAGCCCGTCCCCCGCGCGCCCGCGGTGACGAGCTGCCAGCCCAGCTCGCGCGCGGCCTGCGCGGCGTAGCTCTCCCACTGCCGCACCGGGCCGGAACCGACGGTGAAGCTGTCTCCGACGATCATGACCAGCGGAGCCCGGATCGGTCGGGTCTCGGGGGTGGCCGGTGGGTCCAGGACGGGCACGGGGATCGGGCCCGAACCGACCACCGCCCCACTGCTACATCCCGAAATAAGACAGGAAATCGCCATAAGGGCGGCGACCACGGATGCCCGGGGTCGTCGACGTACAGGCCCGCGCATGCCACCTCGGGGAGGTTCTAAGCTGCCGATATGAGCACCGATCTCCATGGGCGCACGCAGCGCCTCGAACTCGCCGACCAGAACCTGCGCTCCTTCGACGCGCTGGTCCTGGCCTCGTCACCCGAGGGGATCGTCTTGAGCAGGTCGGCATTCTATCCGGGTGGCGGCGGCCAGCCCGCAGATCACGGAGTTCTCATCTGGCAGGGGGTCGAGACCCGCATCGCCGGGGCGCGCAAAGGCGACGAGCTCTACCTGATCCCTGCGGAGGGCGATCCGGTTCCCCCGCCGGGAACGACCGTGCGGGCCGCGGTCGCCGACGAGCGGCGCTCGGCGCTGATGCGGACCCACTCGGCGCTGCACGTGCTGTGCGGAGTGGTCTTCCGTGACTTCGGCGCCCTCGTCACGGGCGGGAACATGGAGGAGCTGACCGCGCGCATGGACTTCAACCTGCCCGAGATACCGCCCGGCTTCAAGGAGTCCGTCGAGGCCGCCTGCAACGCAGAGGTCACCGCCGACCGCAGGATCGACGTCCGGGTGCTCCCCCGCGCCGAGGCCTTCGCCATCCCCGACATCATCAGGACCGCCACGAACCTGGTCCCCGAGACCGTCGAGGAGGTCCGAATCATCGACATCGTCGGCCTCGACTGCCAGGCGGACGGCGGCACCCACGTCGCCTCGACCAAGCAGATCGGGCGCATCCGGGTGGCCAAGATCGAGAGCAAGGGCAGGGGCTTCCGCCGGCTCCGCATCGAGGTGGGGAGCTGACGGCCGGAAGACCGGCGAACACGGCCCCGGCACCGGAAACGCGCCCCGGAAACCGGGAGACACGGTCCGGAAACCGGGAGACACGGTCCGGGAAGCGGGGTCACGGCCCTGGAAACCCGGAGGCGCGGACCGAGAACCGGGGTCACGGCCCTCGAAACCCGGAGGCGTGGGCCGGGGAACGCGGAGCCGGCGACGGCGCGCGGAGCCTGTGCCGGCTCCGCGGCCGCCTCGGCGACGACGGGGACGGATGGCGTGACGGCGGAGCCTCCCCCAGGCCATGACCGGTCACGCGCCCCATTCGGTGGAGCGAAAGCGCCATGCACGTCTTTCTCCCGAACGCCGGTGAACCCTCGTCGACCCCCGACTCGACCAGCTTGGACCTGCCCGGCCCCCACCGGTCCCCGATTCGACGAATCTGAAAGTGTCCCGGCGAGCGGATCGGAGGCGGGGGTCAGCTCACGTAGGAGACGGGGGTCAGCTCACGTAGGAGGCGGGAACGCTCCAGGTGTTGCAGTAGCCGACCCTGGCGTACTTCCAGCCCTGCTGCAGCCAGCCCGCGTAGTGGTCGCCGTTGCCGTGGTCCTTCCTGCCCAGGCCGTTCTGGTCGTCGCCCCGGCTGTACTCCATCTCCAGTACGGCCTGCCAGCGCGCGGAGGTGACGCCGAGCGGGATCCGGACGGTACGGACGAAGACCCCGGCCAGGCACTGTGCCTGTAGCTCGGAGCGGCGGGAGTGGGCGTCCTGGGCGGCCTTGGACTTGTCCGAGACCTCCCACCACCAGGCGGAACCGATGCCGGCCATGGCCTGCACGTGGTGACCGTACTCGTGGGAGAGCACGGACAGGTAGGGCACGTGGTTCTCCGCGGGGTCGATCCGGCCGGTCTGCTGGACGAGGTGGTTCAGGCCGATGTACATGCCCCGGTTGGACGGGCAGTAGTAGGCCGCGGCGCCCGAGGCCGGGTAGGTCCCGCAGGGGCCCCGCCCCGGACGGGTCCAGTAGACCCGGCGCGGCGCCAGGAAGACCGCTCCCGCCTGGGAGAACTTCCCCGCCCAGGCCCGGTCGAGGCACCCGGTCACGGCGTTGAGGTAGCCGAGCATGTCTCCCGGCTGGGTCGAGGGCTGAGGGGCGCGGCAGACGGTCGGGCGCATGAGGCCGGTGCCGTACAGCGGGTTGCGCTTCAACCTGGCGGTGGTGTCGGAGCGCTGCATGTAGCGCAGGTCGACGCCCGTGCTCTGGCGGGCCCGCGCGCCCGCCCGGACCGTTTCACCGCCCGCCTCACCGGCACGGGCCTCCTCAACGCCCACCTCACCCTCGCGAACGGCCTTGCCACCGCGAGCCGTCACGCCGCCCCGGGCCGTCTCCGCACCCCGGGCCGTCTCGGTACCGCGTGCCGTCTCCGTACTCCGGGTCGTCTCACCGCGGCGGGCCGTCCCACCGCGGCGGGAGACCGGCGCCGTCCTGGAGTCGCCCGTCGGGCCGAGCTGGAGTTTCGACGGCGGCCTGAAGCTGGGCGGGGAGACCTGGGTGCCCTCCACGGGGGCCGGTTGGGTGTTCTCGGTCGCCACCGGGCCACTTTCTGGAGTAGCCGGAACCTCGCCCTCGTCGCCGCCCACCAAGCCGGCGATCACCACGACCGCCGTGAACGTCATGGCGAGAACACCGAAGACACCGAAGGCCAGGGGACTGGATCCGCGTGGGCGCATGCGACCGCCTCTCCAAACAGTGGATCTCCGGGCGGCAATCTAGCGGATATCGACACATAGTCGTTTATCGACCGAAAAATACGGAAGGGGGGTGGCCATCACACGCCGGTGGTTATCGGTAGGCTCCCGGGCCATGGCGGGATCCCTATTGCACCGAGCGGCCGAAGGCCTGCGGCGAACGGCCGGAAGCGTGGCCGCGGCCGCCACCTTCGCGCTGGCCCTGAGCGCCTCTCCGGCCCTCGCGGCCGGTACGGCGAGCACCTCGTCGGCCGCGGCAGGCAAGATCACGAACGACACGCTCGAACTCGAGCTGCGGCAGGACGGCGTGCTGCACGTCAAGGAGACCGTCACGTTCGAGGGCGACCCGCCCACCCGGAAGCTGGTCGACCGGACGCGCTACGACGACGGCAACGACCGGCTCTACCAGGTCGTCAACTTCAAGGGCGACGGCACGTTGACCGGCGACTCGATCACGCTGACCGGCACGGACACCGCCAAGCTGGAGTACGACGTCAAGGGCGCGGTGACCCCACTGGGCGACATCCAGGAGCTGCGGTGGTACGCCGCGGGCGGCTGGTCGGTCCCCGTCACCCTGGCCAAGGTCAAGGTGACGGGTCCCGCCCAGCTCCAGAACCTGTCCTGCTTCGCCGGGGTGCTGGCCTCGGCGATCGGCTGCACCACCGCCTCACCGGACCACACGGGGGTCGAGGCGGAGTTCGAGCAGCAGGAGCTGGGCCCGGACGAGGTCCTCACGGTGATCATCGGGTATCCGGCGAACGCGACCAAGGGCGCCCCCGTCCTGGAGCGCCGCTTCGAGCTGGCCAACGCCTTCACCCTGAACACCGTGACCGGGGGCGCCCTGGCCGGCCTGCTGGTCCTGATGCTCGGCGGCCTCGGCCTGCTGTACTGGACGCGGGGCCGCGACGCCCGCGTGGTCGGCCACGAGTCGGGGTCGCTCAGCGGGGTCGAGAACGGCCACTTCGCCCCGCCGGACGGCGTACGACCCGGCCAGATCGGCACGCTCATGGACGAGCAGGCCGACGTGATCGACGTGACCGCCACGATCGTGGACCTGGCGGTGCGGGGCTACATCAGGATCGACGAGCAGCCCCGGCAGGCCTACGACGCCCCCGACTGGACGCTGGTGCGGCTGGCCGGCCTCCCGGCCGACGCGCTGCTCCCCTACGAGCGCGCCCTCTACGACGCCATCTTCGACGGCCGCGACTCGGTCCTGCTGTCCCAGCTGCAGGGGGCGTTCGGCGCCAAGCTCGGCAAGGTCCGCGACGCGCTCTACCGTGACGTGGTCACGCAGGGCTGGTTCGCCCGCCGCCCCGACACCGTCCGCACCCGCTGGACGACCCTCGGCGTGCTGCTCACCGTGGCCGGGGTCCTCGGCACCGTCGCCCTGGCCTGGTTCACCACGTACGGCCTGCTCGGCCTGGCCGTGATCATCGCCGGAGCCGCCCTGGCCGTCGGCGGGCAGTACATGCCGGCCAAAACCGCGAAGGGCGCCGGCGCCCTCGCCCACACGCTGGGCTTCCGGGAGTATCTCGCCTCCGGCGACATCGGCGGCGACATCCCGCCCGCCCAGCGGGTCGAGCTGTTCTCCCGGTACCTGCCCTATGCCGTGATCTTCGACAGCGTGGACCGCTGGGCCCGCGTGGTCTCCTCGGTCACCGGCAACGGCACGCAGGCCGACAACCTGTACTGGTACCACGGCCCGGCGGAGTGGGACCTGTCGAAGTTCGGCGACTCGATGCGGACGTTCACCATGACGACCTCGGGCGCGATCTCCTCGACCCGCCAGTTCCGCTCGCTCTGAGACTCTCCCCGGAGCTCACCCGCCGGGGCGCCTCCCCCACCAGCCGTCCGGCACCCCCACAGCTCACCCACTCGCCCCGGCCCCCGCAACACCCCCAGCACCTCACCACCCCGACGCCGCACCACCCCCGAGCCGCACCACCGTCCCCAGCACCTCACCACCCCGGGGCCGCACCACTCCCGGCGCCGCACCGCCATCCCCGGGGCGTATGCGAGGCATCCCATGGCGCCGGTACGGCGAGCGGTGGCGCGGCCCCGACCGGCGCCGGTGAGCTGTGCGCACCCCGTGGAGGTCAGTGGACGCCCGTGGAGGTCGGTGGACGCCCGTGGACGTCCGTACCCGAAGCAACCGGCCCGGCCACACCGTCCCGCAGGTCGGCGGAAAATCGTTTGTTCCCCCCGCATCCCTTTTCCTAGCATGAGCAGCATGTCGCTCGTCTGTCACACACCGCAGCTCGTCTTCCGTCCCCGCCGTGGCCCGGTCCAGGGCCGGTAGAGACGGAGAGGGAAACCCGCTTTTCTCTGCGCGTGCCCCGGGCCTTCCGAGACCACTTCATCTCGGACCCGAAGGGGCAACACTGTGGCGCGCTCGTTCGCTCACGGAAATCATTCACACACCCAGAACAAGATCAAGAACAGTGGTGGCAGAACCGGCCGTGACCAGGCCAGGCGTACTCTGTCGCAGAACTTCATGGTCGATCCGGACGCCGTCGCCCGGGTCGTCGAGGCCGCGGGCCCGCACGACCTGGTCCTGGAGCCCGGCGCGGGAGAGGGAGTCCTGACCAGGGCACTGGCCGAGACCTGCGGCCGGGTGGTCGGCTACGAGGTCGATCCGCTGCTGGCCGGGAAGCTGGCCGCCCGTACCCGGGACGACTCCCGGATCCGGATCGTCCGGGGGGACTTCCTCGCCGCCCACGCGCCGCGCGAGCCGTTCGCGGTCGTCGGGAACATCCCCTACTCGGTCACCTCGAAGATCGTCGACTGGTGCCTGCGGGCGCCCACGCTCACCTCGGCCACCCTGACCGTCCAGCTGGAGTACGCCCGCAAACGGACCGGCGACTTCGGCAGGTGGAGCATGCTGACCGTGGGGACCTGGCCGTGGTACAGCTGGGAACTGCTCGACCGGCTCGACCGTGCGGTCTTCCGGCCGATTCCCGCGGTCGACTCGGCCATCCTGCGGATCGAACGCCGGGCCCAGACGCCCGACCTGCCCGGATACCGGGATTTCGTCGATTACGGCTTCACCGGCCTGGGCGGTTCCCTGCACGCGACCATGCGGTCGCGTTACCCCGCCACCCGGGTCGACGCGGCCTTCACCGCCGCCGGCGTCGCCCCGGACACGGTCGTCGCGTACGTCCACCCGGACCGGTGGCCGATCCTGTTCGAACACCTCGCGTGACCCTCCGGAAGGTCCCGTGTGACCTTTCCGCGAGGTTCCGTACGACCCGTCGGCGAGGGGGCGTGTCACCCGGCTCCCTCGCCCCGGGTGGTGGTCGGCAACGGCCCGCGGGCCCGGACCCACCTGCCCGTCACCGGCTCGGGGCTCGGGCTGGTGGGCATGCGTGAGCGGGTCGCGCCGTTCGGCGGCGGATCCACCCTCCCCGGGACGCCCGTCCCCGTCGTGGATCATGCCGGGGACGCCATTGACAAAGACTATTTTTACATACAAACTCGTTTTTGCAATGAGAGACGTCCTGTATCTGGAGCAGATCGAGCAGGCCGAGGCACTGCTCAAGCCGCAGCGCATCGAAGTGCTGCGGCAACTCGCCGAGCCACGCACCTGCACCGAGATCGCGGCACGGCTCGACCAGACCCCACAGCGGGTCTACTACCACGTCAAACGCCTGGTCGACGCCGGACTGGTCGACCAGGTCTCCGAGCGCAAGGTGCGCGGCATCCACGAGGGGATCTACCAGGCCAGAGCCCACTCCTACTGGCTCTCGCCCCGCCTGGTCGGCCGGATCGGCCTGCGCAAGGCGCAGGACGAGCTGAGCCTGGGCTACCTGCTGGACCTCATGGAAGAGGTCCAGGCGGACATAGCCGCCCTCGACCGGACCGCGCCGGAACTGCCGTCGGTCGGTGTCTCCGGAGTGATCCGGGTGCCCCCGGAGCGTCGCGCGCAGTTCATGGACGACCTTCAGAGCACGCTGCAGGACCTGTTCACCCGCTACGGCGGCGCGGAGGGCGACGCCTTCAAGCTCGCCGTCGCCTGTTACCCCCAGGGAGAAGACCGTGACTGAACCGTTGAAGCTGCACGCCCGCGTCCAGGCACCCCTCAAGAGGGTCCACCACGCCCTGACCGACGCCGGGGAGCTGCGCGTCTGGCTGGCCGAGCACGCCGAGGTCGACCTGCCGCACCGATACGGTTTCTGGGGCCGCAACACCCCCGAGGGCGAGTCGCCCCAGCAGCGCCCGCTGCACGTCGACGACCGTACGCTGCGCTTCTCCTGGCTGCTCGACGGTGTGGAGACCACGACCGAGTTCACCCTGGAGGAGGAGGGGCCCGACGCGACCCTCATGACGCTGTCGCAGAGCCACTTCGACTTCCAGGACGTGGTGACGGGCGCCAGCATCCGCGGTGTGCTGCAGACGTTCTGGGCGCTCGCGATGGCGAACCTGGTCGACCACCTGGAAGGGCGCGAGCTCACCGGCACGTGCGACTTCACCTCCCCGCGCCTGGAGGCGGAGACGTTCATCGGCGCCTCCCCCGAGGAGGTTTACGACTCCCTCATCGACTCGGAGAAGGTCAGCAGGTGGTTCGGCTACCCCGTCGGGATCGAGCCGCACGTCGGCGGCCGTTTCGCGATGGGCGGCTTTGACAGCGGCCATGCCGCGAAGATCATCGACCTGGAGCCCGGGCGCAGGATGTCCGTCGACTGGGCGGAAGGCGGCATCTCCACCTGGGAGCTGGAGGAGTCGAACGGCAGGACGCGGCTCACCTTCGTGCAGAGCGGATTCGACACGGGGCGTCCGCCGTACAGTGCCTGGCTGGGGTGGCTCAGCGGCCTGGCCGAGCTGCGCCGCTTCCACGAGCTGGACGACTGGCGTCCGATCTGGCTCGACGGTCAGCAGGTGTCCGGAGAGACCGTCTGACACGCCGGACCGGCCGCCCGACGGACGGAGCCGCCCGGCGAACGGGGCCGCCCGGCGGACAAGGCCGCCCCGGCGAACGGGTGCCCCAGTGCACGGGGGCGCCCCGGCGGGCGGGGAAGACCACCCGGGCAAACAGGGAGATAAGGACAGCCCGCCAGCAGACTCCCCGACGTTCAAGAAACAGCCGCTATGCGGATGAACTGCGCAAACGGCGGGAAGAAGCATGATTCCGGCTCCATCGACCATTGTGAGCGCTCATGAGGATCATGGTTCGTCCGCACCAGTTTCCGGCCCGGCTCGCCGCAGGTGCGTTCATCCTGAACGCCGGGCTCACCATGGCCTCCGCGGGCGCGGAAAACGCCGCCGGCATCCATGGAATGGCCGCCAAGGCGTACCCGTTCCTGAAGGACCTCGACTCTGAGGACTTCGCGCGGTGGCTGGCGAGGGCACAGATCGCCGTCGGCGCGTCCCTGCTGATCCCGGTGGTGCCGTCGCTGCTGGCGGGCGCCGCCCTCACCGCCCTCGCCGGGGGCCTGGTCGGCCTCTACCTGAGGACGCCCGGCATGCGGCGAGAGGGGAGCCTGCGCCCGACCCAGGAGGGACTCAGCCTCGCCAAGGACGTCTGGCTGCTGGGCATCGGCACGGGCCTCGTGCTCGAAGAGATCTCCTGTTCCTGCTCCCGATCCTGATCCGCACCAGACGGGGCCCGCGTTGGGAAAAGGCCTCCACCCGCGTTGGGACTCGGCTCCTCGCCCGCGTTCGGCGCGGACGAACCCCATCCAGCACGGGCGGACCCGCTCAGCACAGACGAACCCACGCAGAGCGAACGAATCCGCTCAGAACAGGCGGACCCGCTCAGTGTGGGCGGACCCGCTCAGTGCGAACGA
The DNA here is from genome assembly GCF_040683035.1 of Streptosporangium sp. NPDC051022. NCBI lineage: Bacteria > Bacillati > Actinomycetota > Actinomycetes > Streptosporangiales > Streptosporangiaceae > Streptosporangium > Streptosporangium sp. NPDC051022. Next base: position 489,317 of record NZ_JBFBCF010000001.1, on the reverse strand, counting down.
ATCCGCTCAGCGCAGACGGATCTCGCCGACCGGACGGCCTCCGCCGAGCAGGACGCCGGCCGCGAGTTCCTCCAGTTCCACCGCCTCGAAGCCGAGGCTGCGAAGGGCGGCGACGGTGACCGGGGTCCGGGCCCGGTAACCGCCGTCCTCGATCTTGACGGTTCCGGCGCGGCCGTCGGCGTGGGCGAAGGCGTCGAACGCCTCGGCTCCGGCCTTGAGCATCAGGCCGGGGATCGCCCGCATCAGCCGGGCCTCGGGCCGGGCCGTACCGGACGTCCACTCGGGATTGCCGCGGAAGGCGTCGGCGATGCGGCGTTCGAAGGTGCCGGGCTCCGCCTGGACGAAGGCGCGGAACGCCCGGGTCACGCCCACCATCGACACGAAGAACAGCGGGGCGCCACAGCCGTCGACGCCCGTGGCGGCGACGCGTTCACGGGTCAGCTCCTCGACCGTGTCGCGGATGATCCTCTGCAGCGGGTGCGAGGGCTCCAGGTAGGTCTCCAGCGGCCAGTCGTTGATCACACAGGTGGCCAGCATCGCCGAGTGCTTGCCCGAGCAGTTCATGTAGATCCGGGCGGGCCCGCCCCCCGAGCGCAGCACCTCGTCGCGGGAGGCGGTGTTCTCCGGCAGGTCCTCCGGGCAGCGCAGCGCGCTCTCGTCCACTCCCGCCTGGGCGAGGATCCTCCTGGCGCCGTCCACGTGGAACGGCTCGCCCGCGTGGCTGGCGCACGCCAGCGCGAGCAGTTCCCCGTCGAGGGACAGCCCGGCGCGCATCATGCCGAGCGCCTGCAGCGGCTTCATGGACGAACGGGGGGAGGCCAGGGCGTCCACCGCGCCGTGCACCCGCACCGGGGAACCGGCCGCGTCGACGGCCAGCATGCGCGCCCGGTGCGTGGACTCCACGAACCCCGAGCGGACGACCTCGACGACCAACGACTCAGCAGACACCTTTGTCTCCTTTTGCGGGTTTTTCATGAAGGGCGGGATCCAGGTTTTCACGACGGTGGGGAGAGCCGGGATGATGGGGTGCATGCGTGCGGTCGTACAGCGGGTGAGCTCCGCCTCGGTGAAGGTCGACGGAAAGACGGTCGGGGCGATCGACGAGCCCGGACTGCTGGTGCTGGTCGGGGTGACCCACACCGACACCCCCGCGGAGGCGGCCAAGCTCGCCGCCAAGCTCTGGGGCCTGCGGATCCTGTCCGGCGAGAAGTCCTGCTCGGACGTCGGCGCCCCGCTGCTCGTGGTCAGCCAGTTCACCCTGTACGGCGACGCCCGCAAGGGCCGCCGCCCCACCTGGCAGGCCGCGGCGCCGGGCCCGGTCGCCGAACCGCTGGTCGAGGCCGTCTGCGCCGAGTTGCGCCGGCTGGGCGCGCACGTGGAGACCGGGGTCTTCGGCGCGGACATGAAGGTGGGACTGACCAACGACGGCCCGATCACGTTGATCCTGGAGATCTGACCGGCCCCGGACCGTCCCCCGAAGGCCCGGCCGACACCGGACCGATCGAAGGCCTGACCGGCACCGGACCGGCCGGAGGCCCGGTCGGCGCCGAGCCATACCCGTCAAAGTTCTGGAAACGGTGAAAAACGGGCTTCTCCCACGGTGATCCGCTAGGGTCCGCTTGCCCGTGATGAGTCATCCGTCGACGGGTCGTCAGGAAAGCCGCTACCCATGGGGAGGGTCATGCGCACCCGCATCTTCACGTTCGTCACCACGTCCGTCGCCGCCACAGCGCTGGTCGCCGCGGCGGGACCGGTGACCGGCGCACAGGCCGCGACCGCGGCCGAGAGCGGCGTGCGAGCCGCCTGGCCCGCGGTCAGCGCCTACCACGGCGTCACCTCGGAGCAGCAGACCGAACGCTTCACCGCGCTGCGGGACCAGGGCTACCGGCCGATCACCTTCGCGGTGGACAACGCGTCCTCGCCTCGCTACGGCGCGGTCTGGGTCAAGGACTCCGGCCCGGCCTGGGCGATGATCCAGGGCATGTCGTCCAGCGGCTACCAGAAGCGCTTCGACGAATATCTCGCCAAGGGTTACCGCCCGACGACGGTGAGCGCCAGCGGTTCCGGAGGCGACGCCGTCTTCGCCGCGATCTTCGAGAAGGTGCCCGGCAAGTTCTTCGCCAAGCACAACATCGGCACCGCCCAGTTCACCGCCGCCAGCGCCGACGCGGCCAGGCGGGGCTACATCCTGACGTCCGTCAACGTCTACGGCACCGCGAGCGACCCGCGCTACGTCGCCGTCTGGTCGCAGAGCTCACAGCCCTGGTCCGTCACCGCCGGCAAGACCTCCGCCGAGCACCAGGCGGAGTTCGACGCCCGCACCAAGCGGGGCGAGAAGACCGCCCTGGTCTCGGTCGGCCCCGGCGGCACCTACACGGCCGTCTGGGTCAAGGACAGCGGCCCCACCTGGTACGAGTACACCGGCATGAGCGCGAGCGGGTACCAGAAGCGCTTCGACGAGCTGAAGGCCAAGGGCTTCTTCCCCGCCCGGCTGGACGTGGAGGAGGGCTCCTACACCGCCATCTGGGCGAAGGGCTGACCCGCGCCTCAGCGGATGCGGCGGCGCAGCGAGGGATCGATCTGGACGTTGCGCCCCGCGTCCGGCGGCACGACGACCTCCTGGGAGGCGGCGACCTCCCCGGCGCTCAGCGTGGCGTCCACCGGAACCGTCCGCTTGACCACGGCCAGCGCGATCGGGCCGAGCTCGTGGTGCCGGGCGGAGCTGCCGACGAAACCGACCTCGACGCCGTCGTGCAGGACCGGGGCGCCGTGCCCCGGCAGGGTGTCGGCGCTGCCGTCCAGGTGCAGGAAGACCAGGCGGCGCGGAGGGTGGCCGAGGTTGTGGACCCGGGCCACGGTCTCCTGGCCCTTGTAGCAGCCCTTGCTCAGGTGCAGGGCCGTGCCGATCCAGCCGACCTCGTGCGGGATGGTCTTGTGGTCGGTCTCGAAGCCCAGGCGCGGGCGGTGGTCCTCGATCCGCAGCGCCTCGTAGGCCCAGAGCCCGGCGAGCCGCAGACCACCGAGGCGCCCGGCCAGCAGGTCACGCGGGAGCAGCACGTCGTCGCCGACGAGGATCGCCCCCTCGGGGAGGGTGAACCGTGCGCCGTCGTCCCCCGAAACCACCGAGACCACCGAGACCACCGCGTAGCCGGAGGTCACGTCGGCGACCTCGACCCGGAGCATGAACCGCATCTTGTCCAGGAACGCCACCAGCTCGGCCGCCGTGCCCGGCTCCACGTGCGCCCACACGGCCTCGCCGTCGTCGACGAGCGTGAGGTGGTGCTCGACCCTGCCTTGGGCGTCCAGCAGCAGCGTCTGGGTGGCCTGACCCGGTTTGAGATCGTCGAGTTTCTGCGAGCTCAGGCTGTTGAGCCAGCTCAGCCTGTCGGGCCCGGAGATCCGTACGACCTCGCGGTTGCTCCGGTCGACCATCGCCTCACCGGTCAGAAAGGCGCGCTGCTCGGCGAAGGGGTCGCCGTAGTGTCCGGCGACGTCGGCGTCGGGAGTCTCGGCCGCGACCGCGCCGGGAGTGTCCAGCAGAGGGCTTCGCATGGCTCAAGCCTACGAGGCCTCAGCGGCACTTGCGGCAGCGGCCGAACACAGTGAGATGGTGCACGTTGACGGCGAACCCGAGCTCCTCGTCGAGCTTGGCGGCGAAGTCGGCGACCAGCTCGGGGCGGGCCTCGCCGATCTCCCCGCACTCGTGGCAGACCAGGTGCACGTGGTCGGCGTCGGCGGCCAGGTGGTAGGTGGGCGCGCCGTGCCCGAGATGGTTGTGGGTGACCATGCCGAGCTCCTCGAGGAGCTCCAGGGTCCGGTAGACGGTCGAGATGTTGACCCCGCGAGCGGTCTCGCGCACCCGGACGCAGATCTCCTCCGGGGTGGCGTGCTCAAGGGCCTTGACCGCCTCAAGCACCAGCTGGCGTTGGGGGGTGACCCGGTAACCGCGTGCCCGCAGTTGTTCGTGCCACGACGTCTCGGTCATGACCAGAGTCTACGAGCATCAGGAGGGCGATGGAGATCGTCGGAGCATCGAAACCGGCATATAGGTATGGAACGGCAAATACCACATGTCGCCCCCTCCGTCTGACTAGCGGATACCCGGCATCCGACGCTCATGCGGAACAATCAACACATGCGGTTCGGCGTTCTCGGCCCCCTGGAGGTGCACTCCCCCTCCGGTGAGACGATCCCCGTCGGCGGCCCCAGGCCGCGCGCCCTGCTCGTGATGCTGCTGCTGGAGACGGGCCGGGTGGTCGCCGTCGAACGGCTCGTCGACGGCCAGTACGGCGACAGCCCCCCGGCCGGTGCCGTCAACGCGATCCAGGCCCAGGTGTCGCGGCTGCGCCGTACGCTGCCCGCGGGGCTGGTCGAGTTCCACGGGACCGGCTACCGGCTCGCGGCCGACCCCGACGACGTCGACGCCCACCGGTTCGAACGGCTCGCCCGCGAGGGGCGGCGGCTGCTGGCCGCGGAACGGCACGCCGCCGCCGCGGTCCCGCTGCGCGAGGCGCTCGGCCTGTGGCGGGGTCCGGCACTGGCCGACCTGCCCTTCGGGCGGGCGCAGGTGGCGCGGCTCGACGAGCTGAGACTGGCGGCGACCGAGGATCTCGTCGAGGCGGAGCTGGTCCTCTCCGAGGGCAGTCCGGTCGCCGAGCTGCGGCGGCTGGTCGCCGCCCACCCCCTCAGGGAACGGCTCAGCGGGCAGCTGATGCGCGCCCTGCACGCCGCCGGGCGGCAGGCCGAGGCGCTGGCGGTGTTCGACGAGGTCAGAGGCCGGCTCGCCGAGGAGCTCGGCGCCGACCCCTCCCCCGAGCTGGCCGCGACCCACCTGGCGATCCTGCGCGCCGAGGAGCCCGCCCCGCCTCCCCGGCAGGGGCTCACGGCCCAGCTCAGCAGCTTCGTCGGGCGCGAGGCGGAGCTGGCCCGGCTGGAGGAGCTGCGCGACTCCCGGCTGGTGACGATCGTCGGGCCCGGCGGCACCGGCAAGACCCGGCTGGCGATCGAGGCGGCCGGACGCGGGCCACGCGAGGTGTGCTTCATCGACCTGTCCCCGCTCGACCCCTCACTCGACGGCGACTCCTCACTCGGCGGAGGCGGCTCACTCGGCGGGGGCAGCCAGGTGCCCCGGGCGGTGCTCGGCGCGCTCGGGCTGCGCGAGGGCGGGCCGCGGTCGCCCTACGCCCACGATCCGGCCGCGCGCCTGGTCACCGCGCTCGCCGGGCAGGAACCGCTGCTCGTCCTCGACAACTGCGAGCACGTGATCACCGACGTCGCCGCGCTGGTCCGCAGGCTGCTGGGCGAGTGCCCCGGGCTGAGCGTCCTGGCCACCAGCCGCGAACCCCTCGGCATCACCGGCGAGACACTGGTACCGCTGGCGCCGCTGGCCACCCCGCCGCAGGGCTCCTCGCCGTCCGCCGCGCTCGGCTATCCGGCGGTACGGCTGTTCGCCGACCGGGCGGCGGCCGTACGGCAGGCGTTCGAGGTCGGACCGGACAACGTGGAGACGGTCGTCCGGATCTGCTCGGAGCTGGACGGCCTGCCGCTGGCCATCGAGCTGGCGGCGGCGCGGCTGCGGTCGTTCACCGTCGAGGAGATCGCCACCCGCCTGGCCGAGCACGGCCGGTTCCGGCTGCTGTCCCGGGGCGACCGTACGGCCGCCGCCCGGCACCGCACCCTGCGCGCGGTGGTCGAGTGGAGCTGGGACCTGCTCACCCCGGACGAGCAGGCCCTGGCCCGGCGGTTCACCGTGTTCGCGGCGGGTGCCTCGCTGGAGGCGGTCGAGGCGGTCTGCGACACGAACGACACGGCCGACACAGCCGACGCAGCCGACACAGCTGACACAGCTGACACAGCCGGGCTGCTGGCCGACCTGGTGGACAAGTCGCTGGTGGAGACCGACGGCGACCGGTACCGGATGTTCGACACGATCCGGCTGTTCTGCGCGGAACGGCTGGCCGAGGAGTCCGGGGAGGCCGAGCGCGTACGGGGCCGCCACGCCCGCCACTTTCTCGACCTGGCTCGACGCGCCGACCCCCACCTGCGCCGGGCCGAGCAGCTGGAGTGGCTGGCCCGGCTCTCCGCCGAGCAGGACAACCTGGCGGCGGCGCTGCGCTGGGCCGTACGGAACGACCGGGAGACGGCGCTGCGGATGATGGCCGCGCTGGCGACGTACTGGTGGCTGAGCGGGCGGCGCAGCCAGGCCGGGGAGGCGGCGGCCGAGTTGCTCGCGGGGATCGGCGACCCTCCCGAGGGGCTGGAGGAGGAGTACGTCATGTGCGTGGTCCACGCCGTGCCCCGGGCGCTGCCGGAACACTGGCAACGGGCCGAGGCCGTCGTGCGGGCGATGGACCGGCCGCCGCGGTATCCGTTCACCGTGGCGCTGTGGGGTATGGCCGCCGGGCCGCCGGAGTCCGAGATCCACTCCCTGCCCGGCACCGATCCGTGGTTCCGATCCCTGGAATGGCTGGGCAGGGCCCTGCTGACGATGTTCCGGGGCGATCCCGCCGAAGCCGAACGGGGACTGCGGGAGGCTCTGGCCGGGTTCCGTTCTCTGGGAGAGCGCTGGGGAACGGCCCAGGGACTCGACTGGCTGGCGCTGATCGCGAGCTGGCGCGGGGAGTGGGCACGCGCCCGCGACCTGTGGGGGGAGGCGTTGGAGCTGTTCGAGGAGTTCGGCGCCCCGGAGGAGAGCGCGGACGTGCTCGTGCGCCGGGCCGCGGGACTGACGCGCGGGGGCGATCTGGTCGCCGCCGCGGCCGACTACCGGCGGGCGGCGAAGCTGGCCCAGCGGACCGGCCAGCCGGACGTGCCCGCCCTGGCCTGCCTGGGTCTGGGGGAGATCGCACGGTTCGAGGGCGACCTCGCCGAGGCCCGCCGCGGGCTCGAAACGGCGCTGCGGGCCTGCGAGGCCGGTCCCTTCGGAGCCGGGGGAGCGCGCACCCGGGTGCTCGTCGCGCTGGGGCGGCTGGCTGCGGCCGAGGGCGACATCGCCGAGGCACGTCTCCGCCATCACCAGGCGCTGGCCGCGGCTCACGGGTCGCGGGCCGCCTACGACCTCGCCGCCGCGGCCGAGGGCCAGGCGGAGGCCGTACTGCTGGACGGCTCGGGGAGACGGGCGGCGCTGCTGCTCGGCGTGGCGGTGGCACTGCGCGGGACGGCCGTGGCCGGTGACCGCGACGTCGCCCGGACCGCCGCCGGTGCCCGCGACCTCATCGGCCCCGAGGCGTTCGCGTCGGCGTTCTCCCTCGGGGCCGCGATGTGCCGTGACGAGGCGCTGACAACGCTCGGCGACGAGGATCGGCGGCTGTCAGCCGACGGTCGGTGAGCTGTCAGCGGCTCCCGCGAGGCTTCCGGACATGAAGAACACCACGGTCCTCATCTCCGGCGCGAGCATCGCCGGGCCCGCCCTCGCCTACTGGCTGAGCCGCTCGGGCTGCACCGTCACCGTCGTGGAGAAGGCGCCCGCCCTCCGCGCGGGCGGCCAGGCCGTCGACTTCAAGGGCGCCACCCACCGCACCGTGCTGGAGCGCATGGGAATCCTCCAGGACGTACGGCGGCTCCAGACCGGCGGAGCCGACGGGGAGATCGTCGACGCGAACGGCAGGCGGCTGGCGGTCATGCCGGGCGAGTTCACCGGCGGCGACGTCGAGATCCTCCGGGGCGACCTGTCCGCGCTGCTGTACGAGCGGACGGCGGATGCCTGCGAATACGTCTTCGGCGACTCCATCACCTCGCTGACCGAGACGGCGGGCGGCGTGCACGTCACCTTCGAACGCGGCGCGCCGCGCACCTTCGACCTCGTGGTCGGCGCCGACGGCATCCACTCCAACGTACGGCGCCTGGCCTTCGGCCCCGAGTCCGACTACGTGCGCTTCCTGGGGTACTACTACGCGCTGGCCGACCTCGGCGTGGACCACGACCGCGGGATGTACAACGAGCCCGGCCGGATGGCGGCGCTGGGCGGTCCCAAGGCGCCCGCGTTCTTCGTCTTCGCCTCCGAAGAGCTCGACTACGACCGCTACGACACCGACCAGCACAAGCGGATCCTGGCCGACGCCTACCGGGGCATGGGCTGGAAGGTCCCCGAGCTCATGGCCAGGCTGCCGCGGGCACGCGAGCTGTACCTCGACTCCATCAGCCGCGTCGAGATCGACCACTACGCCAGGGGCAGGGTGGTGCTGCTCGGCGACTCCGCCTACGGCAACACCCTGGGCGGCTTCGGCACCGGGCTGGCCATCGTGGGGGCGTACGTGCTGGCCGGGGAGCTGGCGGCGGCCGACGGCGACCACCGGGTGGCGTTCCGGGGGTACGAGGAGGCGTTCCGCGGCTACGCCAAGATCGCCAGGCAGGGCGGCGCGGGCGCCTTCCTCGCCCCGCCCACCCCGGGCAGGATCAGGATGCGCAACCGGATGTTCAAGTACAGGCTCCTGCTGCGCGCCCTGCTGTGGATGACGGACAGGTTCGCCACCGACATCACCCTCAAGGACTACCCCGAACTCACCACTCTCCCGACCGCCGGATAGCCCCTCCCGCCCTCACACCGGATCACCGGCCTCGCGTCGAGTTCAGGCGACATCGGCCCCGGCGCCTTTGGCCCGGGGCCTGTCAGCTTTCGGCGACGGGTCCCGAGTAGCCGAGCCGGGTCGTCTCCGCGGGTACCACGATGTCCGCCACCTCCACGGGCTGCCCCTCCGCGAGGTAGGTCCGATCGATCGTCAGCACGATCGTCCCCGGCGCGATCCCGAGAGCCTTCGCCTCGTGCGGCTCCGCGACACGGGCACCGACGTTCTCAACCCAGTCATCCACGATGACACCGATCTCGGCCATGCGATGGGTGACGCCTTGACCGGCGAGGGGACCGTCCTCCGGCCACGCGATGACGGTGCCTTTCGTAAGAGCGAGCGGCTCGTAGGAGTCGGACAGCATCCAGGGCTCGCCATCAGCGGTGAACACGTAGCGGGTGTGCATCACATCAGGCAGATCGTCGCCCGGCTCACCGAGGGCCAGTCTGCCGCGCACTTCCGGCGACGCCTGCTCGGTCGCCGACTCGTACCGCCATTCGCCGCTGCGTCCCTGCTGCGTCAACATGTCGGCTCTGAAGGGCGAACCGGATCTCCGCTCCCGGTGCCACGAGCGGACCAGCCGTCGCACCACGGGACGGTCACGGACGTAGACCCCGGCGCCCGGACGGGAGACGACGTGGCCTTCCGCCGAGAGAAGGCGAATGGCCTCCCGTACGACTCCCTCAGCCACACCGTGCTCGGCGGCCAGATCCTGACGTGCGGGAAGGCGAGTTCCAGCCGACAGATCTCCTGTGACGATTTGTTGCCGAATGTGTGCAGCGAGTTGAAGATATCGGGGCTGATCCACGCCACCAGCTTGACAGCCGGATATCCGACTCGCAAGCTGTACATACGAATAGCGAGCCGGATAGCCGGATCGCCTTCCTTTTGGTGGTGAGATGGCAACGTTCATGCAGGATTACCCTCCCCTCCTCGGCAGCATCGAGATGGCGGTATCGCATGTCCGCAAGATCGTCGCCGTGCATCAGCCCGCCCGCGTCGACGACGCCGAAGCGATCGTCAGAGCCCTGATGGGTGATGCCCTCACCCGTACCGGTCCGAACGAGAACATCAGCATGATCACAATGGCGGATCCCGGCCGGATCCGGTTCGAGGTGCACGATCCGAACACCTCCGTTCCCGGCGCTTATCCCGATCCCGACGCCCACCGGATCGCCTCGGCCCGAGCCGACCGGTACGGCTCCCGCAGAACGCGCGACGGACACATGTACTGGGCCGAACTGCACGGACAGGGAGCGCACCCGTGATCCGCCCTGTCAACGCCCCGGCAACCCCCGGCCCGGAGACCCCGACCGGCGGACAGGCACAGGGGTTCCCGGCCGCACCGAACCACCAGCTGCTGATCGTCCAACACCACAGCGGCTGCGGTCACCCGCGCCGATGAACCATCACCCGGCCGTCCCGGAAGGTGCGGCGGCGGCCGGGCTGTCCACTTCCCCGGGGTGAGAAGGAGGGGTCCCACCTCGGGGAACGGGTGGCCTCGCGTTTCTGGAGGGGCGCGCGAGGCCACCACCTCCCCTCCCTCACATGTCGAAACGCCGCGCCGTACTCCCGAAAAGCAAAGACCATCAACCACGCACAGGAGGTCAACGTGGAACTACGACCCGGTGACGTCGTCTCCAGTGAGGCCGGTCATCCATGGTTCGTCTACGGCAACCCGGTCTGCGGCTTGTTCGCCACCAACGCGGCCGGAACCTCACTCCCCGTGGGTGACGCCATCCGCCGGTACGGCCCGTTGAAACTGGCCCACCGTCCGACCGCCGTACCCACCGAGATAGAGGAGCACGCGTGAACGAGCGGATCCGTCCGGGTGACATCGTCTCCGACAACCGAGGACACCTGTGGTTCACCCACGGCAATCCCCACCTCGGCCTCCACCTCACCAACGCGGCGGGCAGCTGCGCCACTGTCGCCGACGTGGAACGGCTCTTCGGCACACTGACCCTGCAGTTCCGCCTCGGTATCGCGCTTCCCTCGGAAAGCCTCCTCACTTCCCCAGACGGGCACTCTCGATGATCGCCGCCGAATTCCCCTGACCGACCTGGAGCCGCCTCCTGCCGTCCGACGCCGGAGGGATATCCGTACAACGGAGGAGCCGCGTATGCGACAGGCGCGGGGTTAGGCTGCGGCGGTGGGCGAAGGGTGGGTGTCGGCGCCGTTGTACGTCGTCGTGGGGGCGCCGGGGGCGGGGAAGACGACTCTGCTGCCGCACCTCGTCGGGGCGGCGAACGGCCTGGTCGTGATGGACATGGACGAGCTGCTCGAAGACGGCGCGCTGGTCGGGGTGCCCATCGCCGAACCCGAGGCGGCCCCGGTCTGGCCCGCCTACGACCGGATGTGGCGACGGATCGTGGACATGGTCCGGCGGGCCGGGCACCCGGTGCTCCTGCTGAGCCCGGTGCCCGCTCCGGAGGATCTGACCTCGGACGCGCGATGGGGCGAGACCGTCCACTGGGCGCTGCTGGACTGCCCCGATCCGGTACGGCTCGCCCGGCTGGAGGCCAGGAACTGGCCGTCCGACTGGGTGGAGGACGCGATGGCCGACGCGGCACAGGCCCGCGCGCTCATCCCGACGGTGTTCCACGACGGCGAGCCCCCCTCGGCCCTCGCGGAGCGCGTTCTCACCTGGGCGCACGGGAACGGCCCCGGAGCACGCGGGGACGGTCACCGGGTACACAAGAACGGGCGCTGACACGAAAGCCCCCACCCGTCCGGGCGAGGGCTCCGCGCTCATCACCGGCCGGCGGACGCTCCCGCGTCGCCGTTGACAAGGACGAAGAACGTCTTGCTCGCGGTGCCGAAGGCGGTCTCAGCGTGGACGGTGAGAGCATAGGTCCCCGGGGCGGTGCTGGCCGCGCTGGATATCGTCAACACGGAGAGCCGGCAGTGTCCCACCGAGGACGGCGCGAAGGTGCGGGTCACCCCCGAGGGCAGACCGGTGAGGGACAGGTTGGCGGTCCCTCCCTGGGAGGGGAACCACACGTACACCCCGAAGGTCGCGCTCTGGCCAGGACTGATCTGGGTGATCGTGTGCGGGATGACATCCACAGTGAGGACGTCGGAGAACCCCCTCCCTGCGTAGGCCGGCCCGAGACAGTCGCCCGGCGTGGACCGGGGCCGGGCGGCCGCCGCCTCCGCAGCGCTCGTCAGCATCGTCGTCCCCAGGGCGGCGACCGTGAGGAAGGTGGTCACTGAGGTTCTGAGATTCATGCGCGATGACTCCCTGTCGGTAAGGAGCCGTGGCAGGCCAGGGCTGCTCTCACCGTGGCACCGGCGCCGAAGAAGCAGAACCCTCTGGATTCCCATATCCCCGCCGTATGACCCGTTCCCGCGAAAAACAGCGGGCTCCGGGCCCGTGGAACGGACTCGGGGACTGCGGCCGCTATATCCGCGCTCGCGCTTCCTCGATCTGGCGCACGATGCGCTTCGCGCCGCAGGCTTCGGCGGTCGCGTGTGCTTCCTCGGCCAGCGCCAGTGCGTCCTCGCGGCGGCCCTGCGCGGCGGCGATGTAGATCAGCCCCACCTGGTTGGACGCGACACCGGCCAGGAGCCCGATCTCCCTGCGCAGCCGTGTCGACGCCTCCAGCCGCTCACGCGCGGCGTCCAAGCGGCCCGCGAAGTGCGCGGCGGTGCCCAGGTGCCGGAGCGCCTCGGCCTGGATGGCCCGGTCTCCGGCCTGTGCCGCCAGCTCGTGGGAGCGCTCGAAAAGGGGAACGGCGGTGGCGTCGTCACCTCGCACGACCTGGTGGAAACACCCCACCCAGAACAACGCCTCGCCCTCACCGGCCACGTCGCCGAGCACGCGGTACAGCCGCGCCGCGCGCTCGAGCAGCTCCAGCTCGCGCGGGTCCTCGCGGCGCTCATCGAAAAACCGCAGGTGGAGGATCCGGCCCCTGGCCAGCGCCAGATCGGCCTCGACCGCGTCCAGTTCCCGATCCGCCTCCGACGACTCGCCGTCGTCTCCGGCGTAGATCGCGCGCTCGTAGAGCAGCCTGGCCCGCTCGATCCGTCCCTCAGCACGCATCTCGCCCATCCGGTCCAACTCTCCGTTGCCGGTGCCGCCAGGCCCGGTCATGTCATCGGCACTTTCTTCAGCGGCGACATTCAGAAAAATCATGCTTCGTGAGTGTGCGAGGACACAACCCGCACACCGGACTGTCCGGTGTCTCGAAGGGCGGATGACCCCGGCCCCGCGGGGCCGGGGGTGATCAGACCGCGTGAGCCCGGCATCCGGCCCAGGAGCCCGGATCGGAGCCGGAGGTGGGACCGGCGGGTCAGCTGTCCGCCGTGGCCGGCCGTACGGGGGCGGAGGTCGCCTGACCGGCGCGGCGGAAGCACCAGAGGCGACGGCCGAGTGCGACCGCCCCGAGCACGCTGCAGGTGAGGCAGAAGAGCGCCAGCGGCGGCATCAGCCAGGCGGTGACGATCCAGTACTGGAAGTTGAAGCCCCCCCAGATCGGCGTCGGCAGCACCACGCTCAGCACCGTCACCAGGGCGAGGGGCACGAGCCGCAGAACCAGCATCGGCCGGCGCGCCGCGCGGCGTCGCGAAGCCCAGCGGCGCGCTCGGACGATCGCGGTGACCAGCAGTGCGGTCATCCCCACCGTGAGCCCGAGCAGGACCGCGTTCACGACGGTGAGCGGGTTGCTCATCGGCGTCGCCGGTGCCCCGATCCGTTCGGCGAGAAGGTTGGTCGAGAGCAGGCTGGGATCGCCGCCGCTGTTGGTGAGGACGAGGGCGGCCACACCGGTCTTGGGCGAGAAGACCATGTCCCCGGTCCACGTCGCCAGTGTTCCGCCGTGGCCGATCACCGACGGCGGGGCGCCTGCCGCGACGGGGCGGGACCGCCAGCCGAGGGCGTAGCCGTCGGCCTTCGGCTGGACGGTGTGCAACTCGGCCAGGGAGCCGGCACTCAGCAGGTCCGTCCCGAAGGTTCCCTGGTTGAACCGCAGCCACCGCACCATGTCGTCCAGGGTCGAGATCACCCCGCCGTTGCCGACGCAGAACCCCGGCATCTCCGGTGCCGCGACGGCGACCCCGAGAACGACCTGGTACCCGGACGTCAGGCCCTCGGCACGATCGGAACATCCCAGCGTCGAACTGGTGTCGGTCATGCCCAGCGGCGTGAACAGCTCGGTGCGGAGGAAGGTGTCGAAGGACTTCCCCGACAGCACCTCGACGATCCGCGCCGCGATCGAGTAGTTGGTGTTGTGGTACTCCGAGCGGGTGCCCGGAGCGGCGGCCAGGGTCTTGTCGGCCAGCCCGGCCACGATTTCCCGCGCGCCGCGCGGAGGCGGGAACACGTACTCGTTGTTCGTGCTGATCGACAGCCCCGAGGTGTGACTGAGGACCTGGCGCACGGTGATCTCGGTGAAGCGCGGATCGGCCATCCTGAAGTCGGGCAGGACCTTGACGACCGGGTCGTCCAGGGAGACGCGGCCGCGGTCGACCAGCAGCATGATCGCCGTGGCCGTCATCGACTTGCTCATCGACGCGATCCGGAACCGGGTCCGCGCCGTCACCGCGTTGCCGTCCCCGTCCCGGCCGCGGACGATCGTCTCGACCGACGACCCGTCGATCACGGCCGCCGCGACCCCCGGCGTGCCGTAGACGGAGCGGTAGTCGTCGACCAGTCGTTCGCCGGTGGCATGGGCCGGTGCCGTCCAGCCGAGCAGCACGGCGACGAGCACACCGCCGAGGACGAGGAGGGAGGTCACACGAGGAAAACGCAGACGTAGGAAATGCACGACGTCGAACCTAGGCAGGGCGTCACCGGCCGACATCACCCGAAGGGGTGAGACGGCGCCACCCGGCAGGATGGAATCTCAGTCAGGCAGATCGCTGCGACCCACAAGCCCGTTCTCGTACGCGTGGATCACCACGTGCACGCGGTCGCGCAGGTTCAGTTTCTGCAGGATGGCCCGGACGTGCGACTTCACCGTGTTCTCGCTCAGCACCAGTTCCGCGCAGATCTCGCTGTTGGACCTGCCGCGGGCGAGCAGGCCGAAGATCTCGACCTCGCGTGGGGTGAGGCCGTCCAGGGCCGCCGTCCTCCGCATCGGCACCTGCCGTACGAGATCGAGGATCGTCGCGGCCACCCCCGGGGCCAGCGCCGACGTCCCGGAGGCGACGTCGCACACGGCCTGGGCCAGGGCGGCGGGCCGGACGTCCTTGGTCAGGTAGCCGCTCGCGCCGGCCCGGATGGCGGCCACGACCAGTTCGTCGTCGTCGAACGTCGTCAGCATGAGCACCCGGGTCGCCGGTGCGATCCTGACGATCTCCGCCGTGGCGGCGACCCCGTCCATGCGCGGCATGCGGATGTCCATCAGCACCACGTCGAGGCGGTGCCGCCGGACGACCTCGATCGCGTCGCCGCCGTTCGCGACGTCGTGGGTGACCTCGATGCGTTCGTCGGCCGAAAGCACCGTACGGAGCGAGGCCCGCAGCAACTCCTGATCGTCGACGAGCATGACACGGATCCCGGTCATGCCCCCTCCTTCGTGGGGAGCCGCGCCCGCAGCGCCCACCCGTCGTCCCCGTCGTCGATCGACAGGGTGCCGCCTGCGGTACGCACACGTTCCTCGATCCCCATCAAGCCGGTCCCCTGGCTGCCGACGTCGCGAAGCGCCTTGCCGCCCTTGCCGCCGTCGTCGCGTACCTCCACCACCACCTCGGCCGGGGTCCAGCGCAGGCGAACGGCCACCTCGACCGGTGGTTCGAGGTGGCGCAGCGCGTTGGTGATGCCCTCCTGCACGGTCCGGACCGCCGCGACCTCGGCACTCAGGCTCAGCGGCCGTCGCTCACCCACCTCCGCGAACGTCACCGCATGGAGCGGGCTCGCCGCCGAGGCCACGAGGTCAGGGAGGGCATCGAGCGAGATCGGGACCTTTCCGGGCCGGGAATCGGCGCGCGGCGCCACGGTGGCCGGGCCCAAGGTGGCCAGCATCGCTCGCAGACCTTGGTGGGCGTCCCGGCCGGCCTCGGCGATGTCGCCGAGTTCGCGGCGGGTCGCCGGATCCGCCGTCGTCACCCCCGCGGCCTCGATCCGCGCGACCATGACGGTGACCGTGTGGGCGATCACGTCGTGCAGGTCGCGGCGGATGCTGGCCCGTTCTTCCGCGACCGCCGCAGCCAGTCGTTCGCTCTCGGCTCGCCGGCCGGCCTCGTGCCTGCGACGTAGCAGCAGGGCCGCGAGCCACACACCGCCGACCACGAGCATCAGCAGCCCGCCCTCGACCAGGCGGGTCCATCCGGGGGTGTCAGGGGGCTGCCGGACCCACTCCACCAGCTCGGTGAGAACGACTCCGAGCACGGCGACGGCCAGCGCGACCACCGAGGACCTGACCGAGACCAGGCTGGTCAGCCGCCACAACATGAGGGGGAAGCACACGGCCGAGGGCAGCATGCTCGGTGACCAGCCCAGGGAGGGCATCGTCACCAGGACGAGCATTGCCAGCGCGCCGATCGCGTACCCCAGCCACGGCCGTCGATGGGCCACCACCGCTCCCACATGGAGCAGGACGGCGGCACCCGCCATGGCGAAGATCTGCCACAGGTCCGTGCCGAGCTGCCGGACACCCGCCAGGATGATCACCGTCAGGAGAGCCAGGACCATGTGCGCCACCACCGTCGTCGCCGGCCATGTGCTCCGGCGCGGGGAGACTGTCACGGTCGTCGCCTTCCGGTGGGCTCGTGGTGGGGAGCCGTGCCCGGCTCGACGTGCCACAGGATAACCAGCAGCGGGCAGGCCGAGCGCCCCGCTCTCTCACCCGACGCCAGGGGGGCCGCCTACACCGTCCACTTCCTTCTGGTCTACGGGGATCAGGTCATGGCCGACCCCGATCACGCCGCGACCGTCGCCGCGACGCTGCGTGCCGGCTCGGCATAGCGGGCCGCGTAAAAGCGCCGGGAAGACCGGCAGGACTTCACTTCTCATCGATCCTTTACCGAGGTCAGCGGGGCGGGACCGGCAAGAGGCGAATATTCGTTTGCCCTGGCGGAGTGGATTTCATAACGTACAAGCACGCCGAAAGGAGGTGGTCCGAACAATGGTTGATCATAGTTGGGCTAGCGAGGTGGCTGTCCGCTAGGACGCCCCAGCTTCCGGACTCTGTCCGGACGTCTGGTGACGTTCGGCGAATCCACGACAATCACCGGAACCCCGGGCCGCCAGGGTGGCGGGCACGATCCCGCCTTTGGTCCCCCTGGCCCTCCCCCTCCAGGGGAGGAGCAGGCCCGGGGTTCTTCTTTTACCGGCCGGTCGCCGGTCAGTGGTCGCAGCGGATGCGGATCAGGGCTCGCCGTAGGTGCGGGTCAGTGCTCGCCGCGTGCCGGGACGCCCAGAGCGGCGCACGCCTCCTGGTACAGCCGGACCACTTCCGTGCGAACCTGGGCACGCTCGGTCAGCGTCGTGCTCCACGGCACACGGACCGTGACGTTCTCCCCGTCCACCACCGCGAGGAACTCGATCGCCTCGGCGTCCACCCCCGACGTGACCGCGCTGGTCGCCTCGGGCCGGCCGCCGAGGGCCTTGCAGATCAGCAGCGCGTCGTCGCTGTGGTCGTCGTTCATGTGGCGCTTGATCGCCTCGACCACGTCGGGAGTGAAAGGAGTGCTCATGCCCGCGATGGTATCCACTCCTTCCTTCGCCGAAGGAGGAGGCCGCCGTACGGCCCGGCGCCACGACTCACGGCATCACGACATCACGGCACCATGAATCACGGCGTCACGACTCACGGCGTCACTGCGTCACGGCTCACGGCGGGTCCAGCAGTTCGGCGTCGTGGACCAGCAGGGCGATCTGCACCCGGTTGTTGAAGTCGAGCTTGGCCAGGATGCCCGACACGTGGGTCTTGACGGTCGGGAGGCTGAGGTGGAGCGCGGCCCCGATCTGCGCGTTGGATCTGCCCTGGCCGATCGCGACGGCGACCTCGTGCTCGCGGTCGTTCAGCAGCGCCAGGCGTTCCCTGGCCCGGCCCCGGCGCCGGTCGTGGCCGGAGTCGGCGACCCGGGCGATCAGGCGCCGGGTCACCCCGGGGGACAGGACCGGGTGCCCCTGGACCACCTGGCGTACGGCGGTCACGATCTCGTCGGGCGGGGTGTCCTTGAGGAGGAAGCCCGACGCCCCGGCCCGCAGGGCGCGCAGGACGTGCTCGTCGGCGTCGAAGGTGGTCAGCACGATGACCTCGGGAGCGCGGGGGCGGGCGCGGAGGGCCTCGGTCGCGGTCAGGCCGTCCATGGTGGGCATGCGGATGTCCATCAGCACCACCTCGGGGGCGTGCCGGTCGACCAGGGCCAGCGCCTGGGCACCGTCACCGGCGTCGGCGACCACGGTGAGGTCGGAGGCGCCGCTCAGCATCATCCTCAGGCCCGCGCGCACCAGCGGATCGTCGTCGACGATGAGCACCCCGATCGTTCCGGGCTTCGATGCGGTCATGGCGGCCAGGGTAACCAGACCGCCAGCCGCCAGCCGTCCGTGGCGGTGGGACCGTACTCCAGGCGGCCTCCGGCCAGGGCGACGCGTTCGGTCAGGCCGACGAGTCCCCGCCCGGACCGGGTGCGGGGCACCGGCGCGGCACCGCCCGCCACGCTCCGCACCGCGTCCCCCGGCGGACCGGACATCTCGCCGTCCGCCGTTTCCCTCTCCCCTCTCCCGTCTTCCCCCTCCCCTCTCCCGTCGCCGTCGCGCGCCGCTCTCCCGTCGCCGTCGCGCGCCGTATCGGCGGCTCCGTTGCCCACCTCGACGGTCAGGCCCTCCCCCGGCGTCCCCTCGACGCGTATGCGCACCCCGGCTCCCGGGGCGTGCTTGCGGGCGTTGGTCAGGGCCTCCTGTACGACCCGGTAGACGGTACGGCCCGGCCCGTCGGGAACGGCCCCGGCGCACTCCTCCAGCAGCTCCACCCGCATTCCGGCCCGGCTCGACTCGGCGACCAGCTGCCGGATGTCGGCGAAGGTGGGCTGGGGCAGCTCGCCCACCGGGGCCCGCAGTACGCCGATGACCTCGCGCAGGTCCTGCAACGCCTGGTGGGCGCTCTCCCGGATCACCTTGGCGGCGCGGGCGACGTCCTCGGCGGGTGCGTCCGGGTGGTACTCCAGCGCGCCCGCGTGCACGCTCAGCAGCGACAGCCGGTGGCCGAGCACATCGTGGATCTCCCTGGCGATCGCCTCGCGGGCCTCGTGGTGGGCCTGCTCGGCACGGAGCCGGGCCTCGCTCTCGACGCGGGCGGTGCGCTCGTGCAACGCCACGACGAGCCGGCGCCGGTGGTGGACGAACAGTCCCCAGCCGACCGCCGCGCCCTGGATCGCGACTCCCAGCAGCAACGCCACGGAGGCGGGAAGGTCGGGTTCGGGGCGTAACGCGACGTAGACGAGCGAGGCCAGCAGGCTCGCCCCGAAGACACCCACCGCGATCCGCGGGGGACGGTGCACCGAGACCGTGAACAGCGACACCAGCAGCGCGCCCGCCACCAGCTCGGAGAACGTCGACAGCGCGATCAGCGCCAGGGCCAGCCCGACCGGCCTGCGGCGGCGCAGCCACAGCGCGGCGCAACCCAGCGCGGCGACGGCCTGGTCGACGTTGAACAGCCATACCGGCGGCCGGGGGTAGGTCTGCAGGCGCATGCCGGACAGGACGATCCCCATGGCCACCGCGAGCAGGAACAGGCAGGTGTCCACGGCCCAGTCGCGCGGGCCGCGCCGGGACACGGGCGCGAGCGTGTGTTCGTCCATCCCCACGGGAGCCTACGGTCCGGGAGCGGGACCGCGCCGCCCCGGGGACGGGGACGATACCGAAGTCGCGCCGGACGATACCTTCGTCGTTCCCCGGGCCCGGCGGCACCACCTTCGTCGCCTCACCCGCCCTGCGGAGGCGACGTCGGTCGGGACAGAGGATCCCGACGACCGATCCACGGCGGGGCACGGGATTCCTACCGTTCGGACATGCGTGAATCAATCCGGCTCCTGGGGATCTTCATGGTCCTCCAGGGCGTGAGCGGAGCCATCGACCATCTGGCCGTCCAGCCCTTCATGGGCGCCTTCCTCAACCTCTTCAACCGCCTGGTCGTCAACCGCCTGGACTTCCTGGCCGGTTACGAGCTCTTCGCCAACCTGCTGCTGGCCGCCCTCGGCGCCGTCGTGGTCGTCGCCGCGCGGCACCCCGGGCTGTCATGACCCGGGAGATCCCCCCGCCGCCCGTACCGTGCGCGCGGCGGCCCGGGAGGAGGCCGGTACGGCGCCCGGACGGTCACGGACGCGACGAAGGCCGGCGGTCGCCGTCACCGGCGTCCGTGGCCAGGACGACTAGTCGGCACCCGGGACGAAGTCAGCGACCTTCTTGAGCTCGGCGGAGATGTGGGACTGCAGCGGCTGCCCCACGGCGGCCATGTCGTAGGCCCACATCAGGTTGCCGTTGACCAGGCCGTAGAGGCGGTGACCCCCGCTGTACTCCTTGGCGGTCTCGGTACGGGCGACCACGTCGGTCTGGAGTTCGATCTTGTGGAAGACCACCTCACCGTGGTAGATCTCCACGATGCCGGTCGGGTGGGACAGGCACACCTCAAGCCGCCGCTCGGGCAGGGCGCGCCAGAAACCGGTCTCCACGGCCAGCGGACGGACCTTGGTCCCCGTTTCGTCGAGGAGCCATGTCCGGCTGGTGTAGGTCAGGAACGGCTTGCCGTTGTGACCGAAGACGATCTCCTGGCCGAAGTTGAAACTCTCGATCGTCGGGTAGCCACCCACTCCGGCGCCCTCCCACCGGCCCAGCAGGAAGGCGATCGGCTCAAGGGCGGAGTGCAGTTCGGGAACGTCCATGCATCCGAGCCTAGAGCCGTCCCGGTACGGCTCGCGCCTGTGACGCGGACCCGCATAGGCTTCGGGGTATGGCACGATCACTGGTGATCAAGGTGACCGCGGGCGCGGACGCGCCCGAGCGCTGCAACCAGGCGTTCACGGTCGCGGCGGCGGCGTTGGCGAGCGGTGTCCCCGTCTCGCTCTGGCTGACCGGGGAGTCGTCGTGGTTCGCCCTCCCCGGGCGGGCCAAGGAGTTCACGCTGCCGCACGCGGTCCAGCTCGGCGACCTGCTCGACGCGGTTCTGGCCGCCGGGCGGGTGACGCTGTGCACCCAGTGCGCGGCCCGCCGGGACATCACGGTCGACGACGTGATCGAGGGCATCCGCATCGCGGGGGCCCCAACCTTCGTCGAGGAGGTTCTCGGCGACGGGGTGCAGGCCCTCGTCTACTGACGGGCCCGTTCACCGGTCGGCCGTCCAGCGGCGGGCTCGGCGGCCGGGTCGCCGAGGACCACCGGAGGCCGGCGGAGCGTTTTCCCCCGCCCGCCTCCGGCACGCTCTTCGAGGCCGCGCCGCCTCGGAGCGCGTTCATCGGGTCCGTACTCCCCAAGGGGCTCTCCGGGGGCTCCCCGGGGCCGCTTCGCTGGAGCGGTACGGCCGTCGGTTCACTGGGGTAGTACGGCCGCCAGCCGTTCCTGCCGCAGCCGGTCGAACCAGGTGTCGTCGATCGGCGGCAGCTGGGCGCCGACGGCCCAGGTGAGCAGGAGGTCCGCGAGGCCTGGGTTGCGGGCGAGCGCGGGACCGTGGAGGTAGGTACCGATGATCTTACCGACATGGCAGCCCTCGGTGCCGTCGCCGTTCCCGGTGCCGACCGTCGTGCGCGCCAGCGGCCGCACGCCCTGCCCGAGCCGGGTGACGCCCATGTGGTTCTCGAAGCCGGTCAGCGTCGGGATGCCGAGCACGGAGTCGGCCTCACCGGCCAGTTCACCGACGGCCCGGCCGGTGCCGCGCCCGCTGGAGATGTCGATCACTCCGACGCCGTCGACCGGCTGGCCCTCCTCCCCGCCGAACGTGGTGCCCATGATCTGGTAGCCGGCGCAGACCGCCAGCAGGCACGCGCCGCGCGCGATGGCCCGGTGCAGGCCGCCGTCCCGGCGCAGCCGCTCGGCCGCCAGGATCTGCGGCCGGTCCTCGCCGCCCCCGATCAGGTAGATGTCGCCGCCCTCCGGCACCGGGTCGGCCGAGCGCACGTGGTAGGTCTCGACCGGGATGCCGCGGCGCTGGGCGCGCTGTTCGAGGACCAGGACGTTGCCCTGGTCGCCGTAGGTGCTCAGCAGGTCCGGATAGATCCAGACGATCCGCAGGACGCTGTCAGACTGCACGGCCGAACTCCGATCGAATCTGCTGGAAGGCGGTGTAGTTGGCGATCACGTCGACCTTGCCGGGCGGCTGCGCGGCGAGCGCCTCGCCGAAGGAGCCCGTCAGCTGGAACGGCACCCCCGCCACGTCCAGCCGGAGGGCCAGGTCGAGGCGGCGCTCCCCGGTGACGTAGACCGGCCTGCCGCGCAGCACGCGGTAGTCCACGTCCCACAGCCAGGAGGTGTCGCGGCCGTCGGGTCCCTGGGCGTTGACCGACAGGATCACCGGAAGGGAGCGGTCCAAGACGTCGAACGCCTCCAGCCAACCGGCCGGGTTCTTGGCCAGCAGCAGCCGGGCGTGCCTGCCGTCACGCTCGACGGTGGTGTAGCGGCCCGCGACGGACTTGACCTCGCGCAGCCGGGGCAGGGCCCGCTCGACCGGCACGCCGAAGGTCTCGACGGTGGCCAGCGCGATCACGGCGTTGGCGCGGTTGGCGCGGCCCGGAAGCTGGATGTCCAGCACCCAGCGCTGCCCGTGCGGGTCGATGACCGCGTCGTCGTCGAGGAACCAGGACGGCTGGGGACGCCGGAAGGTGCACTCGCGGCAGGCCCAGTCGTTCTCCGCCAGGCGGGAGACGACCGCGTTGGAGGCGGCGCCCGCGCCGGCCGTTCCCGGCGGGGTGTAGTCCATGCCCTTGCGGTCGAGCGGGCCGCCGCACTCGGGGCAGCACCAGGAGTCCTCCTTCCACGGCTGCCCGGCCGACACCCAGGTCACGCTGCCGGCCGTGGAGGCGCCCCAGGTCACCAGCGGGTCGTCGGCGTTGGCGATCACGTGGGTCGGCTTGCCGGCCAGCGCCCGCCGCCACTTCTGGGCCAGCAGCCAGATCTCACCGGCCCGGTCCATCTGGTCCCGGCTGAGGTTCATCAGCACGACGACTCCGGCGCCGGTGGTGTCGATCACCTCGGGGAGGTACTTCTCGTCGACCTCCAGGACGCCGTAGGGGGCGTGCTTGGCCGACGACAGCGCCGAGACGTGCCCGGCGGGCATGTTGGCGCCGAAGGCGTTGGTCGCGACGTCGCCGAGTTCGTGGAGCGCGGAGGTGATCAGCCTGGTCGTGGTGGTCTTGCCGTTGGTCGCGCTCACCAGCGCCAGCTTGCGGTCCCGCGCGAGCTTGCGCAGCAGGTCGGGCTCCAGCGCCAGGCCGACCCGGCCGCCGATCACCGATCCGTCGCCTCGCCCGGTCGCCCTGGACAGGGTCGCGGCCGTCCGGCCGAGAGCGCTCGCGAGCTGCGCCCGCAGCGGAAGCTGAGTCATGCCGTCTCCTCGCGTAGCGACCCGTCGTAGGACGATCCGGTAGCCGGACGGGCCGGATTGGCCGCATCGTTCATGCCGCCGATCCTAGCCGTGGTTGAGCACGGTCACCGTCCCGCGACGGCTCGAGGCGTGTCTCCCTGCACCGGCGCGCGCCGCCGGAAAGCATCCCGGAAACCGCCACCGGAACCCGCCGGAACCCACTCCGGAACTCGCCTCCCAAAACACCCAGAAACCCACCCAAAAGCACCAAAAGTCACTCCAGCACCCGCTCGTCGGCACCGCTCCGGCCCCGTTCCCCGGCAACCGCCGAAGACCGTTCCAGGACCCGCTCGGAACGGGCCCACTCGGAGCCGGACCCGTGCGGGGCCGGACCCGCTTGGGGTCGGACCCGCTCGGGACCCGGACCCGCTCGGAACGGACCCACTCGGAGCCGGACCCGTGCGGGGCCGGACCCGCTTGGGGTCGGACCCGCTCGGGACCCGGACCCGCTCGGAACGGACCCGCGCGAAACGGGACCCGCCCGGAATCCGCTCCGGGGCTCACTCGCTGAAGGCCAGCTCCGCGGACTCCGGTGACGCCGCGTCGAACGGCAGCACGAAACGGCGCGGCCACGACAGCACGCTCTCCAGCCACCCCGCCCCCATCGTCTGCGCCACGTGCCGCAGCCGCTCCGCCGGATCGACGCCGATCGTCACCGTGAGGACGTCCTGCTCGATCCCCTCGTGCTCGTCGTCCCCGAGGATGACCCGCCAGGCCAGTGCCCGGTTGCGGTCGACCTCCATGGACAGCGGGTGGTGGCGCAGCGCCTTGGCCCGGTGGCCCAGCAGTTCGGTGCCGTTGGCCGGCCGGTTGAACAGCGCGTACTCCATGACCGGCGCGGCGCCGCGCGGGTTGGGCGCGGGCTGGCCGTAGGGGAAGAGCCGGTCCACCTCGTGCAGCCAGCGGACCTGGGGGATGACCCAGGCGGGCCCGGGGCGTTCGCCCGGCTCCCGGTCGGGCCCGAGCAGCCGGGTCGCGGTCGCCGCGACCTGCTCGGTCAGCTTCGCCGGGTCGCCGATGGTCCGCAGCGACCACGCCCTGCGGCCCACGCTGCGTTCGACCGTCGTGGCCAGCAGGCACTCGCGCCGCCGCAGCGGAAGCTCGGCCCACAGGTCGGCGAGCGCCCTGGGGACCCCGGGCACCGGCCGGTTGGCGCAGAACGCCAGTACCAGGGTGTCGGTCCAGATGCGCAGCCAGGCCCACTCGGGGGCGTCGGCGAGCAGGTCGGCCTCGCGCAGCTCGACGAGGGTGCAGGCCCGCCCGGTACGGCACTCCTGGCCGCACGCCGCCGAGCGGCGGCCGCAGATCGGGGGCATGTGGCCCGGGAGCAGGCGCTCGCGGTCCTCCCCCAGCGGCACCTGCACCCGCAGCGGCCGGTCCATCCCGTCGGCGAAGACCGCGGCGACGCCCGGCGGGAGCGAGACGACCTGCCGGGACTGCTCCTCGCTCAGGTTCATCGCGGCCCCGACCAGCTGGCGGTCGTCCTCGGCCGGGAGCCGGTGCACGACCTTCAGCGCGGTGTTCTTCACCACGTCGGAGACGAGCTTGGTGGGGATCTGCTCGGCCACCACGATGCCCTCGCCGTAGGCGCGGATCTCGGCGAGCATGCCCGCCAGGAGCTCGACGGCGTGCGTGCTGGCCCGGCCCGCGCCGCGGTCGCGCAGCAGCCGGTGCGCCTCCTCGATCACGATGACGTGCCGGAGACCGCTGCCGCGCTCCTTCCTGGCCCGCATCCGCAGGTGCTCGACGATCCGGATGATCAGCGTGCCCATCAGGAACGCCTTGTCCTCGTCGTTGGCCACGTCCTCGATCGCGAGCACCACGTTGCGCTGGAGCAGGTCGCCGATGTCGGCCGGGTGACCGCCCTCGAAGAACCGGCCCGCCGAGCCGACCCGCAGCGACCGCAGCCGCAGCGAGATGAACCCCTCGACGTCGGCCTGGACCTCCTTGCCGTAGCCGATCTCCTGGATCACGTCCATCGCGTGCCGCTGCAGCTGTTCGAGGGTCGGTACGGCCGGCCGCACCGCCGCCCCCGGCGCCGCCCAGCCGGTGACCACGTCCCAGCCGTTCGCCTCGTACACCCGCTGCAGCGCGAGCGACATGATCTGCGGGAACGGCTCCTCGGCGTCGAAGGCCGCCATGAACAGCGCCCGCACCATGTCGATGTGGGCCTGGACCGGATAGCCGGGCTCGGGGGCCAGCGGGTTGACGCTGAACGGCACGCTCTCGGGGGCCGACGGGTTGATCACGGTGACCGGGGCGAGGTGCTCGATCCGGCCGCCCATCGCGGCGTACTCGGACTTGGCCGGCTCGATGGCCAGCCAGGGGATGCCGACCCCGCTGAGCTGCTCCAGCAGGTGCCTGACGGTCTGGGACTTGCCCGAGCCGGTGGCGCCGGTGACGAAGGCGTGCCGGTTCAGGGTGGCCAGCGGGACCCGGAAGGAGCCGACCGCCCTGTCCTGGCCGTCCAGGATCGACCCGAGATCGACGGTCAGCGCCCCGGGGGCGACATCCGCCTCGCTGGTCACGTCGAAGAAACCGGCGTCCAGCACCCTGACCCCCGGCACCTCCCTGCGGGGCAGCCCGGCCAGGGCGGCCAGCGCCCCGGCGGTGGCCGCGAACGGGGCCGCGGTGCCGTCCGCCGGGTCCTGCAGGGTCACCGAGAGCGCCTCCACGAAGCCGTGCACCGGGCCTGACAGCGCGCTGCGCAGCCGGTAGGGGTGGTGGCTCATCTCGGCGGAGCCGACCAGCACGGGGGCGATCTGGCGCAGCTCCTCGGGGCCCGCGGCACCGGCCAGCACCCGCACGCTCCACAGCCCGGCCTCGCGGAAGGCGTCGAGCTCCTGCATGCGCCGCTCGGCCCGCTCGGCGTCGTAGCGGGAACGTTCCGAGGCGTCGCCGTACTGCCTCAGCACGTTGAGCTGCGTCCGCAGATGCGCGACCTCCGCGTCGAGCAGGTCGGTCTGCTCGGCGACGACCAGCCAGGCGAAGGGCCGGGACATGAGCGTGACCAGCGTGGACTCGAAAAGCGTGGGCCGTTTGAGCTCGTCGGCGTCGGGGTCGCGGCGCCCGCCGAGCGGCGGGGCCTGCCGCCCGGGGCAGACGGCCCACACCAGGTCGGACAGGTCGCGCAGCCACTCGTCACCGATCCGCACGCCCCTGGCCCCGCTGGGGAACAGCAGCGGCTCGGGGCCGGTGTGGGCCGGCTCCGCTTCGGCGGCGGCCCGGCGGGGCGGGCGGGGCGGGGTCAGCGGGCCGGCGTTGGTGATGAGCTCCAGCGGCGCGCCCGACCCCCGGGAGAGCCAGCCGACCACGAAGGGGCGGTTGCGCTGGGCCGCGGAGAGTACGGCGGGCAGGACCGTGACGAAGTCCCACTCGGCCGACGAACTGCGCGAGGGGGCCGTGATCGCCTGGATGCGATACCAGGGACCGGCCAGGGGATTGGGAGGACGGGACACGCTCGGTTGCATTTGCTCTCCACCCGGGGGACCCGGCTCTAGACCGGGGGGTCGACGCTTCACGGATCGGCCCGCCGTACGGGACGGCGGGGATCCGGGGGCGGGGTACCCCGGCAACCAAGGTCGAACCTCCCTAGGGGCTCGCACCTCCGCATTGACCAGGCCATTACCAGACAAGAACGCTTCATTGGCGTCTGCGCCAGTCGAGCCTGGCCGGAGGCGGCCCGAGGTTGGGCGGCGCCTGCTCGAAAAGACTCGGCTCCTCGCGCCGTTCCCTGTCTCCGGCACGGTCTCCGGCACGGTCTCCGGCACGGTCTCCGGCGCGATCTCCGGGGCGATCTCCGGCGCGCTCCAGCACGGCTTCCCTGATCTCGTCGAACTCCCCCAGCGTGGTCTTGGGGAAGGTCAGGATGGCCGGGTTGGCGTCGGCGAGGCGGACCCTGCGGCCCTGGTCGGTGGCGTCGGTGACGATGACCGAGGTGGTCGGCAGCTGCTGGAGCTGGTGGGGCTCGACGAGGAACTCCCGGGACCGGTGCAGGACCCGTTCGGTGTCGCCCATCGCCTTGGTCGCGCGGCGGCCCCACTCGGTGGAGAAGGTGATGTCCTCCTTGAGGTCGGTACGGCTCACGTCCCGGGCGTCGTCGCCGTCGTCGGCCTGGCCGACGGTGGAGACGTAGCCGCCGTCGAGTCCCACGCCCGCGGCGCTGATCGTCTCGGTGAGCTGGGCGAGTTCCAGGCGGTGCTCGGTGCCGACGTGCTCGCTGGCGATCCGGGCGTCCTCGGCGTTGCCGAGCCGCATGAACGTCACCGCCGCGTGTCCCCGGCCCAGCCGTTCCCTGACGGTCGGGGTGAGCGAGCGGTAGGTCAGCACCAGACCGGTCCTGGAGGTCTCGCAGGCGTCCATCAGCCGGTCGAGCACGTCGCCGCGGAGCTTGTCCGCGCCCGCGACGATGATCGTGTGATACCACGGCCGCTCGGAGGCGGGCGACTGGCGCAGGATGTGGGTGAGCGCGGTGGCCACGTAGGTGCCCAGGACGCGGTTGCCGAACACGCCGGCCTGCCGGTCCATGGACACCACCCGCAGGCGGGCGGGCGGCAGCCGTACGGCCTCCGAGCCGAGCGTCTCCAGCTTGCGCAGCTGCGACTCCAGCGCCCAGGCGCGCTCGATCACCACCCGGTCGCTGACGCCCCGGCCGAAGAGCGTGCCGAGCCGGTCGAGCTGGCTCGCGGTGATCAGGCCGTGCTGGAGGTCGTCGCGCGGGTCGCCGACCTGGGCCAGGGCCCGCAGGGCCGCGGTGACCTGGTTGATCGTGGCGTTCTCCCCGAGGACCTCCAGGACCCGCTCCAGGATCGCGTTGTCGAACGACAGGTCCCTGGTCGTGCGGTGCTCCTCGCTGACGCTCACCACGTGGGCGAGCACGTCGGCGAAGGCCTCCGGGGCCAGCGTCGCCCCCAGGTCGAGCCGGGGGAGGTCGACCGGAAGCACCCAGACCAGCGGATCGTCGCCGCCCCTGCGCGCCAGCTCGATCAGGTCCTTGGCGACCGCGCCCTCCGACAGGTCGAGCACGGTCAGGTGGCCGCCGCTGTAGAGGCGGGTCGCCCCGAGCAGGGTGATCAGCGCCGACCAGCCGGGCAGCGTGCCCCCGGCCACGTCGATCCGGTCGATCTCGTCCGGCACGGTCACGGCGTACCAGGTGAGCTGCCGGTCGTAGCGTTCCTTCTTCTCGGCCCACTCCCGGTAGCGGGCGGCGTGCTCCTCCTGGGCGTGGAAGATCTCCCTGTCCCGCTCCTCCCGCTGCCGGTCGCCGACCGCCTGGCGCTCACGGATCCGGTGCCGGATCGCCCGGTCGCCCTGGCGGATCGCGTAGGTGCAGAAGACCGCCACCCCGCCGGCCGCGATCAGCCCGACGGCGGCGAACGACCAGCTCAGCAGCCCGGTGGCGCCGAGGACGAGGATCAGCGCCGCGAGCGCGGTCATGAGCGTCCTGAAGATCTTCACCGGGCGGTTCAGCAGGTGCTCGTTGAGCCGCTCCCTGCGGATCCACTCGGGATCGACCTGCTCGACGACGACGGTGCCGTCGTCGTCCGGGGACGGTCGTCTGGGAGCGGGACCCGGATCCGGGTGCAGCAGAGCGTACTGCCAGCCCAGGTAGATCCGGTCCGCCTGGAGCTGCGCATGCTCGGGATGCACGTCCGCCACGGAACCTCCGCCATTGGGCTCTCGCCACCTCGGAGACAGCGTAAGAGTTGGACCTCCGATTCGGGCAGCGTTCCCGCCAATCTGCTGTATTTTCCCCATGTTCACCGCCACTTAAGGGATGAATGAGTCGGATGGGATGAAGGTAAGCGATTACCATCCTTTGTCATGACGTCTCCCCCCGGTGGCGAAAGCACGCGACGGCGCCCGGTCGCGGTCCCGATAGCCGCTCTGGTGGCGGCCACCGGTCTGGGGATCACCGCCGCCTTCGGCGGGTTCAGCGAGGCCCCTCAAGAGCCTCCCAAACAACTCGGCCCCGGCGCGAGTCTGGATCAGGGCGAGTTCACCACCAAGTTCGTCGAATCCCGCACGGTCTTCCAGCCGGATCAGTTCGGCGGGGAGGGCAAACGCTTCCTGGAGGTCGAACTCCAGGTCACCAACAAGGGCGACGAGACCACCGGCGTGGGATTCCCCCGGTACGGGAAGACCTCCGGCGTCTTCTTCGCCGCCTCCCTGCTGAAGATGACCCCGGCCATCGCCGACGAGTCCGGCCCGACCGTCTCGGTACCCGGCCGGAGTGTGCCGAGCAGGCAGCTACATCCGGACCTGCCGGCCACCGTCGTACTCAGGTACGAACTGGAGCCCAGGCAACACGCGCCGAAACAGGTCCAGTACGACGTCGGGACGTTCGAGTTCTCCGCGGGGGCGATCAAGAACGTCAAACGCGACTGGCTCCTGGTCAAGGACGGCGACGAGGCCGACTCCCCGCCCAAGGTGGTCGCGCAGGTCACCCTCCCCGTACGGCAGGCGGGAAACCTCCCCGCACGGCAGGCGGGAAACCTGTGACCGGCACGGGGACGGACTCGGTGAGGGGCACAGTGACGGGCACAGTGACGGGCGCAGCGGCGGACACAGTGACGGGCACAGTGACGGGCGGGACGCCCGGCACCGCGGCGGGCGCACCGGGTGGTGCCCCGGCCGGCGCCGAGACCCCGGCCGGGCGGGAGAGGCCCGCACGACGCCGGCGGCGTGCCCCCAGGCAGCCGAGCCGGGCGCGCAAGGCGGGCGTGCTGGCCGTGGGAGTGGCGCTGGCCGTCGCCGCGGTGGCCCTGCAGAGCATCGCGCTGACCGACGAGCAGCGTACGGCCCACCTGACCTGGACCGGAAAGGTGGGCGAGAAGATCTCGGCCTCCCGCTTCGGCGCGGAGGTCAAGGCCGTCCACGTCGCCAAGACCGTGGAGGCCGCGGACCTGAGCGGCACGCCGAAGAGGGCCGAGACCACGGGGGTCTTCCTGGTCGCCGACGTGACGGCGACGGCCACGCGGACGCCGCAGAAACTCGGCGCCCCCGTGCTGCTGACCCAGGACGGCAAGCGCTACGCCGCGACCGACAAGGTGGACGCCTCCCGCACCATCACCAACTTCTACGTCCAGCCGAGTTGGTGGGTTGAGAGCGTGGCGGTGTTCGAGATCCCGGCCACGGCCCTGGCAGGATCACGGATTGTGCTCGCCCCGCAGAACGGATTCATCGGAGAGGCGCTCCTGCCCGAGGTGGAGGTCGACCTGGACCTCGACGAGGCCGCCGCGCAGCGCCTGGTCACGAACGCGAAGGACGTCTACCAGTTGGCGAGCAAGAAGTGACCGGCACCCCGTCCCCGGAGGACCAGAGCCGTTTCCCCGCGCAAGAGCCTCCCGGCCCGGCGGACCGGTCCCAGAGCGCGCCACAGGAGCCGTATCGGGGGGCTCCCCTGCCCGCCGCCGGATCGTGGCCGACGCCCCCGCCCGCCCCCCGTCCCAGCAGACACGCCGCCCCCCACCCCGCTCCCCACGCCACCCCTCACGGCACTCCCCAGGCTGCTCCTCACGGCACTCCCCACGGCGCCCCGGCGGCTCCCCAGGCCGTCCCTCACATCCCGGCTCCCCAGGGTCCTCCGCACACTCCACCTCCCCAGCCCCCTTCGCAGGCTCCCTCCTTCCCTGCCCCCTCCCACGCCGCCCCGGCCCCTCAGGGGCCCTCTCACACCCAGGACGTCCACCAGGGCCATCCGGCTCCCTGGGGCGCCCCTGAGAGCCACCAGGGCGCGTCCGCGCACGGAAGCCGTCCGGCGGCGCACGGGGGCCCGTACACGCCCGCCCCTCCCCCACCCCGCCCCCAGGAGCCCGGCCTCGCCACGGGGGTCCCGTTCCAGCAGCCCCCCGCCGCTCCGCCCCGGCAATCCCCCGCCGCTCCGCCCCGGCAATCCCCCGCCGCCCCGCCCCGGCAGCCCGGCACGGGCACGGGGTGGACGCCCGGTCCCCGGCGGACGTTCTCCGACGAGCAGGTATGGCCGCCCAGGGCGAGACCCTCCGGAGAGCCGGTGGGCGCGTCGACCCAGCCCTTCCCCGCCGTTCCCGCGGCGCCGCTGCAGCGAACCGCTCCGGCCCACGCCCTCGGGCCCGTGCCCGGGGCACCGGCCGCGCGGAACGACGCGGCCGCGCCGCCCCCGGGGTCTCCCGCCACACCCCCCGAGTCTCCCGAGCCGCCCGCCGCCTCCCCCGAGACCGGCGCCTCCCCCGAGACCGGCGCGTCCCCTGAGGGCGGCGCCCCCGCGCGACCGCGCGGCCGTACGGCGCTGCGGGCCGGCGCCGCGGTCCTCGCCGCGGCACTGGCCGTGGGCGTCGCCACCTGGAACGGCTACAGCTTCTACCGGACCGGCGTCCCCGACTACCAGATCCACGCCGTGGTCCCGGGAGGCACCGGGACGCTCATGAACGTGGCCTGGAAGGTCAAGGTCGAGCAGACCGACAACCTGCCGGGCACGCGGCCGATCAAACCCGACCAGCAGTGGCTGAAGATCACGGTGACCAGGACCTCCCTGAACACCGAGGGCGTGATCCGGCGCGCCAAGCCCACGATCCAGCTCGAACACCCCGACGGCCGCATGTGGCAGGCCGAGATCCTCAACGACGGGCTCCCACTGGAGGTCAAGGACCACAAGGTGGGCATCGGATACACCTACGACGTGATCGGCCTGGTGCCCAGGGCGCTCGCGGGCCAGATCCAGGTACGGATCATCCCGAGCACGCTCCGCCAGCCGCTGCGGGAGGAGACCGTGGAGGAGATGTTCAAGCGCGCGGGCACGGAGAAGACCGAGCCGCAGGACCAGGTGCTGCTGTTCAGGCGGTGACCGTCTCCCCGGCCTCACGGCTGCGGGTGGCCGCGATGTCGAACGTGGCCGCCAGCAGGCAGACGGTCAGCACGCCCACGACCAGGTCTCTGGCGAAGTCGACGGGAGGGCCGATGACCAGCCAGAAGTACGGCTGCTCAATGCCGATCAGCGACTTCGCCCCCCGGTCCGCGTACTCGCCTCCCACGTGGACCGCGACGTAACACAGGCAGAACATGCCGAACAGCGCGGCGCCCCCGCGGGCGGCGAGCCGGAAGGCGTTGGCGGGCGGGACCCAGCGCTCCTGGAACCCGGTCGTGGCCCGGGTCATGGTGGAGCGGGTGAGGGAGTGGGTCTGCTCCACCCGGTCGGCCACGGCGTCCAGCCGGGTGCCCCGCACGACGGCACGCGTGTCCTCGGCGAACGCGCCGTAGACGAGCGCGGCCACGGTGAGCCAGGTGAGGGGGATGACCAGCGCGTCCACGACGTGGGGCCAGACCTCGCCCAGCCACTCCGTGAAGGTCCCCCACCACGGCAGCGCCTGCCCCATCTGCTCGACCCAGCCGTTGAACGTCGTCACCACGGCCCGCTGGGAGATCCAGTCGGACCTGGCCGAGGTGAAGGCGAACAGCGCGTTGATGCTGTAGAAGGCGAAGGCCAGCTCGAAGAAGGTGGCGAACAGGCCGCTGCCCTTGACCTTGTCGTTGGCGTGCAGCCAGCCGAACAGGGTCTTCAGCGCGTAGGCCACCACGGCGATCGCGAGGGAGAGCCGCACGTCCAGCGCGGTGAGCGCGGTGCCCGCCTCTCCCTGGATGCCGGCGAAGGCCCCCTTCATGTCCTGGTCCACGTTTCTCATGAAGTCGAGGGAGTCGAACTCCCGGGCGTCCTCGGTGTGGAAGCCCCAGGCCATGTAGATCGTGGCGAAGACCAGTGTGGCCCGGTTGAGCGCGCCGAACAGGCTCTCGTCCGCCTCGTCCCCGGCCCGCCGTACCTGGATCTCGCGGAGCGCGCCGCGCACGGAGTGCAGCATGCCGATCATGACGACGAGTTCGTTCAGCACGACCAGCGTGAAGATCAGCATCGTGACGACGAGCCGTGCCTGACGGGAGTCCCCGTGCGCCAGTTCGGTGCCCGTCCACATCAGGACCGAGCGGATCGCCCGCCCGGCGGAGAACCAGATCACCAGCGAGATGCCGCAGGAGCCCAGAATCCTGAGAGCGTGCAGGGGCAGGGAGTATGCCGTGAGCGCGCTCGGCGCCCGGCCCGTGGCTCGCGGTGCGGGCGACGACGGGGACATAACAGGCGTTCCGGGCACCCGACGAATGCTAGCGACTCCCCCGGCGGGCCGCAGCCCGATCAGGAGCGGACGAGACTCCACACGAACGCCGCGATCTCCTCCGCGGGGCGGGGCCGCCGCTCCTCCAGCCAGGAGGTCACGACCCCGACCAGCGCGCCCGCCACGTAATGGGCGTGGATCTCCGGCGGCACGTCGTCGTGGCCCGGCGGCCTGGAGCCCGCCGCGAACGGGACGCGCAGTTCGGCGGCCAGCACCTCGCGCAGCCGCGCGCAGAAGCGGGCGCTGCCGTGCGGGCCGAGCATCCGCCGGTACAGCGGGGCCCGGGTGCCGACGTGCTCGAACAGCGCGACCAGCGCCGCGGGAACCGGGCCCGGCTCGCGGTACGGACAGCGCGCGGCCTGGGCGGCCAGCTCGCCGACGGCCTTCTCCATCGCGTCCAGCACGAGGTCGTCGCGGTCGCGGTAGTGGGCGTAGACCGTGGCCCGGTTGACCTCGGCCACCCTGGCTATCTCGGCGACGGTGATCGACTCGGGGTCGCGCTCCCCGGCCAGGAGCAGGACCGCGGCGCGCAGCCGCTCCCTGGTCCGGCGGATTCTCGGATCGTCTTCGGGCACGTGGCAAGACTAAACGACACCTGTCGAATAAACGACAGGTGTCGTTTGTTACACCGGTCATGAAGCGCATCGAAGTCTGGGCCGACATGGTCTGCGCCTGGGCCTACATCGGCAGGCAGCGTCTGGAGAGGGCGGAGTTCGGCCAGGACGTGGAGGTCGTCTGGCGGCCGTACCGGATCGACCCGATGGCCCCGGCCGAGTCGGAGCCCCTGGACGAGGCGCTGCGCGACCCGGTCGCCGAGGGCGCCCTGCGCGCCTGCCAGCCCACCCTCACCCCCGCGGAGAACCGCGACCGCGTCGCGGGCGTCGCGGCGGAGGAGGGGGTCGCGGCGGAGGAGGGGGTCGGCCCGCGCTGGGGCGCCGTCTGGCGGCCGAACACGTTCGACGCCCACCGGGTGATCGCCCTCGCCCGCGAGCGGGGCGGCCCGGCCCTGCAGGACGCCGTCGTGGAGCGGATCCTGCGCGCCCACTTCGGCGAGGCGGCCGACATCGGCGACCGCGCGACCCTGGTGTCCCTCGCCGCCGACGCCGGCCTGGACGGCATGGCCGAGGCGCTCGCCTCGGGGGAGGGAACGGCCGAGGTCCGCTACCAGCTCCTGCGCGGCAAGGCCATCGGCGTCGCCACCTCCCCGACCTTCGTGGTCGGCGGCTCCGCCGTCTCGGGCGCCCAGCCGCCCGAGATCCTGCGAGACCTCGTACGGCGGGCCGTCCCCGAGCGCGAGCTCCCCGAGGAGGTCGAACGCCTGCGTCACGCCGAGTCCCTGCTGGAGGCCCGAGACCCCCTCGGCGCCCTGGAGATGCTGCGGCCGCTGCTGGACGAGCACGGCGACGACCCCGCGGTTCGCCTGCTCGCCGCCCGCGCCTACTACGGCTCGGCACAGCTCGGCCGGGCGCGGCGGACGCTGGAGTCGCTGGTCGACCACGCTCCCGGCGACCACTACGCCAGGTTCCTGCTCGGCAGGACCCTCGAACGGTCCAGCCGGTACGGCGAGGCGCTGCCCCACCTGCGCATGGCCGCGGCCATGTCCCCCGACCCCGCCTACGCGGGCGCGGTCCGCCGGGTGGAGGAGCGCGTCGGCGCCTGACCCGCCCGCGCGCCACCGGGCGGAAACGAACACGCCGGAAGAGGCGGCGCACACGAAAGGAGCCGGCACCCCGTGACGGGATGCCGGCTCCTCTTCGACGAACGGGTCAGACAGCCACGGCGAGCTGCGTGACCTCGCCCAGGCGGGCCTGGGCGGGAATGTCCTTGGTGACGCCGCCACCCGCGATGATGCGGACAGTCCAGTCACCGGGAGCGGCGAAGAAGCGGAAGA
This sequence comes from Streptosporangium sp. NPDC051022, assembly GCF_040683035.1. Lineage (NCBI taxonomy): Bacteria > Bacillati > Actinomycetota > Actinomycetes > Streptosporangiales > Streptosporangiaceae > Streptosporangium > Streptosporangium sp. NPDC051022. Next base: position 454,207 of record NZ_JBFBCF010000001.1, on the reverse strand, counting down.
TGCCCTCCTCGGACACCACCACCTCGCCGGTGAACTCGCCGGAGTGGTCGAGCAGGCGGGCGTAAGCCGTACCCACGCCGGAGACCACTCCCTGGATGACGGCCTGGGTCGACAGGTCGATCCCGGCCGGAAGGGCAATCGTCTGCTCCGGAGCTGCGCATCCCTGAGTCATTATCGGGCCTCTCCCAGTTCGATCGGCACGCCCACGAGCGAGCCGTACTCGGTCCACGAACCGTCGTAGTTGGTGACGCTGGCCTGGTCGAGAAGCTCGTGCAGGACGAACCACGAGTGGGCCGAGCGCTCGCCGATGCGGCAGTAGGCGATGGTGGCCTTGCTGAAGTCGACGCCCGCACCCTCGTAGAGGGCCTTCAGCTCCTCGTCGGACTTGAAGGTGCCGTCGTCGTTGGCAGCCTTCGACCAGGGGATGTTGCGGGCGGTCGGCACGTGGCCGGCGCGCTGGGCCTGCTCCTGCGGAAGGTGCGCGGGGGCGAGCAGCTTGCCGGTGAACTCGTCGGGCGAGCGCACGTCGACCAGGTTGAGCTTGCCGATCGCGGCGACGACGTCGTCACGGAAGGAGCGGATGGACAGGTCCTGGTCCTTGGCCTGGTAGTTCGTGGCCGGACGGTTGGGGACGTCCTTGACCAGCTCGCGGGAGTCGAGCTCCCACTTCTTACGGCCGCCGTCGAGGAGCTTGACGTTCTCGTGGCCGTAGAGCTTGAAGTACCAGTACGCGTACGAGGCGAACCAGTTGTTGTTGCCACCGTAGAGGACCACGGTGTCGTCGTTGCCGATGCCCCGAGAGGACAGCAGCGCCTGGAAGCCCTCACGGTCCACGAAGTCGCGGCGGACGGGGTCCTGGAGGTCCTGCCTCCAGTCGATCTTCACGGCGCCACGGATGTGGCCCTTGTCGTAGGCACTGGCGTCTTCGTCGACCTCGACGAGGACGATGCCGTCGGTGTCGAGGTTGGCCTCGACCCAGTCAGCGTCCACCAGGACGGCGGAGCGGCTCATCGGAATCCTCCGGGAGATTATCTTGCGGCGGGCAGTAGACGGCGAATGATCAGGAACATCTCGCAGCCCAGGCAGAAACCGAAAGCTGCATTGAGGAAGGCGGCGAACAGTGCCGCGGCGGTGGCGCCGAGGGCCAACGGCATGATCTGTGTGACGTATCCGACCAGACCCATCAGAGCGAAGAAAAGACCCACTCCCTGCGCGAAACGCGGCGGAGTCGCGTCCTCCAACTCCGCGGGAGAGCTCTTCACTATCCCTTTGAATATCATCCCGTACGGCGATGCGCCAAAAAGACTCAGCGCGAACACCACCGCCTGAAACGCCAGCAGCAACACGCTGCCCGTCACGAGGACGAGAGCGAGAACAACCGTCGTCAAGGCCGCGGAGAAACGTAGGGCTCGGGGATCAACATGCATCGCTCGATGCTCCTGAAGGGTTGTACAGATCGGTGCGACTCGAAGGCCGCGTGAGATCGCCCTTTAGGAAACGCGACAGAGCGCGGTGGTCACGCGGCAGAAGTCAACCGCGCGCCGCTTCGTCAGCAGCTCTGTCGTCGGGTTCATGGCCATGACACTACCCCGACGTCCCATCGTCTGTCACATCCCTGTCCAATTTATGAGACTAAATGGCTCAAAGAGCGGTAGGCTGCCCCGTTCACTCGCCGATGGCGAGGCCCAGAGCTCCGATGACATCGGCCTTACGGGGCTGCCCGGAGGCACGTTTCACCACACGCCCCGACGGGTCAAGGATCAGTACGGTCGGGGTACGCAGAATGTTCAGCGAACGGACGAGGTCGAGCCGGGACTCCGCGTCGATCTCCACGTGCGCCACCCCCGGCACCATCTCCGTCACCTCCGACAGGATCCGGCGGGTCGCCCGGCACGGCTGGCAGAAGGCGCTGGAGAACTGCACCAGCGTGGCCCGCTCTCCCAGGGAGGTGTCGAGGTCACCGGATGTCAGCCGCTCCACGTCGCCCCCCGCCTCACGCGGCACGCCGTTGCGCCGCCGCACGATCACACCCACCAGCGTGGCCAGCGCCAATGTGGCGAACACCACCGTCAATCCGGTCACAGAGCACGGCAACACCGCCCCCTTCCGAACCATTCCCGCCCCGCGGTCCCCGGCCACGGCGCGGACCGGGAACCGTTCTCACCGGATCGGGACGGCTCCCCTCAGGGCGTGGCCCGGGGAGCGGCGGAGACGCCGACCAGGACGCGCCCCTCCGCGGTGGTGACCTCGAACCTCGAGATGTTCCTGAACGGGATCGTGGTGGTCCCCACGAAGGGCCCCGACCTGTCGTAGGCGGCCTTGTCGACGACCCAGTTCGCCGCCGTCTGCCGGTCACCGGCCGCACCGATCACGTCCAGCTTGCAGGGCGTGCCCTTGGCGACCCCGGAGAGCACGACCTTGACCGTGGTCATCCCGCCCCCGTCGGTCATCGTCACCGTGGCGTGGATGCTCTGGTTCCTCCCGGTGACCGTCCTGTGCTGGCCGGGAGCGTCCTGCAGGGCCCGGGCCTCGGGTTTCTCCGAGGAGGCGGGAGAGGGAACGCTCTTCTGAGCCTGAACCTGGGCCTCCTGGGACGTCCCGAACGCGTAACCGCTGTCGCTCCCCCCCGAGGCGGCCGAAACGGGCGCGGACATCGCCGTCCCCGCATCCTGCGCGGGCCGCATGGCCGTCCACACGGTCCCGCCCAGCCCGACCACCAAGAAGGAGGCCGCCAGCGAGAGCAGCACCCGGGTGATCCGGCGTCTTTTCACCCGCGCGCTGAGAAGCCTGTCGAGCACCGCGTGCGGCGGACTGGCGACCTGCGCCACGTCCTCCTCCGACACCCGGCCGAGGAAACCGGCCACACCGGTCAGCTCCTCGAACTCCGCGCGGCAGTCGTCGCATTCGGCGAGGTGCGCCTCGACGAACACGCACTCCTCCGGCTCCAGCGCCCCGAGCACATACGCCCCGAGCGACATGCGCACCTCATCACAGGTCATCATCATGGCGCGAGCCCCCGCTCCTCCAGCGCCAGCTTGAGCGCCCGAAGCGCGTAATACGTGCGCGACTTCACCGTTCCGGCAGGGATACCGAGCGCTTCGGCGGCTTCCTTGACCGACTTTCCCTGGTAATAGACCTCGGCGAGCACCTCACGGTGCTCGGACCGCAGCGTGGCCAGCGCCTCCGCGACGGCCCAGGATTCGACGGCCCGCTCGAGCTCGTCGTCCACGGGCACGACGGCGAGCGCCTCGTCCCCCACCTCCGGGGGACGCGCCTTGCGCGCTCTGTGCTGATCGACGACGAGGTTGCGGGCCACTTTGAACAGCCACGCGCGGATGGGTCGCCCGCTGAGTGCGTCAGGATGCCGCCACGCTCGCAGCAGCGTCTCCTGCACGACATCCTCCGCTTTCCCCGGGTCACCCGTCAGCCGCAGAACGTAACCGTAGAGTGGGCCGCCGTGCTCGTCGAAAAGCGCTCTGACGAGCTGCTCGTCGGCGGTTCCTGCGTGGCTCACATTCTCACCACGTACGGCGGGGCGGATCGGTTCAGTCACGGGTCGGCTCGGTCACGGATCGGTTCGGTCCCGGGTTGGTTCGGTCGCGGATCGGTTCAGTCAGGGGTCGGTTCGGTCGCGGATCGGTTCGGTCCCGGGTCGGGACGGGCGCGGGTCGTTCAGGCATGGGTCGGCTCGGTCACCGGTCGCCCCGGCCGGGAACGGCCGGACGGGGCCGCCCGGACGAAGCCGACCAGATCGAGGATGGCCCGCTCCGAGCCGTCCGGTCAAAGCGACCCGGCCGAGGTCGCGCGGATCGGTCAGCCGCGAAGGGGCACGTCGGTCGCCTCGCCGGAGATCCGTATCCCCTGCGGCACGACCGTCACGTCGGTGACCTTCAGGTTGAACGGCAGGTTCTTGATCGGGATCCGGTAGGTCACGAACTTCTCCGGCTGGGGCACCGGGATGCCGCCGCCGACCGTGATCTCCCCCGGGGTGAACCGCAGTTCGCCCTCGGTCGCCTTGATCTTCAGATCGCCCTTGACCGGGACCTTCTGTCCCAGCACGTTGATCTCCCCGCTGACGGTGAGCGCGTCGCCGTCGACGCCGACCTTGATCCCGTGCGGCGCCCTCCGGTTCAGCGTCTCCAGCGGGACGACCACGGTGCCCTTGACTCGCTCGGCGCGTATCTCCACCCGTTCCTGGTGGAACAGCAGGTCCTGGAGCGGGGCGGTCACGCCGTACAGGGTGAAGTCGACGCCGGACAGGCGCACGCCGTTCAGGCTCATCGGCCCAGCGGCCACCTTGACCTCGTCGTATCGCCCGGCGATCGCCTGGGTCAGGAACGGGATGCCGAGAATGGTCACCTCGGGCGGGGTCTCGAGGTCGTACTGTGCGGTCGCCTGGGTGGCGATCTCCTTCTGCACCCCTGTGACGGCCACCCTGTCCACAATCGCCAGGAAGACAAGCAGCAAAACCAGGAAAGCGACCAGCCTACGCATCTGACTCCCTGTTCATTGCGCCGGTGCGGCCAGCGTGCCATCCACCACATCCCCTGGCAATCCTGCCCAAAACGCCGCACAGACGAGCAGATCGCCTCGTCTCTTCCCGGACCGGCGGGCCTGCGGGCCGGCCGATCACCCTCCCGCGAACGGCGGAAGCACCTCGACCGTCACCCCGTCGGCGAGCACGACCGTCTCATGTGCCCGCCTGCCCACGGGATGCCCGTCGACCAGGAAGGACGACCGCCGGACCACGCGGGCCAGCTCCGCGCGCCCCAGTGTGACGTTCGTCATCAGCTCGGCCAGCGTCGACGCCTCGAACGGCTCCTCGGCGACGCCCGCGGCCTCCTTCGCCGCCGCCCAGTAGCGGATCATGCCCTTCGCCATCTGTTAATCGACCCCCAACACACACTCTCGGTCACCGTACCGTTACAGTGAATCCACGCTGGAAGCGATGTTCACCAGGTGGACACCCAGCGGACGCTTCGCCCCCGTGGGTTATCCTCACGTATTACGGGACCTGGGCGACGTAGCCCCCGGGTCCTTACGTGTTTGTACGGCCCTTGCCGGTAAGACGCGGAAAGGAGGCATCGTGAGCAATCTCCTGCTGCTCACCAACGCCCTTGAGCCCTCTACCGAGGTGCTTCCAGCGTTGGGGCTGCTGCTGCACTCGATCCGGGTCGCGCCCGCCGAGGCGTCCGCGCTGATCGACACCCCACCCGCCGACGCCGTCCTGGTCGACGCCCGCCGTGAGCTGGTTCACGCCAAGAGCCTGTGCAGACTGCTGCGGACCACGGGCATCACCTGCCCGCTCCTGGTGATCGTCACCGAGGGCGGCCTGGCCGCGATGACCGCCGAGTGGGGTGCCGACGACGTCATCCTCGACAGGGCGGGTCCCGCGGAGGTCGAGGCCCGGCTGCGGCTGGCCGTCGGCCGGCTGAACCTGTCCGCGGCCGAGGAGGCCCCCGACGAGATCCGCAGCGGCGACCTGGCGATCGACGAGGCCACCTACACCGCCCGGCTCCGCGGCCGGGCACTGGATCTGACCTTCAAGGAGTTCGAACTCCTGAAATACCTGGCGCAGCACCCCGGGCGGGTCTTCACCCGCGCCCAGCTCCTGCAGGAGGTCTGGGGCTACGACTACTTCGGCGGCACCAGGACCGTCGACGTCCACGTCCGGCGGCTGCGCGCCAAGCTCGGCGCCGAGTACGAATCGCTGATCGGAACCGTGCGCAACGTCGGCTACCGCTTCGTCCCCGAGCGCGGCAACGAGTCCGCGGAGGAGCGCGAGCCCGCCCGCCACTGAGGCCCACCCGAGGCCCATCTGAGGCCCACCCGAGGCCCACCGCGAAAACGGACCGAACTCCCCGGACCGCCGGGCCACACCGCGGAGGCGCCCGCCAGGTGACGCCCGGCGGACACCTCTCGCTGCCACGCCCACGACGACCCCGGCACGTCTACCCGGGGCCGTCCCCGCGAGCCGGGATCAGCACTCGATGAAGATGCTCTGCCAGCCGACAGGCGTCCTCTGCTCCGCACCGTCTCTGGCGGGAAGCCTGAAGTGCATCCGCCCCTGCGCGTTGGGCTGCTCGTACATGCGTCCGGCCTGGCCGTCGCCGTACCACTTGTAGGACCCGTGGAAGGGGATGTTGGACGGTCCGCACGCCTCGATGAGGACGGACCTGCCGGTGAAACCAGGGCCCTCATAGGCGATGTACTGCGAGGCGTAGGCGGCACCGGTGGTGATCGCGATGATCCCGGCCGTCATGACGGGAACGAGGAGGATTCTCTTCACACTGCTCCTTGGGGACAGGACTCTGCTCGGCGAGCCCGCACGGTTCGGTGACGCAGGGGCCCGGGAAGGCTCCTGGCGGTCTCCTCCGTCCCGCTCGCCGCAGGACGCGCCCCATCATGTTCGAAGAGTAATCATTTAAACACTTACTGTAACGACAGGTTGTGGTGCCCGAGGCCTCCGACGCCGGGCGGTACCGCCTCTCCCGCCCCCGCCCCGTCAGGGAAAGAGGGAGCCCCGTCAGGGAAAGAGGGAAAGGGGGAAGGCCCGCCGGATGCGATCCGGCGGCCCCTCCCCCTCTACACGAGCGAGTGAACCGGCCCGTGCGAAACACGAACCACGTGAACCGGGGGCGATCCCTCGGAACGACGCTCCGAGCCTTCTCGACCCCCGTCACAGACCACCCGGCCCGAACCTGTCACAGGCCGCGAGGTCAGGGAGGTCAGGGAGGTCAGGGAGGTCAGGAAACGACGGTGATGTGGCTGGGAACCGGAGGCGTGATCGACGGGTTCGCGGTGAGATAGGCGGCGAAGGCGTCGATGTCCAGCGGGCCGCTCCACAGGTCCGTACCGTCCTTGAACCCCAGGAACGCGTCACCGCCGCCGACGAGGAAGTTGTTCGCGGCGACCCGGATGCTCTGGGTGTCCGTCACGGCGACACCGTCGATCTTGATGTCGGAGACCTTCGAGCCCCACGCCGCGCCCTTGCTGTAGGTGTAGGTGAGGTTCGACGACGGCTGCAGGATCTTGGTGAAGGCCTGGGCGTTGGGGCCACCGGTGAACTGCTGCTCCAGGATGGTCTTGAGCTGCGCGCCGGTGAGGGTGACCACCTGCATGAGGTTGTTGAACGGCTGCACCGTGAAGGCCTCGCCGTAGGTCACCACCCCGTCGCCCTCACCCGCCGGCGAGCCCGCGTAGGTGAGGCTCGCCCGGACGCCGCCCGGGTTCATCAGCGCGATCTGGGCGTTGCCCCCCGTCTTGGTCGCGGCGAGCTGGCCGTCGGCGATGAGGTTGCCCAGAGGGGACTCACCGGACGCGACCGCGGTGTTGGTGATGTCAGCGGTGATCTTGCCGATCGGCCTGTTCGCCACCGGCGCCACGCGGTCCTTCCAGCTCTGGACGAACGCGGCGATCTCCGGGTCCGGGGTGACCGTACGGGTCACGACCTGGTTGTCGGCCACGACCGAGGAGCGCACGACGTCACGGGTGCGGACGTCCACCTGGAAGTCGACCTTGGTGATCACGCGGCCGAAGGAGCCGCCCTGGCTGAACAGGCGCTTGCCGCCGCTGGGGTCGGACACCGTGCACAGGTAGGCCTGGTGGGAGTGCCCGCTGAGGACCATGTCGATCTCGGGGTCGACCTGGGTGGCGATCCGGGTGCCCGCGCCCGGCTGGGCGCTGCAGGCGTCCGGCGACTGGCCCGCGGTGACCTGGTCGCCCTCGTGCACCAGCACGACCTGGGCCTTGACGCCGACCAGTTTGAGGAGCCTGGAGGCGACGTTCGCGGCCTTGACCTCGTCGATGAACTCCAGGTCCTTGATGCCCGCCGAGGTGACGATGTTCGGGGTGGTCTGGGTGACCAGGCCGATGAAGCCGACCGGCACGCCGTTGATCCAGCGGATGGCGACCGGGGGAAGCGCGGGGATGCCGTAGTCCTTCAGCAGGGCGCGCAGCGAGCCGGTGCTCCCGGCATCGGCCTGGCCGGTGAGCGCGGCGAGCGCCTCCTGCTCGGCCTTGGCCGCGGTGCCGTTCTGCCTCTTGAAGATGACGTTGGCGCCGAGGTAGTCGTACTTCGCGCCCTTCCAGGTGCCGGCGGGCGAGCAGCCGTCCACCGGGTGGCAGCCGCCGTACATGATGCGCCTGAGCTCGGTGTAGCCCTCGTCGAACTCGTGGTTGCCGACGGCCGAGGCGGTGACGCCCACCTTGCCGAGGAACTCGACCGAGGGCTCGTCGTGGTAGGCCGCGGAAAGCAGCGGGCTGGCCCCGATCAGGTCGCCCTGGGCGACCTTCAGCGTGTTCTTGTCGGACAGTTGCTTGAGGTGGGTGGCCACGTAGGCGGCGCCGCCGGCGTCGACGGTGGTGCCGGTCTCGTCGACCATACGGCCGGACGAACCGGTCGGCGGCTCGAGGTTGCCGTGGAAGTCGTTGAGGGCGAGCAGTCGGACCGGAACCGTCTTGGGAGCCTTGGGAGCGGCCTTGGCGCCCGCCTCGGCCGGCCCCATCGCGAGCACGAGACCGGCCCCCGCGAGGGCCCCGGCCATGGCTAACCGCTGGAAGGTACGAGACATCATGGATCACGACACTAAGGCGGCTACCCATGCAAGAAATGTCCTAGAGGTAACGATTCGCCGGTTCAGAGAATGGCGGCTTTTGCCAGTCCCCGACCACTCGCTGGGATCGGGGGCCGCCTAAAGTCCAGAACATGAACCCGCGCGTGGAACACAGGGGAAGACTCGACGAACAGCACGTGGCCGCCGTCCTGTCGGTGGTCGAGGCCGCGACCGAGGCGGACGGAGTCAGGCCACTCAACGAACACGTGATGCTGCACCTGCGTTACGGCGGCGACGAGCGGGCGGGAGCCGTGCTCCTGTACTCCGGCGACGACCTCGCGGGCTACGCGCACGTGGACCCGACCGACCCCGTCGAGGGGCCGAGCGGGGAACTGGTGATCCATCCCGCGTTCCGGAGGAGGGGATACGGAGGGCACCTGCTGCGGGCCGTACTGGAACAGACCGGCGGGCGGCTGCGCCTGTGGGCGCACGGAGGCCACCCCGGCGCCGAGGCCCTCGCCGCCTCGGCGGGCTTCACCAAGGTCAGGTCGCTGTGGCAGATGCGCCGCTCCCTGTTCGCCGCGTTCCCCGCCTTCGAGTTCCCCGAAGGCGTACGGCTGCGCACGTTCGAGCCCGGCACCCCCGACGAGGAGGCCTGGCTCGCCCTCAACGCCAAGGCCTTCGCCTACCACCCCGAGCAGGGGGCCTGGACCGTGGACGACCTGAAACGGCGTGAGCAGGAGCCCTGGTTCGACCCGGCGGGATTCTTCCTCGCGGAACGAGCGGCCTCGGCGTCGGGCGGCGGCAGGCTGGTCGGCTTCCACTGGACCAAGGTGCACGGCGACGGCGGCCACGGCCACGAGCCGATCGGCGAGGTGTACGTCGTCGGCGTCGACCCCGCCGAGCAGGGCGGCGGCCTGGGCAGGGCGCTCACCCTCGCAGGCCTGACGCACCTGCGTTCCCGGGGTCTGGCCCAGGTGATGCTGTACGTGGACGAGAGCAACGCCGCGGCGATCCGCCTCTACGAGAAACTGGGCTTCACCCGGTGGGACGTCGACGTCATGTACCAGAAATGATGAAACGCCGGTCGGGGATCCCCGACCGGCGTTCACATCGCGTTCACACGACCGTCCGCGTTTACTCGATCATCCAGTGGAGGGCGTAGTAGGACAGCGCGGCGACCAGCGCGGCGGCCGGGATCGTGAGGACCCAGGCGGTCACGATGTTGCCCGCGACCCCCCAGCGCACGGCCGACAGGCGCTTCGTCGCGCCGACGCCCATGATCGCGCTGGTGACCGTGTGGGTGGTCGAGACGGGGGCGCCGAAGCCGATGGCCGCGACGTACAGCACGCTCGCCGCGGCGGACTCTGCGGCGAACCCCTGCGGCGGGGTGAGCGCGATGATCCGGCGGCCGAGCGTCCGCATGATCCGCCAGCCACCGGCGTAGGTGCCCAGCGAGATCGCCGCGGCGGCGGAGAGGATGACCCACTGGGGGATGGAGTCCCCTTCGTGCTGGAACCCGCCGACCACGAGCGCCAGGAAGATCACACCCATGGTCTTCTGCGCGTCCTGCAGACCGTGGCCGAGCGCCATGGCGGCGGCCGAGATCGTCTGCGCGTGGCGGAAGCCCCGGTTGGTCTTCGCGGGCTGGGAGTGCCGGAAACCCCATAGGATGGCGATCATGATGATCGCCGCCAGGAGGAAGCCGATCAGCGGAGACAAGATCATCGGAATGACGACCTTGTCGATCACACCGTTCCAGTGGACGGTGCTCGACGAGGCCAGCGCCGAACCGACCAGGCCGCCGATGAGGGCGTGGCTGCTCGACGACGGAAGCCCGAAGTACCAGGTGATGAGGTTCCAGGCGATCGCACCGACCAGCCCCGAACCCACGATCACCAGGCCGTGGGTGCCTTTCGGGGCGTCGATGATGCCTTTGCCGACAGTCGCCGCCACCTGCGTGCCGAGATGGGCGCCCAGGAAGTTCATGGCCGCGGCCATGAACAGGGCCGCCCTGGGCGTCAGCGCGCGCGTCGAGACCGAGGTCGCGATCGCGTTCGCGGCGTCGTGGAAGCCGTTGGTGTAGTCGAACGCCAACGCCACGACCACCACGCCGATGACGAGTGCGAGCGTGAGGTCCACTTAGCTTTCCTTGACCGCGATCGACTCGATCGTGTTGGCCACGTGCTCGAAGGCGTCGGCGGCCATCTCCAGCTGATCGATGACCTCCTTCATCTTGAGGACGGTCAACGCGTCGTACTCGCCGCCGAACAGCTTCGCGAGAAGCCGGCGGTAGACCTGGTCACCCTGGTTCTCCAGCCGGTTGATCTCGATCCAGTACTCGTTGAGGTTCCTCATGGAACGCAGGCGGGGCATGGCCTCGGCGGTCAGCTCGGCGGCACGTTCCAGAACCTCGACCTGGCGGACGACCTCCTTGGGAAGGTGGTCGATCTGGTAGAGGACGATGAGGTCGGCGGCGGCCTCCATGTAGTCCATCACGTCGTCGAGGTTCGACGCGAGGCGGTAGATGTCCTCGCGGTCGAAAGGCGTGATGAAGCTCTCATTGAGCCGGTTCATGATTGCGTGAGTACGCTCGTCACCGGCGTGCTCACAAGCGCGCATCTTCTCGGCCAGGGCTTCCCGGTCCGACCCGTCACTGATGATCTCTACCAGCAGACGGGACGCTGTGACGAGGTTGTTCGCCGAGTCGGCGAACAAGTCGTAGTAGCTGTCCTCACTAGGCGTGAGACGCAGGCGCACGTCGTTCTCCAGATGTGCGGGGATGGTCCGCAGAGAAGGGTAAGGGTTACCAGCGGAGATGCGAACTTCACCCGCTAGACGCCTACTCTTCCAGTTGGCGCTACCCGGCGTATACCTGGTAACACCTGGGTTGAGGGAGCCTTGGGCGCATCTTTCCGATGACCGTTATGCTGGTTTTGACCCATGTTACGACGTAACTGGTCATCTACGGAGCTCCTCCACACGACGGTGATCAGCGCGTTACCGTCTCTCCACGTACCCCGCTCCCCCTCTTGCGATGCCCGGAAATCCCTCTCTCACCGAGCCATCGCACGGGACTCCCGGCGCCCCGGCAGCCCCCGAAAAACCCCACGGTGATTTCCGTCACCACCCCCTCTCATCATCCCCCTCATCCCTCAGATCTGGGTCCGGTGGAAGTTCATGTACGAACGGCTCGGCGTCGGCCCCCGCTGCCCCTGGTAGCGCGAGCCGTACCGCTCCGACCCGTACGGATGCTCGGCGGGCGAACTGAGCCGGAACATGCACAGCTGCCCGATCTTCATCCCCGGCCAGAGCTTGATCGGCAGCGTCGCGACATTGGACAGCTCCAGCGTGACGTGGCCGCTGAACCCCGGATCGATGAAGCCGGCCGTGGAGTGGGTGAGCAGGCCCAGCCGCCCCAGCGAACTCTTCCCCTCCAACCGGGAGGCGATGTCGTCCGGGAGGGTGATGACCTCGTACGTGCTGGCCAGAACGAACTCCCCGGGATGGAGGATGAAGGGCTCGTCCCCCTCGGGCTCGACCATCCGCGTGAGATCGGGCTGCTCGATCGCCGGGTCGATGTGCGGATACCTGTGGTTCTCGAAGACCCTGAAGTATCGATCGAGCCGTACGTCGACGCTGGACGGCTGGATCATCTCCGGCTGGAAGGGGTCAAGCCTGACCCTGCCGGACTCGATCTCGGTAAGGATGTCGCGATCAGAAAGCAGCACGTGAGGCAACCTACCAACGCCGCGACTCGCGAACGGTCCAGAAACCCGACCCGCGGACGGCGAGAGTGGCCGAAGTTTCCGCTACAGTAGTGGACGCGGTAAGCCGCTGCGGGTGTAGTTCAATGGCAGAACATCAGCTTCCCAAGCTGACAGCGCGGGTTCGATTCCCGTCACCCGCTCCAAGAGCAAAGGCCCAGTTCAGGGATGGATTCCCGATCTGGGCCTTGATTGTTTCCTGAGACGTTTCTCACTCACGTGCCAGATCCATGCCAGATCAGTTGATCTTGCTCTCGGCGAAGGGCTCGTCCTCCTTGGATCTGAGCCCCTCCTTGACGATCTCCCCGAGGGCATCGGCGATGGCCCGGTCCCTGTCCTTGGCCGCGTGCAGATAGACCATCGCCGCCTTGGTGCTGGAGTGCCCCATCCTCGCCATCAACTCCTTGAGCGAGGCCCCGGTCATCGCCGCCAGCGTGTTGCCCGTGTGCCGCAGGTCATGAATGTGGATCTTCGGAATCCCTGCCTCCGCCACGGCCCTGGCCCAGACCTTCGTGAAGTTGCTTCGCCGGAGCTGAGCGCCCTTCTCCCCCACGAAGACCAGGCCATCAGGTGCCGGCTCGCTGAACCGCTGGAGGTGCCAGGTCAGGTCACCGACGATCTCCTGCAGAGTGACTACCCGAGTGCCCACATCCGACTAGCTGTCCCCGCACGCGCGGGGCCGACGACCCCTGAAAGGCGCCCCTTCGTTCCCCTCTCGGACCATCCCCGCGCCTACGGGGCCGACGCATATCGACGCCTCGCGACAGAGGGCGCACAGGTCGGCCCCGCGCCTGCGGGGGTGGTCCCGGTCTGGACGTGATCCGGCTCGGCTCAGGCAAGTCGGCCCCGCGCCTGCGGGGGTGGTCCCACGAGATTCCGGATGAGGTACCCCAGGCCCTGGTCGGCCCCGCGCCTGCGGGGGTGGTCCGCAGCTGGAGGAAAGGCTGTGGTCGCGGAGCCGACCCCGCGCCTGCGGGAGTGGTCCTGTGTCCGACGACGACCGCATGTACTGCCCCATGTCGGCCCCGCGCCTGCGGGGGTGGTTCCGTCTACGCCGGCCCAACCGGATCCGAGACCTTGTCGCCCCGCGCCTGCGGGGGGTAGTCCGTTCAGGAGAGCGGTGGTGTCGAGGACGCGGCTGTTGTCCCCTCGCAGGCGGGAGTGATTCCACGAAGACGGAAACCGTGCTCCGTACCAAGAGCAGCAGCCTTGTGGCCGCTGGATAGTTCGAGCCTCTGCTACAGCTGTGCGGTAATGCCCGTATCTGCCCTGCACACGTCTACTCACCTCTGCGGATTTGAATTCTCACGAACAAGATCATCGGTGTGCCCACGTGGGCACACCGGGCCGGCAAGAGTTGACAGAACCTCGCAGAACCCGCTCCAACCCCATCGTCGCGAGCAGCGAAAACAGCAAACCCGCAGGTGAGAACCCTCTTACCTGTCCGGTTCGATTCCCGTCACCCGCTCCAAGAGCGAAGGCCCAGGTCAGGGATCATTTCCCGACCCGGGCCTTGATTGTTTTCTGAGCCTCTTCGATCTTCCGTGCCCGCTACGTGCCCGATCCCTCTCGGACTTCAGCCTTCAGGACCTCCTCGGCGATCTTCCGTCCCGGTCCCCCTCGCTGTGTAGGTAGATGAGCGCGGCCCGCGTAGTCAAGCGGCGGCGCGCCGCGCCGCCGTATCCGACGCACTCGCCGGCCCCTGCGACGCGCCGCCGGGAACCGTATGCTGCCCGGATGGACGCGATCGCGATGCTCGGATGGCTTCTGGAGCACGATGTGAACGCCCTGATCAGGGTGGACGCCGAGCGCGGAGGTGTTCGGCCTTGGACCTTCCATGCGAGCGGCGGACCCCAAGATGACCGATGGGCCGTGCGAGCCGATGCATACTCGGCGGAAGAATGTCTCCAGCGGGCTTGTAAGGCGCTCAGGGCTCATGGGCTGAATCTGCCCGAATAAGGCAGCTGACTGAGGTCAAGCACCTCCCCGGTACCACCCTCACGATCACCTGGCGGTGGCTGATCTCCGTACAGGGTTTGGGGGCGATCGACGGTCCGGGGTTTCGTCCCTCAACCCCAGCCCACCGAGCACCAAGACGACGAAGGCGAGACGTTCCCCATGTCCCTCTCGTGCCCGTTGCGTGCCCGTCAGGAGGGTGATCAAGGGGGACTCACGGGGAACCACGGTCACTCACCCCGCTCCCCCGCAGGTCGGCGTCTTCCCAGCTCAGTGACCAAGCGCGACAGAGACTTCCCAAGCTGACAGCGCGGGTTCGATTCCCGTCACCCGCTCCAACATCGAAGGCCCAGCTCAAGGATGTGATCTAGAACTGGGCCTTCCTCGTTCCCCTGGCGCTGACGACTCCTGAGCAAGCCTGTCGCGGCTGAAGACCGCTACCGGGAAGGAGCAGCGGAAGCCTGCGGACTAAGCCTCGAAGTGGCCGTCTGTAACTTATGCGGTCGCGAGCTGTCGGTGATGCACCGTTAGAGGCTCGATTTCAGTGGTGTCGTCGTCGACGACGAGCTCGACGCGGAACCGAACCCCCATTGCCGCACCGAGGCGCAGCAGTGTCGCTATATCCGGGATACCGCCACCGCCCTCGATGCGAGACAGGGCGGGTTGGGACATCCCGGAGCGCTCCGCTACGACCTTCTGAGACAGGCCTCGACGCCTACGGATCTCACGCAACTGGTCTCCGAGCTCCAAGTCACGGCCCGCCTGCTCGTATTCGGAGTGGGGCTGCGCATCCGCTTCCATCTCGCGCAGACGCTTCGCCTTGTAGGTTTCCCAACGGCTGTGACCCATCATGCGCTCCTCTCGAACACGTGCGTGGTGGTTAGGTCGTGCTCTGCCTCACACCGCTTCTTAGCAGCGATCGCTCGGTCGATATCGGCGGTCTGCGTCCCGTCCTGTGTCTTGCGGAAGACCGTCAGGACCACGATCACCTTGTTGGATGGCTTCCAGAAGGTCAACCGCCAGGTCGTGCGGTCGAGAGAAACACGCAGCTCGTGCACACCTTCGGCATCCTTCAGCTTCTTCACGTGATCCCCATCAGGGATGCCACCAGTGACGAGGTAGTCGTCTACGTTCCGCATAACCCGCTGGTAGAGCGGAAAGGAAAGTCCGTCCAGCCAAGACTCCACCTCCGGCTCTAGGTCGATCCCCCACTGAGACATACCATCAATAGTATATGCACTCGATGGTAACTCGTGGCGGGGATGAATACCAGACCTGCCCCCGCACCCACTCCTCGATCTTGGTTGCTCGTCCAAGTCCTCCCGCGCAACGTTGATCACGTGCCAGATCCGTGCCAGAACAGGCGGGGAACACCGGTCATCCACGGGGACTCACGGGGAGCCATGCCCCATCTACCTGCACCCCCGTTCTCCCTGCTCAGCCCACCAACACCAGCAGCCGATTCCCAAGCTGACAGCGCGGGTTCGATTCCCGTCACCCGCCCCAAGAGTGAAGGCCCAGCTCAGGACGTGAATCCGGGGCCGGGCCTTGATTGTTTCCAAGGCTGTTGATCTTGCGTGGGGGATAGCGGGCGATCTCGGTGCCCAGGTTTTGAAACGCTGTCCAGTGGGAGGCTCAGGCCCAGAGTGGTCCCACGGCTATTGGGTCGCCGAGACCCGCAAGCTGCTCACCGACCACCAGGTCACGGTCTCCGCCACCACCATCCGGTTTACCACCGCCGCACAGCCGCGTAGTTTCCTGGACAACAACGACGTCCCCGCCCAACGGCCCCAAATCTCCGAAACGCTTTCGCGCCCTGCTCTGACCGCGATGAGCCGCGAAGAACTCCGCCAGATGATCGAGCGACTCACCTCACTCCAAGCTGCCCGCCTCGAACGCCTCCGCTATCAGCGACGCAGCGGTGAACGACTCCCCGGAGCCCGAGGCGGCATCTTCCAACAGAAGATCACCGATGCCGAGCGGATCCTCGCTGCCATCCTCTACCAGCGGAAATTCTGCGTACGGCAAGTCCTCAGCGAACTGTTTGAAGTCAGCTCCCGCACGATCGGCAACACTCTCATCGAGACCCGCCCACCCCTGGAACACGGCGGCTACAACCCCGCACCCATCCCAACCCGCCACCGGACCGCAGCCGCGCTCCTCGCCTCCATCTCGCCGTGTTGATTCTCAACGGCTTCACTACGCGCGAAACTTGATCACGCGCGTTCCGAAATCGGCCCAGCCGTGGGTGGCCACCATGCTGCGCACCGTCTTCGAGCAGCCCGACGCCGAGTCGGTCCACGCCCAGCAGCGCCATGTCGTCGAGGTCTTGGAAGCCAAGTACCTGGCCGCCGCGGCGCATCTGGACGAGGCCCGAGACGACATCTTGGCGTTCACCGCCTTCCCCAAGGCCGTGTGGTGTCAGACGTGGAGCAACAACCCCCAAGAGCGTCTGAACAAGGAGATCCGCCATCGGACCCGTGGGCATCTTCTCCAACCGGGAGGCGATCGTGCGGCCGGCCGCGAGCACCGGTGGCCGGCGCCATGCTGCTCCTCACGGTAGCTGCCGCCCGCTCGACGTCGGGCAGGAGTGTCATCACCCGTCTGTGATGAAGTGGTCCGCTGCATCACAGACGGGTGATGACGAAGAGTCTTTTAGCCTTGCTTTCATTCAGTCGCCTGGTTGGCTCTTCGAGCTGTTCCTGTATGCTCTGCCGCGACCGGATGAGCTTGTGGTCGACTCAGATTGTTTGATATCCGACCGATATCGGCCATGAGCTGCTGCTGCATTTGGCATTTGATCTAACGGAATTAGCGACCCAAGGGCCGTAAAGCGTGGTGTAGCTACCACCACTATTCTGACAGAAGAGCACGACCCGTGTCTGAGTCACTCCGGTACCGCTGCACATCGCCCAGCCAGTGCCGCCGCTAATGCCAATCTCCGCACTACTGCTGCAGGTCGCCGCCTGGGCGGGGGCAGCCGGTGACATTAGAGCTGTCGCGGCGGCGATCGCGGCCACCGCGGCCACCGAAACGCCGAACTTCTTGATACGGCTCATTAGTTATCTCTTTCGGCGTCGATGTTTACTTTTTGATGGTAGTCACAGCTTTGGTGGATATCCATAGGGGATGGTATGCAATTTGAGTGAGCGTTTTACGGGCTAGCCACAGGGCCGCAGACCGAAGTCCGAAATAAGAAAACAGTCTGGTAGAGAGGGCTTGCGCTCACGGATCCGGTAGCAGATCTTCCCGGTGGCCAGGTCCAGGGCACCGAGCAGGTGCATGACCCAGTTTTCGAGCGTCGTTGACACACGCTGGCGCATGACCCCCGTGCCCGCTGCGTGCCCGCCAGGAGGGGGATCAAGGGGGAACCACGGGGAATCACGGTCACTCGACCCGCTCCCCCGCAGGTCAGCGTCTTCCCAGCTCAGCGGCCAGGCGCGATGGAGACTTCCCAAGCTGACAGCGCGGGTTCGATTCCCGTCACCCGCTCCCCCCTTCACCCAGCCTGACCAGGTAATCCCTTGATCACCGGTCAGGCTTTCGATCTTCATGGGCTCAGCATGGGCTCACGCCGCCGAACGATCTCCCGGATTCCCTCTGGCATGCCCTCTGAACAGCTGAAACTGACTCCGTCGCACACATGGAAACCCGCGTTCGCAAGGACGGGAAAACCAGGTCCTACCGATTCACCAGGTCCGCCTGCGCGTCGGACGCCTCAGCCACCAGCCGTCGGCGGTCACACCGGAACCGATCAAACCGGAGTGCAGCAACCAGGCGTAGCAGTCCGCCGACCCCCTTGACCATCCGGTTGGATCGTCCTCGCCCGAGCGGCCGGCGGGCCCGCGGGGCCCGGCAGGTCTCGCCACAGTGGGCAGGCGGTGAAAGACTTCGTTGACGGCTCCCGCTCGGAGGGCGGTGTCGAACGACGACTCCCGCTCGGAGGGCGGTGTCGAACAGTGCTCATGACAGAGCATCAGGCGGGCCGGATGGACGGCGTGGACCTCGACGCTGTCACCTCGGCGGTCCTCACCGGTTCGCGGCTGCTGGTGGCGATCGCCACCCGATCGCCGAGCTCGGTGGAGGATCGGGTGACGCTGCCGCGGTTCCGCATGCTGGTCGTACTGGCCGGTCACGGCGAAACCAAGCTCGTCACGATGGCGGAGCCGCTCAACGTCAACCCCTCCACGGCGATGCGGATGGCCGATCGTCTGGCGGCCTCGAACCTGATCGTCCGCAGGACCAGCCCGAGTAACCGCCGCGAAAGCCTCATGTGTCTCACCTCCGCGGGCCGAAGGCTTGTCGACGAGGCGACCGCACTCCGCACACCGCCACGCGTCGTTGTCGACGCCCAGAACCTCACCTTCTGCGACTCCACTGGGCTGAGCGTTCTCACGGCGGCGCTGAACACGATCGAGGCCGCAGCGGGACAGCCAGTGATCGGCGGCACTCACCACCGGCTGGCCCGCATTCTCAAGATCACTGGTTCGGACAGGAGGCTCCGGCTCCACCCCACCGTCGAAAGCGCGGTGGAGCACCTCACCGCGATCGAGAAGTGACGCGAACTCGGCACAGATCCGGCAGTGCTCGCGCGCCTGGCACTTACCTCGGCGAACAGTCAGCGCCAGAGGAGAACTCCACGCGCATCAGATCGGGTTTAACATCGCCCTGCTCAGAGGTCGGCCTGACAGGCGTCGCGGGCGTGAGCGGTCGACGGACCAGGTCGGCCAGGTGCGGTCCGAAAGCGGGAGCGAGGCTCATGGCAGTACCCCTTTCAGAATGTCGACGGCCTGAGCTGCGCCGTTCTCAGCACAAATCCTCTGCGCGAGCCGCTCGGCCCGTTCGGCGATGACGCGGTCGGTGACGGCCCGGCGAACGGCTTCGGCCAAGCCCTCCGCGGTCAGGCGGCGTTGCGGCTGCGGGGCGGGAGCCACCCCGGCGGCGTGCATGCGCTCGGCCCAGAATGGCTGGTCGGCGACGAAGGGACAGACCACCTGAGGGCGCCCCGAGGCCAGTGCCGCGCCGGTGGTGCCGCTGCCGCCGTGGTGGACGACGGCGGCCATGTGTGGAAACAGCCAGTCGTGGGGGGCCTGGTCGAGCAGGAACGTCTCTCGCGGCAGGTCCTCTATCTGGATGCCGCCCCACCCGGCGGCTACCACCGCCCGTACTCCGACCAGTCTCACCGCCTCGGCCACGATCCGGCCGAGGCGGCGCGGGTCGGTGCCGGCCATACTGCCGAAACCGATGTAGACGGGCGGATCTCCCGCGTCCAGGAACGCGGCGAGCTCGGCCGAGGGCTCCCAGTCCGGTGGTGCGGGCAGGAACCAGAAACCTGTCGTGTGTACCCATGCCGGATAGTCCAGGCCGTCGGGCAGCACGTGGGGACTGAATCCCTGCAGCACGGTGGCGGGTTCGCCGTCCGGGCGGCGCAGGAAGTCGTGCGCTCCTTTCCTGCGGGGCAGGTGAAGGATGTCCTCACGCAGCTGTTTTCCGCCCATGGAGCGCAGCATCAGCTTGAGCGGCAGGTAGGAGGCCCGGTTCAGCGCCCGTGGCAGCGGAATGGGGAGCATCGGGTTGCGGAAGGCCTCGGTCGGCACCCAGATCGGTTGTAACAGGGCGGGAACGGCGGGGACGCCCAGTTTCTCGGCGATGTGGCAGCCGGGGATGTTCGGTGCGTGCACGATCACGTCCGCGCCCCTCTCGGCCACCCGGGCCATGTCCGCCAGCACTCTGGCGAGAAGGGGCTTGCTACGCCTCATGACCTGTAGGGCGATTTTCTTGCCCCGGATACCGCGGTAGTTCGTCTCGATGGCCTCGCGCAGCTCCGGGTCGGCCATCAGCGTGTTGGGCCCGTCGTGGACGGGGACGAAGTCCAGGCCGTATGGCTCGGCGAGGGCGGCGGAGGCGGCGGGCGCGGCAAGGGTCGCCTCGTGCCCCTCCCAGCGGAGGGCCAGGGCCAGCGCCGCGTAGGGCTGGACGTCTCCGCGTGTGCCATGGGTGAGGATGAGCACCCTCATCGCGTACCTCTTTCCTTCTCGGCGGTTCCTTCTTGACGGTTTCGGCGACCCGCCAGGCGACAGGTGCGCGATCCCCGGGGGGAGAGGGTCACCGGGTTGCGGGTTGGCGGTGACCGTCGGCCTCCAACCGCCCTATCAATCTTTATCGAGATTTCGGAAGTTAGCGAACTTTGCGGAATTTTGGAAGACGCCATAGGCTGGTGAGCCTGGGAAACCTCGGACACGCGATGACCGGAAGGCGACGACACGTGGATGACACAGCGGGCGAGCCTGCGGAGTCCGCTGAGCATCTGGCACTCGTACTGACCACGGGCGGCCTGCAGCGGATGACGGCCCGGGTGCTGGCTGCGCTGATCTTCAGCGAGCAGCCCAGCCTGACCATGGGAGAGCTGAGCGAGTCGCTGCGGGCCAGCGCGGGCACCGTCTCCGACGCGGTCAAGGCTCTCGGAGCCGTCGGCCTGGTCGAGCGCGTCCCGGCGCCGGGCAGCCGCCGGGGACACTACCGGCTGCCGCCAGGTGCCTGGGCCGCGATGCACTCGCAGCAGAACACCATGATCGCGGCCATGCTCCAGGCTGCGGAGAAGGGCCTGGCACAGGCCGAACCGGGCGGGCACGCCGAGCGGCGCCTGCGGGAGATGCGCGACTTCCACGGGTTCCTGATGCGCGAGCTGCCCCGGCTCATGGACCGCTGGCAGAGCGGGCGAAACACCTCCGCCGAACCTCCCGGTTCGGCGGACTAGGGCCCTGTCGAACTAGGGCCCTGTCGAAACGATCAGCGGGGAGCAGCGCACCGCGCGTTACCGTAACAGCAGGCGCGGAGCGAGAGTGTATAGAGGTCTCGCACAGAAACTTCCGCGAACCTGACGGATCCTTGACGCTCTGATGCTCAGATGAGGTAGCGCAGCCACAGGTACGGCGTCACCAACGCGACGGTGGTGAGGGTGACGACCAGACCGTACCTGGTGAAGTCCCAGAAGCTGATCGGGGTGCGGTTGCGGGCGGCGATGCCGATGACGACGACGTTGGCCGCCGCGCCGACGGCGGTGGCGTTGCCACCGAGGTCGGCGCCGAAGGCCAGCGCCCACCACAGCACCTGGGCATGGTCGTTGCCGCCGCTCGCCTGCACCAGGTCGGCGACGATCGGACTCATGGTGGCGACGTAGGGGATGTTGTCCACGATCGCCGACAGGCCGGTCGAGATCCACAGCAGACCCATCGTGGCCAGCCCGAGCCGCCCGCCGGTCGCGTTCACCGCGAGTTCGGAGATCCGGCCGATGACGCCGGTCTCGACCAGGGCCCCGACCATGACGAACAGCCCCGCGAAGAACACCAGGGTGGGCCATTCCACCTCGGCGATGGCCTCCTCGGTGGTGACCTTGGTGACGGCCACCAGGACACCCGCGCCGAGGATCGCCACGACCGACGGCTCGTAGTGCAGAACCGGATGCAGGACGAAGGCGGCCAGGACCAGGGCCAGCACGGCCAGGCTCTGCCACAGCAGCGTCCGGTCGGCGATCGCCTCCCGCTCGTTCAGGGCCATGATCTCGGCGGCCCGCTCGGGGTCGTAGACGAACGTCTTGCGGAACATGACCCGGCACAGGCCGACGAAGACCAGGACCAGCAGCAGCACCATGGGCGCCATGTGGACGAGGAAGTCGTTGAAGGTCAGGCCGCCCCGGCTGGCGATGATGATGTTGGGCGGATCGCCGACCAGGGTGGCGGTGCCGCCGATGTTGGAGGCCATCGCCTCGGCGATCAGGAACGGGACGACCGGCAGGGCGAGCCGCTCGCAGACCAGGAACGTCACTGGGGCGATGAGCAGCACGGTGGTGACGTTGTCCAGCAGTGCCGAGGCGGACGCGGTGATGACGACCAGCAGCACCATCAGCCGGAATGGGCGTCCCCTGGCTCGTTTGGCCGCCCAGATCGCCAGGTACTCGAAGACCCCCGTCTGCTTGAGCACCCCGACGATGACCATCATGCCCAGCAGCAGGAAGATGACGTTCCAGTCGATGCCGGTGTGCTCGGAGAAGAACGCCGCCCCCGAGTCGGTGGCGTGGATCAACAGCATGATCCCCGCCCCGCCCAGCGCGGCGGCGACCCGGTGGACCCACTCGGTGGCGATCAGCGCGTACGCACCGAGGAAGACCGCCACCGACAGCCAGGCGAGCGCCGTCACAGAGCGAGCATCCGGTCCATGAGCGCCTGCAGCGTGACCGCTCCCCGCAGGCGATCTCCGTCCATGACCGCCACCAGTGGACTGTGGGTGCGCGCCATCAGCGCGGCGATCTCCAGCACGGTGGCGTCCGGATCGGTGATGGGCAGTTCCCGCGGGTTGGCGGGCAGGCACTCACGCACGGTCCGCCCGGCCAGGGACCGCAGGAAGGTGTCGGCGTGCGCCTCGTCCACCACCCGCGCCAACGCCGGGTCGTCCTGGCAGTAGCCCGGAACGGCCAGGCGCAGCACCTGGGTGCCGGGCAGGATGCTGAACGGCGAACCGTCGGCGTCGACGACGATCAGCCCGGGCAGGTCGTGAGCCGCCAGTAACCGGGCGGCCTCCAGGACCCGGGAGTCCAAGGAGACCGTCGGGAAGTCGGTGACCAGATCACGAGCGCGCATGACAGTCCTTGAAGATCGACAAAACGGACTGCCGACCAGTCTTCCCGGCTCACCTGGCCCCAACCTATCAATGATCATGAGGCCGGAGAAGGCAAGGATCAAAGAGAAGAAAGGAGCCGACAAGAGTGAGAGCCGCGAGGCCCGCGGCAGACGGCTGCCCGGTTCTTCTCAAGGTTCGATCACACCGCTCAGGCGGCGCACCCTCCGGCCACGCGAAACCGGCACCGGCCTTGAGCCCACGACGGGAGTGGGAACGAGGACGGCCGTTTATCGCGTTCTCGGCGCGGAAGAGTGTGACCTCGGCGAACCGCGGCCACCGGGGGACGAGCGGCTGCGTACGTCCGCCGATCACGGCGGTACCGCGGCTCGCGAGCGCGAAGATTCTCAGGCGGAGCCGGGCGGCGCGTCCCGGTCCGTCATGACCCGCCGCATGTCGGCCACGGCCCTCATCGTTCCCCGTACGGTGCCGGTCACCTTGGATCGTCCGTCGCGCCGGAGGTAGTCGACGTCGACCTCGGTGATGCGCCAGCCGCTCGCGGCGGCCCGCAGCACCATCTCCAGTGGATAGCCGAAGCGCCTGTCGGTGAGTTCCAGGGCCACGAGCCCTGCCCTGGAGCAGGCGCGCATCGGTCCGAGGTCGTGCACGTCGACCCCGGTACGGCGGCGCAGGCCCCGGGCGAGAACGGCGTTGCCCATCCGGGCGTGCAACGGCCAGGCCCCGCGATCCCGTGGCCTGCGCCGGCCGAGCACGAGATCGCTCTGCCCGCTCAGGACCGGAGCGGTGACGCGGGGAAGCTGGCGGGGGTCCAGGGAGGCGTCGGCGTCCATGAAGCACACCACGTCGGCGGTGGCCGCCAGGAGCCCGGCGTGACAGGCCGCGCCGAACCCGCGTTGTGGCTCCCGTACCAGGTGCGCGCCAAGGGAGAGGGCGATCTCGGCCGAGTCGTCTGTGGAGCCGTTGTCGACCACGACCGGCCGGTACCCCTCGGGCATGCGGTCGAGCACCCAGGGCAGCGCGGCCGCCTCGTTCAGGCACGGCAGGACCACGTCGACCGTCACGGCGTCGCCCCCAGCGGGGCGGTGGCGAACTCCCTGACGCCCGTCTCGAAGTCGACGGCGGCGTGGAAGCCGAGCTCGGTGTGGGCCCTGTCGGGGCAGGCGACGATGTGCCGGACGTCCCCGAGCCGGTACTCGCCGGTGACGACCGGGGCGGGACCGCCACGTTCGGCGGCCAGGACCGCCGCCAGTTCCCCGATGGTGCGCGGCGCGCCGCTGGCCACGTTGTAGGCGGCCAGCGCGCCCGTGACGAACGGGGCGCGGGCGGCGGCCAGGTTGGCGGCGGCGACGTCGCGGACATGGACGAAGTCGCGGCGCTGGCGCCCGTCCTCGAACACCCTCGGTGCCCGCCCCGCCTCCAACTGGGAGCGGAAGATGGCCGCGACCCCTGAGTACGGGGTGTCGCGCGGCATGCGGGGCCCGTACACGTTGTGGTAACGCAGGGCCACCGCTCCTCCCCCGGTCTCCCTGGCCCAGTTGGCGGCCAGGTGCTCCTGGGCGAGCTTGGTGGTGGCGTAGGCGTTGCGGGGATCGAGTGGTGCCTCCTCGCCGATCGCCGCAGGGCTCAGCGGCATGCCGCAGCGTGGGCAGAACGGCTCGAAGTGACCCCGGTCGAGGTCGGCCGTCGAACGCGGCCCCGGCCTGACCGGCCCGTGCTCGGCGCAGTCGTAGGCGCCCTCGCCGTAGACCACCATGGAGGAGGCCAGCACCAGCCGGCCGACGCCCTGCCGGGCCATCGCCGCCAGCAGGACCGCCGTACCGTACACGTTGACCGAGGCGTAGCCGGGCAGGTCGGCGACGTCCACCCCGAGGCCGACCTTGGCCGCCTGATGCGCGACCAGATCCACGCCCGGCAGCAACCCGTCGAGGACGGAGGCGTCCCTGATGTCGCCGCCGGTCCGCAGGTCGAGCCCGACCACCTCGTGCCCGGCCGCCCGGAAGGCCTCGGCCACGTGACCTCCGATGAAACCGGCCGAGCCGGTGACCATCACTCTCACCTGACCGACGGTAGTGACGGCGTCACCTCCGCAGAAGCTCTGCCACGCCGACGTTCGCAGGCCGTAAGAACTACGAGCCCGGCTGCCAGAGCGTAGGAGGGCGTGGCCGGGCCGCCCAGGTAGGCGACCACTCCGGCCACCACGTCCCCTGGAACCCGCCTCACGGAATCGACCGATCAATGGAGCGGCCCGTCCTGGCGAGTGTGACGGCGAAGAGAGACCGTGGGGCAAGAGCGGCCACGGCGGACGCGTCCGCCGCGCTGTCCACGTCGGTCAGGCACGGCATCGGGGCGACGCTCAACCCGGCCTCTCTGAGCCTCCGCAACTGGATCTCACCGGTGGTCGGCTTCGACATCGGAACGCCGAGCAGCAGCGCCGGGTCGGGGACGCGCAGGCCGAGCAGCCAGAATCCGCCGTCCGTCGCCGGCCCGAACACCGCGTCGTGGATACCGAGCAGGGACAGCGCCAGGGCCAGCATTCCCGGCGTGACCTGCGGGGTGTCCATGCCGATGAGCACGGTGGGGACAGGCAGGAGGCGATGGGCGTCGTCGAAGGCCGCCGCGAGCCGCTGGTCCAGCCCGGATCCATGCTGCGGCAGCACCGTGAAGCCCTCGGGGAGCCACACTCCCGGAACGCCGTCAAGCACGAGCACGTGGCGGGCGGCCGGTACGCGGGCGACCGTCCGCAGCGTGTCCTCCAGCGCCGCGGCGGCCAGCGCCGCGGCCTCACGCGGGGTGAAGGGCGGGGTCAGCCTGGTTTTGACCCTCCCGGGTACCGGTTCCTTGGCGATCACCAGGATCTGGGCCCGGGACGGTCCCGCCCAGAGGTGAGAAGGCGGGTTCCGGCCGTACCGCCCGGCCGCGGGCCCGCTCACGCCCCGCCCCGGCGGACCATGATCCGGCGCAGGTGGAAACCGCCCGGCGTCCGCCCGAGCCCCCGCGGCAGGACCGCCTCCCCGTCCGGGCAGGGCGGCACCACGTCCATCCCCATAGTTCGACGCTAGAGCTGCGAGATATACCGAGACCTCATGGCGTGGTCATCTACTTTCCGGGAAACATCCAGTTCATGTCCACGATCAGAGGGTGCCTCGGGATGGGGACCGGATGCCGCCACGGCGGCATGGTGACGTAAATTTTACGCAGGCAATTTCTCGTGTAACGGAAAACTTAAAATCGTCGCGCGAATGTCCTGGACAGGCGGCCTTGACCGGGTCGAGACCGCTTCATGCGACGCGCCGGCCCTGCCGCCGGGGACTTCGCCGATAATGTGACCGGTGTGGCCGTGAACGTGTTCCCATCCCCTCCGGACAGAGCCGAAGCCCCGCCGTGAGCGCTCGGCCGCACTCCCACGGGTTTCAGAGCGGTCGTCTCGGAGAGCGGCTCGGCCCGGCAGGTGTGGCACGGCTTCCGATCATGCTCGCCGCGGCCGCGGGACTCGTCGCGATCGTCGCGTGCGTCGCCACCGCCGTCAGCCGGATGGGCTATCCGTACGCCCTGGAGTGGCTGGAGGGCAACTCCCTGGTCGAGGTGGAACGGCTGCTCACCGGCCTGCCGCTGTACTCCTCTCCCACGGTTGACTACGTGCCCGACGCCTACCCCCCGCTGTACTTCGCCGTCTCGGCGGCCCTGGCGGGCGTGCTGGGGGTCTCCTATCTCCCGCTCCGGCTGGTCTCGCTGACCGCCTCTGCCGGTTGCTTCGTCCTCCTCGCGCGACTGGTCCAGCGCGAGACCGGGGACCTGACCGCCGGGGTGGCCGCGGCGGGACTCTACGCCGCGACCTACTTCGCCGCCGGTACCTGGCTCGACTTCGCCCGGGTGGACTCGCTGTTCCTTTTTCTCAGCCTCGCCGGGCTGTACGCGGCCCGGTGGATGCGCGGGCCAGGCGGCGCGGTGGTCGCCGGACTACTGCTCGCGGCCGCCTTCCTCACCAAACAGAGTGCGCTCGCCCAGGCGGGGGCGATCACCGTGGCGCTGCTGTGCGGCCCCCGGCGCCGTCTGGGAGGGGTACTGGCGGCGACGTTCGCGGGGACGGTGGCCCTGACCACGCTCTGGTGGGGCATGACCAGCCACGGCTGGTACGTGTTCTACGTCTTCGCACTCCTCGCCCAGCATCCCCTTGAGCACACCGCGTTCATCGGGTTCTGGACCTGGTACCTGTTACCCACCCTCGGCATCGCGCTCGGGGCGGTCCTGCTCGCGGTACGGCGGATTTCGCTGCTCATCGGCCTGAGCTGCCTCGCGCTGGCCGCGGAAGGCTACGCCGGTCTCCTGCACACGGGTGGTGCGGTGAACAACATGCTCCCGGTCTACGCGGCGGTGGCGTTGCTCGCCGGCGTCGGGATGGGCGGCTCGACGGTGAGTCCAGGCCGGGCGGCGGCCGCGGGCACACTGGTCCTGGTGCAGATCGCCGTCCTGGCCGTGGGGGTTCTCACCGCGGGCCGGGTGGTCCCGGGCGCCGACGACCGCCGCGTGGGCGACCGGCTCAGCGTGTGGCTGGGGGGCTTCGACGGGCCGGTCGCGGTCTTCTCCGATCCGGGCCTGAACGTGCTGGCCGGGCTCACGCCCGTGGCCCACCGAGCCGCCATCGCCGATGTTCTGCGCGGCACCGGCGGCGTTCCCCGGGCACAGCTCGAACGCAGTATCGCCCGCGCGGTGGCCGAACGGCGATTCGCCGCGATCGTCGTCGAGCAGTCCACCGATCTCCAGGGCTTCCCACCCGACCTGACACGGAACTACCGCCGCTGTCCCCAGAGGCTGCTGGCGGGCGTCCCAGACGAGGTGTTCCGCCCGATCGGTGGGGGACCGCGCCCCTCGACACTGTGGCTTCCCGTGGACCGGGGCTCCTGCACGGAGATCACCCGCCTGCTCGGGTGACCGCCGGGGACCGTATCGGCGGCCTGGGCGGCCATGGGAGCCGCTACGCAACACGACGACGGTCCGAGAATGATCGAAAGCGATCAGCTACCCTGCCTAAAGGGGATGTTTCCGACAAATAGCACCATTAACCCGACGTTGGGCCACCGGCCTGAGCGCATGGATGCTTTCGGCAGACGCTGATTTCGGGGTGATTCGATGTCAGATCAGCCGTCCCGAAGGGACACTCATCACGACCGCGAGCCCGCCAGGAGAACGAGCCGCAAAACCGCACGTCTGAGACGAGACGCCGCCGCCTGGCTACGGGAACATCCGCCACCGGGCCCGTTCCGGCCGGAGTTCTGGCGCAGCCCGCTGCGCGGCCCGTGGCTGACGTCGATGTTCGGCCTGATACTGCTGGTGGGGATCCCGATCGTCGCGATCACGGGGCTGGTGTCCTACGCCGCCTACAACCCGCGGCTGCCGGGCAACGACACGACTCCCGAACGAGGATGGCTGGGCTTCTATCTGTTCGACTGGCCCACAAATCCGGCATGGCTGTACCGGGTCACGCAAGGAGTCCACGTCATCTTGGGACTGACGTTGGTCGCGGTACTGCTGGCCAAGCTGTGGTCGGTGATTCCGAAACTGTTCGCCTGGCCACCGGCACGCTCCCTCGCCGAAGCGGTGGAGCGCGCCAGCCTGCTGCTCCTGGTCGGCGGCGTGGTGTTCGAGTTCGTCACCGGCATCCTGAACATCCAGCTCTTCTACGTTTTCCCGTTCTCCTTCTACCCCGCGCATCTGTACGGGGCGTGGATCTTCCTCGCGGCGTTCGCCGTCCATGTCGCCTTCAAGCTGCCGAAGATGGTCCGGTCGCTGCGGTCGCGACGCCTGCTCGACGAGCTGCGGACCGGCCTGGACGGCACCCGGCCGGAACCTCCCGATCCCGACGGCCTGGTTCCCCCGGCCCCGGAGGCACCCACCATGTCACGGCGAGGCCTGCTCGCCTTCGTCGGCGGCGCCTCACTGATCACTCTTGGCCTGTCCGTCGGTCAGACCTTGGACGGGCCGCTGCGCCGTACCGCGCTGCTGGCCCCCCATGGACGCGCCTACGGCCCAGACCCCAACGACTTCCAGGTGAACAAGGCCGCCGCCGCCATGAGCATCGATCCGGCCGACACCGGCCCGGACTGGCGACTGGAGCTGGCCGGACCGCGCCCCACATATCTGAGCCGTGCGCAACTGCTGGCGATGCGGTTACACACCTACGCACTGCCGATCGCCTGTGTGGAGGGCTGGTCGACCGAGCAGACCTGGACCGGCGTACGGCTGGCCGACCTCGCCCGGCTGGCGGGGGCGGCGCCCGGCACCGTGGAGGTGTTCGTCGAGTCCCTGGAACGTGGGGGCGCCTTCGGCCAGGCGTCGCTGAGCACAGGCCAGGTGGCCGACCCCCGCTCCCTGCTCGCGTTGCGGGTCAACGGCGCCGACCTGTCCCTCGATCACGGTTATCCCGCCCGGATCATGGTCCCGAACGCCCCCGGCGTGCACAACACGAAGTGGGTCCGCAAGCTCAGTTTCCACCCTGCGACGGCGTGAGGATGGCCATGCTCTCCCGGATCCACAGCATGCGTCGGCGGATGGCCACCGGCTACGGTGCCGACCCGTTGCACCTGCTCGCCCTGATCGCCTGCTTCGCCCTGGCCGGGTACGCCGCGAGCCGCGTCGTCGCCGCCGGCATCTGGGCCGGTTTCCTGGTGTGGTTCGTCGGCGCCGCGATCATCCACGACCTCCTGCTGTACCCGCTGTACACCCTCGCCGACATCACCGCGCGGCGGCGCCCGTGGCGCCGCCGCCGGCCGCCGGGTCCCGTCCCGTGGCCTCCGTGGACCAACTACCTGCGCGTGCCCACCGCGCTGTCCGGGCTGCTGCTGCTCATCTGGTTCCCCCTCATCCTGGAGTTGGCCGAAGTCAACTACCGCAGGTCAACGGCACTGGACACGAGCCCGTACCTGGGCCGCTGGCTGCTGGTCACCGGCGTGCTCTTCGCCGGATCAGCGCTCGCCTACGCCATCCGGTTGCGCCGGAGAAAAACCTCTCCCAGGCCACGAACCCACCTCCGCCCGCCGCGTGCTCCATGAGCCTTCCCCAGCAGTTGACCGGGCAACTCCTTTCACGCGAGGCGACCCGTCCAGCCAGGTCGTACCCGCTCGCCCCTACTGGACGGAAGCTCCGCGGCCGCTGGGAAAGGAACGACCTTGATTCGGCTTCGCAAACCTGACCGTCCGCAGAAAGATCATGGGAACACCTCGAAAGATCAGCTCGCCTCGCGCAGTGGCTGGAACTGAACGCTCAACCTCATCTCCAAGGCCTCCGCGAGCCGCTCCAGCATCGGAATGGTCGGCATCGTCCCGCCCGACTCAAACCGCGCCACCGCCGGCTGCTTCAACCCCGTACGCTCGGCCAGCTCGCTCTGGGTCAGACCGAGCTGCTCACGGCGCAGCCGTACCGCCTCACCCAGCTCAAAGCGGATCCTGGCAGCCTCGTACGCCGCCCCCGCTCCCGGGCGGCTCATGATCTCAGCCCGCTTGGCGCTCCAGCTCTTGCGCTCGCCCATGCCGCTCACTCCTCGTCTGCCGTGTGAGCCTCAGCGACACACCGCTGCATGGCCCGCCACGCCCGCTCAATCTCGGCGGACTCGCGCATCCGCTGCTTGCGGAACACCGTCAGCATGATGATCCGCCTACCCGGTGCGATCCGGTAAGTGATCCGTACCGCCTCCCGATCGAGGTGAAAACGCAGCTCACGCAGCTTGCCACGGAGCTGACGAGTGTAGGGCTCATCCGGCAGGACGCCACGCTCGGCCCGCAGGTCGACGTAGAACGCCGCCGTCTCCTGGTCCTCCTGATCAAGCGTGTCGAACCACTCATCGACCTCTGGCTCCAGTTCCACCTCTCCCCGGTTCATAACACGGACGTTATAGCGACGGCAAGTACCGCGTTCCGAAAATGCTCAGCTCTCTCCGACAGGAAGGATCGACGACGGACAAGGCGATCAGGCATGCGGACACATTCGCGGGTGCGCCATGCCCCATGCATGCTCGTCCAGGTCCTTCCAGGCGACGTTGATCACGTGCCAGATCCGTGCCAGAACAGACGGGGAACACCGGCGTGAACACCCGCAGCAGTCGGTCGAAGCGGCTCATCCGCAGCCCGGCGAAGGTCTCCCCCCAAAGGATCAGCTCGTTATACCCCGCCCATGTGAGAGAAACGCCCGCTCGCATTCTTCTGCGACAAGCTCTGGAGGCCGTGGCCGGGCGTCACCTACGACCTGTATGTGACGCTCGATTTCTGTTCGCGGTACGCGGTCGGATGCCGGGCCGAGCTCCGCGAGAGCATCGATTCATTCAAGGGCGGTGACCAGCCCGGATTGGTAGGCGAAGACGACGAGTTGAGCGCGGTCGCGAGCCTGTAGTTTGACCATGGCTCGGCTGACGTGAGTCTTGGCGGTAGCCGGGCTGATGACCATGTGCGCGGCGATCTCGTCGTTGGACAGACCTCGGGCGACCAGCGCCATCACCTCGCGCTCGCGGTTGGTGAGCGTGCCGAGTCCGGTGGCAGAGGTCCTGGGGCGGCGAGCGACGAACTCACTGATCAGTCTGCGCGTGATGGCGGGCGCGAGGAGTGCGTCGCCGCGGGCCGCGACGCGGATGCCGTACAGGAGGTCGGCCGGTTCGGTGTCCTTGACGAGGAATCCGGTCGCACCCGCGCGCAGGGCGTCGAAGACGTACTCGTCCAGCCCGTAGTTGGTGAGGATCACCACGCGGACGTTGCTCAGATCCGGGTCGCCTGCGATCTGCCTGGTCGTCTCGATACCATCCATGACCTGCATCTTCACGTCGATGAGCGCGACGTCGGGGACGTACCGGCGGGCGAGGGCAAGGCCCTGCCGGCCGTCGGCGGCCTCGGCGACCACCTCGATGTCGTCCTCGGCCTCCAGCAGGGCACGAAATCCCCCGCGGATGAGCGCCTGGTCGTCGACAAGCAGCACGCGGATCACAGGAGTTCCTTCACAGGGAGTTCGGCGCGGACGGTGAAGCCGCCTTCTGACCGGGGTGCGGCGCGCAGCCGACCGCCGAGAGCGGTGACGCGCTCGCGCATGCCGGTCAGGCCGATGCCTGGCACGGGACTCCCGCTCGGGCTGTTGTCGCCGTCGTCGTCGATCTGCACGGTCAGCTCGCCGGGAGCGTAACCGATGTGCACCGAAGCCGACGCTTGGCCCGCATGACGGGTGATGTTGGTCAGCGCCTCCTGAACGATCCGGTAGGCGGTGCTGTCGACGGCGGCGGGTAGAGTCTGCCGATCACCGCTGATCGTGACGGTGGTGGGCAGGCCGGCAGAACGGGCTCTGTTCACCAGGTCGTCGAGCCGGTCCAGCCCGCTGCCCTGCGATTCGTCGGCAGCATCGTCGCGCAGTACCTCCAAGGTGGCGCGGAGTTCGCGCATGGCCTCGCCACTGGCCTCCTGGATGGCCAGCAGCACGCTTGGCACCTCCTGCCCGCGTTTGCGTGCGAGGTGGACGGCCACCCCGGCTTGCACCTTGATGACCGAGATGCTGTGGGTGAGCGAGTCGTGGAGCTCCCTGGCGATGCGCAGCCTTTCCTCGCCTGCCCGCCGCAGCGCGACCTCCTCCCGGGTGCGTTCGGCTTCGGCGGCCCGCTGCTCGGCCTGGTGCAGGTAGGCCGCCCGATGCTTGCTGACCATTCCCGTGACCGCGGCGGCGAGGAACCAGCCGAGCAGCAGAACCGTGCGATCAATGAGATCTTGGACGGACCGTTCGGTGGCCTGGGCCAGGCTGACCGCCAAGGTACCGCCCAGGAACGCGGCACCGGCGACCACCGTGAGCCCCCGGTGGCCCGCCCGGACCGTGGCGTAGATCGCAACCAGCACGGGGAAGGCGGCCGGTGGCCCCGGATTCGTCCGCGTCGCGAAGAGCAGCATGCACGCTGTGGTGATGACCAGAACGCTCACCGGAGTCCTGCGCCACGCGACGAGCGCGAGCGAGGCGACCACGATGGTCAGGTAGTCCAGGGGATGCGTATCGGGGGCCGACAGCGCGCCGACCGTCAGCAGCGCGCCCACCACCGCCGCGAGTGACACGTCCGTCGCCGGCGGGCGCCATCCGACCTTAGACCTCATCCCTGCACAGTAGGGCCTGTCCTGATCGCCCTCCTCCGCACCAGGTTGGAGTCCGCGCTGCTCCCAGCGTGGTAGTCCCGTCCGCGTCTGCGCTCCGCAGCGTAGCCGAAGGAGTCCTCCCAGGTGGGACGACTGTGAGCGGCGGCGAAAGCGACGATCTCGGCATGAGAACGACTCAGATGGAAGCCGCGACACGGGAGCCGCGTGGCCTCTTCTCGAAAAAGGCTCCGGCAGGTACGGCAGGCGCCTGGCGCCTGGCGCCTGGCGGACAAGTAAACGTGTTCTTCGTTCTCATAGGAGATCTCATCGTGCTGGTTCGCCCCGTCAAAGCGTTCGCACTTCTGTCCACCGGCTTGCTCTCTGGCGCATTCAGCTATGGCGCAGTGAACGTCGCATATGCGTTCCGGATCGTTCCCCTCGATGTGCGTTTCACTTTCCACACGGCGCTGATGCAGGTGAACGGCTTCGTCATGCAGACATTGATGGCCTTGGCAGTGCTCAGTTCACTCCTGCTGGCCGTCATGACGCGCGCCGCCCCGCGACTTCTCGCCGCAGGCGCGGCAGCCTTGGCCGTGATCTCGTTCCTGGTCACCCGATTCGGCAACGTGCCCATCAACGGCCAGATCAAGCAGTGGGCCCTCACCTCGGCTCCGGCCGATTACGCGGCGATCCTGCAACGGTGGGAGGCATTCCACGTTCTGCGAACCTCCACCGCGTTCGTCGCGTTCTTCCTCATCGTCCTTCTCACCGTCGGCAGCGATCGGCTCAAGAAGTCCGGCACCGCTGAATGACGGACGACCGTGCCACCCCCTTCACCGGACCTCGCCGACCATCTGAACCGCCGTGCTTGTGCTCTGCACACGCGGTCAATCGTTAGGGGATCACCCATGTATGCCGTACCACGGCGGCTGCTGTTCACCTTGACCCTCATGTCCACCACGCTGCTGGGCGGCTCCGAAGTGGCGTTCGCGGCGCCCCCGGCCCCGGGCGCCGCCACGGCCCGCGGCTGGAGCGCCACCTGGACCGCCTCGCCGCAGCGCCCGAGCGCGAACTACACCCCGAACTGGTCCGAGCAGGGTTTCGCGAATCAGACGATCCGCCAGGTGGTCCGGATCAGCGTCGGTGGAGCAGCGGTCCGCGTCTGCGGCGTGTTCTCGTCCGCCCCGGACCCGGGGTGGCGAACCACGCGAAGGCGGCGAGGACTGCCAGAATCACCCATCCGGACCCCTGCGCGCTTTTCGGTCTCGTTTTATTGACTCAATGTCCCCGCCGGTAATACTTGCCTGGAGGCATGGCAACTCCCTGAAGGTAAACCGATGATGTTTGCGGCGCGTCGGCCTATGGGGGATATAAACACGGGGGATATCGCCACCGAAATCGGAGGCCTTTTCCGCGTGCCAGGCATCGGTCTTCTCGCCTTTCACGCCGGCGGTCTTCTGGCGGCATCGGTGTCGAAGACTTTCCCGTCCAGGATGAGGTGGGCAGGCCGCGGCGAAGGCACCGAACTTCGGTGAAACGGGCGAATGGGAAGGCCTGTATGCGGCCCGGTAGAGGAAGCCGCCAGCACGCCCGCGTCCGTGGCGATCACCCAGCGATCGCCACGGACCCGCTAGTTGTTGATGATGCAACACCGCCCCCTGCCGGACTACGATCCCTCCATGCCCGAGCGCGCGAACGTCAGGAATCTCGTCCCCATCACCGAGTTGCTGTCCTATCGCCTGTCACGCACATCGGCGGCCCTCTCCCGCAGTGCGGCCCTGCGCTACCGCCGCGAGTTCGACGTCACCCTCGGCGAGTGGCGGGCGATCGCCCTGATCGCGGCCGATCCGACGCTCACCCTGAACCGGCTGGCCCGGCGCGCCGGCCTCGACAAAGCGCAGATGAGCCGCGTCGTGACCAAGCTGACAGAGCGGGGCCTGGTCAACCGGACCGCGGGGTCCGGACGGACATTCCAGCTGGCGCTCACCGAGACGGGCATAGAGCTCTACCGCGGCCTCATACGTGCGGCGAACGAGCGCGACGCGACGTTCCTCGCTGTCCTGTCCCCGGAGGAGCGAAAGGTGCTGGTGCGCGCACTCGACAAGCTCGCCGACCTCGCACTGGACGTGGAGCGCCAGGAACGCGACCACCCAAACGATCTCTAGGGTGTTGACAACGTCAACAGATTTGCGTACTCCTAGAGCCAGCACGAGGAGGTGGCTCGATGGCCGACGCGATCACGATCTGCGCGTATGTCGCCCCGGACGGACCACAGGTCCGGCGCACCGGATCCGGGACGGAGGAAGCTTGATGGATCTCAGAACGGCGTGTC
The DNA here is from genome assembly GCF_040683035.1 of Streptosporangium sp. NPDC051022. Lineage (NCBI taxonomy): Bacteria > Bacillati > Actinomycetota > Actinomycetes > Streptosporangiales > Streptosporangiaceae > Streptosporangium > Streptosporangium sp. NPDC051022. Next base: position 418,881 of record NZ_JBFBCF010000001.1, on the reverse strand, counting down.
CTGTCACCGCGCACGAGGCGCTGGACCGCGCCGCGCTGCTCGCTCCCGACGTCGAGGCGATAGTCACCGCCGATGACCGAATCACCTACGCCGAGCTGGCCCGGGAGGTCGCCCGCATCCGCGCGGCTCTCACCGCCGCCGGCATCGGGCACGGTGACCGGGTCGGCGTCTGCCTCGGCAACGAGCCACGCTGGGTCGCCCTGTTCGTCGCCCTCGGGAGCGTCGGAGCCGTCACCGTCCCGGTGAACACCCGGTTCACCGCCGGCGAGGTGGAGTACACGCTGCACCACGCCCGCATCTCCACCCTGTTCGTGGCGGACCGGGTCCTGCGCGTGGATTTCATCACGATGCTGCGCGAGCTCGGCATCGGTCACGCCGGGACCCCGACCTGCCCGGCCCTGCCCGAGCTCACGTCGGTCGTCGTGCTCGGCGACAACGTCCCCGGCTGGGCGACCGCGTGGTCGGACTTCATCGACGCGGGGAGCGATGTGGGCGCCGTGCCGCCCGCCGCCGGTCCGGACGACATCCTGCTGGTCCAGTACACGTCCGGCACCACCTCGCGGCCGAAGGGCGTGCTGCTCACCCATCGCAGCATGTGCGCCGACGCCTTCTTCGCCGGGGTACGCCTCGGCCTGCGCCCGGGCGATCGCTACCACAGTGCGCGGCCGTTCTTCCACGTCGCGGGGAGCACGCTCTCGGTGCTCGCATCGATCCAGCACGCCACCACACTGGTGACCATGCCCCGCTTCGAGCCCGCCGAGGCGCTGCGCCTGTTCGAGGCGGAACGGTGCACGCACTTCTCCGGCAACGACACCATCGCGCTGATGCTGCTCAACCACCCCGACCGCGCCCGGCGGACGCTGCACCTGCGGGGAGCCTGGGTCGCGGCGTCCCCCACCGTGATCCGACGCGTGATCGACGAACTCGGCGCCGCCGAGTGTGTCGCCGCCTACGGCCTGTCCGAGGCCTCCCCCAACGTCGCGTTGTCCGCCTGGTGGGAGGACGAGGCCGTACGGGCCTCCGGCGCGATGCGTATCCAGCCGGGTGTCGAGGTCCGGATCCGCACCCTCGACGACAGTCGTGACTGCGCCCCCGGCGAACCGGGCTCGATCCTCGTCCGCGGCTGGAACGTCATGCGGGGCTACCTCGACGACGCCAAGCAGACCGCCGCCACCGTCGACGCAGACGGATGGCTGTTCACCGGCGACGTCGGCATCCTCGACGCGGCCGGGCGCCTGCACTTCGTCGGACGTACGAAGGACATCATCAGAGTCGGTGGAGAGAACGTCGCACCCGCCGACATCGAGGATGCCCTGCACCGCCATCCCGGTGTCCGTCAGGCCGCCGTGGTCGGGGTCCCCGACGAGCGGTTGATCGAGGTTCCCTTCGCGTTCGTCGTGCTCACCGAGCCCGGTAACGCCACCGAGGAGGAGTTGCTCGACTGGTCCCGCACGCACCTCGCCGGGTTCAAGGTCCCCCGTTACCTCCGCGTCGTGGAGGGGTTCGAGGACATCGGGATGACCGCGAGCTCGAAGGTGCAGAAGAACCAGCTCGCGGCCCACGCGCGCGGGCTGCTCGAGCAGAAGCGCAGCGAGGTGGGAGCGTGATCCCCACCTCGGTCACCCGCCTGCTCGGAATCGACCTGCCGATCATTCAGGGGGGCATGTCCTGGGCCTCGTCCAGCTCCGCCCTGCCGCTCGCCGTGAGCCGGGCCGGTGGACTCGGCGTCGTCGCCGCGGGCCCGATGCGGCTCGCCGACCTCACGCGCACGCTCGACGAGATGGCCGCCGGGACCGACCGGCCGTGGGCCGTCAACCTTCCCCTCTACCGGCAGGGTGCCGACGAGGTGATCGACGTCCTCCTCCGGCACAGACCGCCGGTCCTGATCGCGGCCCAGGGCGGCACGCAGCGCTACCTCGAGCGCTTCCGCGACGTCGGCACCACGTGCCTGCACGTCGTCGCCAGCACCGAGCACGCCCACAAGGCCGCGGCGGCGGGCGTCGACGGGCTCGTCGTCGTCGGCGCCGAAGCGGGCGGCCACCCGCCACCCGCCATGGTCACCACGCAGGTCCTCGTGCGCGCCGTCGTCACCGAGGTTCCCGACATCCCCGTCATCGCCTCCGGCGGCGTCGCCGACGGCGCGGGCCTCGCCGCGATGCTCGCCCTCGGGGCCGGCGCCGCGCAGTTCGGTACCCGATTCCTCGCCAGCCACGAGGCGACCGTCCACCCGAACTACAAGGCCGCCGTCCTCGCGGCGACCGTCGACAGCACCCGCGCCGTCGGACGCGGGCTCAGCGTCACCCGCGCGCTCGCGAACGAGTTCACCGCCCGCATGACCGAACTCGAGGAGGCCAACGCGGACCTCGACGTGCGCCGCAAGGCGTTTCAGGCCGCGACGCTGAGGGACGCCGCGCTGTACGGCGACGTCACCTGGGGCAAGGTCGAGGCGGGCCAGTCCGCCGGGCTCATCCACTCGGTGCTCCCGGCGGCCGAGATCGTCGAGCAGATCGTCGCGGAGTACATCGGCGCCCGTGAGCGGCTCCACCCACCTCGGTAGCGGTCGCCCGGCGCGCTTCGGAGCCTGTCGTCGATCGTCGGACGTGCGGCGATCACCCGATCAGGTGCCGGCCCAAGGCACCTTGACAGCACCGAACCTGTCGAGATCCGATATGGGATCGGCAAGCTTTGCCCTTGAGGCAAGGGAGGTAAGTCTTGAACGATACTGTTCAAGAGACGCGGATCGGCCACGTCACCACGGCGTTCGCCCATGATTTCGCCGAGTTCCACCACACCGTCTCCGCCTCGTTCATCCCGCTCCACGTGACCAGCGTTACACCTGACGATCGGCGTACAGCCGCGCGCTTACTGACAGACCAGAGTCCGCCGCTGCGGGCGAACCCGAGTTTGATGAGCCGAGCGGGAGTCACGGGCGCTGCCTCATCCGCGCCCGCGGCGTCCTCGCTCGCCCTCGCCTCGTCTTCCTCCGGTGAGGAGAACCATGATTAGCGATCTTTCCGAAGCCTCGATCAGTCGACCCGTCCACGGACTTCTCGCGGCCGCGGACATCGGCCTCACCAGAACCGATCCGCCGTCCGCCCTCATCGGCCGCGTGGTCGTGCTCTACGACAACCACGGCACCCGCATCACGCACCGTTTCGGTGCGGACACCGTCACGTGGACGCGTAGCCCGGGGCGCGGAGACGACGTCTCGGCCTCCGGAGAGGGCCGCTATGAGGCGTTCCGGTTCGCGGACGATCTCCTCTACGTGCAGTTCCGCCACACGCAGACGCCGACGGAGTCCGTAAGCCTCGCGCTCGACTTCACGAGCGGGCACGCACTGTCGGTGAGCACCCTGATCGGCGACCCTTCGCCGGGCCTGCCCCGGGTCCGGCAGCGCTTCGCGACGGCGCGGATCGAAGGCATCGAGTCGACCATGCTCCCACCCGCGCCGTCCACCGCGCTCACCGGCCGCCGCGTGCTGTGGGAGTACGGCCCCGACCGCGTGTACGAGCACATCTACCTCGGGCCGCGGCAGTACACCTGGCAGTGCCTGGCCGGTTCGGAGGAAGGGCTCGCGGACACCGACGAGTGCACCGCCTACGAACTGCGCCCCGGCATCTTCCTGTTCGCCTGGCGGGAGAAGGCGCTCCCCTGCGCGGCGGTGACGGTCGCCGACCACCGCGACATCCGCAGCATCCGTTCGCGAGGCGTGCTGTTCGGGCTCGACGAGTCCCAGCAGGCTCTTGCCCATTTCACGCTCGACGGGTTCGGCAGACTGATCAGCACGACGGTCTATCCCGCCGAGTTCGACCCGGCACGTTAGACCCGGTTTCCACGGGCCGGACGGCATACGCCGTCCGGCCCGGGTGCCCCACATCACACGATAGAGGGACTGATACATCACGTCTAGTATCTATAGAGAACGGGATGAAGTCGCTCTTGCTCACTCTCTCGCATCAGAACATCACGACCGGTCAGCGGATGCGGCCGTTTCCCCTGTCCGAGATCCAAAGGAGTGGCCACCCGATGACCGTGACACCCGTCCCGTTCGACCCCGATCTCCTGCCCGTCTACCAGGCGCTCCACACCGGCGGAGGCCCGCCGCTCGGCCCGGAGACCGTACGCGCGCAGCGCGACGGCGGCGGGTCGATGACCAAGCCCATCGAGGAGATCCTCGGCGGCCGCCCGGTGGAGTTCGAGGACCGGGTGATCCCGGGCCCGGCCGGAGCCCCGGACCTCACCGTCTCCATCCTGCGCCCGAAGGGCGGGGTCACGACTCCGGCCGCGCTGTACAACATCCACGGCGGCGGGATGTGCATGGGCAACCGGTTCTGGTCCATGGAGAGCTTCGTGGAGCTCGTCGACGTCTACGGGCTCGTCGCGGTCTCGGTCGAGTACCGGCTCGCACCCGAGCACCCGCATCCCGCGCCGGTCGAGGACTGCTACGCGGGCCTCGTCTGGGTCTCCGAGCACGCCGGCGAACTGGGCTTCGACCCGGGACGGATCGTCGTGATGGGGCGCAGCGCGGGCGGCGGCCTCGCCGCGGGCGTGTCGCTGCTGGCGCGCGACCGGGGTGGGCCCGCCATCGCCGGGCAGGGGCTGTACTGCCCGATGATCGACGACCGGAACACCACGGCGTCGAGTCACCAGTACGACGGGATCGGCTGGTGGGACCGTAACAGCAACCTCTGGGGCTGGCGTTTCCTGCTGGGTGACGACGCGGGCGGCCCGGAGGCGTCCCCGTACGCCGCGCCGTCGCGGGCGACCGACCTGTCCGGTCTCCCGCCCGCCTACATCGACGCGGGCGCCTGCGAGGTGTTCCGCGACGAGGCCGTCGACTACGCGACACGCATCTGGGCGGTCGGCGGCCAGGCCGAGCTGCACATCTGGGCGGGGGCGTTCCACGGCTTCACGGAGCAGGCTCCCGACGCCACGGTCAGCCGGGCGTCGAAGGCCGCCCGCGACTCCTGGCTCGAGCGTGTCCTCGGCCTCCCCCGCGCGACCGCCCGGGAGGCCGAGAGCGGCCGGCCGGTCAGCACGCCGATCGGCGGGGCACACGGGTGACGACGACCATCACCCCTGGCATGCACTAGATTTGACGTGTAATATATCAGGGGTAGAATTCAAAAAGACTTCACGCAGTGCCGTCGTCATCGGCCCCGGCGAGGACCGGGGCCAGGCCGTCCGGCGATCCAGACGAAGTGAGGAACGATCCATGACGATGAACTTTCGCCCCGAAGAGCTCGATCTGAGCGATGCGAAGCAGCGGCCGCTCGTGCCGCCGAGCGCCACGCCCATCGAGCCTGCCGAGATTCTCACCCGCAACCGCGTCCTGCACATGAGCGAGGACAAGAAGTTCATCATCGGCCACTGGGAGTGCGCGCCGGGGGCGTCCCGTTGGGAGTACCCCAACCGGGAGGAGTCCATCTACGTGCTTTCCGGCAGCATGACCGTGCAGGAGGACGGCGGCGAACCCGTCAAGCTCACGCCCGGGTCGAGTGCGGTGTTCCCCGTCGGCTGGAAGGGCACCTGGACCGTCCACGAGACCTTCCAGAAGGTGTACCACATCTACCGCCTCTGATCCTGGCGCGTAGAAAGGCCCGGAAGCCGTACGGCTTCCGGGCCTTCCGCATTGCGCGCCTGGCACGGGCGGTCGCTCGGAGGGGGAAGTCCCCTGCTACTCGCGGGCGGGAAAGTGGCAGGCGTTGAGTGCGCCGAGCCCGGTACGGTCGAGCAGTCCGGGTTCCTCCTCCGCGCACACGTCGGCGGCCTTCCAGCAGCGGGTGCGGAACCGGCAGCCGCTCGGCGGATCGGTCGGGCTGGGGACGTCGCCCTCAAGGATGATCTCTTTCCTGGAGCCGCGGGAGCCGACCTCGGCCGAGGGGATGGCGCTCAGCAGCGCCTGCGTGTACGGATGGCCGGGCTCGGACAGCACCTCCGGGCCGGCCTCGACGATCCGGCCCAGGTACATCACCAGCACGCGGTGGCTGACGGCGCGCACAACGGCCACGTCGTGCGCGATGAGCAGGTAGGCCAGTCCCAGCTCGTCCTGCAGGTCCATGAGCAGGTTGATGATCTGGGCCTGGATCGACACGTCGAGCGCGGAGATCGGCTCGTCGAGCACCAGCACCCGCGGCTTCAGCGCGAGCGCGCGCGCGATGCCGATGCGCTGCATCTGCCCGCCGGAGAACTCGTGCGGGAACCGGTTCGCGTACACGGGCTGGAGCCCGACCATCTCCAGGAGCTCTTCGGCCACGTACTTGTCCCGGGTGATCCCCTGCACGCGGAGGGGCTCCTCGATGATGTCCCGCACCCGCATCCGCGGGTTGACCGACGCGAACGGGTCCTGGAAGACGATCTGCACCTCCCGCCGCAGCATCCGCATCTGGCTCCGGCTCGCGGTCCTCAGGTCCATGCCCTTGTAGCGGATGGACCCGGCGGTCGGGCGGACCAGCCCGACGAGCGACCGTGCGACGGTCGACTTGCCGCACCCCGACTCCCCGACGAGCGAGACGGTCTGGCCCTTGTCCAGCGTGAAGTCCACTCCGTCGACGGCGTACACCGTCTCGGCGTACTGGCCGTGTCTGCGCCTGCCGAGCGGAAAGTGGATCTTGAGTCCCTCGATCCGCAGCAGCTCCTCGCCGACCGGTTCCACGGGGTCCACCACGTCTTGCTGTGTGCTGTGGAACATGAGCTCCGACTCCTTACCGTCGAGCACGAGCGTGGGGGCACGCTCAGGGGGTGACCTCTTCAAGGAAGTGGCATGCGGACCGGTGGTCGTCCGTCGGCGCCGGGCGCAGCTCCGGCTGTTCCAGAAGGCACCGCTCCCGGTCGCCGCGGAGGTCGCACCTGGGCGCGAAGGAGCATCCGGGGGGCAGGTCCGTCGGGTTGGGCGGAAGGCCGTGGATCGGCGTGAGCCGCCGCCGGACGGAGTCCGACGGCAGCCGGCTCGGCGTGCACCGGAGCAGGCCGACGGTGTAGGGGTGCTTGGGGTTTCCGAGCACCTCCTCGACGGTGCCCATCTCGACCACCCGCCCCGCGTACATGACCAGGACGCGGTCGACGTTCTGCGCCACCAGACCGATGTCGTGGGTGATCAGCATGATCCCGACGTTGGTGCGCTGCTGCACCTCGCGCAGCAGCCGCATGATCTGCGCCTGGATCGTGGCGTCGAGCGCGGTGGTCGGCTCGTCGGCGATGAGCACCTTCGGGTCGCAGCTCATGGCCATGGCGATCATCACCCGCTGCCGCATGCCGCCGGACAGCTCGTGCGGATACTGCCGGGCGCGCCGCTCCGGCGCCGGCACTCCGACGGCCGCGAGCAGTTCGACGGCCCGGCGCCGGGCCGCCTCCTTGTCGGCCTTCGACGGCCTGCGCTGATGGGTCAGGATCCCCTCGGCGATCTGCGCTCCGATCCGATGGACGGGGTTGAGCGAGGTCATCGGGTCCTGGAAGATCATCGCTATGTCCGACCCGCTCGCCGCCCGCAGGCTACGGCGATCGAGCGCCAGCAGGTTCTTCCCGTTCACCCAGATCTCGCCGGACACGACCTTGCCCGGGGGCTGCGGGATCAGCCCGAGGGCCGACATCGCGGTCACGCTCTTGCCCGACCCGGACTCGCCGACGATCCCCAGTGTCTCCCCGGCACGCAGGTCGAAGCTCACATCGGTCACCGCCGCCACGGTCCCGCGCCCGGTGGTGAACACCGTCGTCAGGTTCCGCACGGACAGGCATCCGTCCGACGCCGGGCTCTGCGGACGTTCGTGGATTTCGGACTCGGTCACGTCGGTCATCGACACACCTTCGGGTCGGCCGGTCTCCGGCAGGTCAACTGTTCGCGCTCTTGGGATCCAGCGCATCCCGCAGTCCGTCACCGAGGAGGTTGAAGCCCAGGGCGGCGACGAAGATCGCCAATCCGGGCACCAGCGAGAACAACGGGTCCGTCTGCAGGTAGGTGGTGCCGTCGCGGAGCATTCCGCCCCACGTGGCCGTGGGCGGCGGCAGGCCGAGGCCGAGGAAGCTCAAGCCCGCCTCGATCCGGATCGTCACGGCCGCGGTCATGCTGGCGATGACCACCATCTCGCTGCGCAGGTTGGGCCAGATGTGCTTGTACAGGATCCACGGCGCCCGCGCGCCGAACACGATGCTGCTCTTCACGAACTCCCGCTCCCGGAACGCCAGGGCGGGGCCGTGCGCGAGCCGTGCGAACACCGGGACGATCCCGATCACGATCGCCAGCGTGATGTTCCAGGTTCCCTGTCCGAACAGGGCGACGAAGAGCAGGGCGAGGATGAGCCCGGGGAACGCCATCTGTACGTCGACGATCCACATGATCACGCGCTCGGTCTTCCCCCGGAAGTAGCCGGCGATCATCCCGACCGGAACACCCACGGCCATCCCCAGCAGCACCGACGACACCCCGATGATCATCGAGGTTCGAGTACCGTGGATCAGCCGCGCGTAGATGTCCCGGCCGAACTGGTCACGGCCGAGCCAGTGTTCGGCACTCGGCGGCTCCAGCTGGGCCGCCACATCCTGGTGCGCCGGGTCCTGAGAGGTGAACAGGGTCGGGAAGAGCGCGACGAACACCAGAAAGGCGATTATCAGCCCGCCGATGACCAGCAGCGGATTGAGCCGGCGCAGTCCCCATCTCCGGGGCTGCGGGACATATCGTGAGCCGCCCTTGCCCGGCGGGGGGACGTCGGCGGTCACCACCGCTCCCGAGTCGTTCGTCGTCATGCTCGTACCGGCATTCGTGTCGTCTCGACGTCACTCGGGCGCCGAGGGCTGTGGATACGGAGCGGCCGGAGGCTTGTCGGATCCATGGAGGACCTCACACCGTCTTGGTTCGGGGGTCGAGGACGTGGTAGAGGGCGTCGACGGCCGCGTTCACGAGGACGATCACCGTGGTGATCACGATGATGCAGCCCTGCACTGTCGTGTAGTCACGTGCCTGCATGGCGCTGACCATCAGGCTGCCCAGCCCCGGGCGGGCGAACACCGTCTCGATGAGCACCGCGTCCCCCACCAGGGTGATGAACGAGATGCCGGCGATCGGGACGAGCGGAAGCGAGCCGGGCTGGAGCACGTGGCGTACCAGGACGCGGCCCTCCCGCACCCCTTTCGCCCGCGCCGTACGGACGTGGTTCTCCCCGATGACCTCGACCATGAGCGAGCGGGTGATCCGGGAGGTGTAGGCGGTGCTCACGATCCCCATGGCCAGCGCGGGCAACAGGATACGTTGCAGGTTCGAGCCGAGCTCCGTGAAGGGGGCGACCCCGTTGGTCGGCAGACCGAGCGGCAGCGCGATGAACAGGACCAGCAGCACGGCGACGAAGAAGCTCGGGAAGGACAGCCCGATCAGCGACAGGACCCGCCCGACGACGTCGGGCGACCTGTCCTTCCACACCGCTTCCACGATGCCGAGTGTGATCCCGCCGAGTTTGCCGATGACGAGCCCCGCCACGGCGAGTTCGAGCGTGTGCGGGAGCACACTCAGGATCGTCTCGCTCACCGGCAGGCCGTTGGTGAGCGACTCGCCGAGGCTGCCCTGGGCGAGCTGCGTCAGGAACTTCCAGTACTGCAGGAACAGCGGGTCGGTGAGCCCGAGCTTCTCGTTGAGCCGCGCCACCGCGTCCGGGGACGCGTCCTGGCCCAGCATGGCCACGGCGGGACCGCCCGGGGTGAGCCGGATCAGGAAGAAGACGGCGGTGGAAACCACCGCCAGGGTCAGCAGCAGCCGCCCGAACAGCTTCAGGAAGTAGCGCGCCATCAGCCGTTCTCCGCTCGTGAGGGCACGGGTGCGCCGCAGGCGGCTCGCGATGCCGCGAACACGTGGGCGAACACGGGAAGGTTCTGCACGGAGGTCCGCGCGATGAGCGTCGTGGCGACGCAGTTGTGCCACCGCGTCTCGAGGTCCCGCTGGACTTTCTCGGGTGGGCCGACCAGCGCGATCGCCTCGACCATCTCCGTGGGCACGGCGGCCGCCATGCCCTCGCGGTCACGGGCCTTGAACCGCTCGATGATCTCCTTGCACGGCTCCTCGAAGCCGAGCCGGGCGATGGAGTTGTAGTGGAAGTTCATGCCTTCTGCGCCGTTGGCCGCGACCTGGAAGGCGATGCCCGGCCGGAGCTCGTCGGCGGCCGTCTCGACGTCCGGCCCGAACGCGACGAACACGCCGGGAGCCACCTCGAAGTTCTCGGGGCGCCCCCCGGGCCGGCGGCGGAAACCGACCTCGAGGCGTTCCCGGTACCAGTGGTCGAACTCCGGGGAGAAGTTCGTCGGCAGCCAGCCGTCGGTGATCTCGGCGGCCAGTGAGATGTTCTTCGGCCCCTCCGCGCCCAGGTAGATGGGGATGTCGGTGCGGGCGTCCCGGATGCCCGTGCGGATCGAGCGCCCCAACCCGGTTCCGCCGGTCACCGGGAGCTTGTAGATCTCGCCGTGGTGGGCGACCCGCTCCCGTGCGAACGTGTCGCGCATGATCTTGACGTACTCGCGGGTCCACTGCAGCGGCCGTTCGAAGGGCATCCCGTACCACCCCTCGACCACCTGCGGGCCGGACAACCCCAGGCCGACGACCACGCGCCCGCCGGAGAGCCGGTCCAGCGTCATGGCGGCCATCGCGGTCGCGGTCGGGGCGCGGGCCGCCATCTGCGCGACGCCCGTGCCGAGGCGCATCGTCCGGGTCTTGGCGCCCCACCAGGCCAGGGGGGTGAAGGAGTCGGTGCCGTACGACTCCGACGTCCACCCCGACTCGTAACCCGCGGCCTCGGCGACCTCGGCGGCGTCGGCACCCAGCGTGTAGATCGAGCAGGCGAGCTTATCGATCACTTGGTGCTCCCTCCGGCCCGACCACCGCCCGCGGCGTGGTCACCACTGGAAGTTCGCCCCGCTCTCCCGCCTCGCCAGCTGCGCGGTGCGCATGACCCGGTAGCCCGCCTGGACGGCGGCGCCGTAGGGGATCTCGGCGGACTCGTAGAAGAACCTCTTCGCCATGTGCACCGCGTAGGTCGGGTTCGCCGCGATCTGCCGCGCCACCTCCATGGCCCGTTCCCCGAGCCGCTCGGCGGGCACGACCTCGTTCACGAGGCCGATCCGCAGGGCCTCGTCCGCCGGCACGCGCCGGCCGGTGACGAGCAGCGACATCGCCGCCCGCGTGCCGACGACCTCGCGCAGCCGCGGGATGCCGTTGCCCTGGACGAGGCCGTGCGTGACCTCCGGGTGCCCGAACACGGCGTCCTCGCTCGCGATCACGAGGTCGGTGAGGTTCACCACCAGGGTCCCGAGACCCAGCGCGTAGCCCTGCACCGCCGCGATGATCACGGGCCGTGCGTACCGGAGGTTGTGCGACAGCTCGGTGCCGGTGGACACCTCGAACGAGGGCGTCCGGCTCTGCCCCAGCTGGTTGCCCAGCTCGCTGAGGTCGGTGCCGCCGCAGAACGCCCGGCCCTCGGCCCGCAGCACGACCGCCCGGCAGTCCTGCAGTTCGTCGCTGTTGAGCACCGCCCCCAGCTGCCGGTGCATCTCGAAGTTGAACGCGTTGAGCTTCTCCGGCCGATTCAGCGTGATGACGCCGACGCCATCGGTCGCGACCTGGAATTCGACCTCGGCCACTACAGCACCTCTCTTCCGTACAGCAGGGGATCAGCAGTTGTTCGCTCGGGCATCGACGGTGGCCTTGTAACTCGGCTGCCAGTTGCCGGGAATCGTGGTCGGCGGCTCGACGCCGCCCATGGTGAACCCGCAGACCGCGCCGTACGCCTGGTAGGACACGAAGAGCGGCTTCGCCGCGGCGTCCTCGAGGATCTTGTCGTTGATCTCCTGCCACAGCCGCGCCTGCTCCTCGGAGTCGGACGTCTGGGCCGCCTTCTCGATCAGGGCGTCGGCCCCGTCGTATCCGCCGAAGTTCTGCGCCGGGTGCTTGCCGCCCCGTACGGCCGAGGGTCCGTAGAAGAAATCCGTGTACGGGATCTGCGGCGTGGGCCGGTAGGAGATGAGAGTGAGCATGAGCGGCTCCTGGCCGGTCATGATCGCCGTCTGCCAGGTGGGCACGTCCACGCTCTTGATCTTGACGTTGACGCCGATCTCCTTCATCTGGGCCTGAAGGATCTGGAAGGAGGTCGCGCTGCTGGGCGCGGTGACGGTGACGTCGAAGCCGTTGGGATATCCCGCCGCCGCGAGCATCTGACGCGCCTTCGCCACGTCGAAGTCGTACGCCAGGCCGGCCTGCTGCACGTGCGAGTCGGGAATCCCGCCCGGCAACTGGGCCCCCCACACGCTGAGCGTCGGCTTCGCGGTCCGCTGCCCGGCCGAGGCCACGTAGTCGGCGCGGTTCACCGCGTACGCCAGCGCCTTACGCACCTGCGGATTGGTGGTCGGGCCGACCTTCGTGTTGAACAACAGGTACCAGGTGCCGAAGAGCGGAGTCTCGACGACCTTGAACCCCTTCCGGGAGTCGATGACCTCGAGGCCCTTGTCGCCGGTCATGGTGGGCGCCGCGACGTCGAGGTCGCCGCCGAACAAGGCGGCCTGCCGGGCCGTGTCGTCCGGCATGAAGCGGATGTCCCACCCGGCGGCCAGCGGCTTGCCCAGGTAGTAGTCGTCGTTCGCCAGCAACGTGATCCGCTGGCCCGGGGTCCAGTTCTCGAACTTGAACGGCCCCGGCCCCACCGGGTGCTTGCCGAAGTCCTCGCCCTCGGCCTCCACCGCCTTCTTGCACACCACGAGCCCGCCCTGCCAGTTCGAGATCGTCGGCAGGAACGCGGCGGGCGACACCGGCTGCTTCATCGTCACCTTCACGGTGCCGGCGTCCACCGCCTCGACCGTGTCATAGGCGGTGAACACCGAGGCGAACGTCGACGTCTCGGGGTTGGCCGCCCGCTTCAGCGAGAACACCACGTCGTCGGACGTCAGGTCGTACGCCGGGGTCTTCTGGCCGGCGGGACACTTCACGCCCGTGCGGAGCGCGATCGTCCAGACCTGCTTGCCGTCCTGCGTCGCGGGCTGTGGGATCTCCTTCGCGATCCCCGGCTCGAACGGCGCCGTCGCGTTACCCGGCTGATAACGGACGAGGCCGTCGAACAACATCATCGACAGGCTGCGGTCGACCGGCTGTACGGCACGGACCGGGTCCATCGACGTGATGCCCTCGGTGGCCACGCCCCATCGGATGGTCGGCCGCTCCTGTGTCGTCGAACCGCTGCCACCACAGCCGGTGGCCGCCAGTAGCGCGACGAGCGCGGCAGGGGCGACCAGGCGGGTCTGAACCCCGCATACCTTCATCGTTCACTCCCATGTCTCGGGCACTGACCCGATTCCGAAAGTCCAAGGAATTATTGATACGGGTCGTGCCGAGACGGCGGCGATCCCGTCCCCGAGTGATAGAAACCGCGCTGGGCTGACTCCGCTTGCGGTGTAGTATTGAATGTTACACCTGAAATATCACATACGCAATGGTCATTCCGTCGTGTGGACGACCGCCGCCCGGCTCCCCGGGCCGGCCGGCGACCCCGTCGCCCCGCGGCCGCCGGACATCGCCTCGCGGGTCATCAGGCTGACGTCGCGGGCGTACTCGAAAGCGTGGTCGTAATCGAGCTCCTGGACGGCCCGGAAGACCCGCTTGGTGAGGCGGATCGCGGTCGGCGACTTCTCCGCCAGGGCCTGCGCGTAGCCGACGGCCTCGGTCATCAGGTCGGCGGCGGGAACGATCCGGGTGACCATGCCCATCGCGTGGGCCTCGGCCGCGTCGACGAACCGGCCGGACAGCAGCAGGTCGAGGGCCTGGAGGCGCCCGACCACGCGGCTCAGGCCGACCGCCACCGTGACCGGGGCGATCCCGTGGTTGGTCTCGGGATAGCCGAACCGCGCCGTGTCGGCCGCGATGACGACGTCGCACGACACCGCGAGCGCGCAACCGCCGCCCACGGCGAACCCGTTGACCGCGGCGATCACCGGCTTCGGCACCCGCGACAACCGCTCGTAGATCCGGTCGTTGTCGATCGCCTGCGCGTACCGGTCCCACAGCTCGTCCGGCCGGGGGCCCGTCCCGGCCTCCTTGAGGTCGGCGCCCGACGAGAACGCGGGGCCGTTGCCGGTGACGACGATCGCGCCCACATCCGGGTCGGCGACGGCGTCGTCCACCGCCTGGTGGAAGCGCCGCATCATCTCGCTGTTCAGCGCATTGCGGACCTGGGGACGGTTGAGGATGATGACGCGCACCCGGCCGTCGGTCCGGCACAGCACTACTTCGGCGTTGTCAGCCACTCGCTTTCTCCTGACGTCGATGGGACATGGCTGGAATCGGGAATCGGATGGATCGGCGCGGTCAGGAGCCGACGAGAAGGCGCACGGGGTTGTCCACCATGATGGATTCGACGACTTCATCGGGCACCCCGGCCTTCCGCAGATCGGGCACGACCTGCTTCAGCGCGTACGCGTATCCGGGGCCGCCCGCACTGCCGCGATCCCCCGGAATGCACACGTCATGGGAGATCAACAGATGCGACGCCCAGCCCCGGCGGATGAACTCCACCATGTTGCGGATGCGCCGTTCCTGCTGGTGGGGGTTGCGGGGGCCGTTGCGGTCGTAGCTCACCAGCGCGCCGCGTTTCGCGAGCAGCTCGTGGTAGTCGAGGTAGGGATACATGTCGCAGTGGGCCACGGCGACCCGCCGCAGGTCGCAGCCCTCCTCCTCGAGCACGTCGAGCTGCCATCTGCCGACGTCGCTCTTCACCGCGTGCAGGACGAGCCCGAGACCGGTCTCCTTCTGAGCTCTGGCCGCGGCGCGCAGCACCCGCTCCTCGGCCGCGGACAGGTAGCCGTGGTCGGCCCCGATCTCCCCGATCACGCCCGGCCGGATGCCGTGCACCCCGGTCCTGATGTCCTCGAGCAGGACCTCGGTCAGCTCCGCGACGCTGACCTTGTTCATGTCCTCCTCGTAGAAGGACTCGCGGTACCAGCCGCAGCCCATCACGATGTGCACGCCGGTCTGCTCCGACACCGAACGCAGCAGACCCGGGTTCCTCCCCAGGCCGTTGTTCGTGCAGTCGATGATCGTGCTGCCGCCCGCCGCCTTGAACTCCTTGAGGTCGGGTATGGCGTCCTCGGACTCGTCCAGGGTGGGATCGGGCCGCGGCCGGTCCTTGATGAGGTCGCAGACCACGTGTTCGTGCGGCAGGATCCGCCCCAGTTCCGACGCCGAGACCGGGCCGCGCACGGTCTCGACGGTCCGGCCGGCCGCTATGCCGCGTTCCACAGGTCATCCCTGTCGCTCTTGAGCGTCACCTCGGCGATGCCCTCCGGCGCGGCCACGAGCTCCACCTCGGTGAGCCGCTGGGCGTCCTCGAGGCTCCAGCCGGGCACGAGCTCGCGTACGATCGCCCTGCCGTCCTCCAGGTCGATCACGCCGATGTCGGTGACCAGCCGGTCGACGCACCGCGGCGCGGTCATCTCCAGGTCGAGCCGATTGACGAACCGCCGCGGGCGCGGCAGCAGCTGCATGGCGACGATCACCCGCCGGGCGCAGAACGCGAGGTCCTGGGCACCGCCGATCGCTCCCGCCACCGCCCCGGGCAGCCAGAAGTTGGCGAGGTCGCCCTGCACGCTCACCTGGAACGCTCCCAGGATCGTCGCGTCGAGGTGGCCGCCCCGGATCAGGGCGAAGGACTCCGCGTGATCCATGACGACCATCCCGGGACGGGGGATGATCGGCTGCCGGCCCGCCGTGGCCAGCGACGGGTCGACCTCGTCCTGGGTGCGGGCCGTCCTGCCGTGCCCGAGGACGCCGTGCTCGCTGTGCAGGAAGATGTCGTCCTCGTCCTCGATGAAGAGGCTGCACAGCATGGGAACGCCGACGCCCAGGTTGATGACGTCTCCCTCACGGAAGTCCTGTGAGATGCGTCGCGCGATTCCGACCCTGCTCAGGGATGGCGCGGAGGGGTGTTGAGCTGGCGTCATAGCCTGGCCGGGGGTTCGGGCGCGGTGTCCCCCGAACTCCTTTCCCGAGGATGGATTCACCCGAGGCCGCCCGACCGCCTCGGTCCTGGAACTCGCTGGACCGTTGGTCACCTCACCATGAGGCGCCTGTCGCTCAGTACGATCCGGTCCACGTACGGACTGGGGGTGACGATGTGCTGCGGGTCCAGATAGTCGACGACCTCCTCGACCTCCACGATCGTCACCTTGCCGCTGCCGGCCACGACGGGGTTCGTCGTCCGGGCGCCGTGCCGGTAGATGAGGTTGCCGAACCGGTCGGCCTGGTATGCGGAGATGATGGCGAAATCGGGGCGGAGCGCCGTCTCGAGAATGTGCGGCACGCCGTCGAAATGACGGATGTCCTTGCCCGCGCCGATCTTCGTGCCCACGCCGACCGGGGTGTAAACGCCGCCGAGACCCGCGCGCCCGCAGCGCAGCCGCTCGCACAGGCTGCCCTGCCCGATCAGCTCGATCTCCACGTCGCCCCGCCGGACGCCCGCCTCCAACGGCCCGTCGAAGTTCGGGTTGTTGAGCGACGAGAAGGTGGTGATCGCCTTGCGCACCTGGCCGAGCTCGGCGAGGTATCCGACGGGGTAGACGCCGTCCTCCGGCTCCGGGATGTACGGCTGGTCGCCGCCGCCGGCCCCGTACGACTGCGCACCGGCGCGGCCGCGGCCGGACTCGCACGCGATGATCGTCAGGTCGCGCAGGTCGCGCTCGGCGATTGCCTTGATCAGCGTGCTCGGGACACCGGGCACTCCGACGAAGCCGCCGAAGGCGATCATGGCGCCGCTTTCGATGTCGGCAACGGCCTCGGCCGCCGACTCCACGACCTTGTTGATCATCTGTTACCTTCCGTGCGTTTCGACAACTTTGAGTGGGCGGTGGGCGCCGGGTCGCCGTTCGGCTGCGCCGTCACCACGAGAAGGCGCACCCGTGCGGTGGCGTCCAGCATGTGGTTCCGCATGGCGATGTAGGCGGCGTCGGAGTCACCGGCCTCGATTGCCTCCGCGATGGAACGGTGCTGGGCCGCGGACTCGGTGAGCCTGCCGGGCTGGCTGAGGTTGCGGAACCGCAGCAGGCGCACGCGCCCGTCGAGCACCGCGAACGAGTCCCGCAACCCGTCGCTCCGGGCCATCGCGAGCAGGGCTTCGCGGCGTTCCTCCAGCGCCCGCACATATTCCTGGACGTTGTTGGAGCGAGCCAGCCGTTCGAGCTCGTCGAAGGCCCCGCGAAACGCGGCACGTTGTTCCGGGGTGCCGCGTACGGCGGCCCACGCGGCCATCATGGGTTCCAGCGCGGTCTTGATCTGGTAGACGTCGGTGATCTCCTGCGGGCTGATCTCCCGGACGAAGACACCGACGCGCGGGGTGATGGTGACGAGACCCTCCACGCTCAACTGCTGCAGAGCGTCACGCACCGGTGTCCGGGACACGCCGAACCGCTCGGCGAGTTCGTCGGTCGAGATCCGCTCACCGGAGGTCACCGTGCCGTTGTGGATCAGCGCGCGGATCTCTTCGATGACGACGTCCTTCGCCGAGAGAACACGGAGTCTCAGGGAAGTTCGCACGAACTCAAGTGTGAGCGCTGATGTACTACATGTCAAGGATCAGCATCCCAGCACCGCTCGAGATGCCGCTCCAATCGCCATTGGCCGGCCCTGTCGTGCGGCTACGATTACGTCAGGGGTTCTGCACATCAGCGCTAATGGAGTAGGTGAAATCGTTGGATTCACAGGTCCGGATCCTCTCGGCCAAGGATGTGGTCGCCGAGGAGATCCGCGCGCTGATCTACAACGGCACGATGGCCTCCGGTGAGCGGATCTCGACCGATGACCTCGCCGAGCGGTTCGGCGTGTCCCGGACACCGGTGCGTGACGCTCTGCAGCAGTTGAGCGTGGAGGGTCTGGTCACCATCGCCCCGCGCGTCGGCGTCTTCGTCCGGGAGATCAGCCCGCAGGAGATCAGCGACGTCTACCAGATCAAGACCGCGCTGGAACCCATGATGGCCGCGTGGGCCGCCGTACGCGGCACCGTGGAGCAGCGGAGCGCTCTGCTGCGGTCGGTGACCGATCTGGAGCGGGCGGCCGAGGCCGGGGACGTCCCCACGTATGTCCGCATGATCGAGGAAAGGCACGAGGAGATGCTGACGATGGCCGGGAGCGGCGGGTTGCGCGACGCGCTCGGCGTTCTCGACGGCCGCGTGCGCCTGCTGCGGTTCCGCAACCTCAGCCAGCCCGGCAGTCTCGCCGAATCCGTCACGGGACACCGCGCGGTCGCCGAAGCGATCGCCGACGGCGACCCGCAGGCGGCGTACGACGCGATGCAGGCCCACAAGGCGCGTTCGACCTCGAAGGTCGAGGCGCTGATGCCGGCGACCGACAGCGACACGCCGTCGATCACTCAGCTGGCGGCGGGCCGGCGCGGGACGTCCCGGTCGAAGCGCGGGCCCCGAAAGCGCTCGTCTTCGACCTCGATGTAGGCCCGCATCAGGCCGGGCGGGCCCCCGATGTCCCTCGTTCGCGATGCCCCGCCGCCTGCCCTCGTTCGCCGGGGGTCGTTCACCGGGGGTCGTCGGCCCGGCCGGCCGTGCATGTCACGAGTGGTGGCCGCGCCTACCCACCACTCGCGCTCTTCCCGATCCGGACCGACACGAACTTCGACTGGGTGTAGTGCCGTAGCGCCTCGACACCCTTCTCCCTGCCGTGGCCGCTGTTCTTGTAGCCGCCGAACGGGCCCTCGATCAGCCCGGCCGTCCACTCGTTGACGTAGACCTGTCCCACCTGCAGGGCGGCCGCGACGCGGTGGGCCCGGCCGAGATCCGCCGTCCAGAGGCCCGCCGCGAGACCGTAGTCGGAGTCGTTGGCCTTGGCGACGGCGTCGTCCTCGTCGTCGAACGGGATGACCACCAGGACCGGGCCGAAGATCTCCTCTTGAGCGATCCGCATCTCGTTCGTCACCCCGGTGTAGATCGTCGGTTCGATCAACCACCCGTCGCCGGTGGCCCGCCCGCCCGTGACCAGCGTGGCGCCCTCCTGGCGCGCGACTTCGAAGTAGGACAACACCTTCTCGAACTGGGCCTTCGTCGTCTGCGACCCGTAGTCCTCGCCCGGTTTCACCGTCCGCACGCGTTCGGCCAGCCGCGCTACGAACGCGTCGTGGATCTCGCGGGCCAGCAGCAGGCGGGTGCCGTTCGAGCAGACCTGCCCGGCGTTCCCGACGAACGCCCTCGTCGCGCCGGCGACGGCGGCGTCGAGGTCGGCGTCGGCGAACACGATGTTCGGCGACTTCCCGCCCAGCTCGAGCGTGACAGGGATGATCTTCTCGGCGGCGGCCCGGCCGACTATGCGGCCGGCGCGCACCGAACCCGTGAACGCGACCTTCCGGACATGCGGGTGCTCGACGATCGCGCTGCCCACGACGTCGCCCATACCGGTCACCACATTGAGCACCCCCGGCGGCAGCCCGGCCTCGGCGGCGATCCGCCCGAGCTCCAGCGTGGTCGCCGACGTGAACTCCGACGGCTTGCAGACCACGGCGTTGCCGACCGCCAGCGCCGGCGCCACCGCCCTGGCCGCCTGGTTGAGCGGGACGTTCCACGGGGTGATGACCCCGACCACGCCGAACGGCTCGTGCCGCGTGTATCCGTGGTAGCCGTCGCCGAGATCGAGGATCTCCCCCGCCGGCACGTTGACCAGGCCCGCGTAGAACTCGAAGAACGCCGCCGCGCCCCTGATCTCGACGTCCGCCTGCCGCAGCGGCTTGCCGGTCTCGGCGGCCTCCAGCTCGGCGAGCCGCTGCCGCTCGCGCCGCAACCCCGCCGCGATGCCCATCAGGACCCGGCCGCGGCGGATCGGTTTCTCCGCCGCCCACCCGGCGAAGGCGGCGTTCGCAGCGGCCACCGCCCGGTCGGCGTCCTCCCGGACACCCAACGGGATCTCGCACACGACCTCGTCCGTACCGGGCCTGGTCGACGTGAGCCGCTCTTCACCCGCCGACGGCGCCGGCCCGCCGTTGATCCAGTGCTCGTACCTAATCACCATTTGCGAACTCCTCACCGACCAAACCGGTCGTACGAATCAGGCGGGCTGCCGTTGCGCGGCACCCGTGGTTGTGCGGAACACCTCGGCCAGCTGGAGCAGGTCGCCGAAGCCCGCCCGGGCGATCAGGCTCGTCGCGACGCATGCGTTCCACTTCGTCTCCAGGTCGGCCCGGATCTTCTCCGGCGGCCCGACCAGCGCGACCGCCTCGACCATCTCGGTCGGCACCGCGGCCACCATGCCTTCGCGGTCCCGTTCGAGGAACTTGGCCTGGATCTCGCGGCAGGGCTCCTCGAACCCGAGCCGCGCGACGGCGTTGAGGTGGAAGTTCATGTTCGCCGCCCCGTTCGCCCCGATCTGGTAGGCGATGAACGGGCGGATCCGGTCAGCGGCGGACTCCAGGTCCGGGCCGAACGCCACCGACACCGCGGGCGCGATCTCGAAGTTCTCCGGCCGGCCGCCGGGTCGGCGGGCGAAGCCCAGCTCCAGCCGCTCCCGGTACCAGTCGTCCGCGCTGGGCGAGAAGTTCGTCGGCAGCCAGCCGTCGGCGATCTCGGCCGCCAACGAGATGTTCTTCGGCCCCTCCGCGCCCAGGTAGATCGGGATGTCGGTACGGCCGCCACGCAGCGTGGAGCGGATCGGGCGGCCCAGCCCCGATCCTCCCTCCGCCGGAAGCCGGTACGTCTTGCCCTCGTACGCGACGCGCTCCCCGGCGATGGCCGCGCGCATGATCGCGACGTACTCCCGGGTCCAGCCCAGCGGGCGTTCGAAGGGCATCCCGTACCACCCTTCGACGACCTGCGGGCCGGAGAGCCCGAGCCCGATCACGGCCCGCCCTTCGGACAGCTGGTCGAGGCTCATCGCGGCCATCGCCATCCCCGTCGGGGGACGCGCCGCCATCTGGGCGATGTCGGTGCCGAGCCGCATCGTGCGCGTGTGCGAGCCCCACCAGGCCAGCGGCGTGAAGCAGTCAGCGCCGAACGCCTCGTAGGACCACGCCGACTCGTAGCCCGCGCCCTCGAGCGCCCGCACCATCGCGGTGACGTCCCCCGGGTGTTCCGGGTCGGCCAGCCCGCCGATGGCGCATCCCAACCTTTCGATCACTGTGCATTCCTTTCGTCACCGGCCTCGTCACTGGCCTTGTCATCGGCCTCGTTACCGGCCTTGTCATTGGCCGCGGAAGCGCGCCGGTCGGCCCTCACGCGCCGCGGCCAGCCCTTCGAGCCGGTCCATGCTCGTGAGGAGCCGCTCGTACAGCTCGGCCTCCAGTTCAACCCCGCTATCGATCTCCAGCCGGCTGGACAGGTCGATGGCGCGCTTGGCCTGCGCGACCGCCAGCGGTGCCGCCGCGCTGATCTCGACGGCGAGCGCGTCCACCGTGGCCTCGAGGTCGGCGGCGGGCACCGCGTGGTTCACCAGCCCCCACTGCCGGGCCTCGGCGCCGGTGAACCGGCGGCCGGTGAAGATCAGCTCCTTCGCCCTGGGGACGCCCACGAGCCGCGGGAGCAGCTGCGTGCCGCCGCCCGCCGGCATGCTGCCGAGGGTCGTCTCGACGAGCCCCATGACGGCGTCCTCGGCGGCGACCACGAGGTCGCAGCTGAGCGCCAGCTCGAGACCACCGCCCAGCGCGTAGCCGTGCACCTGTGCGATCACGGGGCGCGAGCAGTGATACATCGCCGAGAACACCCGGGGCACGAGCCTGCGCCTTCGCCGCAGGTCGTCGACCGTCATCGTGGCGCGTTCGGTCCGATCCGCGCCGACGCTGAAGGCTCTGCCCCGCCCGCGCACCACGACGCACCGGACGTCCGCCCCATCCTCGATCTTCGCGAAGACCGCGAGCAGGCACCGGTACATCGGCGTGTTGACCGCGTTGAGCACGTCGGGCCGGTCGAGCGTCACGGTCGCGACGTGACCCGCGATTCTCAGATCCACGAGCTCTTCGGCCCCGATGCCTGCTGTTCCCATGGCCTACCGCCGGTGCTTGCCGAGGAACGACAGCACCGTCGCGTTGAACTCGCGGTAGGACTCCCAGTGCGGGGCGTGTCCCGCCTCGCTGAAGATCGCCACCTCGGCGTTCCGGACATGGCCCGCCATCTCGCGCAGGCGCGTCGGCGGGAGGTACAGGTCACAGTCGCCGGTGAGGAGGAGCATCGGCGTCCTGATCGACTCGATCGCCGGCCACATCAGCGTGTTCTGCGGAGGCTGCTGCACGGTCGTGACCGGCAGCTGCACGTGCTCGATCCACGTCGTCATCGCCTGCGGCCTCGCGGCCCGGTAGGACGGCCCGAGCTCGCGGAACGTCTCGGGCAGCGCGAACCAGCCCTCCGGCAGGATCGCCGTGGTGCCCTGGTTCCACGATGGCTCCTGGATCCCCGCCAGCGTCGAGCCCACCGTGCAGCTCAGCAGCCGGTCCGGGACCGACAGGCCGGCGTCGAACGCCGCGAACGCGCCCGCGGCCAGGCCGACCAGGTGGAACTTTCCGACGCCGAGCGCGTCCATCAGCGCCACCAGGTCCCCGACGACCGTGCCGGGCCGCTCCGCCGGCCCGGCCTCCGACCCGTGATATCCCCGCCGTGAGTAGCTGATCACCCGGTAGCCCGCGGCGGCGAACGCGGCCTGCTGGTAGCCCCACGAGCCGCCGTTCCCGGTGTGCGGGTGCATGAGCACCACGGCCTGGCCCTTGCCCGGGCCCTTGCCTCCGTCGCCGGTGTCCCAGACCGCCAGCCGTACGTCGGGGATCTGCACCTGCTTCCTGCCGGTCATCGCGGGCACCGGGTCCCACGACGTCTGCGCGGGCAACACGGTCTCGCGCCCGCCCGGCTTCGGGCCGCGCGCCCGCTCCCCCGCCGCGAACGCGGCCGACGGGGTGAACGCGACGACACCGGCCCCCGCCACCCCGGCGAGCAGGCGGCGTCGATTCATCGTCCGATCGGTCCTGTCGTTCATTGCATCCTCACACTTTTCTCGGAACTTGACAGAACAGACGCCAATGCATCCGGCAGCGGTCGTCCCCGAACGTTCGAACCGGGAGAAAAGGCGTTCCTCAGTTGTCGCCCGGGCGGTGCCCGGCGAGCAGTTGCAGCGGGTTCTCGCGGAAGATCGTCTCCACGACATCCTTGGGAACCCCGGCCGCGATCAGGTCGGGGCCGACCTGCCGCAGCACGTACGAGTAGCCCGGCCCCCCGCGGCGCTCGCGCATTCCCAGCACGCAGACGTCGTGGGACAGCAGCAGGCTCTTGGCCCATCCGCGGCGGATCAGCTCGACCGCGTTCGCGACCCGCTGCTCCTGGAGCAGCGGGTCACCCGGGCCGTTGCCGTCGTACATCACCATCGCGCCGCGCTCAGCCAGCCGCTCGTGGTAGTCGACGTCCGGATACGTGTCGCAGTGGCCGACCGCGACCCGGCTCAGGTCACAGCCCTCGTCCTCGAGCACGTCGAGCTGCCAGGCGCCGACCTCGCTCTTGACCGCGTGCAGGATCAGCCCGAGCCCGGTCTCCTGCTGGGCGCGGGCGGCGGCGCGCAGCACCCGCTCCTCGACCCCGGACACCCACTCGCGGTCGGCGCCGATCTCGCCGATCACTCCCGGCCGCACGCCGTCCTCGCCCTCGAAGATGTCGATCAGCAGGCGGTCGGTCAGCTCGGCCGTGCTCACCTTGTTCATGTCGTCTTCGTAGTAGGGCTCCCGGTACCACCCGCAGCCCATGACGATGTGCACGCCGGCGCGTTCGGACACCGACCGGAGCACGCCGGGCTTACGGCCGAGCCCGCCGCTGGTGGCCTCCACGACGGAGCCGCCGCCGAGCTCCTTGAAGACCTTCAGGTCCCGGACCGCCTCGTCCGGGTCGTTCAACGCGGCGAGACCCATCTGTCGTGTCACTCGGAACAGGTCGCACGCCACGTGCTCGTGCGGCAGCACGCGCCCGAGTTCGGACACCGCGACCGGTCCGCGTACCGTCTGCACCGTCAGCTCAACCACTGCCCGTCCTCTCCTTCGCTTCTCTCGATCACCGCACGGCCGACGGTGCTGACCGCGCCGTCAGCGGAGACGCCGTACAGCGTGAGACGACGCGAGGGCCCGTCCCCGGCGTCGTCGTCCGCCCGGGCGAGCACGCGAAACGGCGCGCCGACCCGGTCCATCCCCCGGTAGGAGGCGCTCAGCTCCCGCACGAACGTCCCGTGACCGCCCCACTGCACGGCGGCACGCGCCAGGTAGGCGAGCTTGAGCAGGCCGTGGGTGATCGTCCCCGGCAAACCCCTCGCCCGCGCGAACGCGTGGTCGTAGTGCACTTCGTAGAAGTCGTCGGTGGCCGCGGCGTACCGCACGACCTCGCGGCTGCTCGGGACGACCTCGATGACCGGCACGGCGTCGGCGGGCGGCTCCGTGTGATGCCCGGACCCGCCGCGCCCCTGCCGGGCGCCCGTGCGGATCGTCGTCGTGGACGTGCGCGCCACCACGTCGCGCGTCATGCGGCGCCGGTACGTCGTCGCGAGCTGGTAGAACGTCAGATCGCTGTCTCGACCCGGCTTCGTGGTGACCGACTCGATCACCGTGCGCCGCTCCAGGATCTCACCCGGCATCACGGACGCCTCCCACCGGCACCAGTTGCCGGCGTTGAGCCGGACCGGTGCGTCCGGGACGCCCATGGCCGCCGGGTCGGTCCGATGGGCCACCAGGAACGTCGGGGGCAGCAACGCGAGGCAGGGCACGTAACCGTCGGCGTACGGCGGGCCGTGCAGGCCTGTGATCTCCTGTAGCACCCGCGCCCGCCACTCGTCGCAGACGAAGATCTCCCACCCCGGCTCCGGCTGCGACTCCACGGCCTCCGACACCGCTCACACCTCCGGTTCGATGCGGCTCGCGGCCCGCAGCGCGGCGCGCACCGCGGGGGCGATGGGCGATTCGAGCTCCTCACCGACGTGCGCGACCAGGCCGGCCGTACGGCTCATCAGGGCGAAACCGCGGTGCAGCCGCCAGGGCACACCCACTTCGAGCAGCAGCGCGGCGGCGGCGCCCGTCGCGTTGAGCGGGAGCGCCTTGCCGGTGAGCGCGGCGGCCCGCTCGACGACGAGTTCGAGGTGCTCGACGTGCTGCGCCGCGACCTTCTGGTCGCGCGCGACGCCGAGCAGCTTCCCGGCGCGCGGGTCACCGTCGCGGTGCAGGCTGTGGCCGAGGCCGGGGATCCGCTCGCCCGCGTCCACGATGGCGCGCAGCCGCGTGTCCACCACGTCGCGGGCTACGGCACCGGCGGCGACTTGGCCGGCGATGTCCGTGAGCAGGCGCCCACAGCCCTCCATCGAACCGAGCAGCACGCTTCCCGCGCCGAGCAGACCGGCCGTGACGGCACCCTGGATCGCCTCCGGAGCGGCCCAGAACGTCAGTCGCGCGGCGAGCGCGCTGGGCGTCAGCCCGTGGTCGAGCAGGCTCACCAGCACCGCGTCGACCACCTTGGCCTCGGCGGGGGTCGGCCTGCGGCCGGTCACCGCGAGCAGCGCGACCTCGGTGTAGGTCAGCTCGCCGATCAGGTCGTCGACGAGATCCAGTCCGCGCACCTGCACGTGGTGCTCGTCCGCCGCTCCCACAGCGGTGCCGATCTCCAGCGGCACGCTGCGCCCGCTCACCGCGACATCTCCCCGGCGTACGTGGCGGAGCACGCGAGCCCGTTCCGGATGGCGGCCGGATCGTGCGGATCGTGCGGGGAGCTCGCTGTCGACCGAGCATTCATGTTCCGTCTCCCACTCCGAGGATGTCCGTGGTCTGGTGGTCGGACGCGGCCGGCGTCGGCAGCCCGAGCGCCGCGAACCGGCGAAGCGGCGTGGCTCCGAGCCGCTGCCGGACCGCGCCGGTCACGTCGGAGTATGTGAACTCGTCAGCGAGGCGCACGCTCTCCTGTTCCTGAGGAGGCGCCCACCGGGCGAGCCGGCGACCGGCCGCTGTGAAGGTCTGCCCGGTGATGTGGCGGTTGGCCGGGTCGAGCAGCGCGCGTATGAGCTCGGCGACCAGCTCGGGGCCCTGTCGCTCGGCGTCGGGCCTGCTGGCCTGCATCCGTTCGCTGAGCCGCGAGGTCATGCGCGTCGCCGCGGAGGGGACGACGCAGTTGACGTTGACGCCGTAGCGTCCCATCGCCAGCGCCGTGCTCTGGGCGAGGCCCACGACGCCCGCCTTGGCCGCCGCGTAGTTGGCCTGCGCGGGGCTGCCCTCCAGGCCCGCCGCCGAGCTCAGCAGCACGATGCTTCCGCCGCGCTGGCGGCGCATCTGCTCCGTGGCGAAGCGCACGCAGTTGAACGTGCCCTTGAGATGCACGGCGATGACCGAGTCCCACTCGTCCTCCGTCATGTTGAAGATCATGCGCTCGCGCAGGATGCCGTGGCAGGTGACAAGGCCGTCGAGCGAGCCGAACTCCTCGACCGCGCACCGGACCAGGTCGGCCGCCGCGTCGAACGAAACGACGTCGTGCTGGTGGGCCACGGCGCGGCCGCCCCGGGCCCGGATCACCTCGACCACGGAATCCGCCACCTGCCGGTCCGGGTCGTGGCCGTCGACGGACACCCCCAGATCGCTTACGACGACGCCGTAGCCCGCGGCGGCGACGCACTTGGCCACCGCGGCTCCGATGCCCCCACCCGCACCAGTAACGATCACTCCGCCCGGCACAGCCACCTCACGCGCTCACTGACGACGTGGCGGAGCGGCCGAGCGCGCCCGAGGCCGCTGACCCTGCGATCCGCCCGAACACCGAGCCCGCCGTGAGCCCGCTGCCCCCCGGGTAGTTGAAGTAGAAGATCCCGCCGACGATCTCCCCGCACGCGTACAGCCCGGGAATGGGCTCCCCGGTGACGTCGAGCACGCGCGCCGACGTGTCGATCTTCAGGCCGCCGAAGGTGAACGTGATTCCACACGTCACCGCGTAGGCCTCGTACGGTGGCGAATCGAGCGTGTTGGCCCAGTTCGACTTCGGCACCGCCAGTCCGGAGGCGCCCCGCCCGTCCTTGACGTTGGGGTTGAACGGGACCGATTGGTCGACCGCCGCGTTGTACTCGCGGACCGTCCGCAGGAACTGCTCCGCGTCGATGCCCTCCATCCGCCGGACGAGTTCCTCCAGGGTCGGCGCCACGACCTTCGTGACCTGCCGGATCCGGTACTCGTCGCGCAGCAGGTGGGTCACCTTGCTGTCGAAAACCTGCCAGGCGATCTGCCCCGGCTGCCGCAGGACCTCCTGGCCGTACTTCGCGTAGGTGTAGTTCCGGAAATCCGCGCCTTCATCGACGAACCGCTCACCGCGGCTGTTGACGATGATTCCGAAGGGATAGCTGTGCTTCTGGAACCCGTCACCGACCACGCGGTCACCGAACGCGGGCGCGTTGCTGTCCCAGCCCACCGCGTGGCAGCCCGACCAGTTGCCCCACGACATGGCGCCGATCTCCATCGCCATGCGATGTCCGTCGCCCACGTCGAACTGGGTGCCGCGGACCTTGGCGAACTCCCATCCCGGTCCCAGGTAGCGGGTGCGCCACTCCGTGTTGGCCTGGAATCCACCGCAGGCCAGCACGACGGCGTCAGCGGAGATCGTCCGGATCTCCCCGCCGGCCCGGACCACGACGCCGGTCACCCTGCCGCCGTCCTCGGTGAGGCCGATGGCGCGGTGGCCGTAGAACACCTTGCCGCCCGCCGACTCGAACGCGTCGAACAGCGAGTCGACGAGCCCGGGACCGCCTCCGTTGACCTCCAGCGTCAGGCCGCCCCAGAAGGTGAACTTCCCGTCCACCTGGAACGCCTGGCGGCCGTAGATCGGCAGGAACCGCACTCCCTTGTCGCTCATCCACTTCAACGTGTCGAAGCTGCGCGTCACGAGCAGATCGACCAGGTCGGGGTCGCAGCGGTACTGCGTGACCCGGGCCATGTCGTCGAAGAACTGGTTCTTCGAGTAACTGCCGAAGTCGGTCTTCGCGAGCTGCTCTTCCGACAGGTCGGGGACGAGCTGGAGGATCTCCTCCCTGCCGTCGTAGGCGAAGCGCATGGCCCCCGCGGTGAATCCGGAGTTCCCGCCACGCTCGGGCTCCGGGGCGGCTTCGAGCACTGTCACCTCGGCCCCACCGTCGAGGGCGGCCAACGCGCTACACAAGCCGGCGTTACCGCCGCCGATGACGACAACTCGACTCTGACCCATGCCTGCCCCTCTCCTTGCATGTGCAACGTAAACTCTAATATATCAGATGTCAATGCCCCGGCAAGGCGGCCCCGGTGTCCGAGGACGTCGGCCGGCGCCGAGCCGCGCAGGGCCGGGTGTCGCTCGCCGGGTGGCCCGGGACTCTCACCTGCGGGCTCCCACAGAGCGAGGTCGACCGCCGGCGAGGTGCCCGTTCGCGAGATGACGGCGCACCGCCAAGGCCGGAATCCGGAGAGCTGGATCACCGCGGTACTCAGCGACGATCCGCCTGAG
The DNA here is from genome assembly GCF_040683035.1 of Streptosporangium sp. NPDC051022. Classification (NCBI taxonomy): domain Bacteria; kingdom Bacillati; phylum Actinomycetota; class Actinomycetes; order Streptosporangiales; family Streptosporangiaceae; genus Streptosporangium; species Streptosporangium sp. NPDC051022. The sequence continues at coordinate 390,432 of NZ_JBFBCF010000001.1, read as the reverse complement.
CCGCACGCCTTCGTTACCGGGCTACGCCGAGACCAAGACGCCGTCACCGCCGGGCTCACCCGGCCCTACGACTCGGGCCCCGTTGAAGGGCACGTCAACCACACCAAAAGGCTCAAACACCAGACGTACGGCCGAGCCAACCCCGATCTCCCGCGCGGCGGCGCCTCCGCGGCAGCCTGACCGGTCGCGTGTCGGGCCGGATCGCGGCCGTCCGCGTCGGTGTGGACGACGACTCGCCCTGCCCCGGCCTGTCTCGACACGAGAGCCACTGTCACCGATGTATTCCGCTCAACAGAAATGTGTCCTACTATCTTTCTGTGCAGCAGAATGATCCGCCTTATCTCGTTGAGGCCGCGGACCGCGCGCTGGCCCTGCTGACACTTCTGACCGAGCGTGGCAGGCTGACCGTGACCGAGGCGGCACGGGAGCTGGGCGTCGCGCCGTCCTCGGCGCATCGCCTGCTCTCCACGCTGTGCCACCGGGAGTACGCCATCCAGGGCGACAGGCGGGTGTACCTGCGGGGCCCGGCTCTGCTGCGACTGCGCACCGGCGACGTGCAGGCCCTGCCCGACCGGATACGCCCCTTCCTCCAGATGCTCTTCGACGCGGTGGGCGAGACGGTCCACCTCATGGTGCGGTTGGGCTCCGAGGTGCTCTTCCTGGACGGGATCGAGAGCACCAGGTCGCTCCGCGTGGGACTGCGCGTCGGGGCACGGATGCCCGCGGACCGGACGTCGGGCGGCAAGGCGATGCTCGCCGACCTCGGACCGGGCGAGATCGACGCGCTGTACACGGACGGGCGGGTCCCCGCCACGGACGCGAAGCTCCCCGGCCTGACCGCCCTGCATCGTGAGCTGGAGGCCGTCCGCCGTGATCGCTTCGGCGGCAACTACGACGAGAGCGAGCCCGGAGTGACCGCGATCGGCGCCTCGGTCGGCGTCGTCGACGGCTACCACGCCGCACTCGTGGTCGCGTTGCCCACGGCGCGCGTCGCGGGCGGAGGCCTGGAGGCGGTGGCCGCGGAGCTCCTGCGGATCAGCGACCGGGTCCGCCAGGAGGCCGGCCACGCCGACGTGGAGCACCTCGACCGGTCGTCGCCGTGGAACGCGGGCGGCGCCCGGTGAATACTCTGGACAACGACCACCTCACTCGTAAGAAAACGCTGGTCAGCGTGGGAGGTCCCCCATGCCCGTGTCCCGATCGACAGTCTCAGAGGAACCGCTCCGGCAGCACGGACGGCTCCGTACCGGCGACGTCGCCCTCGCCCAGCAGGTCGTCGCCGATGTCTACGAACCGCACACGCTCGAGCCGGTGGACCGCTCCGCCCTGGACGCGCGGCTCAACGCGGTCCAGAACGGCGGGCTGACCCTCGGCTATCTCACCTACGGCAGCGAGGTGAGGATCACCCTCCCGCCCAGCGATCGCTGGTACCACATCAACATCGCCCTGGCCGGTGACAGCCGGGTCACCCGTGAGGACGGCAAGAGGGGCACGACCACGGGGATGGAAGGCGCGGCCATCCTGCTGCCGCACCGCGCGCAGATCATCGACTGGGCCGCCGACACGGCCCAGTTCGCGTTGAAGATCCCGCGTGCCGACATCGAGGGCCACCTCGCCGCCCTCTCCCGCACGCCGATCACCGGGCCCATCGAGTTCGACCTGGTGATGAACCTGCGTTCCAGCGCGGGCAGGGGGCTGCTGCGCTGCATCGAGTTCGTGCGCGCCGAGTGGGACGAGGACGGCATCCTCGCCCAGAACCCCGGGTCACGCAGGCAGCTGGAATCGATGATCCTGACGAACCTGCTGATCGCCGCCTCCGGGCCGCACCAGCAGTTGCTCCGGCAGGCCGACAGCGCACGACCGGACGCGCTGCGCCGCGCGCTCGACTACATCCACGAGCACGCGCAGACCCTCCCGACGTTGACCGACCTGACCGGGGCGGCCGGGGTGAGCGCGCGGACACTGCAGCTCCAGTTCCTGCACAACCTGGACTGCACCCCCTCGCACTACCTGCGGGACGTACGGCTGCGCGCGGCCCGGGAGGAGTTGCTGCACCCGAGTTCGGACTCGGTGACGGTCGCCGACGTGGCCGCCGCGTGGGGCTTCTACAACCACGGCCGGTTCTCCTCGCTGTACCGGTCGATGTACGGCGAGTCGCCGTCGGAGACCCTGCGCAGAACGAGGGACGCCTGACGGGCCGGGCCCGGGCGGGGCACGCGACACGCGTCCTCACCCGGGCCCGGTGCTCCGGTCACCGGCTCAGATGACCTGGACGATGTGCTTGTACTCCTGGAACTCCTCAAGGGCACGATCGCCGTTCAACCGGCCGAGGCCGCTCTGCTTGTAGCCGCCCTCCTCGAACTGGTCGAGCACCACGGCCCACCCGTTCGTCCAGACGGTCCCCGCGTCCAGGGCGTCGGCGACGCGCAGACCGCGCGCCCCGTCGGCGGTCCAGACCGACGCGGCGAGGCCGTACTCGGTGGCGTTGGACCTGCGCACGGCCTCCTCCTCCGTGGCGAAGGTCTCGAACGTGGCGACCGGGCCGAACAGCTCCTTCTGCACCAGGGGCGAGTCGGTGCCCGACACCCCGTACAGCGCGGGGCGGTAGTAGGCCCCGGGCGCGAGGCTCTCGTCCTCGGGCCTGCCGCCGGGCACGATGACCTCGGCGTCGCCGCGTGAGGCGTCGATCAACTCCTCCAGCCGCCGCCTGGCGGCGAAGTCGATGAGCGGGCCCATCTGCGACCCCTCGGCGTCACCCGGGCCTACCCGCACCCCGGCGAGCGCCTCGGCGAGCCCGGCCCTGACCTCGTCCGCCACCGACTCCTGCACCAGGACCCGGCTCCCGGTCATGCAGAACTGCCCGCTGAACGTGGTGATCCCGGCCACGATCGTCGGCACGGCCGCGTCGAGATCGGCGTCGTCGAACACGATCATGGGGGTCTTGCCGCCCAGTTCCAGGGAGAGTCGTTTGAGCGTCGTGCCCGCGTCGGCCATGATCTGGCGGCCGACGGTCGTGCTGCCGGTGTAGCTGAGCGCGGCCACGTCGGGCGAGCTCACCAGCAACTTGGCACCGACGCTGCCCGACTCGGTGAACACGTTGAGCACGCCGGGCGGCAGCGAGGGACAGTCGGCCAGCAGTTCGGCGAGCCGCGTGTTGACCAGGGCGGTCTGCGCGGCCATCTTCATGACGACCGTACAGCCCGCGGCCAGCGCGGGGGCGAACGAGCGGACGGCGAGAACCACGGGCGAGTTCCACGGGACGATCACGCCCGCGACGCCGACCGGCTCGACCAGCAGCGTCGAGTACACCCCCGGGCGGACCCGGCCGCCGCGGCCGGAGGAGGTGAGGGCCTGTGCCGCGTAGTACCGCAGCTTCGACGGGGTCAGGCTGAGTTCGAAATAGGCCTCCGGGAGGATCTTGCCGTTCTCGCGGGCGAGCAGCAGGGCGAGCTCGTCCGTGGCGGCCTCGACGCGGTCCGCCATCTCGTTGAGGACCCGGGCGCGCAACTGGCGGTCCGTACGCCAGGCGTGGGTGGCGAAGGTGTGCTTCGCGACCCGGATCGCCTCCTCCACCTGGGCCTCGTCCACCTCGTAGTAGGTGCCGAGCGCCTTTCCGTCGGCGGGCGAGTACGACACGCCGGTCGTGCTCGACGCCGTCCATTCCCCGCCGATGTAGTTCCGGGCGGGGACCGGCGCGTGTTCTGTGATCTCACTCGTCACGGTTCTTTTTCCTTACGTCGTCAGAGTCACGTGGGTTACGCGGCCGGGGCCGGGGGCGGCCCGCCGCGACGGGCGGCCAGCGGGGCCGGGCCGAACGACCGGCCGCCCAGGCGTTCGGCGAGCACCACCACCTCGTCGGCCAGTTCGGCCAGCTCGCCGAGAACATCGGCCGGGACCTCCTCCGCGCCGAACACGCGGTCCACGAAGAAGGCGCAGTTGGGCGCGGTGAGAGCGCCGAACCAGGTGAGGATGTCGCGCAGGTGCCGCTCGGCCGCCAGGCAGTGGTGCGGAGCCGCCGCCACGGTGAGAACGGCCGTCGGCGTGGACCGCAACGCCTCGACCGGCAGCGTGTCGAGCAGCAGTTTCAGTGTGCCGGTGATCGACCCGCGGAAGACCGGAGAGGCGATCACCACGGCGTCGGCGGCGGCGACCCTGTCCACGGCGTCCGCCGGCCACGTGGCCGTCACCGGGTCGATCACCTCGGCCGGCGAGATCCGCTCCACCTCCCAGCCGGGATGACGGTCGCGTACGCCGGCCTCCAGCAGCCCGAGCGCGCGGGCCAGCTTGCCGGGAGGGGTCGGGCTCCCGTAGATCGTCACAAGTCTCATGCCGACACGGCCTCCTTCACCTCGTAGCCGACGAACTCACCGCGGAAGAACAGCAGCGGGTGTTCGGCCTGTCCTACGCCCAGCTCACCGACCGACGCCACGGCGATCATGTGGTCGCCCGCGTCGATCTCCTCGACCACGCGGCACTCCAGCCAGGCGAGTGCGCCGTCGATGAGGGGGAGCCCGGCCGGCGAGGGCCGCCAGCCGACTCCGGCGAACCGGTCCACGCCGGTCCGCGCGAAGCGCCGGCCTATCTCACGCTGCCCGGCGCCCAGCATGTTGATCGCGAGTCGGCCGGATCGCCTGATTCTCGGCCACGTGGTGGACGTCTTCTGCGGGCACAGCAACACCTGGGGCGGGCGCAGAGAAAGCGCGGAGAACGCCTGGCAGGTGAATCCGACGGGTTCGTCCCCGTCGAGCGCGGTGACCACGGTGACCCCGGTACAGAAGTGGCCGAGGACGGTCTTGTACTGGTGCGCGTCGGTGCTGGTCGGCTCGTTCATGCCGCCCCGCCTCCCCGGTTCCCCTCCGCCTCAGTTCCGCAGCCCGGCCTCCTTCATCAGGGGCAGGATCCGCTCGCCGAAGTACTGCAGTTCCTCGACGTAGTCCAGGAAGCCGACCATCATGCCGTTGACGCCGGCCTTCGACAGCTCGACCATCTGCTCGACGACCTGCTCGGGCGTGCCGATCAGCGGGTAGCCGCCGTACCCGAGGATGAAGCGCTCCTGCAGGAGCTTGACCTTGTCGAACGACCCGCTCTCCGCGCCGAGGCCGCCGGACACCATCCGGGCGACCTCCCAGTCGCCCCGGTCGAGGATGTGGGAGAGGAAATCCTTCGTCTCCTTCTCGGTGTCCCGGCAGATGATGTTGCCGTAGCCGAGGATGCCCAGGTCCCGGCCCTGCCCGTGGGCGATGGAGCGGACCCGCGCGGCGGTGGCCCCGGCCTCCTCCGGGTCGGCGAAGGCGATGAAGTTGAAGTCGCACTCGCGGGCGCAGAACTCCAGCCCGGCCGGGGAGTTCCCCGCGTTGACCAGCACGGGGTACGGCTTCTGGATCGGCTTGGGGTCGGAGTGGGCGTCCTTGATCTCGAAGAACTCGCCGGCGAAGTTCACGGCGGCGTCCTCGGTCCACATACGCTTGACGATCTCGATCCACTCGGAGCCGTACCGGTAGCGGGCGTCGTGCTCCCGCTGGGTGCCGCCGAACATCTCCATCTCGGCCTTGTACCAGCCCATGGTCATGTTCAGGCCGAAGCGGCCGTTGGAGATGTGGTCGACGGTGACCGACTCCTTGGCCGCGACGATGGGGTGCTTGGTCGGGACGTGCGTGGTGGAGAAGACCATGATGTTCTCGGTCGCCTGCGCCAGGCCCGCCGCCCAGGTGTGGGTCTCGAAGTTCGAGCCGTTGAAGTTGGTCTCCCCGCCCATCCCGCGATACCTGGCGACCGGGAGCATCGCCTCGAAGCCGAGCCGGTCGGCGATCTGGGCGATCCGCCGGGTGTGCTGCCAGCTCAGTTCGTACGACGTCTCGGCGTGGGTCGCCATCAGCCCGTGGCTGCAGTTCGCGCCGAAGATGCCCAGCTTCATGACGTTGTCGTTGAACATGGCGACACCGCTGGCCCGGCGGGCCTCCAGCAGTTCCTCGTACGACGGCGCGGGGGCGGTGGTGTTCACGGTGATCTCCTGTGTGATCGGCGAAGACGCCGTCCAAGACGGCCTCGCAACGGGGCGTAGCCGCAATGTAGGCGCGCCCCAGGAGCGGCGACTATGCGCAAAACGCACGTCCGCGGGCCGTCAAACGAAAGCTGTGCCGACGGGGCGGCAGAACACCGCGGGAGGCACGCTCGACGACATCGCCCGGGACCCGGAGATCTCCGCCAACCGGGCCTACGAGGCGGAGGTCGCCCTTGTCAGCCTTGCTGCCGTGCCGTCATCGCGGCCCGGATCCTTTCCAGTGATCCGCCGAGATGGTCCTGCAACGCCTTCACCGCCGCGACGGGATCGTTCGCGACGCAGGCGGCGAGGATGCCCGTGTGCTCCGCGTGCGCCCGGCTCCGCGCCCCGGCGTCGGTGGGGGAGGCGAAGCGGTATCGCTCGCTGTTCTGCCAGGGGGGCTCCACGGAACGCAGCAACCAGCGTGAAGAGGCGGCGCGGTAGATGAGGAAGTGGAACTCCGAATGAGTCCGGCGGGCCTCCTCGAGGCTCCCGGCGCTGAGGAATCTCTCGTGGCGCTCCAGCGCGGATCGCGCGTTGTCCGCGTCCTCCGCGGTGAAGGACGCGGCCGCACGTCGGATCAGCTCGATCTCGAGGATCTGACGCGTGCGGAAGGTGTCCTCGAGGTCGTCGATCGACAGCTCCGCGACACGGGCTCCGCGGTGGGGCGAGATCTCGACCAGGCCGAGCGTCTCCAGCCGCCGGAGAGCCTCCCGCACCGGCATGGTGCTCGTCTGGAACTGACGGGCGATGTCCTGCACGCGCAACCAGCTACCCGGCGGGTACTCACCGCGTAGCACCGCGCGATGCAGTTCCGCTGTCACTTGCTCGGCAAGGGTTCGCCGCATCGACGCACCGCTGTCGGGCGTGAGTTCGAAAAGCTCCTCAACGGCGGCCATCGATGCTCCATCCTCAATGTGCGCCCCAATAAGCCTACTCGAATATTTGATCAAATTGCAAGTGAACAACGAGGCCGGCGTGCGGCTGTGGCGGTGGGCGGGCGCGCCGAGGCACCGGTCAGATCTCGCGGGCATGTTGACGTGAGGCACCCACGGTGAACCGGCCCGACGTCACAGGCGGGTGGCCGCTTGGGGCCACGGCCCGTGTCCGGCGGCGAGCAGGACCGGCGCGTTGAGAGGTCAGGCGAGCATCGCGCGACGGATGCGCTCAAGCGCCCCGTCAAGATGGCGGCCGATCGCGGCCTTGGCGCGGACCTCGTCCTTCTCGACGCAGGCGGTGAGGATCTCGGTGTGCTCCGCGTGGCTGGATTCGCGCGCCTGCGGGTCATCGGGCGACGTGAAGCGATACCTCTCGCTGTTCTGCCACACGGGCTCGACGGATCTGACGAGCCACCGCGAGCCCGATACCCGGTAGATGCCGAAGTGGAACTCGGTGTGCGCCCGCCGCGCCTCGTCGACCTCTCCCGCCTCGATCAGCTGCTCGTGCCGGGCCAGCGCCTCGCGCGCGGTGTCCGCGTCCGCCTCGGTGAAGCGCGAGGCCGCGAGGCCGACCAGGGCGGACTCAAGCGCCCGCCGCGTCTGATACGTGTCTTCGAGGTCGGCGACGGAGAGTTCCGCGACACGAGCGCCGCGATGCGGCACGACCTCGACGAGCCCGAGCGCATCGAGCCGACGAAGAACCTCACGGACCGGCATCACACTCGTCGTTTCACTTCGCGATCTACCACGCGTCCGGTTCACGCTGGCTGCCGCGGGCGATCGAGCCGGTGTGGCAGAACAGCGAGCGCTACCGATTCGCCTCGAAGCCGGACACGGAGCGGCGCCATCTCAGCCACCTGGAACATCGCGCCATTCTGGATGCATGCGTGGCCGGAGAGCCCGAGCGTGCGGTCACGGCGCTGCGCGGCCACCTGGAGGGGGCGATGGCGCGGATACTCGCGGGCATGCCTCCCTCCGCCCGCTGACCCACCGCGTCCCGAGGCCGGGTCACAGTGCGAGCAGGTGGTCGGCGTCCTGGGGGACCGCCCGGCGCAGGGCCGCCAGGAAGTCGCCGAGCACCGGGTTCGCGTTGCCCTCCCGGTGGATCGCCAGCACGGTGCGGTGGGCGGCGGTGTACGCCCGCAGCGGCACGGCGGATATGCGCTCGTCGGGCACGTGGCCGAGCGCGGGCACGACCGCGACACCGCCCATGTGGGTGACCAGCTCGCGTACGACGGCGTAGTCGTTGCTGCGGAAGGCGATGGCGGGGGTGAACCCGGCGAACGCGCACAGCCGGGCCAGCGAGAGGTCCCCGGCCGTGCCCTCCCGGCTGGTGATCCACAGGCGGTCGGCCAGCCGCGGCAGGCTGGAAGGTCCCGCCTCACCGGACGGGCGGAGCAGCAGCAGGTCCTCCCTGACCAGGGCGAGCGTCCTGATCCCGGGGGGCCATTGCCGGGGGCTCAGCCCGTACTCGTAGACCAGCGCGACGTCGAGGCCGCCGTCGACGAGTGAGTCGAGCAGCGTCTCCGGCTCGCCGTCGTCCAGGGTGATCTCGACGCCGGGGCAGCGGCGCCGGAGGTCGGACAGCGCGGCGGGCACCAGGCGGACGCTCGCCGTGGTGAAACTGCCCACCCGGAGCCGCCCGCTCAGCCCCGTGGCGAGCCGCCGTACCTGGTAGTCGAACTCGTCGACGTCGGCGAGCATCCCTCGGCTCAGCTCAGCGAGGCGGTGCGCGACTGTGGTCGCCCGGATGCCGTGCGCCTCACGCTCGAAAAGCGTCAGACCGGTCTCCTTCTCCAGGGCGGCGATCTGCTGTGACACCGCCGACGTGGTGTATCCGAGCTCCCGCGCGGCCGTCGCGAACGAGCCCGTCCGGTGGACGGTCTGGAAGGTCAGCAGATGGTGGAGCTTGTACACGTCCGTACCCCAAGCCTGAGAACAAGAAAATCTATACCTAAGGTTAAAAAACTAGCATTCTGCTTACTCTTGGCACGACGGTGCCGGACCCCGCATGGTTGGCTCTGCACCCCCGGCCAGACGAAGACAAAACGAAGACGAAGGCGAAGGAGACGGGACGTGACCATCTCGACCGAGCGCACCGGCTCCTCCCAGGGACCGGCCGAGCTCGCCCGCTCGCTGCGCCGGACGGACTGCGGCGAGGTCGCCACCGACGCCGGTCGGCTGGCGCAGTATTCGGCGGACGCGTCCAACTACCGGCAGGTGCCACGCGCCGTCGTCTTCCCCCGCACCCGGCAGCAGGTGATCAACGCTGTGGCCGCCTGCCGCGAGCTCGGGCTCCCGGTCACCTGCCGTGGCGCGGGCACCAGCACCTCCGGGCAGGCGGTGGGCTCCGGCGTCGTGCTGGATCTCTCCCGCTTCTACAACCGGCTTCTGGAACTGGACCCGTCGGCCGGTGTGGCCACCGTCGAGCCGGGCATCGTCCTGGACGACCTGCAGGCCGCCGCAGCCCCGCACGGGCTCCTCTTCGGCCCCGACCCCTCGACGCACAGCCGTTGCACGATCGGCGGGATGATCGGCAACAACGCCTGCGGCTCCCACTCGCTCGCCTGGGGCCGTACCGCGGAGAACGTCGTGGAGCTTGAGGTTCTCACCTATCGCGGCACCGTGATGACCGTCGGCGAGATGACCCCGGAGGAGATCGACCGGGCCGTCGCCGAGGGGGGCGAGCGCGGCGCGCTCATCGGGCGGCTGCACGAGCTCGCCCGGGCCAACCTGGAGCCGCTGCGCACCCGGCTCGGCCGCTTCCCGCGACAGGTCTCGGGATACGCGCTCGAGCAACTGCTGCCGGAGAACCGCTTCAACCTGGCCCGCGCCCTGGTCGGCTCCGAGGGCACCTGCGTGGTCGTGCTGTCGGCGAAGCTCCGGCTGGTCCGCGCACCGCAGGACCGCTCGCTGGTGGTCCTCGGCTTCACCGACGCCTGCGACGCGGCCGACGCGGTCCCGGAGCTGCTCCGGCAGCGTGACCTGGTGGCGCTGGAGTGCGTGGACCAGGCGCTCACCGACATCGTGACCCGGCAGGAGACCCGGGCGACGATCGAGACCCTGCCGGACGGGCGGGCCTGGCTCTTCGCCGAGCTCGCCGGGGCCACGGACGAGCTGCCCGCCGCCGGGGCCGCGCTGGTCGCCGCCGCCCGCTCGACCACGGGTTTCACCGGCGCCGAGGTCGTCGCCGACCCGGGGCGGGCAAGGAGCCTGTGGCGAATCCGGGAGGACGGCGTCGGGCTCGCCACCCGGCTGCCCGACGGATCGGAGGCGTGGCCGGGGTGGGAGGACGCCGCCGTCCCACCCGACCGGCTCGGCGCCTACCTGCGCGGGCTGCGGGCCCTGTTCGAGAGGTACGGCCTCTCCGGCGCCGTCTACGGGCACTTCGGCGAGGGCTGCCTGCACACCCGGATCAACTTCGACTTCACCACCGGCCACGGGGTGGACGCCTTCCGCGCGTTCCTCACCGACGCCGCCAAGCTCGTCACCGCCCACGGCGGCTCGCTCTCGGGCGAGCACGGCGACGGCCAGGCCCGATCGGAACTGCTGCCGGTGATGTACGGGCCCGAGGTCATGCGGCTGTTCGAGCACTTCAAGCACGTGTGGGACCCGGACAACGGGCTCAACCCGGGCATGATCGTGCACCCGCTGCCCCTGGACGGGAACCTGCGGGTCAGCCCGGACCGTCCGGCGCTTCCCCTGGTCACCAGGCTTCCCTTCCACGCCGACGGCGGGGACTTCGCCAAGGCGACCCGCCGCTGCGTCGGAGTCGGCAGATGCCGGTCCGCCACCCCGCAGGGCGGGGTGATGTGCCCCAGCTACCGGGTCACCCGGGACGAGAAGGACTCCACCCGGGGCCGGGCCCGGGTGCTCTACGAGATGACCCAGGGCGAGGTCATCACCGACGGGTGGCGCTCCACCGAGGTGCGCGACGTCCTCGACCTCTGCCTGTCCTGCAAGGGGTGCGGCGTCGACTGCCCGGTCGGCGTCGACGTCGCGAGCTACAAGTCGGAGTTCCTGTACCACCACTACCGGCACAGGCCACGGCCCGCCTCGCACTACTCGATGGGCTGGCTGCCACTGCTCTCCCGGGTCGCCGCCCGGATGCCGGGGGCGGTCAACGCCGTCACCTCCTCCCGGCTGGCCCCGCTGATCAAACGGGCCGGCGGCATCGCGGCGGAGCGGGAGATTCCCCGGTTCGCCGACCGGACGTTCCTGTCCTGGTTCCGCTCCCGTTCCCCCGCCGGGACCGGCGAACGCGGTCCGGTGACGCTCTGGGTGGACTCGTTCAACAACCACTTCAGCCCCCGGGTGTTGCGGGCCGGTGTCCGGGTCCTGGAGGAGGCCGGATACCGCGTGCGGGTGCCCTCCGGAACCCAGTGCTGCGGCCTGACCTGGATCAGCACCGGCCAGCTGGGCGTCGCCCGCCGGATGGCCCGCCGTACGGCCCGTGCGCTGCGGGCGAGCGTGGCCGAGGGCGTGCCGGTCGTCGGGCTTGAGCCCAGCTGTACGGCGGCCCTGAAGCAGGACCTGCCCGAGCTGCTGGACGGAGCCCCCCTCGCCCGCGACCTGTCGGCGCTGACCGTGACGTTCGCCGAGTTGCTCATGGAAAGGACGCCGGGCTGGGTCCCCCCGAGGGTCGAGGTTCCCTCCATCTCCCAGACCCACTGCCACCAGCACGCCACCTCCGGGTTCGGCGCGGACGCCGCGCTGCTGTCCGCGCTGGGGGTGGACAACCGGGTCATCGACTCCGGATGTTGCGGGCTGGCCGGGAACTTCGGCTTCGAGAGGGGCCACTACCGGGTGTCGCGGGAGGTCGGCGAGCAGGTGCTGCTGCCCGCCGTCCGCCGGGCGTCACCGGAGACCGTCATCCTCGCCGACGGCTTCAGCTGTCGCACCCAGATCGGCCAGGCGACCGACCGGACCGGCGTCCACCTGGCCGAGCTCATCGCCCGGGCACTACCCGGCCACCCACCAACGGAGGAGAACAGGTCATGACCGACGCACTCGAAATCGTCGACGAGTGGGGCCCCGAGAAGATCGTTGTCGTCTCCCACCGCCGCACGGGCATGAAGGGCGTGCTGGTCATCGACAACACCGCCCGTGGGATGGGCAAGGGCGGCACCCGGATGGCCCCCACCGTCACCGTGACGGAGGTCGCCCGGCTCGCCCGGAACATGACGTGGAAGTGGGCCGGTGCCGACCTCTTCTACGGCGGCGCCAAGGCTGGAATCGCGGCCGATCCCGCCTCGCCGGACAAGGAGGCGATCCTGCGGGCCTTCGTCCGCGCGCTGCACAACGAGGTTCCCCGCGAATACGTGCTCGGCCTCGACATGGGCCTCACCGAGGACGACGCGGCCATCGTCCAGGATGAACTCGGTGACCGGGGGGCGGCGGTCGGCACCCCCGCCCACCTCGGCGGGATCGCCTACGACCAGCTCGGCGTCACCGGTTTCGGCGTCGCCGAGGCCGCCGACGCCGCCGCCGGGCACGTCGGGCGGCCCCTCGGCGGCGCCCGCGTCGCCATCCAGGGGTACGGCGCCGTCGGCCGGGCCGCCGCCCGGCGGTTCAGCGCCCTCGGCGCCGCCGTCGTCGCCGTCTCCACCGCGTACGGCGCCGTGCACGACCCGGTCGGCCTCGACGTCGCCGCGCTGGACCGCGCCCGCGACGAGTACGGCGACGCCTTCGTGACGCGGTTCGACGGCGGCGCCCTCCTCCCCGCCGGGCGGGAACTCCTCGTCGACTGCGACGTCCTCGTCCCGGCGGCGGTGCAGGACGTGATCGACGAAGGCACCGCCCAGCAGGTCAAGGCGAGCCTCGTCGTCGAGGGGGCCAACCTGCCCACCTCACCGGCGGCCCAGGAGATCCTCGCCGAGCGCGGCGTCACCGTCGTCCCCGACTTCATCGCCAACGCCGGAGGGGTGATCGCGGCCGCGTTCGCGATGGACGCCCGTTACTCGGGGTTCCGGCCGGACTCCGACGCCGTCTTCACCGCGATCTCCGACAGGCTCCGCGCCAACACCCTCGGTGTGCTGGAGGAGGCCCGTCGGCTGGCCCTCACCCCGCACGCCGCCGGGCGCAGGATCTCCCAGGATCGCGTCGCCGCGGCGATGCGGAGCAAGGGCCGGATCCCGGCGAGCGCCCGGTGACGGCCGCGTTCGGCGAGCGGGACGCCACGTGTGCCGCACTAGAATCCGGGTGAGGCACACGAATCGAGGTCCTGGTGGAAATCCACAAGCTGGATGGCTCATCGTCGCCCGGCGATGCGGCGCGATCCGTCGCAGAGGTGATCCATCGGACCATGAGCGAGGTGTCCGCCGCCGAGCGGCGGGTGGCCCGGACCATTCTGAGTGACTACCCGATGGCGGGGATGGAGCCCGCGGTGAAGCTCGCCGAACGCGCCGGGGTCAGCGCCCCGACCGTGACCCGCTACGTGTCGCGCCTCGGTTTCGGCGGGTACAAGGAGTTCCAGCAGGTCCTCCGCGACGAAATCAACGCTCGCGGGGCCAGCCCGATGACGTTGCCCTCCGTCTACACGGCCGACACCCCGGCGTCGCGGGTGCTCAGCAAGGTCTCGCAGGCCGGTCAGAGGCTTCTCGGCGAGGGGTTCGCGGCGCTGCCGTCGAGCGAGTTCGGCCTGGCCATCGACCTGACCTCCGACCCGAGGCTGCGGATCAACGCGATCGGAGGACGCTGGTCCCGTCTGGTCGCCGAGTACCTCATCCTGCACCTGCGGACGATGCGGCCGGACACCCAGCTGCTGAGCGCCCAGCGGGACGAGGCCGGGGTGGCCCTCGTCGAACTCGGGCGCCGTGACGTGGTCTTCGTGCTCGATTTCAGGCGCTACCAGGACGACGTCATCGACCTGGCGCGGAAGGCCCACCTGCGGGGCTCCAAGATTGTCCTGATCACCGACGTGTGGCTGTCGCCCGTCGCCGAGTTCGCCGACGTCGTTCTTCCGCTGAGCACGGACATCGGGTCCCCGTACGACAGCCTGGTGCCCGCGATCGCGCTGGTGGAGGCGCTGGCGGCGGCGGCCCTGGCCCGCATCGGCGAGGACGCCCAGGCCCGCATGCGGCTGATCGAGCAGGTGTCGACGGAGCCCGCGACGTAGGCCGGCGCGTCGGCCCCGTATGCCCTGGTCACGGCGTCCACGGCGACCGGAGGACCCCATGTTAAGAATTATTTCGTTCTTGCTTGACCCTAGACCCCGCTAGTGAAATTATTCGTTCACACCTAGATGGTCGCGCACAGTCTGCGAACGCGACCAGTCAAAATCATGCGGGGCGTGAATCGACCGCCGAACAATCGCCGAACAATCACTGCGTAGATACCCCGTCGGCCACCAAGTCCATTGGATCGCGCCGGATCGGACACAAGCGCGACCAGTCTTCAAAGGATGTACACGTGACGCTGTTGGATGAAGCACGAGTGGTCGATGTCCACTGTCATGGCTTCCGCATGGATGACATACGGCAACGCGATCAGCACGGGTTCCTTGATCGTATCACGATGCTGGGCATGTGCCTGACGAGCTCGGGCCTGCACCACAGCTCCTTTCCCGACCTCCTGCGGCGGACGACCGACACCTCGCCGATCGCCGTCGCCATGGCGCTGCGGCTGAGCAGGGTCCTGAACTGCGACCCCTCACGCGCCTCGTTGGCCGAGGCTCGCTCGGCGGCCCTGAACGACCCCTCCTACCTGCGCGGACTGTGGGACGAGGCGGGCGTGGAACGCCTGTTCGTCGAGGACGGCTACCCTCAGCCGATGGTCGACCAGGCCGTCATGTCCGGGGAGACGGGCCTGCCGATCAGCCGGGTCGCGCGCCTCGAACCATGGATCGTCGAGCTGCGTGACCAGGTGAACAGCTTCGCCGAGCTCGAAGACGCGTTCGCCGCCCGAGCCGAACAGGCGATCGCGGAGGGGGCCGTGGCCTTCAAGTCGATCATCGCGTACCGGAGCGGGCTGGACGTCTCGACGTGGAGCGGCGCCGACGTGGAGAGCGCTTTCCGGGCCTGGCGCGCCGCCGGCTGGGCCGAGTCGCGGGAGAACTCCAAACCGGTGCGGGACATGCTGCTGCGCCGCGCGCTGGCGATCGCCGCGTCGGCCGGGGGCGTCCCCGTCCACGTGCACTGCGGCGGGGGCGACCCGGCGATCGTCCTGTCGCACGCGCGCCCGTCCGACATCTTCCCGCTGCTCAGCCAGCACCTGGGGCAGCCGATCGTCCTGATCCACTCGGGCTGGCCGTGGATCGAGGAGGCGGCCTACATCGCCTCGATCCTCCCGCACGTCTACCTGGACACGTCCCTGTCCACGCCGTGGTCCTCGATCGCCGTGGACAACCGCCTGGAGCTGATGCTGGGCATCGCACCACCGGCCAAGGTGATGTACGGCTCGGACGAGGCCAGCGAACCGGAGGTGATCTGGTTGTCGTCGATCCTGGCGCGGGAGGCCCTCGAACGTGTGCTGCGACGGGCGATCGACCACGGATATCTGGACGAGGGGCACGCCACGCGCATCGGCCTGGACGTCCTCGGCGGAAACGCCAGGCGGCTTCACGGGATCGCGTCGTGAACCCGGCGGACGCGATGCGCGTGTTCGACCCGCAGGACGTGGCCGACGCGTACGCGCGGCTGAAGGACGCGGGCACCCGCCTCATCGTGATGACCATGGTGGACAACGCCGGTATCACCCGGGTGAAGGTCATCCCCCTGCGACGCTTCGAGAGCGCCGCGACGGGCGGCGTCGGCATGTCCACGCTGTGGGCCGTCGCCGGTGGCGACGACCAGTTCGCGGCCGTCCCGCCGTACGACTCGCCCAGTGGCGACCTGCGGCTGTTCCCCGACCTCACCGCCGCTCGTCCGCTGCCGTCGTCTCCCGGGTACGCCTGGGTGCCCGCCGTCCAGTACGAGCAGAGCCTGGAGATCAGCGCCGGGTGCCAGCGCAGCGTCCTGCGGTCGGTCGTGGAGAACGCCCGGAGCATGGGCTTCGAGTTCCGTACCGTGTTCGAGTCGGAGATGACGCTGCTGAACCGGGACGGGACCCCGGCCCACTCGGGTCCCGCGCACAGCGCGCGGGCGCTGCTCCCGCTGGAGGACTTCACGCTCGCGCTCGTCGAGGCGCTCGACGGCGCGGGGATCGACGTCGAACAGGTGCACCCCGAGTACTCGCCGGGCCAGTTCGAGGTCGCCGTCGCGCCGCGCGACCCGCTGACGGCCGCCGACGAGGTGGTACTGCTCCGGTACGTCGCCAGGCAGGTGGCCCGCCGTCACGGGCTCGACGTCAGCTTCGCGCCGGTGGTGAACCCGGGCGCCGCCGGGAACGGCGCGCACACGCACGTGAGCGTCTGGCGGGACGGCGAGAACCTCATGCAGAACGGGAGCGTCACCGAACCCGGCATGCGCGCGGACGGCGCCGCGTTCACCGCGGGCATCCTCGACGAGCTGCCCCGCCTGCTCGCCGTTCTCGCGCCGACCGCCGCCAGCTACGAGCGCCTGAAGCCGAACCACTGGTCGGGGGCCTTCGCCTGCTGGGGCGTGGAGAACCGTGAGGCCGCCCTGCGGTTCATCCCGGGGACCGTCAGCGTCCGGCGATCCTCGGCGAACCTGGAGGTCAAGACCGTCGACGGGGCGGCCAACCCCTATCTCGCCACCGCGCTGCTCCTCGCCTCGGGGATGCGGGGCATCGAACGGCGGCTTGAGCTTCCCCCGCCCGTCCAGGCCGACCCGGCGGGCCTCAGCGAGGTCGAGCGCGACAAGCACCGGGTCATCAGGCTCCCCGAGGACCTGGCGCGGGCGACCGAGCTGTTCGCCGGCAGCGAGCTGGCGAGGTCCGTGCTGGGCGACACCCTGCACGGCGCGCTGGTCGCCGTCCGGGAACGGGCCGCGCGGTCGGCGGCCACCCGGGACGTTCACGAGCTGGCCATCGAGGATCGCTTCCGGTACTGACCGAGCCGGTACGGACGACACGGACGACGACGGAGACGACGGAAGGGTACACACGACATGTCAGTGGGCTGGGACACGGCCGTGGCCGGACGGGAAGGGTTCGCTCCCCTAACGGGCGACGTCGTCGCCGACGCCTGCGTGGTGGGTCTGGGCGCCTCCGGGCTGGCCGCGATCGAGGCGTTCCTCGACCGTGGCCTCTCGGTCGTCGGAGTCGACGCCGGCCGGGTGGCGGCCGGGGCGGCCGGGCGTAACGGGGGCTTCCTGCTGGGCGGACCGGCGCCGGCGCTCCACCGGGCCGTCGAGCGCTGGGGCCCCGCCGCCGCCGACCTCTACCACGACACGCTGGGGGAACTCGACCGGCTGTACGCGCTGCTCGGCCCGTCCGTGATCCGCCGGGTGGGCTCCATCCGGCTGGCCGGGCTGCCGGGCGACCCCGCGGACGAGGCCGAGGCGGCGGACCGGGAGACCGAGGTGGCCGACTGCGCGGCACAGGCCACGGCGATGCGCGAGCACGGAATCGCCGTGGAGGAGTACGACGGGCCCCTCGGCGTCGGCCTGTACCTTCCCGACGACGCGGCCATGAACCCGGCGGTGCGGGCCACCGGGCTGGCCGCGCGCCTCGGCCGTCGCGCGCCGCTGCACGAGCACACCCCGGTGACGTCCGTCGGCGGCGGCGCGGTGGTGACCGAGCGGGGCGTGATCAGGGCGCGGTTCGTCGTGGTGGCCGTCGACGGGCGGCTGGAGAGGATCGTGCCCGCGCTCCGTCCCCACGTGCGGACGACCCGGCTCCAGATGCTGAGCTCCGCCCCGATCTCGTCGCACCGGCTGCCCTGCCCGGTCTACGCCCGCTGGGGTTACGACTACGCGCAGCAGCTGCCCGACGGACGGCTCTACGTCGGGGGTGGCCGGGACCGTTTCCTCGGCGAGGAGTGGACCCACGACGCCGAACCCACCGAGACCGTGCAGCGCCACATCGAGAACGTCGCGCGGCGGATGGCGGGCGGTGCCGTACGGGTCGAGCACAGGTGGGCGGCGTCGGTCGGATGGACCCCGGACGACCGGCCGCTGTGCGCCCGGGTGGAGGAGGGCGTGGTCGCGATCGGCGGTTACAACGGCACGGGAAACCTGGTCGGCCCGGTGACGGCGCGCGCGGCCGTCGACTACCTGCTCGACGGGAAGACCCCTCCGGCGTGGGCCAACTCGCTGGAAACGGCGGCGGTCTGACCTCACCCGGCGCCGGTCCCCGCGACCGGTGACCGGTGATCCGGTGACCGGTCGCGCCTGCGCCCACACCGTTTGGCTGAATTGAAATTTTCAAAGCAAGACATTTTTTGATGGATTGTAAATATTTCTACGGAGCATTCCGTTCGATGACCGAAGGTGAGAGATATACATGAGAGCGCTCGGCCGGCAGCTGGAGGCCGCTCTGCGTGATGAGTTCGCCGCCGCGCGTGAGATCCGCCGGTACATCCACGCGCGTCCGGACCTGTCCGGACACGAACACGCGACGACGAGAACCATCATCGAGCAGATGCCGCCCGGCCTGCGGGTCGAGGAGGTCGCCGGCTCCGGAGCGATCATCCGCGTCGGCGGCGAGGGCGCCTGCGTCGCGGTCCGCACCGAGCTGGACGCCCTGCCCATCACCGAGCGGACCCTCATCGACTGGGCCGCCGGGAACGGGGCGATGCACGCCTGCGGCCACGACGTGCACCTGAGCGCCGGTATCGCGCTGGCCAGGGCGGTCCATCGTGTGGGAGCGCCGATCCCGCTGCTGCTGGTTCTGCAGCCGAGGGAGGAGACCGCCCCCTCCGGCGCCGTGGACGTCCTGGGCTCGGGCGCCCTGGAACGCCACGGGGTCCGCGCGGTGATCGGAGCGCACGTGCAGCCGCTCCTCGCCTCGGGTGAGGTGGCCAGCACGCCCGGCACCGTGAACGCCTCGGCCGACGAGTTCACCGTACGGATGCTGGGCGTCGGGGGTCACGCCGCCTATCCGCACCTCGGCCCCGACCCGGTCCTGGCGCTCTCACTGTTCGTCACCGCGGCCCAGCAGCTGGTGTCCCGCGACATCGACCCGATGACGCCGGCGGTGGTGAGCATCGGAGCGATCCAGGCGGGTTCCTCCCCCAACGTCCGGCCGGATCACGCGGTCGCGCGCGGCACCCTGCGGTCGTTCGACCCCGCGCAGCGGGAGTTGCTGCATCGCCGCCTGGAAACCGTGGCGTCCGGGGTGGCCGAATCGGTCGGCTGCAAGAGCGAGGTCCACCTCGACCTCGGCGAACCGGCTCTCCTGAACGATCCGAGGCTGGCGAAGGAGACGGCCGTGAACCTCGAAGGGTTCGGGCTGTCGCACTCGGATGATCTTCGCTCGTGCGGGGCGGACGACTTCGCCCACTACGCGCAGCGATTCCCCTCCCTGATGATGTTCGTCGGCACCGGTGCGAGCTCGGGAAGGCTGCACGGCGCCGACTTCCTCGCTCCGGACGAAGCGGTCGATCACACGGCCCTGGCACTGGCCGCCGGTTATCTGGCCGCCTGTACGGCGCTCATCACCTGATCGCCCGTCCCGAGAGCATCCGCCCCCCACCTCGGCCCCCGATAGGACAGCAATGGTTGACCTCGATCGTTCACAGAAACCCACCGCCCCCGGCGGAACCCTGCGGCCGGGCATCATGGGCGTCTCCGCCCTGGTCTTCCTGGTCATGGCGTTCCAGGCGCCGCTGACCGCCGTCGCGGGCAACATGCCCTTCATCGTCGGGATGGGGAACGGGGCCGGGGCCCCGCTCGCCTTCATCCTGTCCGGGGTCGTCCTGACGCTGTTCGCGGTGCCGTTCGTCGCGATGAGCCACCGGATCACGAACACGGGCGCCTTCTACTCCTACATCTCGGCGGGCCTCGGCAGACCGGCGGGCGTCGCCGCCGGTTGGCTCGCGGTGTGCGCCTACAACGTCATCATGCTCGTCCCGATCGCCTATGCCGGATATTTCGGTAATCAGGTCTTCCGTGATGAACTCTCGATCGACGTGCCGTGGACGGTGATCAGCGCGGCCATCCTGATCTTCGCGTGGCTGGTGGGCATTCGCGGCATCGAGCTGAACACCGTGATCATGGGCTGCCTCCTCTGCCTCGAAGTCGGCATCCTGATCCTCGTGGTGGCCGGGGCGATCCTGGACCCGTCGACCGACAAGACCCTCGCGGTCTCGGACGCCTTCTCGGGGAACATCGGGGTGGCGTTCACCTTCGCCCTGCTCAGCTTCGTGGGCTTCGAGGCCACCGCCGTGTTCGGCGAGGAGGCCCGCGACCCCGGACGCACCGTCGGGAAGGCGACGTACGCCGCGGTCTGGACCATCGCGATCCTCTACGCACTGGTCGCCTGGGCGGTCATCGCGGTCTACCCGCGCGGAGAGGTCGCGGGCACGGCCATGGACTCACCGGGCACCTTCCTGAGCGGCGCGGCGGTGAGGCTGCTGGGGCCGTGGTCCGAACACGTGATCAACTGGCTCCTGCTGGCCAGCCTGGTGGCCGTGTCGATGGCGGTGCACAACATGGCCTCGCGCTACCTGTTCGCGTTCGGGCGTGACGGGCTGCTCCCCCGGGCCCTGGGGCGTACGCACCGCAGGTACCAGACCCCGCACCTGGCGTCGACCGTACAGATGCTGCTCATGGCGGGCGTGATCGTGGTCTGCCTCGTCACCGGCACCGACCCCTACCTCAAGCTGGGCGCGGTCGCGGGCGCGTTCGCGACCATGGCGATCGTGGCGCTGATGGCGACGACCTGTGCCGCCGCGGTGCTGTTCCTCCGGAAGACCGGCGTGTCGGTCTGGGTGAGGCTGGTCGCACCCGTGATCGCCCTGGTCGCGCTGCTCACCGCCCTGTGGCTCATCTGGTCCAACTTCGGCCTGCTGGCCGGCGAGACCGTCCTGGCCGACGTACTGAAGTGGAGCGTCATCCCGCTGGCGGCGGGGGGATTCCTCCACGGCCTGCTGACCACCCGTACGGCCGGGGCCACCACACCGGCCGAACACCCCTGAGCCCTTGGAGACGTGATGTCGATCAAGTTCCCCCCGGTCCGGCTCGGAGCCGCCGCGCTCGCGATCGCCGGAGGCCTCGCGCTCACCGCGTGCTCGGCCCCCCTGCCCGGCGGCGCGGAGACCACGAAGGGGGACGGACCGGTCAAGCTCGGCCTGCTCGCCCCCCTCACCGGAGCGGCCGCCGCCGACGGCAAGCTCATGCGACAGGGCACCGAGCTGGCCCTCAAGGAGCTCAACGCCGCCGGAGGGGTCGCCGGACGTGAGATCACCCTTGAGGCGGCCGACGTCAAGGACCTCAAGTCCGACGCCGTCGCGTCCGCCGTCTCGCGGCTCACCGCCGACAGCGAGGTCGGTGCCGTCATCACCGGCTACGCCAGCACCACGAACTTCGAGATCGACCTGCTCGCCGAGGCCGGGATGCCGTACCTCATCGGCGGCGGGAGCACGCAGACCGCGGAGATCATCACCAAGGACCCCGGCAGGTATCCGGGGGTCTGGTCCACCGCCCCCCACTTCGAGGCCTACAAGACCGACCTGCCCAACCGGCTGGAGACGTGGAGCCGGGATGGCACGTTCCAAGTCCGCAACAGGACCGTCTATCTCATCTCCAGCGACAACCCCTACTCCAACGACATCTCCGACGGCCTGGTGAAGAACTTCAAGGCCAAGGGGTGGAAGGTCGTCGGACCCGACGTCGTCCCGTACGGAGAGGTCAACGACTGGACCCCGCAGATCGGCAAGATCCACGGCGCCGACCCGTCGGTCATCGTCAACCTCGACTACCTGACCGCCAACGCCGTCAAGTTCCTGACCCAGTTCCGCGACAACCCGACCGACTCGCTGCTGTTCTCCCAGTACGCGCCGAGCGTGCCCGAGTTCAAGAAGCTCGCGGGCAAGGGCGCCGACGGCGTGCTCTACAACCTCCCCGTCGGCGCCGTCGTCTCCGACAGGTACACACCGGGCCGCGACTTCGTGAAGAAGTTCAACGACGCCTACGGCACCGACCCCGGCCTGTACGGCGTCATGGGCTACGAGCAGGTCAGGCTCTGGGCGAAGGCCGTCGAATCCGTCGGCGACCCGCTCGACAGAGCGGCGGTCGGCAAGGCCGTGGGCGGCATCGAGATGCGCGACACGGCGATGGGCACCATCCGGTTCGACCAGGCCACCCACCTCGCGGTCGCCGACGACACCAACGGCCTCCCGCTGCAGTTCTTCCAGATCCAGGACGGCCGCGACGTCCTGCTCGGCCCCGCCGAATACGCCGACGGCGCGTTCAAGCTGCCCGACTGGTTCAAGTGAGCACCCCCGATGACCGCGACGACCAACCAACGCGCGCTGCTGAGCGTCCGGCGGGCCTGCCGGACGTTCGGAAGCTACCGGGCCGTACACGACGTCACCTTCGACCTCACCGAGGGCGAGATACTCGGCATCGCCGGTCCGAACGGCGCGGGTAAGAGCACGCTGTTCAACCTGATCACCGGGGTGCCGTTCAACGCGTCCAGCGGCCGGATCGAGTACGACGGACGTCGCATCGAACGACTCCCCGCGCACCGAATCGCCCGCCTCGGCCTGCGCCGTACCTTCCAGGCCGACCAGGTCTTCCCGGAACTGACGGTCTTCGAGAACGTCCGCCTCGCGGCGCACTATCTCAACGGGCGCCGGAACGCCCGCTCGGTGGCGCTCCACGCGCTCGAACGGGTCGGGCTCCTGCACAGCGCGCACCTGCGGGGCGGCGACCTGTCCGTCCTGGCCAAGAAAAAGTTGATGATCGCCGGCGCCCTGGCCGGGGGGCCGAAGGTCCTCATGCTGGACGAGCCCGCCGGGGGCCTCGACACCGACGACCAGGACGACCTCGCCACCCTGGTCGAGACCCTGAACGCCGACGGGACGACGTTCGTCATCATCGAACACGTCCTGAGCCTGCTGCGGCGGGTGGCGGACCGGATGATCGTCATGGTCGCCGGCGAGATCCTCGTCGTGGGCGGCCCGGACGACGTGCTGTCCGACCCCCGCGTCATCGACGCCTACCTCGGGGAGTCGAACCGATGAGCACGGACGTCGCACGGCTCTCGGTGAGCGACGTGACCGCCGGGTACGGCAGGGTCCAGGTCGTCAACGGCATCTCCCTGTCGGTCGGCCGCGGGGAGGCCCTGGCGCTCCTGGGGCCGAACGGGCACGGCAAGACGACGCTCCTGCGCGCGATCACCGGGCTGGCCCCGCTGACGGCGGGCACCGTGGAACTCGACGGTGAACGGATCGACCGGCTCGGCACACCGGCGATCGTCGAACGGGGCCTCATGCACGTGCCTCAGGGATGCACGCTGTTCCCGCGGCTCACCGTCGACGAGAGCCTGAACCTCGCCGGTCGGCTCCGGCGGGCCAGGCCGGTCAGGGACGCCAACCTCGACCTGGTCCTCGGCCTGTTCCCCAAGCTCGCCGAACGCCGTGGCCAGCCCGTCGGCGCGATGTCCGGCGGAGAGCGGCAGATGCTCGCGATCGCGATGGGCATCATGGCCAACCCGAGCGTCCTCATCCTCGACGAGCCGACGCTCGGCCTCGCCCCCAAAGTGCGGCACGAGATCCTGCGGACCCTCCTCGACGTCCGCACGACCGGGCTCTCGCTTCTCGTCGCGGACGGTGACGTCGACTTCCTCTTCGGTCTCGCGGACACCTGGCAGGTCGTCGAGCTGGGCCGGACCGTCGGACGCGGCACCACGGACCAGAAGCCGACCCAGGAGCAGATGATGGCCATGTTCGTCGGCGGAAGCCGTGCTCCCACCGTCCCCACCGCCCCTACCGCCTCCACCGCGCTCGCGGCGAGCGCGGACGAGGAGGGCGGCCATGCTTGACGGACTGATCCCGGTCCTCGTCTCGACGCTCCTGCTCGGGTCGATGTATTCGCTCCTCACCGCCGGAATGTCGCTGATCTGGTCGACGCTGCAGGTGTTCAACTACGCCCACGGCGCCATGCTGATCATCGGCGGATACCTCATCTGGACGCTGTCGTCGGAGGCCGGGCTCCCCCTCCCGCTCGCCGTTCTCATCGCGACCGTCGTCATGGCGGGCCTCGGCGCGCTCGTCGAACTGGTCGTGGTGCGACCGCTCGCGTCGCGCCCCGACGGGACGCTGATGGTGATGGTCGCCACGCTGGCCCTCGCCGGTCTCGCCGAGGGCGCCGCCCAGCTCATCTGGGGACCGGAGAACAAGCAGGTACGACCGGTGACCACCGCGACGTTCGACATCGCCGGTGTCGCGGTCCGCTGGACCACCGTCCTCGCGTTCCTCCTCGCCGTCGGCCTCGTCGGCGGCCTCATGCTCGCGGTGAACCGCACCGGGTGGGGCGCGAGCATCCGCGCCGTCGCGCAGAACCGCGACATGGCGATGCTGCTCGGCATCAAACCCGGCCGGGTCTACCTGTCGGTCTTCGCGGCCTCGGCGGCACTCGCCACGGCGGGGGCCCTCGTGTTCGCGACCACCACCACGCTGACCCCGGCCAAGGGCAGCGGTCCCCTGCTCATCGCCTTCGTCGTCCTGGTCTTCGGAGGTACGGCCACGCTCATGGGCACCCTGATCGGCGCCTACGCGATCGGGTTCATCGAGGCGTCGGCGAGCTACTGGATCGGCCTCCAGTGGAGCCCGGTGGCCGTCTTCGTGCTGCTGGTCGTCGTGATGCTCGTCCGCCCCGAGGGACTCGTCAGGAGAGGCACATGACGAAACACGCTCTTTCCCGTCTCGTCCGCTGGGCCGGGTATCTCGCCGTCGCCTTTGTGATCCCGTACGTCTTCGTCGCGCCGTCGAGCCGGCTGCTCGTCTCCACCGCGCTCATCTACGCGCTGCTCGCGGCCAGCTGGAACCTGACCCTGGGATTCGGCGGGATCTTCAACTTCGCCCATGCCGGAATGTTCGGGATCGGCGGCTACGCGATGGCGATCGCGACGCTCAAGTGGCAGTGGGACTCGATCCCCTCCCTCGCCTTCGCCGTCCTGGTCGGGGCGATCGTCGGCGGGCTGACCTACCTGCCCGTCATCCGGATGCGGGGCATCTACATCGCCCTCATCACCTTCGTGTTCGTCCAGATCAGCTACCACCTGGTCCTGGCGCTCCCCGAGCTCACCGGCGGCTCCAACGGGCTGCCCGGCGTTCCGGCCATCACGATCGCGGGGCAGAGCCTCGCCCGGTTCGGCGGACTCGGGTATCTCTGGCTGCTCGGGGCCGCGGTCGCCGCCATGCTCATCATCCTCGAACTCATCATGGCCGGCCCGTTCGGCCACAGCCTCGTGGCGCTGCGCGACAACGAACAGCTCGCGCAGAGCCGGGGGGTCAACCGGCTCCGTCAGCAGTTCATCGCCTTCGTGGTCTCCGGTGCGATGGCCGGTTTCACCGGCGCGCTGTACGTCGCGTACTTCAGGGTCGCCGACGTCAGCCTCTTCGGCTTCGGGCTCGTGACGCTGGGGCTGAGCATGATCTTCCTGGGGGGCACCAGGCAGATCTGGGGGCCGGTCGTCGGGGCCGTCGTCATCACCCTCGCCGACCACCGGCTCACCGGTCTGGACGCCTGGCGGCCCGTCGTCTTCGCCGCCGGGACCATCGCCGTACTGATCTTCGCGCCCGGCGGAATCAGCGCCGCGCTCGTCCGGGGCGCCGCCGCCCTGCGCGGACGGTTCACCGGCCCCGGCCGTCCGGACGCGACACCACCGACCGGCAGCCCGAGCCGGATTCCCCAGAGGAGCATCGAACATGCCTGAAAACCACCGTGACGTGAAGAAAGCCGTCCTGGACGCCGTCGACGAACTCGCGCCGCGCCTGGTGCGGTCGGTCTCCGACGCCGTCAAGATCCCGTCGGTCAACCCCAAGTACCCCGGACAGGACTACGACAGCGTCGTCGGTGCCGAGGCGGACGTCAGCGCCCTCATCGCCGACCTCTACCGCGAGGCGGGCGCCGAGACCGAACTGGTCGCCGAGGAGGCCAGGCGCGACAACGCCTGCGGCCGGGTCCGCGGGGTGGGCGGCGGAAGGTCGCTCGTCCTCAACGGACACGTCGACGTCGTCCCCGCGCTCCAGCCGGACCTGTGGGACGCGCCGGCGTTCTCCGGGCAGATCACCGACACCGCCGTCCTCGGTCGCGGCGCGACCGACATGAAGGGCGGAACCGTCGCGGCCGCGTACGCGGCGCTCGCGCTCGCCAGGGCCGGTGTCACGCTCAAGGGCGACCTCGTGCTCCACGCCGTGGTCGGCGAGGAGGTGGGCGACCACCAGGCGGGGACCAGCGCCGCCCTCAACGCCGGGTACACCGGGGACGCCGTCCTGCTCTGCGAGCCCACCAACCCGACCGACGGGCTGCCCAGCCTCGTCACCAGCACCCCCGGGCTGCTGTGGTTCTCCATCACCATCACCGGCAAGACCGCCCACCCGGGGTGGCGCGGCTCGTCCATCCACCCGACCCTCGACGGCGAGCGCCTGGGCGTCAACACCGTCGACAAGTACTGGGTGATCTACCACGCACTGCGTGAGCTGGAGAACACCTGGGCGCTGCGCGACCGGCACCCGCTCTTCGCCCCGGGGCACTTCAGCCTCCTGCCCGGCGTCCTCAAGGCCAACCCCGTGGGCATCGACGTTCCCTTCCTGCTCGCCGACACCCTCACCGTGGACTACTGCGTGCTCCACCACCCCGACCGCGGCAACGACGAGGTCAGGGCCGAGATCCAGGAGACCGTACGGCTCGCCTGCGCCAACGACCCGTGGCTGCGCGAGCACCGGCCCGAGTTCGAGTGGAAGCTCGACTGGCCGCCGTACACCACCCCGGGCGACCACGGGCTTGAGGCATCGGTGAGCGACGCCCACGTCGAAGCGCTCGGCGGAGTCGAGTACGCGGCCCCGCCGAAACGCGAAGGATTCTTCGGCGTGTGCGACATCACGTGGACCGCGGCCCAGGGAGTCGACGGCGTCATCTACGGCCCCGGCGCCGCGAAGACGGCACACGCCGAGAACGAGTACGTGCCCATCCACCAGCTCATCACCGCGGCGAAGACCTACGCGCTGACCGCGCTGGACTTCTGCGGGGTCGCCGACGACCGGCACGCCTAGGCCGCGTCGGTCGCGCGTCTCCCAGAGCACTCGGCAAACCAAGCTTGGATCACACCTCCCCAGGGGGAAAGGACACTCCGGTGACAGACATCAGCACGCGGGCTCGCGAGATCCTCGAACGCCTCGGCGCGGGAAACCCCTTCGACGAGGACGGCGAACTGGTCGCCCGTTCGCCCGTCGACGGCGGCGTGATCGGCCGGCTGCGCGCCCACACACCGCAGGAGGCCGAGGCCGCGATCGGGCGGGCGCAGGAGGCGTTCGAGCTGTGGCGCACGGTTCCCGCCCCGGTGCGCGGGCGCCTGGTGCGTGAGCTCGGTGAACTCCTGCGCGAGCACAAGCACGACCTCGGGGCGCTCGTCACGATCGAGGTAGGGAAGATCGTGTCCGAGGGTCTGGGCGAGGTGCAGGAGATGATCGACATCTGCGACCTCGCGGTCGGCCTGTCCCGTCAGTTGCACGGGCTGACGATCGCGACCGAGCGTCCCGGGCACCGGATGATGGAGCAGTGGCACCCGCTCGGGGTGGTCGGCGTCATCTCGGCGTTCAACTTCCCGGTCGCCGTGTGGTCGTGGAACAGCGCGCTGGCCTTCGTGTGCGGGGACGCGGTGGTGTGGAAGCCGTCGGAGAAGACGCTGCTCACCGCACTGGCGTGTCAGGCGCTGGTCGAGGAGGCGGCCCGGCGGGCCGGCGCGCCGGACGGCCTCTCGCAGGTGCTGCTCGGCGATCGTGAGATCGGTGAGGTGCTCGTCAAGGACCCCAGGATCCCGCTCGTGTCGGCCACCGGTTCGACCCGGATGGGCAAGGAGGTCGCCCCGCTCGTGGCCGCCCGGCTGGGGCGTACCCTGCTGGAGCTCGGCGGCAACAACGCGGCGATCGTCGCCCCCTCGGCCGACCTCGACCTCACCGTGCGCGGCATCGTGTTCTCGGCCGTCGGCACCGCCGGGCAGCGCTGCACATCGCTGCGGCGGATCATCGTGCACGAGTCGATCCGCGCCGACCTCCTGTCACGGCTCAAGACGGCGTACGAGACGTTGCCGATCGGCTCCCCCCTGGAGACGTCCACGCTCGTCGGACCGCTGATCGACGAGGCCACGACGGAGGCCTTCCTGCGGGCGGTCAAGCGGGCGCAGGCCGACGGCGGGACGCTGGTCACCGGAGGCACCCGTGCCGACGGCGTCGACGGCGGGCAGTACGTGCGCCCGGCGATCGTCGACATGCCCGAGCAGACCGAGATCGTGCGGGAGGAGACGTTCGCACCGATCCTGTACGTGCTCGGCTACCGCGACCTCGACGAGGCCGTCGGCCTGCACAACGCGGTGCCCCAGGGGCTGTCGTCGTCGATCTTCACCCTCGACGTGCGGGAGGCCGAGACGTTCATGTCGGCGGCCGGTTCGGACTGCGGCATCGCGAACGTCAACATCGGCCCTTCCGGTGCCGAGATCGGCGGGGCGTTCGGCGGTGAGAAGGACACCGGCGGCGGACGCGAGTCGGGTTCCGACGCGTGGCGCTCCTACATGCGACGCGCCACCAACACGATCAACTACTCCACCGAACTGCCACTCGCCCAGGGCGTCGAGTTCAGCTGAGGCCGAGAGGAACGATGAACATGGTGAGCCCAACCGAACTGCGGACCCGCTTCGCGTCGAGCCTGTCGGCGCTCTACGGCCGGGAGGTCCCGGCGTACACCACGCTGGTCGAGGTGTCGCAGGAGGTGAACGCCGACGTGATCGCCGCCTCGGGCGCGGAGGCCGAGCGCCTCGGCTCGATCGAACGGGTGACCGCTGAACGACACGGCGCGATCCGGGTCGGCAGTCCGTCGGAGATCGGGCAGGTGGCCCGGATCTTCGGTGCCTGCGGCATGTACCCGGTCGGCTTCTACGACCTCCGCGAGGCGAATCCGCCGATTCCCGTGGTGTCGACGGCGTTCCGTCCGATCGATCGCGCGGAGCTGGCGCGGAACCCGTTCCGGATCTTCACATCCGTGCTCGTGGCCGACGATCGCCGGTTCTTCGATCACCGGACGGAGGCCGAGCTGCGGGAGTTCCTGGACGCGAGGACCCTGTTCCCCGGCGAACTGCTCTCGCTCGCGGACCGCATGGAGAGCCGGGGGAGCCTGTCCGCCGCCGACGCCGACCGGTTCCTGTCGCTGGCGACGGCGGCGTTCGAGCTGTCGCCGGATCCGGTCGACCGGGCCTGGTACCGGCGGCTTGAGGAGATCTCAGGCGTCGCCGCCGACATCGGGGGCGTCCCGTCGACCCACATCAACCACCTGACGCCCCGCGTACTGGACATCGACGCGCTCTATTCGCGGATGAGGGAGCGCGGCATCGAGATGATCGACCGAATCCAGGGTCCGCCGCGTACGGCCCCGGGCCGGCCGGACGTCCTGCTGCGGCAGACGTCGTTCCGTGCCCTGTCGGAGCCCCGCCGGTTCCGCGAGGCGGACGGCAGCGTCACCGAGGGCGCCCTGCGCGTGCGGTTCGGCGAGGTCGAACAGCGTGGCGTCGCGCTCACCCCGGCGGGCCGTGAACTCTACGACGCGCACGGGATTCGAGCTCTCCCCGACACCGATACGACCCTGCACGAGGCCGATCTCGCCTATTACGTACGCGATGAGGAGGGCGGGCTCTCCCCGATCGTCTACGAGGACTTCCTTCCCAGATCGGCCGCGGGGATCTTCGCCTCCAACCTCACCGGCGAGGGCCGGTCCGACGCGTCCCAGCGCGCGTCCGTGCGGGACGCCTCCTGGCTGCGGGACGCCCTCGGCCGGGAGCTGCACGACCCCTACGCCCTGTACGAGGCGGAGCGGGCGGCGGGAGCGTGAGCCGGTCGATCGGCGTACGGTGACCGGAAACGTTCACCGGCGGCTCCGTCACGGCCACGGCGAGCCCGGCGGCCGCCGTGGCCGGCGGTACTCAGCCCTTTTCGACCTTGTTGCCCTGCGGGTCGAGCACGTACCACTTGGCGCCGAAGGAGTTGAGACCCTGCCCGGTGATGTCGCCGGGCTTGACGTCGCTGACGAAGTAGTACAGCGGGTGGCCGTTGTAGGTGACCTGGACGGTGTGGTCGGTCCTGGTGGTGGTGCCGAGCAAGGCGGGTGACGCGCCGCCGCCGGCCTGCGGCTTGCCCGTGGCGGTCAGTGGCGGCCAAGCTTTCGCGCACGCGCCGTAGCAGGTCGGGCTGGTGCCCTTGTCCGCCTCGAACAGGTACAGCGTGCGTCCTTGACCGTCGACGAGGATCTTGCCGAACTTGGAGTCTCGGACCGCGACGGTGGCGCCGGCGGGGCTGGCGCTGTCGTCCGGGGTCTTTCCGGTCGGCGCACTCGGGACGGCCGGCGCGAGCTTCGACTGGCCGAGCGCGTAGCGGGCGATGGCGGTGCCGAGCGCGTTGCCGGACTTATGGTCGAGCCGGGTGTGTACGCCGCCCCAGATGCGGCTGAGCCCGGCTTCGGTCGCGGTGGCGCTCAAGCTGGTGTAGGGCTTGGTGTACGGCCGGGGGCCGCCGGCGGTGGCCGGTGAGGTGAGGGTGAAGTCGTTGCGGTCGCCGTAGAAGCCGGCGAGCACCGTGGCCGCGGCCGTGCTGATGTCGCTGTGCATGCCCGGGTAGGACGGGTCGGGAGGGGTGGCGACAAGCGGGGTCCATGCCGGGTCCCGTTTGACCTGCGGGTTGCCGGCGGCGAGGCGGATGGCGGTGATCGGCCGCCAGAACCGGTATGTGTACTTGGCGTCGTAGATGCCGATGGTGGCATCGGCGACGGTGAGGTTGAGCAGGGCGAACATGTCCGCCGACTGGTCGAGGTCACTGTGGCGCGCGAGGGCGACCTGCTGGGCGATGTCGTACCAGTAGTTCTGGGCGGGGCCGCCCCAGAGCTTGGCGAGCGTGGTCTGTTCCGCCGTACGGGTGGCGCTGCGGGCGGCGCCGACGGCCTTGACCTCGTTCATGGCGCCCGCGTAGGCGGCGCCGGCCAGCGCGGGAGGCGCGGGGGGACGGAACTGGTGGCCGGTACGGAGCAGGAACGGGGTGACCTTGCCCCACTGGGTGAACTCCGGCGCTTTGAAGGCGGGTGGGGTCGGCCGGTAGTCGCCGGGTTTGCCGGTGGTGACGTAGGGCGGCGGGGTGGCGTCAGCGCCGTCGTGCGCGCGCAGGGTGATGATGGCGCGGGCCGCCTGGGCGCCGACCTTGACGCCCTCCTGTTTGGCGCGGCCGTCGGGAATGCCGGCGAGATCGGTGGACAAACGGCGGTCCAGGTCGGCCTTGTGCGCGGGGTACAGGACGGTGAGGGTGTCGTGCGCGGCCTCCGCGGCCGCCGCGGGACGTGACGCGTCCTGCGGCGCGGTGAGATCGGGTCCGTAGAGGGGATGAGCGCGGCTGATCGCGTTGACCGCGTCGTAGACGGCCGCGCTCATGATGGCGAAGTTTCGGGTGGGGTGAACGGTGGGCGGCTGTGCGTGCGGACTGCGCACGATGTCGAGCAGCGTCCGGTTCCATTCGATTACCACGTTGCCCCGGGCCGGCTGTGCGCCGACGTTCGCGGTCGCGAGGGGGGCGGCATGGGTGGCATGGGCGGCGGGTGCCGCGGTGTGCTGGGCGCCGAGTGTCAAGAAGGCCACCGCGAGCGCGAGCACGGGCCGCCGCTGGATTCTCACCGGTTCTGGAAGCGCGAAGATCCTCACGATCCTCCTGTCGGGCAGCGGAGGTTGAGGAAAGATGACAGGCCACTTCAGCGTCTCCACGCTCAACCAGCGCCCACCGTGTCAGGGACCGCAACCCGGTCGGGGTTCGGCCCGGCTCGTAGGGCTTGCGTCGTCAGGACCTTTCCGGCGCCTCACCGGTTCGGCCGCGAAAGCCACTCCAAATGATGGCGAAAAGCATCGGAACGACAGGACGCAACTGAAAGCTACGATCTCGTTGTTCTCCGCACGGAGAACAGTGCCCCTTCGTCAACATTGCCCGCCGACTCGAATATTGAACGCAGAAGAATCTCTCTCTTGAGCGAAGACATTTCCCGGCATGGTGGCCGGCGGCGAGAATGTTTTGTTCATCGGCCACCACAGGGCACTACACGACACCCACGGTTCTGGGTTAATCAAATACTGTCGCGTTTACCACCATAGCCGACAGCAAGTGCCCGTAAACATTGCCGGGGCAAAGCCCTATGCAAGGTGAGCCATCCGCTCCGCGGCGCCGGTAATCCTAACCCCGGTGCGAAGTGTCAAGAAAATGGCTCGGGCACAAAAGCCCTGGGGACGCTGCGTCATGTGATGCGGATGATTCCGATCGGCCGGCTCACCGAGGGGTGATCCGCACGCGATCGCTGTCGCCGTCGGAGAGGAACGACGCCAGCGCGCGCCCCTCCTCGGCCACCGCCGTACGGCCGGCCCGGGAGAAGCCGCTCAGCGGGGCGACGACCACGGTGCCGGCCTCGACGGTCCAGGTGCCGGCCACCCGGCCGTCGACCAGGACGACGCGAGCGCCGGTGACCGACAGGCCGCGGTGGGCGTCGTCGATGATCCGGCCGCGGTCGTGGTAGCCGAGGATCGCGTTGTCGAACGCCGGCAGGAACCGTACCGGCGCGGGCGTGTCCGGGTCGGGCCGCGGCCCGCCGGGCAGGTCGAGCAGTTCCCGGCCCCGCTCGTCGCGGAAGGCGACCAGCTCGTCCCGGATCGCGGCCACCGCGGCGGGCAGCCCGGCCAGGCCGGACCAGGCACGCAGGTCGGCCACGGCGGCGGGACCGAACGCCGCCAGGTAGCGCCGTACCAGCTCCTGGCCCACCGGGTCGGAGCCGTCCTGCGCCGGCGGGTCGATGTCGCGCCCCAGCCAGGTGGAGAGCAGCACGTTGCGCACTCCTCCCCTCGCCCGCCACAGCCCGCGCGGCGGGAGCTGCGCCACCGGGACGAGGGCCGCGATCAGCATCTCCCCCAGCGCCCGCGGTCCCGGCTCCGACCAGCGGTCGGCCAGTGCCCGTACGAGCTCGGCCATCGAGCGGGGCTCGCCGTCGGCCATCACCGCCCGGCCCGCCGCCGCGAGCTCGTCGAGGTCCACGCCGGCCAGCTCGCGACGGTAGGTCCCGAGCACCCGCTGACGCAGCATGAGGTCGTGGCGCGCCCGCCAGGTCAGCACGTCCTCGGCGGTCAGGAGGTGGACGGTGCGGCGCATGAGGTGGGTGCGCACCACCCCGCGCCCGGCCAGCAGCTCCGACAGCACCGCCGGGTCGAACGCGCGCAGCCGCGACCAGAGTCCGGTGAACGGCTCCTGCGGCTCCTGCGCCTGCATGCCGCACAGGTGCGCGACGGCGTCGAGCACCGGCACGTCGGCGCGATCGAGCAGCAGCTGCCGGGCGAGCGTCGCGCGGTTGAGCGCCCGGGTGTCCAGAACGGTCATCGTGGTCACGCCGCGGCACTTTCGCCGGCCGCCCGCCGGCGCAGGGCCGCCCGCGTGATGGCCGGTGGGTCGTAGGACACGTCGAGCGGGCCGATGTCGCCGCCCGGGGGCCGCATTCTCATTTCGGGGTGTTCCCTTCGCTCTGATCGACGGAAGGCCGGTGAAGGCGGGGGACGGCCTCCGTCCCCCGCCCCGTGATCAGCCGTTGTACGGGCTCACCACGTCCAGAACCCAGACGACGCCGAAGCGGTCCTTGAGCATCCCGTACAGCGGCGCCCACTGCGCGGGCCCCAGCGGTTGCACGACGGTCGCCCCGGCGGACAGCCTCTGCCAGTACTCGGTGACCTCCTCCGTGGTCTCGCCGCGCACGGACAGGAAGAACGAGTTCTCGCCCTGGTTCCACGGCAACCGCGAGGGCACGTCGTAGGCCATGACGTGGAAGCCGTTGCCGGCGGCCACCTGGCCCCACATCACCTGATCCGCCTCGGCGGGGTCCTGCACGTTTCCCGAGTCCTTGTACGTGACGACGGCGACGTCACCGCCGAACACGGACTGATAGAACTCCAGCGCCGCGCGGGCGTCGCCCCGGAAGTTCACATGTGCCACGGACTTGACGGACATGTTCGACCCCTGATCTCTGCTCATCGTCCCCGGGCGTCATCGGGCGCGCCCGGCCTGCGCCACCGGCCGCGGACTTGTTCGGCCGGGGACAACAGTCGCAGGGGAAGTGGCCAGGTTGTGTCCTCTTCTTCCGGCAAGATGGATGACATGCCGAAAACCTCAGCGCGGCTGCTGGCACTGCTCTCGCTGCTCCAGACCCGCCGGGACTGGCCGGGAGCGCTGCTGGCCGAACGGCTGGACGTCAGCCCCCGCACCGTACGCCGTGACGTCGACCGCCTGCGCGAGCTCGGCTACCCCATCACGACCTTCAAGGGGCCCGACGGCGGATACCGGCTCGACGCCGGCACGGAGCTGCCCCCGCTGCTGTTCGACGACGAGCAGGCCGTCGCCCTGGCCATCGCCCTGCGGCTCGCCACCACCAGCGGCGCCGACATCGGGCAGGGCGCGGCCCGCGCCCTGCACACCATCTGCCAGGTCATGCCCGCACGGCTGCGCCACCGCATCGACACCCTTCAGGTCACCGCCGTCGAGCGGCCGGGGCTCCGGCCGGACTCGCAGGTCGACGGCGACGTGCTCATGGCGCTCAGCGCCGCCGTCCACCTCCGGGAGGAACTGCGCTTCGACTACGCGTCAGGAGCCGGCGACGGCGACGCGCCGGCCCCGCCGCGCCGGGTGCAGCCCCACCACCTCGTTGCCTGGGGCGGACGCTGGTATCTCGTCGCCTGGGACCTCGACCGCGAGGACTGGCGCACCTTTCGCGTCGACCGGATCACCCCGCGCACCCCCACCGGCCCCCGCTTCACACCGCGCGAGCTGCCCGGAGGCACGGTGGCCGCCTTTGTGACCGCCAGGTTCAGGGGTTCCGACGGCTCCTCCGCCGACTGGCCGTGCCGTGGCGAGGTGATCCTCGACCTGCCCGCCACCGTCGTGTCCCGCTACACCCGCGAAGGAGTCGTCGAAGAGCTCGGCCCCGGCCGCTCTCGGCTCGTTCTGGGGTCATGGTCGTGGACCGGCCTGGCCTCCGCCATCGGCAGGTTCGACGCCGACATCGAGGTCGTCGGCCCGGCCGAGCTCAGGGACGCCTTCGCCCGCCTGGCCCGCCGCTTCGCCAGAGCATGACATTCAAAACATCAGGACCGTCCCCGCGCGAGCGCAGGTGGTCATCCCGGCCCGGGTGAGCGCGGGACGGGACAGGTGCCGGTCGGCGGTCACACGTCCCAGGTGACCGGGAGGCTTTTGACCCCGTGGATGTCCGCGGTCTCCGGGCGCAGGACGACCTCTTCGGCCGGTACGGCCAGGCGCAGCGTGGGGAAGCGGTTGACCAGCGCGGGGAGCGCGACGCGCATCTCGACGCGGGCGAGCTGCTGGCCCAGGCACTGGTGGATGCCGTGGCCGAAGGCCAGGTGCCCGCTGTTCTGCCTGCGCAGGTCGAGCAGGTGGGGATCGGTGAAGCGCTCGGGGTCGCGGTTGGCGGTGTTGTAGGACAGGATGACCGTCGTACCGGCTTTGATGGTCTGGCCACCCAGCTCGACGTCCTGCAGCGCCGTCCTCATGAATGTCTTGACGACGGTCAGATACCGCAGCAGCTCCTCCACGGCCCCGTCGGTGAGCGCGGGATCGGCGCGTAGCGCGGCCAGCTGCGCGGGATTTCGCAGCAGCGCGAAGGTGCCCAGCGCCAGCATGTTGGCGGTGGTGTCGAACCCGGCCGACAGCAGGATCAGGGCCATGCCCCGCAGTTCCTCGTCGGTCAGGTCGCCGCCGGTGAGGTCGCTGAGCACGTCGTCGGTGGGGTTGGCGCACTTGGCGGCCACCAGCTGCGCGAGGTACTGCTGGACGGCGATGTAGGCCGCCAACATGTCCTCGTCGCCGGTCTCCCCGTCGAAGAACCTGTCGATGTGCTCCTGGAAGGAGCCCCGGTCCTCGTACGGCACACCCAGCAGCTCACAGATGATGATGGCGGGGATGGGCCTGGCGAAGGCGGTCACCAGGTCGACCGGCGGGCCTGCCTTGGCCATGGCGTCCAGGTGGTCGGCGGTGATCTGCTCGACGCGCTCGGTGAGCTGTCGCATCCGCCGTACGGTGAACTTGCCCACCAGCGGTTTGCGGTAGCGGCCGTGCTGCGGCTCGTCCATGAGCAGGAACTCGCCGGGCGGCGCCGGGGGGACCTCGATGTCGCCGTAGTCGATCAGCGGGTGGTGGCGCATGAGCTCCTTGCGCGAGCTGAACCGCGAGTCGGCCAGGACCGACCTGACCAGGTCGTATCCGGTGATCAGCCAGCCGGGGTGTCCGCCGGGGAAGACGTAACGGCTGATCGGGCCGTGCCGGCGGGCGTCGATCAGCTCTGCCGGCGGGTCGAAGGGACAGCCGGGCTGACGCGCGGCCGGCAGCGTGGTGACGGTGTGGAGGGATTCACCCATGACCATTCCTTGTCTCGCGATGGTAGGTGTGTGGCGCGGCTCGAAAGCCGGGTTGCGTTCAGAACTTCCGTCAGTCACGGGAAGTGCGTTCAGCCGGGCGATCAGGGCCGAGGTGAGGACAGGCCTTCGAGGCCGCTCATCGCGCCTTCAGGCCATGACGGCTGTACGGGTGCACTGCGGAAGGCTGTTCGGGCGGTGCTTAGATGGTTTCCGGCGATGGCCGGGAATCGGGATGCGCACCGACGGGCACGCACGCGACCGTCGTGCCGTGATCTGCCTCTCCGCCACGCCGGTGCGGGCCGGGACAGGCTCGGTCAACGCGGTCTAGGAGATCCTGCGGCGGTAGACGGCCATGGCGAAGACGTAGGCGACGACGAGGGTGCCGGCGCACCAGGCCAGGGCGATCCAGATGTCGGTGCCGACCGGCTGCTGGGTGAACAGGTTACGGATGGCGTTGACGATGGCCGTCACCGGCTGGTGCTCGGCGAAGGCGCGCAGCGGGCCGGGCATGGTGTCGGTGGGCACGAACGCCGAGCTGATGAACGGCAGGAAGATGAGCGGGTAGGAGAACGCGCTCGCGCCGTCCGCGGACTTCGCGGTAAGACCGGGGATGACGGCGATCCATGTCAGTGCCAGGGTGAACAGGATCAGGATGCCGGCGACCGCGAGCCAGGCCGGCACTCCCGCCGCCGAGCGAAAGCCCATGAGCAGGGCGACGAGCACGACGACCACGAGTGAGATCAGGTTGGCGACCAGTGAGGTCAGCACGTGCGCCCACAGGACGGACGAGCGTGCGATCGGCATGGACTGGAATCGTTCGAAGATGCCGCTCTTCATGTCCAGGAAGAGGCGGAATGCGGTGTAGGCGATGCCCGAGGCGATCGTGATGAGCAGGATGCCGGGCAGCAGGTAGTTCACATACGAGTCCGACCTCGAGTCGATCGCGCCGCCGAACACGTAGACGAACAGCAGCATGAAGGCGATCGGCATGATCGTGGTCGTGATGACGGTGTCCAGGCTGCGGGTGATGTGACGCAGGGATCGTCCCAGCAGGGTGGCGGTGTCGCCGAGGAAATGCTTGGGCATCGTTGTTCCTTACTCGTCGGTGCCGGCGTTGCGGTCATCGCCGGCGTTCGCCGTCCTTGCCGTCCTTGTCGTCCTTGCCGTCGGCGCCGACGAGTGCGAGGAAGACCTCCTCGAGGGTCGGCTGCTTTTCGACGTATTCGACCTTGGCGGGCGGGAGCAGCTGCTTGAGCTCGGCGAGGGTGCCGTTCACGATGATCCGGCCCTGGTGGAGGATCGCGATCCGGTCGGCGAGTTGTTCGGCCTCGTCGAGATACTGCGTGGTGAGCAGCACCGTCGTGCCGCGGTGGGCGAGTTCCCTGACGGCCTGCCACACCTCGATGCGCGCCTGGGGGTCGAGTCCGGTCGTCGGCTCGTCGAGGAAGACGACCGGCGGATCGCCGATGAGGCTCATCGCGATGTCGAGGCGGCGGCGCATGCCCCCCGAGTACGTCGACACCTTCCGCGCGCCCGCGTCGGTCAGCGAGAAACGCTCGAGCAGGTCATCTGCGATCTTTCCCGGATTCTTGAGGTGCCGCAGCCGGGCGACCAGCGCGAGGTTCTCCCGCCCGGTGAGGATTTCGTCGACGGCGGCGAACTGTCCGGTGAGGCTGATGGACCTGCGCACGTCCGCGGCCTGGGTGGCGACGTCGAAGCCGTTGACGCCGGCGCTCCCCGCGTCGGCCTTGAGCAGCGTGGACAGGATTCTCACGATCGTGGTCTTGCCCGCCCCGTTGGAGCCGAGCAGGGCGAAGATGCTGCCGTGCGCCACGGCGAAGTCCACGCCGCGCAACACCTGCAGCTCCTTGTACGACTTCTCCAGGCCCCGGACGTGGATCGCCTGGGCTTGCCGTGTCGTCATCGGACCGTCCTGTCCTGTTCTCCGGTGTCGTCACCGGCGGCGCGATCGATGGCGCCGGCCAGCCGTGCCCGCTCCCGGCCGATCCACTGGCCCTCCGGGTAGTTGCGGAGAAACGCCTCGGCGAACTCCACGGGGTTCTCCCCGAAGATGTCGCGGATCGAGGTTCCGTCCGCCGCGCTCTGCTCGAACAGATCGGCGAGATCCTCCAGCATCGACAGCAGGCTGTCCGCCTTCCCCGGCCCGAAGTACATCAGGTACCGCTCCAGCGCTTCGACCGCCGTGCGATAGTTCTCCGGAAGCTGCTTGATGCGCGCCTTGTAGTGCCGGTAGCGCCGCTTGTCCTCGAACGGCCCTACGACCATCTCCAGGTACTGCCGGTAGCGGCTCTTCTGCTCGTTCGGCTCTGTGGTCATGTCTGGTTACCTCCTTCGCGGAGCTGTTCGAGCCTTTCGGCAAGAAAGCTCCAGTTCCTCCAGAACTCTTCGAGATGCTCGCGTCCCTGGGCGTTCAGGGAGTAGACCTTGCGCGGCGGCCCCTTCTCGGACGGAACCTTCTCCACGTCGACGAGGCCGCGCTGCTCGATCCTGACGAGCAACGCGTAGATGGTGCCCTCGGCGATGTCGGAGAAGCCCTGGTCCCGCAGCCACGCCGTGATCTCGTAGCCGTACGCGGACCGGCCGGACAGGATCGCCAGGACGATGCCCTCCAGCGTCCCCTTGAGCATCTCCGTCGCCTGCTTGCCCATGAACACCTTCTACTTAGTGTTATTGACTACTGGTAGATAGTAACACTGAATAGTGGTGACGCAAGCCCGCACCGCAGGCATGT
Organism: Streptosporangium sp. NPDC051022; assembly: GCF_040683035.1. Classification (NCBI taxonomy): domain Bacteria; kingdom Bacillati; phylum Actinomycetota; class Actinomycetes; order Streptosporangiales; family Streptosporangiaceae; genus Streptosporangium; species Streptosporangium sp. NPDC051022. The sequence goes on along the minus strand of NZ_JBFBCF010000001.1, from coordinate 351,221 downwards.
GGGTGCGGGCGACCTGATCGCTGTTCGCGGGCGAGCCCGCCGTCCGCTCGCCGCCCTCATCGGGCTCCTCGCTTCACTGCCGGGCGGCCGACGCCGGGCGCCCCTGGAGGGTCTGCTTCCGGGGAGCGGAAGGCGCCGTGAAGAAGCGTCAGAAGAACGTGAAAACCGAGGCCAAAGCCGTACTGATCCCGTATCGGCTGTCGTCTCCGGACGGGGACGTGCCCGACAGTGGACACGTCGAACCGGAGGAGGAGACATGACAGCGCTTGTGTCCGATCGCGGCGAACCTCGAAGCCTCGGCGAGGCGGTCGGGCGTGGGATGGAGCAGTTCCACCACCCCAGGCCCGTGTGCACGGGAAAAGGAGAGAAAGCCCGGCCGACGGTGCCGCGTGAGCGGCTGGTGACCGGGCTCACCGGCAGGGTCCTGGAGATCGGCGCCGGCGACGGAGTCAAGCTCACCTTCTTTCCGGCAGATCTCGAAGAGATCGTGCTCGTCGAGCCGGACCCGTTCCTTCGCGCTGTGGCCCGGCGCTCGGCCGCCGGTGCCCGAACGCCGGTGCGCATCGTCGACGGCACGGCGTCCCGGTTGCCTATCCCGGACGCGTCCTGTGACGCCGTCGTCTGCTCGCTGATCCTGTGCTGCGCACCCCGTCTGGAGGTCGCGCTCCATGAGGTGCGGCGGGTTCTCCGCCCGGGAGGGGAGTTGCGTTTTCATGAGCACCAGCGATCGGCCCATCCCGTCGTCGCGCTGGCGGAAAGCGCGGTGACGCCACTCTGGTCGCGTGTCTGCGGCGGCTGTCACCTCGCCCGCGACGTCGTGGCCGCCATCGAGCGGGCGGGCTTCGTCGTCGAACGGCTCGACCACTTCTCCTTCTGTCGCGTCAGCCACGTCGTCGGCGTCGCCCGAGCGGCCCGGGAGGAGTGACCTCCCCTTCCGGAGTCTTCAGACACCGGTCGAGCGGTCTCCTCTCTCCTACTCCCTCGTCTTTCCCGCGCCCTCGTCGCCGGTCTCTCCCGGCCTTGCTCCTGTCATCGCCCCTGTCATCCGCCGAGGGGCACCCGGAAACGCATCCGGCACACCACCGCGTCGGTACGGCGGCGCAACGCCCTGGCGAGGACGGCTCCGCGCTGGTTCTGCAACATACGCTGCCAGGCGTGCGTGGGCTCGACCTCGGCGATGAGCACGAACACGTGGGCCTCCGGGACGTGCCCGAGATAGTCGACGAGGGGCTCGTCCAGACGCCGATGGGCATCGAGGATCTGGACCAGCTCGACGTCGGGATGCCAGCGTTCCCATGCCTCGACGAACGCGTGCGCGGCCCGCTCGTCGCCAGGATGGGTGACGTTGACGGCGATCACGCGGTCGCCGAGAGACAGGGCCGCGGCCAGGGCGTCGTGGGTGAGGCGGTTGACCGCGTGGACCGGGACGACGACCAGGGAACGGCGGGGCCGGGGCGGCGCGGGGGTCCTGCCGAGTTCCAGGCGTTCACCGATGCGGGCGTAGGAGCGGTTGACCCACCGCATGGCGACCACCATGAGGGGAAGCGTGACCACGATCAGCCAGCCGCCCTCGGTGAACTTCGAGACGGTGACCACGACGGCGGCCAGGGCGGTGAGCAGCGCGCCGAAGCCGTTCAGCGCGGCGCGCCACCGCCAGCCCGCGGGACGGTCGATGATCCAGTGCCTGACCATCCCCGCCTGGGAGAGGGTGAAGCCGACGAAAACGCCGATCGCGAAGAGCGGCACCAGCAGGTTCATGTCTCCGCCCGCGACGACCAGCAGCGCGGCCGAGGCGAGGGTCAGGAAGCCGATGCCGTAGCGGTGAACGTGCCGGTCGGCGCGCAGGGCGAACAGGTGCGGCAGGTTGTTGTCCTCGGCCAGCAGCTGGGCGAGCACGGGCAGGCCTCCGAAGGAGGTGTTGGCCGCCAGCGCGAGCAGCACCACGGTGGAGAACTGCACCAGGTAGAACAGCGGACCGTCACCGAGCGAGGCCCGGGTGACCTGGGCCAGCACGGTCACCCCTTCGACCGGGGTGATGGCGAACCTCTCGATCAGGGTGGCGATGCCGAGCAGCATGACCGCCAGCAGAAGACCGAGAGCCACCTCGGCGTTCTGCGCGCGCCGTACGCGCGGCCGCTTGAAGGAGGGGACGGCGTTGGCGATGGCCTCGACGCCGGTGAGCGAGGCACAGCCGTTGGCGAAGGCCCGCAGCAGCAGTAGGACACCGGCGGCCTGCAGGTTCTGCGCCTGCGCGGCGTGCTCGACGGCGGTGGCCGGCTCGCCGCGGACCAGGCCCGCCACGATCACCAGGAGGACGGCGCCGACGTAGAGCGCCGTGGGGACGATGAAGACACGGGCGCTGTGCGCGATACCGCGCAGGTTGACCGCGGTCACCAGAGCGAGCACCGCCAGGCAGAGCCAGACCGTGTACGGCAGCAGCCCGGGAAAGGCGGAGGTGAGCGCCGCGACTCCGGCGGCCACGGAGACCGCCACGTTGAGGACGTAGTCGACGATGAGGGACGCACCCGCGACGAGGCCGGCGTTCCGGCCGAGGTGGGTCTTGGCCACGCCGTACGCGCCGCCGCCCTCGGGGAAGGCCGCGATGACCTGCCGGTAGGAGAAGGTCAGCACCGCCAGCAGCACGGCGATGGCGATCGTGACCGGGACGGTGAACCCCAGCCCCGCGCCGCCCGCCAGAGCGAGGACCAGGACGATGGCCTCGGGACCGTAGGCGACCGAGGCCATCGCGTCGAGTGAGAGCGCGGCCAGACCGCCGACGACGCTCAGCCGGTGCCGGTCACCGGTATCGGAGGGCTCCTTGGCCGCCGGGGCCGCGGCAGGGGTGAGCAGTGCGGACATCAACATTCTCCAGGAACGGGATATGTCATAAATAGTCCTCTTGAAGCGGCTCTTTCCCTCCGCTCCCTACGCATCCTTGATGGCGGCCCCCCGTATTCCTACGCGGCGTTGACTCCTTCACGGTCGTGGTCAGCGGGTGAGCGGGCCGGGTTCCCGCGGAGCCGGACCATGTGCCGGCGCGGACGGTGGCTCTCCTTGGCGTCCCCGGACCCCCGGACCTCGTGCGGCACCGGGCCGGCCGAGGCGTGATCACCGGTGCCGAGCCGTCCGTGATGGAGGGGAACGCCGATCATCCCGCCGACCGGGGTCACGCCACGACCTTGATGAGAACAACGAGGGCGGACACCAGAATGACCAGGTAGATCGGAATGACGTAGTCGGGTGCGATGCGCGGGCGGCGCATCACGCCGCCCGCGGGCATCGGCCTCGGCAGTCCATCGCGCCGACGGAGTCGATCACGATGGCGTCGACGCCTTCGGGCATTCCTCCTGGCGCGCGTTCACCGGGCCACGTCCGGGCGTGTTCGTCTTCCGGGACTTCGATCGGCCGGCTTCGCGAGGTGAGCCCGGCCGTGGTCCTCCTGCCCACCGGGATCCGGAAGAGGCGACAGGACAGAGGCCGGTGGCCGGAGTGGACCGGAGACGGCAGAGGTCTGCTCCTGCATGGGGTTGCCATACGTTGCTCCTGCTCTTTTGGCCAGGCCACGTGGCGAGGCAGGAGAGACGGTATGCCGCCCGGAGGCGGAGAGAGCCGGCCTGTACGGCATTCTGACGGTTCCACGCCCGACCTTGACGCCTCACCAACGTGTGACCACGTTCGGCGCACGACCGCGTTCCCCCCGAAGTGGCGATCCCGAGGGGCACGGCGCTCGCCGGGGCCGGCGGGACCGCGGGTCCACGTGTCGCGAGGCCGGATTTCAGGGGTGTCCGGACGGGCAGGCCCGGAGACCCTTTCACGCTTCGCTCCGCGTGTCCGGGGTCTGCCCACCGGCCTGAGCTTTGGTATACAAATAGCCTGCAGAAGCGCAGCCAAGCCCCGCGCCCCACCGCACCCCCTCACGTCCCGGAAGAGCTCTGCATGCGGAGCAGCCGCCCCCCACCCCTCGATCGCACACCCGAGGTCTGCCCATTAACCTGAGCTTTGGTATACAAATAGCTCGTGGAGGCGTAGCCGCGCCGTACGTTCCACATCGCACCCGCTCATGCCCTGGGAGAGCCCCGCATGCGAAGCAGCCGTTCCCACCCTTCGGTGTTGGCCGACGTCACACTCCCGGACGGCCGGCGTGCCGACGTGTCCCTCCGCGAGGGTCTCATCGCGTCCATCCGCGAGCGCTCCCCGGACGGCGGGGCGCCCACCGAGGACGTCCGGGCGGCCGGGGACGTCGGCGACGACCGCGTGGACCTGGGCGGCGCGCTGCTGCTCCCCGCCTTCGTGGACGGCCACTCCCACCTGGACAAGACGCTCCTCGGGGTTCCCTGGCAGCCGCATGTCCCAGGCGGCACGATCCGCGAGCGGGTCGAGAAGGAGTTGCGGACCCGGCGAGGGCTCACCGCCCCGGTCGCCGAGCGCGCCCTGCGGTTGGCCCATCGCATGGTGGGGCACGGCACCGGTCACACCCGGTCACACGTCGACGTCGACCCCGAGGCCGGCCTGGCGAACCTGCACGCGGTACTCGAGGTCCGCGAGCGTGTCCGCGACCTGATGACCGTACAGATCGTCGCGTTTCCGCAGAGCGGGGTGATCACCGCGCCCGGCATGCCCGACCTGCTGGACGCGGCGCTGCGTGAGGGCGCCGACCTCGTCGGCGGCCTCGACCCGCACAGCTTCGACGGCGACGTGGACGGGCAACTCGACGTCGTCTTCGGGCTCGCCGAACGGCACGGTGTCGGCGTCGACGTTCACCTGCACGATCCGGGCGAGATCGGGGCCGGGCAGCTGCGGGACATCGCCGCGCGCACCGCCGCCCTCGGCCTGGGCGGCCGGGTGACGGTGAGCCACGCTTACTGCCTGGGCCAGGTCGCCGACGCCACGTTCGCGCGGACGGCGTCGGCGCTCGCGGCCGCGGGGGTGTCCATCCTCACCAACGGCCCCGCCGGGTCGATGCCGCCCCCGCTGCGGCTGCGCGAGGCGGGCGTCCGGGTCTTCGCCGGCTCCGACAACATCCGTGACGCGTGGTGGCCGTACGGCACGGGCGACATGCTGGAGCGGGCGACGATCATCGGTTTGCGCGGCGATTTGATGACCGACGACGAGTTGCACGTCGCGGCCTCGCTCGTCACCACGGAGGCCGCCGGGGCGCTGGGCCTGGACCGCTACGGGCTGGAGCCGGGCAGCCGCGCCGACCTCGTCGCCGTCGCGGCGGCGAGCGTCGCCGAGGCGGTGGCCGCGCACCCCCGGCGCCTGATGGTGATGCACGCCGGACGGGTCGTGGCGACCGACGGCTGCCCGGTGGCGGGACTGCCGGCCCCCGAGCCGGGTGTCCAACGGGCCTGGTAGCCCGTGATGCCGTCGATCCTGTGGATCATGTGGCCCTAAGGTGCGCGCCTGATCGTATGACGGGCGCTCGTCGGCCGGGGCGCCTGCGCCTCGTTGAGGAGTGACCGCACGATCGGGAGGGTGTCGTGCCGGCTGTGCTCCACGTGCGCGAAGGCCAGGGCGGCGGCCAGCTCCACCTGACCGGACGAGATCGCCCGGTAGAGCTCGGCGTGCTCGCGGTGGAAGTCGACCTGGTTGCTCTCGGGCACGATGTAGAAGAGCCGGTTCACGCGCCCGAGGATCGGCGCCATGAGATCTTGCAGCAGCTGGTTGTCCGAGAGCGTCAGGATCTCGGCGTGGAAGCGCGAGTTGGTGGCTGACAGCAGCACGCCGTCGTTGGTGGCGACGGCTGTCTCCGCCTCGTCGAGGATCTGCCGGAGAGTCTCGGCGGACGCGCCAAGCGAGCACTGCTCGGCCGCGAGCCGGGTGGCGAGCACCTCGAACGAGCCACGCACGTCGTAGAGCTCGTTCACGTCTCGCACCGTCAGCGAGGCGACCACCGCGCCGCGCCGGGGCAGGCTGCGGATGAACCCCTCGCTCTCCAGCCGCGGGAACGCCTCGCGGATGGGGATGCGGGAGATGCCGAGCTCTTCGGCCACAGTCCGCTCGCGGATACGCGCGCCTGGTTTGTAGGTGCCGTCGATGATCCGCTCGCGCACCCACTCGTAGGCCAGCTGGTCGAGGGAGAGGCCGGGTGTGTCGGCCGGTTCCCCCTCGACCGTCGGCGGCCGATCTTCCTTTGGAATGGACACCCTCAACCTCCGTGCTCCGGCGATCCATTCTAAGCGTGATCAAGCTCCGCCCGCCCCGGCTCACCTCAGCGTGATTTCCGTTTTGGCATACAGAATAAGCGAAAGCGTCTTCAATACCATGAGAAAAGCGACCTAATCTGAAACTGTGTATGCCAACATGGCCGTTGAGAGGATCGACGTGAGTCACACGACTCTGCGCGACGGCAAGCGCGTCTGCAAAGGAACTCTGTCTTCACCAAGCGCGGGAGCCGACGCGCCTGGTCCGGCGACAGCCGATCCACCAGGTGGTGAAGCTCCTCATATGCATGCCCGGCGCTCATGGCCACAAGTCTGCGCTCACGTTTCCGCGAGCGGCAGCGACACGGCGCGCTCACAGGCGGGGAGCCCCGGCCCCCACGGGGACTCGCGGGGAGCCGTGCCCCGTCTACCTGTACCTCATGACCTGAGCCGGGAGCGTCAAGATCGGTGGTCAGGTCTGCTTCAGGAACCCGCCGTCTACGGCGAAGTCCGCGCCGGTCGTGCTGGCCGAGCGAGGTGAGGCGAGCAAGGCGACCACGTCGGCGATCTCCTGTGGCTCGACCAGACGGCCGGTCGACAGCTTCATCATTTCGGGTGCCACCTGATTGATGACGCTGTCACGGTCCGTTCCGACCTGGGCGGCGATGATGTCGGCCGCTCCGCCGCTCTCCGTCCACCATGCCGTACGCACCGGACCCGGGGAGATGGTGTTCACCCGGATGCCCTGGGGGGCGAACTCCTCGGAGAGGGCCTTGGTCAGGTTGTTGAGGCCCGCCTTGGCCGCGTTGTAGTCGACGTTCATCGGAGCGGGCAAGCGGGCGCTGCCCGAGGAGACGTTGACGATCGAGCCTCCGCCGCGGGCGAGCATCGGCGTGATGGCCGCCCGAACGATGCGCACGACCGAGAACAGGTTGAACTCGAACATCACCCGCCAGTCTTCGTCGGTGGGGGCCAGGAACGAGAAGCGCGGCAGGGCCACGCCGGGCGGCGGTCCGCCGGCGTTGTTCACCAGGATGTCGAGCCCGCCGAACTCCGACACGGCCTGTTCCACGATCCGCACGGGAGCATCGGCGTCCATCAGATCGGCCTGAACATGGATCAGGTCTCCGCTGAGCGCCTCCAACTCGGGGGTGCTCTTCCGCGAAGCGGCCACGACTCGGACGCCTTCGGCGAGAAGCGTACGAGTGACGGCCAGACCGATGCCCTTGGAAGCACCGGTGACGACCGCGACCTGACCGGAAAGCTGGAGATCCATATCGTCTTCCCTCGTTTTGGTTTTCATCCGACAGAGCGGATGGGCCTTTTCGCTGAACACGTTACGAGCGGCCGGGTGACGAGAGATGGCGTGATTCGGACGAGCAATTGCAGCGGAAATCAGACGCGACATCCGTATATTCGCGCATGCTTTACAAGCAGACGTGTGCCCCACCGTTCGGTGCCGGTGGGATCGGCCGGACAGGGGCGTCGGGGGCCGGGCATGGGGCCTCCCACGCCCGGCGGCACACCCCGGCGGACAATCGGGCGGTTACGCGAACACCGGCTTTCAGTCGCCCTTCAGCGGGAATTTCCGGCCGGATATGACCACGCCACCGGCAGGGGTTCCCGCTTCGACCGGAGCGGTTCAGCCCCCGACGTAGCTCTCGGCCAGGGCCGTGAGCTCGTCGACGAGTTCCTCGCGCGGGATGTCCGGACCATCGATCACCCAGCGGATCGTGAGAGCCTCATGGACACGACGATCACCCATGCGCGGGTCGTGACCCTCCGGACGTCCTGCGCCTTGACAACATCGCTCCTGTCGAGGCGCCTTCCGCATATATGCGAATTGTATGCGAGTGGTCTATCGCATTATGAATGTGGCATGACCTCCGTCGCCACCGACCCCCACCCCACCCGCTTCCGAGAGGCCGAGCGGCGCGGCCGGAACATCTCCCGTGCGCTGCTCCGGCTCGCCCGCATCAGCCACGAGATCGACGAGTCGTGCATGGAGCGGATCCGCACTGCTCTGACGGAACGCGACGAGCTTGGGGCCGACCTGGCCGAGGCGATGCGCCTTTCTCCCGGCGACCCCGACCGTGTCGCTCACCACCAGGTGGCCGCGGCCCTCCGCGATGCGCCTCACAGGGCGAGCGACCTACCGCCGGCGCTCGAGCGGTTCATGGACGAACTCACCGCGGTGCCCGAATGGGTCGACTGGGACCGGATCGAGCGAGGTGCCGCCACCTTCCGGTACCTCGGCCGCAACGCGAACGACGTACTCCTGCAGCTGTCACTGATCGGGGGCTACCGTTTCGGCGGACCGGCCGACCTTCTTGTGCTCACCGGCGGCCTCGGTGGTGACAACACGCTCAGGCGTCTCGCCGAGACCCAGAAGTGGACGCATGCGGTCACTCGAGCCGGCGGTCTCCGGCCCGGCGCCGAGGGGTGGCGACTGACCGTCCACGTGCGCGCGATGCATGCCCTGGTCAATTCACGGTTCGAGCCGCGCTGGGACAGCGAGCGCTGGGGACTGCCGATCAACCAGGCCGATCAGGCCGGAACGCTGGGCCTCTTCGATGCCACCGTGATCCTGGGCTGCCTCGGGCTGGGGGTACCCCTCAACCGCCGGCAACGCGACGACCTCATGCACCTGTGGCGCTACGTCGGATGGCTGATGGGCGTCGACCCGGACTTCCTCACGGACGAGGAGAGCGTGCGGCACCGGATGAACTACCACATCCTCCTGTCCGCCGGAAAGCAGACGCAGGCCGGCCGGGACCTGGCTCGCGCAGCCGTCGACGCCCAGCGCATGCGCGACTTCGGCCACAGGAGCGCCGTGGTCGAGCGCCTGCACCGGCGCTATGAGCACGCCCGCACCCTGAGCATGCTCACCGCGTTCCTCGGCCCGTCCGGCATGCGCGATCTCGGGCTGCCGGCACGCCTGCCGTGGGCGCTCGTCCTCGCGCTCGCAGGCAACACGTTCCGTTACCGCGTCCTCGGGGCGCTCCCGGGCGGCCGCCGCCGCGCCGGGGAACGGGGCGCCCACGCCCAGGAACGCGTCCTCGCCTCCACCTTCCGCGACCGGCCGGCCGAGGTGGGCGAGCTGCCCGAGGCTCACATCGACCGCCGCGCGTAGGCAGGCCGACGTGCCGGCGATCACCGCTCGCCGGTGAGCGCTCCGCTTGACGCGCACCCCGGCTAGCATGGACTGGCAAGTCCAGTCCGAAGGGCGGTCATGCGCACTCTGACCCGCAAGGGAGCCGCGACGCGGCAGCGCATTCTCGAGGGCGCGGCAGCGCACATCCGCGAGCACGGCGTGGCCGACATGACGCTCGACGACGTGCTGGCCCGGACGGCGACGAGCAAGAGCCAGCTCTTCCACTACTTCCCGGACGGCCGGGAGGAACTGCTGCTGGCCGTGGCCCGCTTCGAGGCCGACCGGGTGCTGGAGGACCAGCGGCCCCAGCTCGGCGACCTCACCTCCTGGCCCGCCTGGCAGTCGTGGCGCGACAAGGTCGTCGACCGCTACCGGCGGCAGGGCCGCCTGTGCCCGCTCAACTCCGTCACGTCACAACTGGGCAGCCGCACGCCCGGCGCCCAGGCCGTGGTCACCGAGCTGATGCACCGCTGGCAGGCCGAGATCGCCGCCGGTGTACGGCACATGCAGGACGCCGGCGAGATCGACCCGGCCCTGGACCCCGACCGCGCGGCGGCCGCCCTGCTCGCCGGCATCCAGGGCGGTGTCCTGATCCAGATGTCCACCGGCGAGACCGACCATCTGGAAGCCGCCCTGGACATGGGCATCGCCCACCTGCGCACCGGCAAGCCTGCGTCACCCTGACATGGAGCTCCGCCTCCGGGGGAGGCGGACACGACCTGCCCGCCCCACCTGTTCGCGTTCGGAACACGCACACCCATCAGCGTCACCCGTCCAACCGGTGACGACGCTCGCGGCACCACTCATCCCCCGTCAAGGTGGTGACGAGCGGGCGTTTCTGGACTTGACAGTCCATTTTTAGATGCGCAAGCTGACGTGTGCTCGCCCGACCTCCTCGAATCTGTTCGCGAACGGAGCGACTCCCTCATGTCCCTGGACCACTACTACCTGCTCGGACGTTCCGGCCTGCGGGTCAGCCGGATCGCGCTGGGCACGATGAACTTCGGCACCGGCGGCTTCCACGCCGCCTACGGCAAGACCGAGCAGGAGGCCCGCCCGATCTTCCGTCGCTATCTCGAAGCGGGTGGGAACCTCATCGACACCGCGGATTTCTACACCGCCGGTGAGAGCGAGACCATCCTCGGCAATCTCATCGCGGAAGCCGGGGTGCGCGACAGGGTGGTGCTCACCACCAAGTTCACCAACAGTGTCGCCCCCGGAGACCCGAACGCTGGGGGCAACGGCCGCAAGCACATGATCAGAGCGGTCGAGGCGTCACTGCGCCGCCTGCGCACCGACTACATCGACCTGTTCCTGCTGCACACCTGGGACCGGATCACTCCCGTCGAGGAGGTCATGCGGACCTTCGACGACCTCACCAGGGCCGGCAAGATCCGCTACGCGGGCCTGTCCGACGTGCCCAGCTGGTACGCCGCGCGAGCCCAGACCCTTGCCGAGGCCCACTCCCTCGTCCCGGTGGTCAGCCTGCAACTGCCCTACTCTCTCATCGACCGGACGATCGAGCTGGAGCACGTCACCATGGGGCAGAACCTGGGGCTCGGTATCACCGCGTGGAGCCCGCTCGGCGGCGGCTTCCTCACCGGCAAGTACCGGCAGACCGGCCGGGGTCTGGCCGGGGAGGGCAGGCTCAGTGACGCGGGCTCGCCCGGAGGCTCGTGGACGGACCGGGACTGGCGGCTGCTGACGACACTCAACGGTGTCGCCGGCAAGCTCGACATGACGATGGCCCAGGTCGCCCTCAACTGGGTCGCCACCCAGCCCGGAATCGCCTCGGCGATCATCGGGGCGAGCAGCGCCGACCAGCTCGACGCCAACATGGCCGCCCTCGACGCCGAGCTGCCGGCCGAACTGCGCGCCGAACTCGACGAGGCGAGCTCCGTGCCGCCCCGGTCGGTCTACCGCATGTTCACACCGGAGTACCAGAGCTGGCTGGTCAGTCCCGGCGTCAAGGTCGGGGACAAGCCGGCCGGGTACGCCCCCGCCGTACAGAACTGGGCGCCCGAAAGCAGCGGATGACGGGCCACTTCCTCAAGGACAGCGTGTTCGACGCCGGCCAGTTCGTCGACGCCCTGGAACGGGTCACCGGCGACCGCGCAGCAGCCCGCACCGAGCGCCGCCGGGAGCGGTCCGGCCACCGGTACCCGCTCTATCTCCGCATCTCAGTCGCCGTGGTGACCGTGCCCGTCTCCGTGCCCGTGCCCGTCTCCGTGCCCGTGCCCGTCTCCGTGCCCGTGCCCGTCTCCGTGCCCGTCACCGTCTCCGTGCCCGTGTCCGTCACCGTGCCCGCTGCAGTGCTTGGCCGTGTTGGCGGGCACGTTCAGCGTGGGGTTGCGGTCGAAGAACCCGTACGGCGTCAACGAGAATCCGACATGGTCGACCGGCATCACCGGCCAGTCCTCGGGCCGTGGGAAGTGGGTCACGCCGAAGGTGTGCCACAGCACGACGTCCTCGCCGTCCAGGGGCCGGTCACCCGCGACGTACGTCGGCAGACCGTCGCCGCCCGGGTTCTGGTTGACGAACTCGCCGGCCGGGTACCGCTCCTCAGGCGTGTACCGGGTGATCCACAGGTCCCGGGTGGTGAACGCCGCCCGCGCGGCGATCGACGAGGACGGGTCCGCCAGCAGGGTCGGGTGCTGCTCGGCGCGCAGTACGTAGCCGGTCGGCTGACCGAGCCGGTTGGTGCGCTCGGTGCTCACCACGTGCCAGGTCCGCCCGACCGAGGCGTCCGCGCTGCGCACCCCCTCGGCCTCGCTCGCGATCCGGGTCCGGGCGTAGCTGAAGGCGTTGCCGTACGGGTTCTCCGGCGAGACCGGCACCCGGACCGCGTCGACCTCGTCCACCGCGTTCCGGACGCCGTCGACCATCATGTCGAGGCGAGCGCTGAACAGGTGCTGGTGGAACGGGGCGCCCAGACCCGGGGCGACCTCTCCGGCGTAGGGCCATTCCTGCAGCCCGCGGTAGGCCGAGGCGAAGAGGATGCCGGTGAGCTTGGCCTCGCACTCGATCCTGCCGTCGAGGTAGAGGTACCAGTAGAAGCCGTAGTCGTAGTTGCCGATCGTGGTGAAGAACGAGATCACCAGGCGGCGCTGGCGGCGGACCTCGGCCGAGTTCGGGGTGTAGATGTCGGTGTGCTTCCAGAGCGTGCCGTAGTCCTCCTCGTGCAGGCAGATCGCGTTGGGGATCCGCCGTACGTCGCCGGCCTCGTCGGCCAGGTCGACGTCGACGTAGTGGATCTCGCCGAGACAGTCGCAGCCCAGGGTGAGCGAGTTCGCGAACCGGCCGAAGAGGTATTCGCCGGTGTCGAAGTAGTTCTGCCAGAACCGGACCGGCGCCGGGTCGCCGTACGGCACCACCATCTCGGCGATGGAGGCGCGGTAGACGACCGGCCGGACCTCGCCGTCGTGGTCGGGGTCGGCGTAGGCCAGCTGGTGGAGCACCAGGCCCTCACGGGCGTCGAACCCGAAGTGGAAGGACCAGTTCGCCCAGGTGATCCGGTCGCCCTCGACCCGGAACGACGGCCCCTCGGGCTGGGTGATCTCGATGGGTCTGAGGGTCTCCAACGGTGCCGGGCGCCCCTCCGGGAGGTGGAACTTGCTCAGCTCCTCCGGCAGCGGGAAGACACCGATGTCGATGATCTCGGTCGCCTTCCTCTCGACCAGGTCGACGTAGGCGCTCAGCCCGTCCACCGGGTGCGCCCAGACATGACCGTCGGGGTCGAGCGCGGCGAAGCAGAGCACCCGGATGATCCGCCTGCCCTCCTCGCCGGGCAGGTCGAAGGCGCCTGCGGAGAGCGGCGCGCATTTCACCTGCTCCGCGGTCAGGCCGCGCTTGGCCAGCGCGTCGATCCAGGCCGGATCCTCGGCGAGGATCCCGTCGACCGACATGAACTCCTCGACCAGGATCGGCATCCCGCCGCGGGAGCCGTCGACGTCGACGACCGCGGCCACCGCCCCGGCGGTGAGGTCGACGGTCACGTCCCGGGCGTCGCCGGTCGCGGTGTCGAGCAGCAGCACCCGCGCCCGGCGGTCGGGCCTTGGCCCGGTGCCGGCCTGGAACGCGAGTACCTCCTGCTTGTGCGGCTCGATCAGGCCGACGTAGACGAAGCGGACGCTCTCGCCGGCCAGGCCGGCCTCGCGTACCAGTGCGACGGTCCGCTCGATCTCGGTCGCGGTGAGGCTGGAGACCGGGGTGGGCAGGGGGGTCATGGGATCCTCTCTCGGATGGGTCCGCGTCGAACCGCTCGATTCGACGCTCTCGACGTCTCGTAGGCCATGGGCCGCCTGGCGCGCGGCCGGTCCGCGTCCTCGCCCCTGACCGGGGGCACGAGCAGGGCGCCCCCGGGTGTCTCCTCCACAGGGCCGGATCGGATGTCGCGCCTGGGTCAGGGCAGATTGTCCAGGAGCCAGGTGGCCGAGGACGCGGTGACGGAGGCGGTGACGGACACGGCGGTACCGCCCGGCGGCTCCCGGGTATGGCCGGGTTCCGGAGCCGTCCGCTCGGGCTTTTGCCCGGGGCCGGCGGACAGGACAATGGGCGCCGCGCCCTCGAATGCGCTCAGAATCTGTCCCTGATCAGCCACAACCAAGCAATATCATTCTTTGACGGGCGCGACAGTAATACGGCGAAAATACGTCACGTCAAGGCACCGGCCGGGTAAGGCTATGGTTCTGTCGCATTTCGGTGACCATTTCAGCACGGGCCCGTGTGGCACAAATCCCGCTATGTCCATGTTCGGGCGCACGATCTGCGGAAACGCCCATAAGCAATGAGAAGACCTATTCCCGAAACACCCCGATCCCGCAGGCCGGTAGCGAGAATGCGGATTCTCGCTACTCTGCGTGGCTGCATCCCGGGTCACGCCCGGCCATAGGGCTCCGATCCGCGAAAACAATCGCGCGCGATAAGGGAACTTATCGCACGCTATAGGCCTCTTACCGATAGAAACAGTCTAGTTTCCGATAGGTTCACTTAATGAAAGTTAGGCACGTTTGTCGGGTTGCCATTAGCCGACGTGTCCCCAGGGGAGCCACCCGAGCGCGACGGAAACGGGCCGCCCCGCGAACACGCGGGGCGGGAGGACGGGGTTTCGGCGGTGGGCCGCTGCGGTACGCGGGGTCGGAGCGGAGAGCGTCGCACCGATACCTGGACCTACTGAACCGGCCTCATCAGGACGAATGAGAAGTCCAGTTTCGTCCTGCGGTTCAGCGGGATATCGATCTTGACTCTGCGGGCGATCTCGTTACGGCTGATGCCTGATCCATGAGCGATGAGCCGTTCGGGTCGGACCGGCACGGGATCGTCGAAGGTGACCGCGATCTGGAGGGGCCACGGATCCTCGGGAACGGGAGATGCGTGGAGTTCCCAGCGCCCGTCCCAATCGAGCGCGAACCGGTTGCGCCGGGCGATCAACGGGTCGAGGAGGGTGTCCACGGCGAGAGCAGGCGAGTTGGCCGAGTAACCGGCCAGAAGGTCAGCGGGCAGTGAGCGGACCGGGACGCGATCGTGGACGGTGAGCTTGCCGGTCCGGCCACAGGAAACGCAGTTGACCAGGAGCCAGACGTCGAGAAGTTTGCCGTTGGCGTTGACGCGGAACCTGCCGTCGCCGATGGTGGCGCGGCCGGAAGGGCAGGCCACGCACCGCAGGGCGAGCAGGGGCAGGCGGGTGCGCCGTACCACCCAGGGCAGCACGATATGAGGATGTGAAGACATGATCTCTCTGAAGACCTGACGAAGAGCACGGAAAACAGAGCCGACGGCGTCGTCGGCGACCGGTGCGCAGGGAGGTGTCAGGTCTAAAGAGCAGGCGGCGTCATGCGCGCGAAGTCCTCACGTAGGGATGAGAACCCAAACTAGGCGACCACCGTTCACAAGATCCACCCGTTTTCGCGGCGCCGTCGGCAGGCGGGTTGGGAGAGCCCATGTGCCGAGGGAGGGGGTGACATGTGACCGGGCCGCCCGGCCGCATCCTCAGTCCAGTGTGCGGGTACGGTCCCACGTCGACATGACGATGAGCGTCTTGGTGCCGGCCACGATCCCCGTGCGCCGGATGGCGTTGACGACCTGCTGCAGGTGGTCGACATTGCGGACCCGGAACCGCACGAGGGCGTCCGGGTCGCCGGCGATCGTGTAGTACTGCTGGACCTCCGGAACCTGGCGCGCGATCTCCTCGATCTCCCGGGTGTCGGTGTCCCCTGTGAGGCGGATCTCGGTGAAGGCGTCGAGTTCGCCCACCGCTGCTTCGCTGACGAGCGCGACGTAGCCCTGGATGATCCCGTCCGCCTCCAGTCGCTCGATGCGCCGCGAGACGGGAGCTCCGGACAGGCCGACGCGTCGCGCGATCTCGCTGACCGGCATGCGCGCGTTGGTGCGGAGAAGGTCCAGGATCTGTCGGTCGATGCTGTCCATCACGCCTTCTTGGGTGCGAAAGAATGTGTCGCGCTGCGCGCAGTTCATGAGGATTGCCATGATATAGACGCACAGTGTCAGCGTCCTACGCACATCTTGCGCTCATTGATTGCGTGCGGGATTCAGCCGTTGCGAGAGTGCTCCGTACGACGATTCAAGGAGCACCATGACCTCCGCGCCCCCAACGACCGCGCCCTGGTCGGTCCTCGACGCAGCGGGCAGGCTGCGCCAGGACGACCGCGTCCCGTCCGGCGCCGACGCCCTGGACCTGCGGGCCGCCTACCGCGACATGGTCCTGGCCCGCCGCGTCGACACCGAGGCGATCGCGCTGCAGCGGCAGGGTGAGCTCGGGCTGTGGCCCTCGATGCTGGGCCAGGAGGGTGCCCAGGTCGGCGCGGGTTCCGCGCTGCGGGCGCAGGACGTGGTGTTTCCCACCTACCGCGAGCACGCGGTGGCCTGGTGCTTCGGCGTCGACCCGGTCCGGCTGCTGGGGCTCTTCCGCGGCACCACGATGGGCGGCTGGGACCCGCGGGAGCGCAACTTCAACCTGTACACCCTGGTCATCGGCGCCCAGACCCTGCATGCCGTCGGCTACGCGATGGGCATCGTGCGTGACGGCGACGTCGGCACCGGCGACCCCGACCGGGACCGGGCGGTGCTGGTCTTCCTCGGCGACGGAGCGCTCAGCGAGGGCGAGACCAACGAGGCGTTCGTGTGGGCCGCCGCGCAGAACCTGCCGGTGGTGTTCTTCTGCCAGAACAACCAGTGGGCGATCTCGGCGCCCTTCTCCGTGCAGAGCCGCGTTCCGGCGGCCGAGCGCGCCCGGGGCTTCGGCTTCCCGGGCGTGCGGGTCGACGGCAACGACGTCATCGCCTGCCACGCGGCGACCCAGGCGGCGCTTGCGAACGCCCGCGCCGGTGGCGGCCCGACCCTGATCGAGGCGGTCACCTACCGCCGGAACCCGCACACCACGTCGGACGACGACCTGCGCTACCGGGCGGGCTCGGAGAACGACGAGTGGGCGACCCGCGACCCGATCGACCGGCTCCGTGCCCTCCTGACCGGCGGTGACCACTCGCCACGGATCGACGAGGCGTTCCTGGCCGATCTGGCCCGTGAGGAGGAGGAGCTGGCCGAACGTCTGCGCGGCGGTTGCCGGGCCCTCCCCGTGCCCGCGGCGGGCGACCCGTTCCTCCACTCCCTGGAGAGCATGCCGCGCGACCTCAGGCGGCAGATGAACGAGCACCTGGCCTTCGTGGCCGCGGCCGAAGGAGACCACTCGTGAGCACCGCGATGGCGCACGCCCTCAACGCGAGCCTGCGCGACGCGATGAACGCCGACGACAAGGTGCTCCTCATCGGCGAGGACATCGGCCGGCTCGGCGGCGTCTTCCGTATAACCGACGGCCTGCAGAAGGACTTCGGCGACGACCGCGTCGTCACCTCGCCCCTGGGCGAGGCCGGCATCGTCGGCAGCGCGATCGGTCTCGCCCTGGCCGGGTACCGGCCGGTGTGCGAGATCCAGTTCGACGGCTTCGTCTTCCCGGCGATGAACCAGATCGTCACCCAGCTCGCGAAGTACCGCCACCGCTCCGAGGGGCGGATCTCGCTCCCCGTCGTCATCCGCATCCCCGTCGGCGGCGGCATCGGTGCGATCGAGCACCACAGCGAGTCGCCCGAGGCCTACTTCGCGCACACCCCCGGACTGCGCGTGCTCTGCCCGTCCGACGCGCAGGAGGCCTACGACCTGCTCGGCCAGGCGATCCGGTGCGACGACCCGGTCATCTTCCTCGAGCCCAAGCGGTCCTACTGGTCCAAGGGCGACGTCGACCCGTCGGCCCCGCCGGTCGACATGGAGCGCGCCCGGATCGTGCGGCCCGGGGACGCCCTGAGCCTGGTCACCTACGGCGCCCTGGTGCCGGTGGCGACCAGGGCCGCCGGGGTGCTGGCGGAGGAGGGGCGCGAGGTCGAGGTCATCGACCTGCGCTCGCTCTCGCCCATCGACGACGCCACGGTCGTCGAGTCCGTACGACGGACCGGCCGCCTCGTCATCGCCCACGAAGCCCCCCAGACCTGCGGCATCGGCGGCGAGCTCGCCGCCCGGGTGCAGGCCCAGGCGTTCTACGAGCTCGAGGCGCCGATCCTGCGGGTCACCGGATACGACACGCCATACCCGGCGAGCCGCCTTGAGGAGGACTGGCTGCCGAACGTCGACCGGATCCTCGAGGCCTGCGACCTCAGCCTGAGCCACTGACGCCATCCCGAGACGCCACTGACGCCATCCCGAGACGGCCCCGTCCGTTCCGCACGCAGGAGCACACCTTGACCACCGCGACGACCACCGCGACCGCACAGACCTTTCTGCTGCCCGATGTCGGTGAGGGCCTCACCGAGGCCGACATCGTCACCTGGCGCGTCGCCGTCGGCGACACGGTCACCGTCAACCAGATCATCGTCGACATCGAGACCGTGAAGTCCGTGGTCGAGCTGCCCTCGCCGTACGCCGGCGAGGTCGTCGAGCTGCTCGCCGCCGAAGGCGAGGTCGTGGCCGTCGGCTCGCCGATCATCGCCATCCGCACCGCCGGCGCACCGGCGTCCGCCCCGGCCGCTCCGGCCGCTCCGGCCGCTCCGATCGCTCCGGCCGAGGGCGAGGCCGGCGAGCCGGAGCCCAGGCTGCTGGTGGGCTACGGCGCCAGGGACTCCGGTCGCAGCCGGCGTCGCCGTGGCGCCGTCCCAAGCGGCGCGGCCGCCCCCGCCGTCACGCCACCCGCCTCCCCTGTCACGCCACCCGCCCCCGCCGTCACGCCACCCGCCTCCGCGGTCACGCCATCCGCCCCCGCGGTCACGCCACCCGCCGCTCCCGGCCGGGACAGGCCGCGGGCCAAGCCTCCGATCCGCAAGCTGGCGAAGGTTCTCGGGGTGGACCTCGCCGCGGTCGAGCCGACCGGCCCGGACGGGACCGTCGCACGTGCCGACGTGCTGCGTGCCTCGGAGTCCGGCGGCCGGCCCGCGTCGGCGGCCCCGGCCCCGGCCGCAGTCACCGGCTCGGAGACCCGGATCCCGATCAAGGGGGTGCGCAAGCACACCGCGGCCGCGATGGTCGCCTCCGCCTTCACCGCACCGCACGTGACCGAGTTCGTCACCGTCGACGTGACGAAGACCCTGGAGCTGCGCGAGCTGGTCCAGCGACGCCGCGAGTTCCGCGACACCAAGCTCACGCCCCTGGCGTTCGTCGCCCGCGCCTACCTCCGAGCCCTGGCCCGGATCCCGATGGCGACCGCGCGCTGGGACGAGACCGCCCAGGAGATCGTCATCCCCGCCGGCGTCAACCTCGGCCTCGCCGTCGCCACGCCACGCGGCCTGATGGTGCCGAACATCAAGGACGCGCACACCCTCGGCCTGCTCGACCTCGCCAACGCGATCAATGAGCTCGCCGCCACCGCCCGCGACGGCAGGACCACGCCGGAGGCGATGGCGGGCGGCTCGACGACCATCACCAACGTCGGCGTCTTCGGCGTCGACACCGGCACCCCCATCCTCAACCCGGGCGAGACGGCGATCCTGGCCGTCGGCGCCATCCGCCGGCAGCCCTGGGTCGTCGAGGACGCCGCGGGTGAGAGGATCGAGCCCCGCTCGATCGTCCAGCTCGCGCTCTCCTTCGACCACCGCGTGCTCGACGGCGCCGAGGGCTCCCAGGTCCTCGCCGACACCGCCGCCCTGCTCGCCGAGCCCGGACTGGCGGCGCTGTGATGACGAACCAGGTCGCCGAACAGCCCTTCGACGTCGTCGTCATCGGCGCCGGTCCCGGCGGTCACGTCGCCGAGATCCGCGCTGCCGCCCGGCCGGGCGGTGAGCCCGGCCCGGCTCCGACCGTCACCACCGCCACCCACCACCCCCAGCACTCCAGGAGAACCACCGATGCCGGCCCGACGTACCTTCCGTTCAGCTGAGCACGCCGACCTGATCCAGCTCGTCCGCACGATCGCCGCCGACGAGCTCGCACCCCGGGTGGCACGGGCCGAGGCCGACGAGGAATTCCCCCGCGACGTCTTCCGCATGCTCGGCGAGGTCGGCATCCTCGGCCTGCCCTACCCGGAGGAGCTCGGCGGGTCCGGTCTCCCGTACGAGGTCTACCTTCAGGTGCTGGAGGAGATCGGAGCGGTGTGGGCCTCGGTCGGTGTCGGCGTCTCCGTCCACGCGCTGTCCTGCTTCGGCCTCGCGACGCGCGGTACTCCGGAGCAACAACAGCGCTGGCTGCCCGAGATGCTCGGTGGCGAGCTCCTCGGCGCCTACTGCCTCTCCGAGCCGCACGCCGGTTCGGACCCCGCGGCCATGACCGCGACGGCCCGCGGCGACGGCGACGGCTACGTGCTCAACGGCACCAAGGCCTGGGTCACCCACGGCGGCCAGGCCGACTTCTACAAGATCATGGCGCGTACCGGTGCCGCCCAGGGCGACCGCCACGGCATCTCCTGCTTCCTCGTCCCCGCGGACACGCCCGGCCTGGTCGCGGACGTACCGGAGCGAAAGATGGGCCTCACCGGCTCGACCACCACAGCCCTGCGGCTCGAAGGGGTCCGAGTGCCGGTGGAGCGGCGGCTGGGCGCGGAGGGCGACGGTCTCAAGATCGCCCTCGCCGGACTCGACGTCGGCAGGCTCGGCATCGCCGCGGTCGCGACCGGTCTCGCCCAGGGGGCTCTCGACGCCGCCGTCGCCTACGCCCGGCAGCGCCACACCTTCGGACGGCGGATCATCGACCACCAGGGACTCGGCTTCATCCTTGCCGACATGGAGGCCGCCATCGTCTCCGCGCGTGCGACACTGCTGCACGCGGCACGGCTCAAGGACGCCGATCTTCCGTTCAGCCGCGAGGCGTCGATCGCCAAGCTCGTGGCGACCGACAACGCGATGAAGGTGACCACGGACGCCGTCCAGGTCCTCGGGGGTGCGGGCTACACCCGGGAGTTCCCGGTGGAGCGCTACATGCGCGAGGCCAAGGTCATGCAGATCTTCGAGGGCACCAACCAGATCCAGCGAATGATCATCGGACGGCACCTTGACCGCGACAACACCGGCGCGATCACCCGGATCTGACCGGGGAGGGGAGTCACCGGCCCCTCCCCCGGTCCGTGCCCGTACCCTCCGAGCCACGACGGAGGAACGAAGCGGACTCGCCCCCGCCTCGCCTCAGCGGCCGGCCAGGCCGACCGCGATCTCGATGAGCTGGTCTTCCTGCCCGCCGATGAGCTTGCGGCGCCCGGCCTCGACGAGGATCTCGGCGCCGGAGACGCCGTACTTCCTCGCCTGGCGGTCGGCGTGCTTGAGGAAGCTGGAGTAAACGCCGGCGTAACCCATGGTCAGCGTCAGCCGGTCGAGCAGGCACTCGCCGTCCATGATCGGACGCACCACGTCCTCGGCCGCGTCGATGATCTTCAGGGTGTCGACGCCGGTACGGATGCCGAGCTTGTCGGCGACGGCGGTGAACGCCTCCAGCGGCGTGTTGCCCGCCCCGGCGCCGAACCTGCGCACCGAGCCGTCGATCTGGAGGGCGCCCGCCCTGACCGCGAGGACGGAGTTGGCGACGCCGAGGCCGAGGTTCTCGTGGCCGTGGAAACCGACCTGGGCGTCGTCGCCGAGCTCGGCGACCAGGGCGGAGACGCGGTCGGAGGTCTGCTCCATGATCAGCGCGCCCGCCGAGTCGACGACGTACACGCACTGGCAGCCCGCGTCCGCCATGATCCGCGCCTGCCTGGCCAGTGCCTCGGGCGGCTGGGTGTGCGACATCATCAGGAACCCGACCGTCTCCAGGCCGA
Source organism: Streptosporangium sp. NPDC051022 (assembly GCF_040683035.1). NCBI lineage: Bacteria > Bacillati > Actinomycetota > Actinomycetes > Streptosporangiales > Streptosporangiaceae > Streptosporangium > Streptosporangium sp. NPDC051022. Next base: position 329,686 of record NZ_JBFBCF010000001.1, on the reverse strand, counting down.
GCTCCCGGGCCAGGCCGAAATGCTGTACGGAGACGTCCGCCTCGGTGCAGTGCGTGGCGATCCGGCAGATGCTCGCACCGTTGTCGGCGGCCTCGCGGATGTCGTCCTTGACTCCGACGCCGGGCAGCATCAGGAAGGCGATCTTCGCGCGCTTGGCGGTGGCGACCGCCGCCTTGATCAGCTCCTGCTCGGGGGTGTGGCTGAAGCCGTAGTTGAACGACGAGCCGCCGAGGCCGTCGCCGTGGGTGACCTCGATGACCGGCACACCCGCCTCGTCGAGCGCGGCGACGACGGAGCGGACGTGTTCGACGGTGAACTGGTGCTGCTTGGCGTGCGAGCCGTCCCGCAGGCACGAGTCGGTGATGCGGATGTCGAGGTCGGCGCTGTAGGGCATGGGTCGATCTCCTTACGGGTGGATGCGCTGTGCGAAGCCCTCGCCGACCTTGGTGGCGGCGGCCGTCATGATGTCGAGGTTGCCCGAGTAGGGTGGCAGGAAGTCGCCCGCGCCCTCGACCTCGACGAATACGGCGACGCGGGCGAGGCCGCTGCTGACGGCCGTCGGGTCGTCGAACTGCGGCTCGGTACGCAGCCGGTAACCGGGCACGTATGAGGCCACCTCCGCCGCGACTTCCTTGATCGAGGCCGCGATCGCCTCCCGGTCGGCCTCTACCGGAATCGAGCAGAAGATCGTGTCCTGCATGAGCATGGGCGGCTCGGCCGGGTTGAGGATGATGATCGCCTTGCCCCGCCTGGCTCCGCCGATCGTCTCGATGCCACGGCTGGTGGTCTTGGTGAACTCGTCGATGTTCGCCCGCGTGCCGGGACCGGCCGACGGGGAGGCGACGCTGGCGACGATCTCCGCGTAGGCCACCTCGGTCACCCGCGAGACCGCGTGCACCATCGGGATCGTGGCCTGTCCCCCGCAGGTGATCAGGCTGACGTTGGGCGCGTCCAGGTGCGCGCCGAGGTTGACCGCCGGCACCACGGCGGGCCCGATCGCGGCCGGGGTCAGGTCGACGGCCTGGATGCCGAGCTCGCGGTACCTGGGAGCGTTCGCCCGGTGCACGTAGGCGGAGGTGGCCTCGAACACGATGTCGGGGCGCTCGTCCTGGCCGAGCAGCCAGTCGACGCCCTCGGCCGAGGCGATCAGGCCGTTGTCCCCGGCCCGCTTCAAACCCGGACTGTCGGGGTCCACGCCGATCATCCAGCGCGGCTCGATCACCTCGGAGCGGAGCAGCTTGTACATCAGGTCGGTCCCGATGTTCCCCGAGCCGACGATCGCGGCGGTCGCCTTGGTCACTGGTTTCACTCTCATTCGAATCGAGCGGTCACGGAGCCGAGCCCGGCGAACTCGGCGCGGAAGGTGTCGCCGGGACGCACGTCGACCGCGCGGGTGCAGGACCCGGGAAGGATGACGTGCCCCGCCTGGAGCTTGACCCCGAAGGAGGCGACCTTCCTGGCCAGCCAGGCGACGGCGGTGGTCGGATCGCCCAGGACCGCGCTGGTGTTGCCCCGTGCCACCTCGGTGTCGCCGGTGTAGAGGACGGCCTCGATATCGGCGATGTCCACGCCGGCGGCCCGCAGCTCGGCCGGGCTCCGCCTGGCGGCCCCCAGCAGCACCCCGGCCGAGGACGCGTTGTCGGCGATGGTGTCGGCCAAGCCGATCTTCCAGTCCCTGATGCGGCTGTCGATGAGCTCGATGCTCGGCACGATGTACTCGGTGGCGGCGAGTACGTCCTCTACGGTGCAGTTCTCGCCGGGCAGCGCGTCTCCCAGGACATAGCCGATCTCCACCTCGATCCTGGGGTAGCAGTACCGGGCGATCTCGATGGGCTCGCCCTCGGAGTGCACCATGGTGTCGAGCAGGTGCCCGTAGTCGGGCTCGTCGACGCCCATCATCTGCTGCATCACCGGTGACGAGAGCCCCACCTTGTGGCCGTGGACGCCGGCCCCGGCGTCGAGCTGACGCCTGATGTTGAGCAGCTGGATCTCGTAGGCGTCGACCACGTCGATACCGGGGTACGACTCGGTCAGAGGGTCAATCGGGCTTCGTTCCCGCTGCGCCGTCCAGAGCGCGTCCGCCGCGGCCCTGCGGGTTGTCACGTCGAGCATGATTCAACGTTGGCAGGTGGCGCGACCGGCGCACACCCGTCTCTCGCCCACCGGGATGAAATCGTCGTGGCGAGCGCTTACCCCTGTGCGTTACCGGTGAATCGGGGCCTTCGTCCGATCACGCACCGCTGAGCAGGGTCTCGGTGATGCGGCGGGCCGCTCGCACCACCAGGGGAGCCATACGGCTGAGCGATCCGGTCTCGGCACTGGTCACCAGCGAGACGCTCCCCAGCGGCCCGTCCTTGCTGTGGACGGCCGAGGCCACGCAGGCCAGCCGGGGCACGCATTCCTCCTTCTCGTAGGCGATGCCGCGGCGTTCGCGTACCCGGGCCAGGTCGGCGTGGAGGTGGGAGAGGTCGCAGATGGTACGCGACGTCCGCCGCTCCAGGTTGTCGCCGAGGATCTTGCCGATGCGCTCCGGCTTCAGACAGGCGAGATACGCCTTGCCCAACGCGCTGGCATGCATCGGCACCAGTGCTCCGACCTGGGACGGGACGGCGAACGACGCCACCGAGTACTTCGCCAGGTACCTCACCTGGTCCCGCTCGGGCACTCCCAGGTGCACCACCATTCCGGTCCGATCCCGCAGTTCGCGAAGGATCGGATCGGCGGCGGTCCTCAGCCGCGAGTCCGAGTTGTCCTGGCCGCACAGCTCCAGCAGGCGGGGACCCAGCGCGTATCCCCAGGAGCTGTGCTCCAGCCACCGCACTCTGAGGAGCTGGTCCAGGATCCGGTGAGCGGTGGACCGCGGCAGCCGGGTCCGCTGTGAGATCGCTTCGAGGCTGAGCCACCCCGGCTGTCCGCCGAACGCCTCCAGGATCAGGGCCACGCGTTCCACCATCGTGACGGGAGTTCCCGGTGCGCGACCCGCGCTGTTCTTGTCATGGAGCGGATCGGACACCTTGACCGCTGTGGTACTCACCGGACTCCCTTTTTGACACGGGCGAACACGCGAGCCTCCCTCTCAACGTTAGTTAACGTCTGTTAGTTAGCCTGATCGAGAGGCAGCCGGAAATCAATACCGGCAACCTGGAAACTTCCCTTTCTTTCCAGATCACCAGCGGGCAAGCAAGCGGTATCCGGTCAGCGGGAGCGGTATTGGCGGGCCAGCCGACGTCGAGACAAACTACTGACCGTTAGCTAACTCGGCCGAACTCAGGAGCCTCCATGCGCCCGTCCGGTGTCGAACAGGTCCAGCTCAAGACCCCGCTCGATCAGGGGACCTTTCGCCAGGTGATCGGCCACTTCGCGAGCGGTGTGACCGTGATCACCACGCGCGAGGGCGAGCGGTTGTTCGGCAGCACCGCCAGTGCGGTCTCCTCACTCTCTCTCGAACCGCCCATGCTGCTGGTCTGCCTCAACCAGAGTTCCGAAACCGCCAAGGCGATCCAGCGAACCGGGCGGTTCGTGGTCAACGTGCTCGAAGAGGGGCAGGGCGACCTGGCCGTGCACTTCGCCGGCAAGGGGGACGACAAGTTCCTCAGCGTGAGGCACAGCCCGGGGGTCGACGGTCAGCCGTTGCTCGACGGCTCTCTCGCCCACCTGGAGTGCAGTGTCGCCGACGTGCCGACGGGCGGAACCCATGTGATCTTCCTGGGACACGTGGTGAACGCGGTCGCCACCCCGGGCGCCCCCCTGGCCTACTATCAGGGGCGCTTCGGGGCGTTCGTCGAGATGTCGGACCGCTCCGCCCACCAGCGTCTCCGGGCCATGGTGCTGGAGCGGGAGCTGCCCCTGGACTGCGATCTCACGGTCGACGACGTGGCCGAGCGACTCCAGGCCAATCCGCTCAGCGCGTACTACGCGATCACCCGCCTGCTGCAGGAGGGTCTGCTCCAGCACTCCGGACCCGGCGCCTACCAACTCGTTCCGGTCGACGGTGCCCTGGTGAGCAAGGCGCTGGACGCGCGAGCCACGCTCACCCTGGGTGTCATCGCCGATGTGCTGGACAGCGTGAGCCACGAGGACCTGGCGCGTGTGCACGAGGCCGCCGAGCGTGCGTCGGTGGAACTCCATCCCGACCAGGACGCCGAGGAGCGTCGCGCCTCGATCGTCGCCTTCCACGAGACCCTGCTGTCACTGTCGGGGAACCCGATGGTGCTCGACACCTACCACCTCCTGAGCGTCCCCTCGATCCTCGCCCAGGTCGTCTCCGGAACCGACTGGGGCGATCTTCATCGCAGATGGAGTCAGGCCAGGGTGCGGTTCGCCGAGACGCTCGCCCGCCGGGACCTGCCGGCGGCCAGGGAGGCCGTGATGGGGTACTCCGACGATCTGAAGATGCGCTGCCTGGAGCTCATCGGGAGTCGCGGCGGTCGGATCTGAGATGGCCACCGCTCGTGTTTTCCAGGTGCAGGTCCGCGAAGTCGTTCGGGAGACCGCGGCCGCCTGCTCGTTCGTCCTCGACCCGCTCACGGACGACGGCGCCCTCGACTACCGGCCGGGTCAGTTCCTGACGGTTCGCGTTCCGGCCGATGGCGCGTCCCTGGCCCGTTGCTACTCGATGAGCAGCGCTCCGGACCTCGGTGAACCGCCCCGGATCACGGTCAAGCGGGTCCAAGGCGGCGTCGGCTCCAACTGGCTCTGCGACAACGCCGTCAAGGGCACCGTGCTCGACGTCATCGCCCCGGCCGGAAGGTTCGTGCCGGTGTCGCTGGACCGGGATCTGGTCGTGTACGCCGGCGGCAGCGGGATCACCCCGATCATGTCGATCGTCAAGGCCGTGATGGCCGCCGGCACCGGCCGGGTGGCGATGCTGTACGCCAACCGGGACGAGAGTTCGGTGATCTTCGCCGGCGAGCTGCGCGCGCTGCAGGAACGGCACCCGGATCGGCTCTTCGTGACCCACTGGCTGGAGAGCCTCTCCGGAGTGCCGACCGAGGACGTGCTCCGCCAGTTCGCCGCGCCGTTCCCCTCGCGCGATGTGTTCGTCTGCGGTCCCGGACCGTTCATGGAGAGCGTCCGGTGCGGTCTCACCGGCCCGGGGTCGTCCGGGTCGCCGGGCCGGGCCGTTCACATCGAGGAATATCGCTCGCTGAGCGGCGATCCGTTCGGTTCCGGCGAACCGGTGCCGGACGAGGGCGGAGCCGCGGCCGAGGCCGTGATCCGGCTCAACGGCGATGAGCACACCGTGCGCTGGCCGGAGAACAACCGGCTGCTGGACGTTCTCCTGGCCGCGGGCATGGACGTGCCGTACTCGTGCCGGGAGGGATCGTGCAGCGCCTGTGCCTGCATCCTGCTGGAGGGCGAGGTGGCCCACGACGCGAACACGATCCTGGAAGAGCAGGACCTCGAGGACGGCGTGATCCTTCCCTGTCAGGCACGCGCCCTGACGGAGCGGGTCGTGGTCAGCTACGACCACTGATCCCGCGTGCGTCCGGGGGTTCGTTCCTTCACAGCGGGAACGACCCCCGGGCGCACGCCCCCTCAGTCGCTGCCGGGCTCCGCCGTCGACAGCGTGTCGGCCAGCAGCCGGATCAGCGCGACGTACTCCGCAAGCACCTCGTCGGTCACGGTCGACTTGACGAGGCTCACCGCCACGGCGGCCGTGGTCGCACGGGATCCGGCGACGGTGATGGGAACGCCCAGGCAGACCATCCCGGGCGCGGTCTGCTCGTCGTCGATGGCGTAACCGCGCTCCCTGATCTCCCGGAGATCCGCGATCAACAGGTCGACGTCGGGTTGCCCGGCGCCGGCGTGCTCGGCCGGTGGCCGGGTGAGCGTGTAGATCTCCCGCACCTCGTCGTCCGGCACCAGGCTCAGTGATGCCTTTCCGCTCGCGGTGGTGTGGGCGGGCAGTCTCATGCCCAGGTGATAGTTAACCGCCAGCGGGCGATTTCCAGGCCGTTGCGCTAAATAGACCACTTCGTGCCACTCGCGTAACGCGAGAACGACGGTTTCCCGGTTGTCGGGCAACACGTCTCGGCAGGCGCGCATGAAAAGCGCGGGAAGACCGCCCCGCGCGTATTTCTCGGCCAATGACAGGATGCCCGGGCCGAGGGTGTACCGCCGGTCCCGGGTCCTGTTGGCGAGCCCTTCCTGGCGCAGCGTCGTGCAGATCGCCAGTGCGCTGCTCGGCGGCATCTCAAGAGCACGCGCGACCTCGGTCAGCGTGAGCCCGTCCGGAGCGGAGGCGAGGAGTTCCAAGACGCGAATCGCCCGGGCCACGGAAGGAACAATGGCACCGCCCTCCCCGTAGACCGCCATCCTTGCACCTCTTCTGCTATGGCACGGCTTTTGGCTAAGCGTGGCGTACAACACTAGCTCCCGCGAGGACGTTGCTCGAACCTGTCGTGGCGTCATGAGCACCCGCTCTCACGTCCTTTTCATTGCCCGGAACGTGACAGGGCGTGGGTGATCGGCCGCTCCCGGGACGCGGGCCGTCCGGCCGCCTCCACGGCCGGACGGCCCGCGTCTCCGCGAACGGGCGGAGACGTCCTCGCCGGAAGACGTCAGGCGTTCTGCGGGAAGCCCAGGTTCAGCTCGTCATCGCCGGTGACGGGTTCGGGCCACCGGGAGGTCACCGTCTTCTCCTGCGTGAAGAAGTGCACACCCTGCATGCCGTACGCCTTGGTGTCGCCGAACATCGACTGCTTCCAGCCGCCGAAGGAGTAGTAGGAGACCGGAACCGGCACCGGGACGTTGACGCCGATCATGCCCACCTGCACGTCACGCTGGAACCGCCGGGCGGCGCCACCGCTCGTGGTGAAGATCGCGGTGCCGTTGCCGTACGCGCCCTTGTTGATGAGGTCGATCCCCTCGTCCAGATCGCGGACCCGGACGACCGCGAGCACCGGGCCGAAGATCTCGTCGGTGTAGATCCGGGAGCCGACGGAGACCCGGTCGACCAGTGTCGGACCGAGCCAGAACCCGTCGGCGGCTCCGTCGGCCTTGACGCTCCGCCCGTCGACGACCAGCGTCGAACCGTCCCGCTCGGCCTCCTCGACATAGGAGGTCACCTTGTCCCGGTGCTCCCGGGTGATCAGCGGCCCCATGTCACAGTTGCGGCGTCCGTCACCGACGGTGACGCCCTTCATCCGGGTGACGATCCGGTCGATCAGGTCGTCGGCGACGGAGTCGACGACGGCGAGCACGCTGATCGCCATGCAGCGCTCACCCGCCGATCCGAAGGCGGCGTTGACCGCGGAGTCGGCGGCCAGGTTCAGGTCGGCGTCCGGGAGCACGAGCATGTGGTTCTTCGCGCCGCCGAGGGCCTGGACCCGCTTGCCGTTGCGGGTCGCGCTCTCGTAGACGTACCGGGCGATGGGGGTGGAGCCGACGAACGAGATCGCCTGGACGTCCTGATGTCCGAGCAGCCCGTCCACCGCGACCTTGTCCCCGTGCAGGACGTTGAAGACGCCGTCCGGCAGGCCGGCCTCCTTCAGCAGCGCCGCGATCCAGTTCGCCGCCGACGGGTCCTTCTCACTCGGCTTCAGCACGACCGTGTTGCCGGTGGCGAGCGCGATCGGGAGGAACCACATGGGCACCATCACCGGGAAGTTGAACGGGCTGATGAGCCCGACCACGCCGAGGGGCTGGAGCACGGAGAACGCGTCGACCCCCGTGCTGACGTTCTCCGAGTAGCCGCCCTTGGCCAGCTGGGGCATGGCCAGCGCGAACTCCAGCACCTCCTGGCCGCGGGAGATCTCGGCGAGCGCGTCGGACAGCACCTTTCCGTGCTCGGACGTGATGATCTCCGCGAGATCCCCCTTCCGGCTGTTGAGCAACTCGCGGAAGGTGAACAGAATCGTCTGGCGACGTGCCCAGGACGTGTCACGCCATGCCGGAAACGCCGCCGCGGCGGCCGCGACGGCCGCGTCCACGTCGGCGGGGGCGGCCAAACGGACCTTCTTCGTCTCAACCCCCAGGGCGGGGTCGTACACCGGCCCCAGCCGTTCGCCCACACCGCTTAGGGGAACTCCGGCGACGAAGTGGTCGACGACGGCGGTCTGTGTCATAGGGGTCTCCTGCTCTTGATCATGGAATGAACGTACGGCCGGTCGGTCACGGCCGGCCCGCGAGGCCTGTGTGTGACTCGACGGTCCGCGGAGGGAAGTCGGGGAGCCAGATGAGCGGCAAGGTCACCAGGAACGCGACGAACGCGACGAGGGCCCCGATCAGAAACACGTAGGTGAAGGCCTGCTGCGCGGCACCCGCGCCGCTCCGGGTGATCGTCGTGGTCAGCAGGACCGCCATCACCGCACTGGAGATGGTGGTCCCGATCGATCGGAGCAGGTTGTTGAGCCCGTTGGCCGAGGAGGTCTGCCAGGACGGTACCGCGCGCGTGACGATGACCGGGAAGGCGGCGTAGGCGAAGGCCGAGCCCACCGACACCGCGACGGAGGCCAGGATGATCTGCCAGAGGCCGGCGCCGAGAGAGATCCTGCCGACGTACGCGGCGGACATGAGCAGGGCACCGGCGACCAGGGTGGTCCGCGCGCCGAAACGGCGGGTGATGTGCGACGACAGCAGCGCGAGCAGGCCGAACGACAGCGCGATCGGCGTCATCCAGAGACCGGCCCGCACGGCGTCCATCCCGAGTCCGGCCCCGGTGGAATCCGGAAGTTGAAGAAGCTGCGAGGTAGCGAGCAGGTTCATGAACATGGCGAACCCGACGAGCAACGACCCCGCGTTGGTGAGGAGGAGCACCGGCCGCGCCAAGGTCCGGATGTCGACGAGGGGATCACGGACCCTCAGTTGCAGCACGATCCACAGCACGGTCGCCAGAACCGATCCGATGGCGAGCGAGATCACCGGCCCGCTGGTCCAGCCCCAGGTCTCCGCCTGGGTGAACAGGAGCAGCAACGCCACGAGGGCCACCGTGAGGATCACGGCGCCGACGAGATCGAACCGGCCCGGAGCCCTCCCCTCCCTGCGGGGAACGACACGGACCACTCCGGCGATCATCACAAGGGCCGCGACGCCGCAGATCAAGAAGATCAGGCGCCAGTGCACCACCTGGGCCACTATCCCGGGCAGCACCATGCCGACGGCGGACCCGACGGCGAGCGTGGAACTGAGCAGGGCGACCCTGGCCGGCGACCTCTCGTCCGGCAACTCCTCCTCGAGGATCGCGATGCTGATCGGGATCAGCGGAATCCCCACCCCCGCGACGGCGCGGGCGATGACGGCGCTGGACAGCGAGACCGAGAGGGCTCCCATCACGCCGCCACCGGCCACGGCTGCGAGGCACACCAGGGCGATCCGCCTCTTGCCCACCATGTCGGCCAGGCGTGTCAGCACCGGTGTGGACACCGCCCCGGTCAGAAGAGTCGCCGTGACCAGCCAGGAGGCACCCGCGACGGAGGTGTCGAGAAGGCGGGGCAGGTCCGGCAGCAGGGGAATGACGAGTGTCTGCTGAAGGGCGACGACCATGCAGGCGCAGCAGAGACAGGCGACCAGGTACTTGTCCTTCACTGTGGCCTTTCTTCCGGGGGCACGCGGACTTCCCTCCAGGTCGTACGGCGGGGGCGATCCCGACCCGTCACCTGTACCGATCATCACGAGCCCCCGCCCGGGGGACGCCACACCGTCCGGACGGACGGCGGGCGGCCACCGGGCGGGGCCGTTCGTCATGGCGCCTCAGGACAGTCTCGGGTCCCCGGCCTGGAGGTCGGCGAAAAGCCCGTAACGCAGGCCGTTGGTGTCCTTCGGGTCGAGGACGACGAAGTCGTCGCCCTTGGCCTCCAGGCCGATGTTCTCCCGTTCGAGGTGTCGCACCGCCGCGTCCAGGTCGTGGACCTTGAAGTCGAGGCGGTGGTAAATGCTGCCGTTGCGCTCCAGGTCACGCGCCGCGCCGCCCGGGCCGACCGGCTCGGCCACCTCGACGGTGCACGGCCGGTCCCCCAGGGTGAGGAAGGTGCTCCGCGTGCCGAGCACCTTGTTCTCGGACTCCGCGAACACCGTGCCCCCGAGCGCGTCCACCAGGAACCGGAGGGTCTTGGCGGGGTCGTCGGTCACGACCGCGTGCTGGGCGTGCCGCTCGACGCTGACGATGTCGTCGCGCGGCGGGGCCGGCGTGTAGGAACCGGCGTACTCGAACGGGTCGGCGTTCTGCCGGGTCCGCTGCGTGTTCACATGGTCCTGGTCCATCTCGTACAGCCCCCAGTCGACCCCGGTCTCGAAGGGGTTGGAGTAGACCTGGATGGCGTGCTCGGGCCGGTCAGCCGGGCTTCCCTCCACCGGCCGCCCGTCGAACAGGTGGGTGAAGCGGTAACCGTGCCGCACGTCGCAGGCGTGGATCGCGTCGGGGAGGTCGTCGACCCAGAAGACAGCGGGGCTCCAGTGGTTGCCCGCGAGCTGCAGGAACGTCCGCTTGGCGGTGGCGAAGGCCACGTTCGGGCTGGTCGCCTCGACAGGTACGTCACCGATGAAGGTGAAGTGGGCGTACCGGTTCATGGCGTAGGGGATGGTGATGGTCTCGGTGCCGAACACTCGCCGGTGGAAGTCGGCGACCGGCTTCATGTCGCGGACGACGCTGGTGGTGTGGAAAAGCGAGCGCACGCGGAAACCGTTGCCGAAGTGAAAACTCACGGGGTATTGCCTTTCGTGCTTTGGGTGATGGACTGCCTCGGACGGCCGTCCGAGGTGAGATGCGTGGTCGGTGATCGGTGAACCGGTCAGCCGGCGACGTTGTGGCATGCGATGAACTGACCGGGCGCCACCTCCCGCAGCTGCGGTTCGTCGGTCGCGCACCGTTCGGTGGCCAGCGGGCAGCGGGTCCGGAACCGGCATCCCGAGGGAGGAGCGAGCGGTGACGGCAGTTCGACGGTCTCGGACTTCGAACCCCGGTCGCGAACCACGGCCGCCGGCTCGCCGCTGACCGCGGCGTCGAGCGCCGCCTCGGGGACGGAGTCGAGGAGGAGCCGGGTGTAGGGGTGCAGAGCGGCGCTCGCGAGATCCTCGGAGCGGATCACTTCACACACCTTGCCCAGATACATGATCATGATGCGGTCGCTGATGTTCTTGACGACCGCGAGATCGTGGGCGATGAAGATCATGCTCAGCCCGAAGCGCTCCTTGCTCTCCTCAAGGAGGTTGAGGATCTGCGCCTGCACCGAGACATCGAGGCTGGACACCGGTTCGTCGCAGATGAGCACCCGGGGACCGAGCATGAGCGCCCTGGCGATGCACACCCGCTGGCACTGTCCGCCGGAGAGCTCGTGCGGGCGGCGGTCCCAGACGACCTCGGGCGGCAGGCCGACGGCCGACAGCATCGAGGCGATGTCGTCTTTGCTCGGCTTGACGCCCCAGATCTCCAGCCCTTCGGCCACGAGGTCCTTGACCTTGCGCCGGGGGTTGAGCGCGGACACCGGGTCCTGCAGGATCATCTGAAGACTTTTGCGGTGCCGGCGCATCGCGCCCTGCCCGATGCCGGTGAGCTCGTTGTCCTCCATCCGGACGGTGCCCGACGTGGGCGGAGGCAACTGCATGATCGCGCGACCGGCGCTCGACTTGCCGCAGCCGGACTCTCCGAGGATCCCCAGGGTCTCCCCGTCCAGCACGTCGAAGCTGATGCCGGACACCGCGTGGACCTTCTGGTTTCTCCCGGCGGGGAACTCGACGACGAGGTCCTCAACGACGAGGACGCGGTCGCCGTCCGGGCGCAGGTGCGCGGAGCCTGTGCCGGCCATCAGTTACCTCCTGCACTGACGGGGTGGTGGCAGGCGAACAGGTGGTCCGCCTTCGTGACATCGCCGCCGTCGTCCGTGGTCATCCCGGGCAGCTCCTCCGCACAGTCCTGCCCGGCGTACCGGCAGCGCGGGGCGAACCGGCAGCCGGGCGGCGGCGCCGTCATGTTCGGCGGCGAACCGTTGATGGCCTCCAGTCGCATGTGCGGCGCGTCCGCCAGCCGGGGGATCGAGTCCAGCAGCGCCTCGGTGTAGGGGTGCCGGGCCCCGCCGAACAAGGCACCGGACGACGCGGTCTCGACCATCCGGCCGGCGTACATGACGGCGACCCGGTCGGCCCGGCCGGCCACGACCCCCAGGTTGTGGCTGATCAGGATGATCGCCATGCCCAGTTCGGCCTGGAGACGGTCGAGCAGGTCGAGGATCTGCTTCTGCACCGTGACGTCAAGCGCCGTCGTCGGCTCGTCCGCGACAAGCAGTTTGGGGTCGTTCGCCAGAGCCATGGCGATGACCACGCGCTGACGCATGCCGCCGGAGAGCTCGTGCGGATACTGGCCGAGGCGGCGGCGCGGCTCGGGGATGCCGACCAGGTTCAGCAGCTCCTCGGCCCGCGCCGCGGCGTCGGACCGGGACATCCGGCGATGTTTGCGCAGGCTTTCGGTCAGGTGCGGGCCGACCTTCTTGACCGGGTTCAGCGCGGTCATCGGGTCCTGGAACACCATGCCGACGTCCGCGCCCCACAGGCCGCGCAGGGCCCGCGGCGACAGCGTGTGCACGTCGCGACCGTCGAACTCGACCCGGCCGGAGACGGTCATGCCCGGTCCGCTCCGGTACAGGCCCATGATCGTACGGCCCAGCACCGACTTGCCCGATCCCGACTCACCCACGACGCCGAGGGTCTCGCCGCCGCGCAGGGAGAAGGACACCCCGTCGACGGCCTTCATGTCGCCCCGCGGCGTGTGGATCACCGTGCGCAGGTCGTCCACGACGAGCAGCGGCCGCTCGTCGACGGCCTTCAGGGGGGAGTCCGTCGCGGGAGAAATCCGATTCGTGGTCGCCATCTCTAGACCTTCGCCTTCCGGGGATCCCAGCGATTCCGCGCTTTCTCTCCGAGCAGGTTCAGTGAGAAGACCGTCAGGAAGAGGGTGATGCCCGGCATCAGCACCACGTGCGGGTGGTCGACGAACACGCCGCCCTCACCTTCGGCGATGAGGTTGCCCCAGGACGGCTCCGGCGGCCGGATGCCCAGGCCGAGGAAGCTCAGGGACGCCTCCGCCACGATGAGCACCGACACCATCACCATGCCGTACGAGGCCAGCGGGAGCAGCACGTTCGGCAGCAGCTCACGGATCATGATGCGAAGCCGGCTGGCACCCATCGCCCTGGCCGCCAGGACGAACTCGCGCTGGGCGAACGCCAGGGTGCTGGCCCTGGCCATCCGGATCATGCTCGGCAGCGCCAGCAGGGACAGCCCGATCGTGATGTTGCGCAGGTTCGGCTGCAGCACGGTCGCCAGCGCGATCAGCAGGATGAGCGGCGGCAGCGCGAGCAGCGAGTTGGTGAAGACCCCGACCACGGCGTCGACGGTCCCGCGGAAGTATCCCGCGAGAATGCCGATCGCCCCGCCGACGATCATGCCGATGGCGACCGCCGCGAGGGAGACCACCAGCGAGGCGCGGGCGCCGTAGATGATCCGGGCGAGGATGTCCAGGCCGAAGTTGTTGGTGCCGAGCGGGTGCGCGGAGAAGATGTCCGGCCTCGCCATGGTCTGCACGTCGAGGGACTTGGCGAGATCCTGGTGCTCGGCCAGGGGGAGCAGGGGCGCCAGGACGGCGGCCGAGACGATCAGCACGATCCACACGGCGCACAGCACCGCGGTGAGGTCGAAGCGCGTGCCCCAGAGCCCCGCGCCGAGTCGCGCGAGCGCCAGGTAGGCCCCGACGCAGGCGACGGCGAAGGCCGGAATCTGCACCGGTGATCCCTGCAGGACGCTGAGCGAGAGCAGGACCGCCGCCAGGCCCACCAAGCCGAGCACGACGTTGAGCACCGTGCCGGGCCGGGCGAACCACGGCGGTGACAGCGGCGCTTTGAGCTCAGACATGCGCCCTCCTGATGCGCGGGTCGAGATAGCCGTAGGACGCGTCGATGAGCGCGTTCGCGGCGATGTAGATCAGCGCGATGACCATGACGGCGCCCTGCACCATCCGGAAGTCGCCGTTGGACGCCGAACCGACGACCAGCGTCCCCATGCCGGGAAGGGCGAAGAGGTACTCGACGATCACCGTGCTGCCGATCAGCCGGCCCAGGCTGATGCCCAGGACAGTGATCATCGAGAACGACGACGGCCTGAGCGCGTCGCTGACCAGGACGTGCAGTGTCGACATGCCCTTGGCCTTCGCCGAGAGGATGAAGTCCTCCCGGAGGGTGCTGATCAGGTCGTTGCGCAGGATCCGGGTGAACATCGCGGTCTCGGTGAACGCGATCACGCAGGCGGGAAGGAACGCGTGGTAGAGGTTCCCGCCGAAGTCCTCGCTGAGCCGTACCCATTCGCTGCGGGGGAACCAGCCGAGCTGGTTCACCATGACCATGATGATCAGCAGACCGGCGAGGAAGCTCGGCACAGACAGCATGCCGAACGTGCCGGCGCTGATGAACCGGTCCACCCGCTTGCCCTCGTGGCTGGCCGACCACATCGCCAGCGGGACCGACAGCACCAGGGCCAGGACGAGTCCGAGCAGCGCCAGCTCGACGCTGACCGGCAGCGCCGCGGCGACCCGGGCCGTCACCTCGGTGTGGGGCGGGATCACCGACTGACCGAGGTCTCCGGTGAGCGCCGACGACAGCCAGTGCCAGTAGCGGGTCAGGAGCGGGTCGTCGAGCCCCAGCTCGGTCCGTACGGCCGCGTACTCCTCGGGGGTGCGGCCGTCACCGAGGATCGTGACAGCCGGATCGCCCGGCATCAGGGACATCAGGCTGAACGTGCCGAAGCTGACGACCAGCAGGACGGCCAGCAGTTCACCGACCCTTTTGATCAGCTTGTACGGCACGGTTCCTCCTGGTTCCCGGCCCCGCCGGGTGTGGTGTGCACCCGGCGGGACCGCATCACGAAGCTGATCACTCGACCCAGGCCTTGCCGAGGAGGACGACGCTGGTGGCGGAGTCGACGATCCCGTGAACCTTCTTGGACCAGGCCAGGTACTCGTTGATCGGCCCGAAGACGGGGGCGGGAACGTCCTTGTTCCACTGCTCCTGGAACTTGGCCATGGCCTTGAGCTGCTCCTCCTTGGTGCTCGCGGCCTTGAACTCGTCGATCACCGCGTCCATCTCGGGGCCGGTGTGCACGCCGTTGGTGAGGGTGCCCTGGCTGTGCAGGGCCGCGAACATGCGGGGGTAGGGGTCGGACTCGCGCAGCGTGATGCCGTAGCCCGCCATGTCGTAGTCGCGTTCGACGGCGACCTTGGTGAGGATGTCCTGGACGGTGCGCGCCGTCTCGACCTCGACCTCGAAGCCCACGCTGTCCAGCGCGGCCTTGATGGTCAGGCTCATGTCACGCGAGGTGGGGTCCTGGGACCCGAGATACTTGATCTTCCCGTTCCAGCCGTCCTTCTTGGCCTCTTCGACGAGCTGCTTCGCCTTGGCGGGGTCGTAGGGCAGCGGCTTGGCGTCGGTGTGCCAGCGGGAGGCGGCCGAGAAGATCTCTCCGGTCGGCGTGCCGGCTCCCTTGTAGACCCGCTGGTAGATCAGCTTGGGGTCGATCGCGAGCTGTACCGCCTGGCGCACGCGCACGTCGTGCCCGGGGCGCCCCTCGGTGGCGTTGATGATCGGCTGGCTGGTGAGGGTGACCAGGTTCAGGTAACCGGGCAGCCCGTCCGCGAGCGCCTTCTCCACGGCGTCCGGCTGCCGCAGGAGCGTCATGCTGACGCTGCCCGCGTCGAGTGACTCCCGGGAGGCCTTCGGGTCGTTCAGCCAGACCATCCGCACGGCGTCGAGGTTGGGGCGGCCGTCCCAGTAGTTCTCGTTGGCCTTGAGCAGCAGTTCCTCGTGCGGCGCGTAGCGCTCGAAGACGAACGGACCGGCGCCGATCGGCTTGAACGCGTCCTTACCGTCCGACGCCTTGGCGACGATCAGTCCGGGGCCGCTGGCCAGCAGGTTGGCGAACCCGGGCCACTTGTCCTTCAGCTTGAACACGACGGTCGAGTCGCCGGAGGCCTTCATCGAGGTGACGTTCCGGCCCCACAGCGCGGACTCCGTGCCCTTCATGGTCAGGTAGCGCTGGATGCTCCAGATCACGGCGTCGGAGTTCAGCGGCGTGCCGTCACTGAACTTCACCCCGTCGCGCAGGGTCAGCGTCCAGGTGGTGAAGTCGTCGGACGACTCCAGGCTCTTCGCCAGCTGGGGCTCCAGCTCGCCGGTCGCGCTGTCCCAGCGCATCAACACGTCGAAGACCGCGGACATCTCGATGCCGCCGGTCGACGCGGAGTAGATGACCTTCGCCGGGTCCAGCACGGGTGTCTCGGCCATGGCCGCGTACGTCAGCGTCCCGCCCTTGACGGGGGTGCCTCCCTCGCTCACTCCGACGAGGCCGGCCTTGTAGGTCTTGGTGACGTCGCTCGCCTGCGCCTTTTCGGCGGTGCCGGGGGTGGAGGGCGAGGTCGAACACGCTGCGAGGACACCTGCGGCGAGCAGGGCGACCCCGGCGCGCAGCCAGCGCGACGAGCGCGTGCAACTGTTTGCCATCGGTACTCCAGGGGGGGTTCCGGCATCGAGTCGCCGGGTTACAGATGAGTGGAAAGGAGGGTCAACGGGCGCTTGAGCGTCAGGCTCATCGCGAGCCGGCCCGCAGGTGGATTTCAGATATCCGATGCATCTTTCACATTTATGTAAAACAGATGATGTGGGGCACGGCCCGCCGCCGTCAAGAGTCAGATCTTGCCGATTTCCACGACATATGGCGATCATCTGTTCACCCAAAGTGACGCGAGCGGCCGCGTGTACGGCTCGCCCATCGGCGTCCGCTGATCAACTCCGGTCGAAGCCGACCCACTCGCGCACCAGATGTCCCTGCAGCTCGTCCGGCAGGAAACCGTCGATGATCTCCCGGACGGCCGGACAGGTGAGGAGCTCCACACCGGCCGTGGCGTTGTCGCAGTACAGCTCGTCGACGGCGAGCCGGGACGAGACCTGGCGGAACTCCCCGGTGGGCAGCTGGCCGGGCTCCTCGATCGGCGCGGTGGCCATCTCCCGGACGATCTCGTTGGTGACGAGCAGCCTGCCGCCGTCGGAGGTCGGCAGGTGCTCGGCCAGGGCGGAGACCAGTTCGCGGCGCAGCCGGACGAGCTCGTCACGGCGGCTCTCCCGGGTCACCTCGACCACCAGCAGGAACTTGGCGGTCGAGCACTGCCCGGACCTGCGGTCGGCGGCCACCGCCGGCTCGGCCTCGAAGCACCGCATGTCGCGGAGGAAGTTGACATGGTCGTGCAGCACGCGTTGGCTGAGGTGGCCCGGTACCCGCGCTTCGGGGTCTCCCGCGAACCGGGGTTCGGAGTCCAGGAAGATGAATCGCCACGCACCCGGTCGCCGGTCGAAACGCCCGCTCAGGTCACGGCTTCGCTCGACCCGGTTCCAGGAGTAACGAGTCACGCGAGGGCTTTCCCGCAGCAGCACGTCCCGCGCGAAGGGGCCGTGCACCTGCTCGTGATGCCGATCCGCCTCCTCGACGGCGCACAGCCGCGAGGGATCGGCCTGGAAGATCTGACGCATGCCGCGGACCCTCACACACGGTGGGGTCGGTGAGAAGGCGGCTCCCGGACATCGGGAGTGGTCTGTTCAGGGCCGCGGTGCGGGATACATGCTCTGACGAACCTGAGACCTGCGCGGCGGGCGGAGCAGCCGGCCCCGAACCGATGGCGCGGGGCCAGACACCGCCGAAAGGATGAGCATGACACAGTCCACGAACACCGAGGACGAGCCGCGCCTGATCGAAGCCGAGGCCGTTCCGAACCGCTTCGCACGCGGGTGGCACTGCCTGGGCCTGGTCCGCGACTTCGCCGACGGCAAGCCCCACTCGGTGCAGGCGTTCGGGACCAAGCTGGTCATCTTCCAGGGCAAGGACGGGGAACTGAAGGCCCTGGACGCCTACTGCCGGCACATGGGCGGCGACCTGAGCCAGGGCACCGTCAAGGACGGCAACGTCGCCTGCCCCTTCCACGACTGGCGGTGGAGCGGCGAGGGCCGGTGCGTCGACATCCCCTACGCGCGCCGCGTTCCGCTGCGCGCGCGGACCCGCGCCTGGCACACGCTCTCCCAGAGCGGCCAGTTCTTCGTCTGGCACGACCCCGAGGGCAACCCGCCGGACCCGGCCCTGCAGCCGCCGGTCGTCGAGGGGTACGGCGAGGACAGCTGGACCGAGTGGATCTGGACCAGCATCGAGATCGACACCAACTGCCGGGAGGTGATCGACAACGTCGTGGACATGGCGCACTTCTTCTACATCCACTACTCGATGCCGACCTACTTCCGGAACGTCTTCGAAGGCCACACCGCGACCCAGTACATGCGGGGCACCACACGTGACGACATGACGCCGCTCGGCAGCACCGAGCAGACCGGCGCGTTCGTCTCGAACAGCCACGAGGCCGCGTACTTCGGTCCGTCGTACATGATCGACAAGGTCGTCAACGAGTACGAGAAGGCGACCAACCGCAGCGTGCTGATCAACTGCCACTACCCGGTGACCGAGAACAAGTTCATCCTGCAGTACGGCGTGATCGTCGAGAAGCAGGGCTCCGTGTCGCCCGAGCTGGCCGAGGCCACCGCCAAGGCGCTCACCGCCCGGCTGCGCACCGGCTTCCTCCAGGACGTGGAGATCTGGGTGAACAAGACCCGGATCGACAACCCGCTGCTGTGCGAGGAGGACGGGCCGGTCTACCAGCTCCGCCGGTGGTACAGCCAGTTCTACGTCGACGCCGCCGACGTCACCGAGGACATGACCAACCGCTTCGAGTACGAGATCGACACGTCGAAGGCGCTGGCGTCCTGGCAGGCCGAGGTCGAGGAGAACCTGCGTCGCAACAACGGCCGGCCGATGCAGATCGCCGACCTGACCGGGTCGTGATGAAGGACCACCGTTTCGAGTCCATGACTCCGCTGGCATGCCCGGCGTGCGACACCCGGGTTCGGGTCCGCAAGGCGAGCGTCACGCAGACCTCGATCCAGTGGGGGCCGGATGCCGCGTCCACCTGCGCGGAGTTCGCCCGCCGCACCGCCGTGGAGCACAGGGACATCACGGCCCCCGGCTGCACGGCGCTCTTCTCGGCCATCGCCGACGCCTACGCGGACGGGTCCCTGCCCCGGATCGACTGACCGGGCCCGGCGACGGCGAAACCCCTGCCGGATGGCGCGGGCCGGTCGCCGCCGACCGGAGGCGCGGCGGCCGGTTCCGGCTTTCGGCCATTTCGGGTGTCCCCACCGCACCGGCCCCTCCCCCGGGCCGGCTTCGACGTGCGGTCCGGCTTCCTCACCGGCGCCAATTCGCTGACCAGGAAGGTCTTCGTCGAGCACGACCACGACATCGCGCCGAACCTCCGGAACATCCGGGAGGACGACCCGTTCCAGCGGTTGTACGACCTGCCGCACACCAGGTCGCTGACGAACACCGGCGGTCACTCATCACCCGAAACGGACGGCCTGCTCGACCGGTTGCAGGTCGCCGCGAACGACAACGAGCGGCTCGCCGCCATCACCAAGATTGAGGAGTTGTGGAAAATGGATGCGCCGAGCGTGGGACTGGGCATGACCACATCGATCGCGGCCTGGAACAAGAAGGTCCACGGGGTCGTCCCGTCCTCGGCCGGCCTGGTGCTCTTCGGCGACGCGTGGATCGAGCGGTGATGGCGGACATCACCTTCGAGGGCACGGAGAAGGTCGTCGAGACCGCGGACGGGCCGCTGCACTACCACGAGGTCGGTGACGGTCCCCCGGTGCTCTTCCTGCACGGGTCGGGCCCCGGCGTCACCGGCTGGCGCAACTTCGGGGAGAACCTGCGGAGCTTCGCCGACCGCTACCGGTGCCTGGTGCTCGACTTCCCGGGGTACGGACTGAGCCACGACACCCCCGGCCATCCGGGTGACGCCTCCCTGGCCTCGGTCACCGCCTTCCTGGACGCGCTCGGGATCGAGCGGGCGCACGTCGTCGGCAACTCGCTCGGCGGCATCGTGGCCGCCCAGTTCGCCATCGCCGCACCGGAGCGGGTCGACCGGCTCGTCACCGTCGGCGGGGTCGGCCGGAACATCCTCAACCCGTTCCCGGGCGAGGGCATCAGGCTGCTGGTGGAGTTCACGGAGGACCCGACCCGGGAACGCCTCGTGCAGTGGCTGCGCTCGATGGTCTTCGACCCGGCGATGGTCACCGAGGAACTGATCGAGCAGCGGTGGCGCCAGGCCACCGAGCCGGCGACCCTGGACACCGCGCGCAGGATCTACGGCCGCGGGAAGCTGGAGGAGCGGGCGGCCGCCGGCGCCGCCGCCGGGATCCCGCCGCTCTGGGCGCAGCTGCACCGGATCAAGGCGCCGACGCTGATCACGTGGGGACGGGACGACCGCGTCACCCCGCTGGAACTGGGGCTGCTGCCCATGCGCGTGATCCCCGACGTGGAACTGCACGTGTTCCCCAACTGCGGGCACTGGGTCATGATCGAGCAGAAGGCGGCGTGGGAGAGCACCGTACTCGCCTTCCTCGACCGCTCGGCGGGATCCTCGTCGCCCGCATGACATCCGCGGTGACTCGCGGATCGGCCCTCACCCCTTGGCCACACCCCCACTAGCAAACACCGCCGTCCAGCCCTGGACGGGATCGAGAGGTCGGGATGTCCGAGAACCAGGTTCTCGCCGTAATCGAAAAGCACGCCGAGGAACTCAAGTCGCTCTCCGAGACCAACGAGAGGCTCGGTCGCCTCAGCGACCGGACCGCCGAGATCCTGCGCGAGGCCGGCGTCATGAAGATGCTGCAGCCCAGGCGGCACGGCGGCCTCGTTTCCACCCCGCGCGAGTTCGCCGAGGTCGTGATGCGGCTGGGGCAACTGGACGGGTCCACCGCGTGGGTGGCGGGTGTCGTGGGAGTGCATCCCTGGGAGATGGCCTTCGCCGACCCCGAGGTGCAGGAGGACATCTGGGGTGAGGACGACAACACCTGGATCGCGTCGCCGTACGCGCCGACCGGTGTGCTCCGGCCGGTCGACGGCGGTTACGTCTTCAACGGCCGCTGGCAGTTCTCCTCCGGAACCGACCACTGCCGGTGGCTGTTCCTCGGCGCGAGGCTGGGCGACGCGGAGGGCACGCCGGTGAACCCGCCGGTCGGATACCACGTGATCATCCCGCGCTCCGACTACACGATCGTCCCGGACTCGTGGGATGTCGTCGGCCTGCGTGGCACCGGGAGCAAGGACATCGTCGTCGAGAACGCCTTCGTCCCGGCGAACCGGGTGCTGAGCACTCTGAAGGTGCTCGAAGGCGAGCTGGCCCGCGAGCTCGGCGTCGAGGACCCGCTGTTCCACGTGCCGTTCTCCGCGGCGTTCCCGCTCGGCATCACCGCGTCGGTCGTCGGCATGGCGGAGGGCGGCCTGGCCGAGGTCCAGGAGCAGGCCCGTAAGCGTGTGCGGGTCACCGGCGCGCACGCCGTGGAGGACCCGCACCTGCTCTACAGCCTCGGCGAGGCCGCGGCCGAGATCCACGCCGCACGGGCCGCGCTGCTGGAGAACGCCACCCGGCTGTACGACAGGGTCGTGGCCGGAGAGGAGATCACCTTCCAGGACCGCGCCCACGGCCGGCGGATCCAGGTTCAGGCGGCCTGGCGCGCCGTAGGGGCCCTCGACCAGGTCGTGGCCCGCGCGGGCGGGAACGCGATGCGGATGTCCAGCCCGGTGCAGCGGTTCTGGCGTGACGCCCACATGGGACTGACCCACGCGATCCACGTGACCGGGACGGTCATGCAGGCCTCCGCGATGACCGACCTGGGGCTGAACGTCCCGCCCGGCCCGCTGCGCTTCTTCATCTGAACCGACCGGCTCGATCGAGGGAAGGAACACCATTCCCATGACACATCTACGTGGGCTCGGCTATCTGATCGTGCAGGCGCGCGATCTGCCGCGATGGCGCGAGCTCACTCTCGACGGACTCGGCTTCGCCGAAGGCAGCGGGCCGCACCCCGAGGGGCTCTACCTGCGGATGGACGAACGTCCGGCCCGCCTGGCGGTACTGCCGGGTGATGTCGACCGGGTTCTCGCGGTCGGCTGGGAGGTCCGCGACCAGTTCGCGCTGGCCGCCGTCACCGAGGCCGTCGAGAAGGCCGGCATCGCGGTGGAGAGGCTCTCCGAGGAGATCGCCGACGAGCGCGGCGTCGAAACGCTGATCGGTTTCACCGATCCGGCCGGCACCCCGGTCGAGGTCTTCTTCGGCCCGCGGCTGGACCACAGCCCGGTGCGCACGGGGTACGCCCAAACGTTCGTCACCGGCCCGCAGGGCATGGGGCACGTGGTACTGCCGACCACGAAGGCGCCGGAGACCGTCGCGTTCTACACCGAGGTGATGGGTTTCCTGCCGCGCGGCGCGTTCCGGCTCCGGTCCGGGGCACGGCTGCGCTTCATGGGCGTCAACCAGCGCCACCACAGCCTCGCCGTGGCGGCCGCTCCGCACGGTGAGCCCCCGGGCGTGATTCACCTGATGGTCGAGGTCGAGGACCTCGACACGGTCGGACGCGCGCTTGACCGGGTCAAGGAGCTCGGCTTCGGGATCTCCTCGACTCTGGGCCGGCACACCAACGACAAGATGGTCTCCTTCTACGTCCGGGCTCCCGGCGGCTGGGACATCGAGTACGGCTGCGGCGGGCTGCTCGTGGACGAGACCCACTACACCGCCGAGGAGATCACGGCGGACAGCTACTGGGGTCACGACTGGTCGGGCGGCGAGCCGCCGGCCGCGTTCGTGCCCGTGACGAGTCAGGAGGCGAAGTGAGCACGGACATCGACGTGACCCCGGTCCAGGCGCACTCCATCGAGAGCTTCGACCACGAGACCGACGTGCTGGTCATCGGTTTCGGGATGGCCGGCGCCGCGGCGGCGTTCGAGGCCGCCGGCGCGGGCGCGCGGACGATCGTCCTGGAGCGGGCCAGCGGCCCCGGCGGGTCGTCGGCGATGTCCGGAGGGGAGATCTACCTGGGCGGCGGCACCTCGGTGCAGCGGGCCTGCGGTTTCGAGGACAGCCCGGACGCGATGTACCGGTATCTCGAGGCGGCGCTCGGCCCGTACGTCGACACCGAGAAGCTCCGCCTCTACTGCGACGGAAGCCCTGAGCTCTTCGAGTGGTTCGTGGCGCGGGGCGTCACGTTCAAGAACTCGTTCTTCGACCGTCCCGCGTGGATCCCGCCCACCGACGACGGGCTGATGTGGCTGGGTGAGAACGCGTCGCCGTACCGCCGTCTGGCGACGCCGGCGCCCCGGGGGCACCGTCCGCAGGTCGAGTGGTCCGGTGGCGGCGTGCTCATGCAGCGGATGGTGGCCGCGGTCGCCGAGGCCGGCGCGACGACCCACACCGACACCCTGGTGACGAACCTGGTGGTCGATCAGGGCCGGATCGTCGGCGTCGTCGCCAGGAAGTACGGCGAGCAGGTCACCTACCGCGCCGGCAAGGGCGTGGTGATCACCACGGGCGGCTTCGTCGACAACGAGCAGATGCTCGCGCACCACGCGCCGCTGCTGGTCGGCCACGGCAAGGTCAGTGACGGCCTCGACGACGGCAGCGGGATCCGGATGGCCGCGGCGCTCGGCGCGAACACGCGGCGGATGTCGGTCACCCAGCTCGCCCTCAACGTGATCCCCGGGCTCGTGGCGCGCGGGATCCTCGTCAACGCCCGCGGGGAGCGGTTCGTCGCCGAGGACTCCTACCCCGGTCACCTCAGCGTCGAGGCGATCCGGAACCAGCCGGGGCCGTACTGGGTGATCGTCGACCAGGAGGGCTTCGAGGAGGTGCTGGAGATCGATCTGCTCGGCACCGTCCCGACGCACGCGGAGGAGGACGCCGCCGAGCTGGAGAAGGCCCTGGAGATGGTGCCGGGCACGCTCCAGTCGACGATCGAGCTCTACAACGCCTACGCCGAGAAGGGCGAGGACCCGATCTTCGGGAAGCAGGAGCGGTGGATCCGCCCGCTGCGCGGTCCGCTGGCCGCGATCGACCCGCGGGTCATCCGCCGCGCCTCCTCCGAGATCAAGCAGGTCGGCACGGGCATCATCGGGTTCACCCTCGGCGGGCTGCACACCACGGCCGACGGCGAGGTGCTCGACGTCTCCGGCAACAAGATCTCCGGCCTGTTCGCCGCGGGACGAGCCGCCTCCGGGATCCACGGGTCCGACTACGTGAGCGGCACCTCACTCGGCGACGGCGCCTTCTTCGGCCGCCGGGCCGGGCGGGCCGCGGCGGGGGTCGCCGTTTAGCGCCCCGGCGTGAAGGTGTCATCGTCCGCGGCGTGAGCCCGAAGCGTTCACGCCGCGGACGGCGCTCCGGACGGCGCTCCGGACGGGCCACACGGGGCCGCGCCGGGCTGTACTGGGCCGTACTTGGGCCGCATCGGGCATCCCGTGCGCCATTCGGAGCGCTGCGTTCACGGCGGCGTGCCCGTATGGCGCGCCTTTGCGTGGCGACGAACCGGCTGGATTCAGCGATATGTCCAGCAAAAGGCGATATGTCCGGCAAGTGGAGTTCAGCGTGTCGGCATAACTGTGCCCCGGCGTATTTCGCGATTATCACCGGGAGATGTCGTCGGCGATGGCACCGTCACCGGATCGCGTGGAGCATCACCCTCGGCTCCTCAATCCAGTCCAGATGAACCTCACGGCGCGCCAGAAACCACTTATTCGCAATAAAACGGTAGCTGTCGAGATAGCGGATGTTCCATACCGAGCAGCTCGCGGCGCCGTTTCCGTCCACGGTGAGATGGGCGGCCCGGCAGACCACCCGCCCCGTCGCGTCGTGCTCGCCGGCGCCCGCCTCGAAGGTGACGCCGACCACCGCGTGCTGGGTGAGGGGGACGTGCGCCAGGGCGCTCACCGCGGCGCTGATCCCGTCGCGCCCCATCGTGACAACGGTCGGGGAGAAACTCTCCGGCGGCCGGGGAGTGACCAGAACCCCGTCGTCGAGAAAGAGTTCTCCCACGCCGGTGAAGTCCTTGACGTCCATTGCCCGCGCATAGCGGTGGACGAGGTCCTCGAGAGCGGACCGTGTGGCGCCGGGGACGATCGTCCTCGTTTCGCTATTCATGGCCGACAGTGTCGACCGTGCGTCCGCATCGGAACACCTCACTCCCGCAGAGTGAGAGTGTAAACATCATTAGTACCGCGGAGGGCGAATGGTCGGCTACTGTCTTTGCGTGTCCCAACGAATCCGTCAAACCAAACGTGGCAGCCTCGCCGCGGCGGGCGGTATCGAACGTCTTCACGAGGTCGCCACCGGGCTCTTCGCTCAGCGGGGCTACGGCGAGACGAGCATGAAAGAGATCGCCGACGCTCTCGGCATCCAGCCGCCGAGCATCTACAACTACGTCTCCTCGAAGCAGGCGATCCTCGACGCGGTGTGCCTGGAGACCATGCAGGGGGCGGCCACGGCGGTCAAGACGGGGCTGACCCTGTGCGATGACGTGGTTGTCCAGGTCAAGCGGGGGATCGAGGAGCAGGTACGTTATCGGCTCGCCCACAGCGACGCGATCCTGGTGCTGACCCGGGAGACGCTGAACCTCTCCCCGCGTGTGCGGACCGACGTCATCGCACTGCGCGACGAGCAACGTGAGATGTGGTTCCAGGTGATCGAGCGGGGCGTTCACGAGGGGGTCTTCACCTCGCCCAACTCCCGCCTCACCGCGTTGTTGCTGCAGGACATGTGCAACTGGCTGCAACTGCTCCACTTCACGCGCGAACAGCCGACACCCACGGCGCAGTTGATCTACTGGTACGGCGAGCAGGCGCTGAATCTCCTGATGCCCGCCCCTCGCCGGCCGATCTGACCGCCGGCAGGCCGAGGCACGGCGCCGGAGTCGACGAGGCGACTTCCCCCGGATCGACCGGCGGCCCCCTGGATCAGTAGGCGGTCTCCCCCGTACCGCCGATATGCCCCCCGAACCGCCGGTACGGCCCCTGAACCGCGAAGATCCAGGGGCCGTACGGAGGAATACCGGTCAGGACAGCCAGGCACGCAACCGGGCGGCCAGTTGGAGGCCCTGCGCGTGCCCGGCCCGCGCGCAGGCCGGGCGGACCGCCGGATCGAGCGGGTTCGCGCCGCGTGCCACGCCGGACGCCTCGTCCGGTGTGATCCGGAAGACCTGGCTTTCGGGGCCCAGCTCCTTGACGTCCGCGGTCTCGGCGAGCTCCGCCGCCTCGACGACCACCACCCGGCGGTGCCCAACGGCCAGGTCGGCGTTGACGCCCGACCGCATCCCGCCGTCCATGTAGCGTCGGCCGCCGATGGTGACGGCCGGCCACACCCCCGGTACCGCGCAGCTCGCGGCCACCGCGTCGACGAGGTCGACCCCGGACGCTCGGGTGAAGACCGTGAAGTCGCCGGTGACCGCGTCGACCGCGGTGACCAGAAGCGCCCGGTGCGGCCACTCCCCGGCCAGCAGGCGAGCGGCCACCTGCGCCCGCCGCACCTTCTCCGGAACCCGGTCCGCGCGAAGAGCCACGGCGCCGATGCCCCGCAGTACCTCGACCGGGTCGGCGGAGCCGGTCCGGATCGCGTCGAGTTCCTGACGCAGGGCTCCAAGGTCCATGTCGATCACTGGTTCGAGGGTCGAGGACGCGTCGACCTGCTCCGCGAAGAGATCCCGCAGCGTACGCCCGCAGGCGATCTGGGTGGCCACCACCGAGCCGGCCGAGGTACCGACCAGCAGTTCGGCGTCGCCGAGATTCACGCCGCCCTCGGCCAGACCGAGTGCCAGCCCGGTCTCCCAGGCGATGGCGGCGACGCCGCCACCGCCCAGGACGACCGCGAAGGGCGCGGCGCCGGGTCGCGCCCCCGACGTGTCGGTCGTCATCAGCCGACCGCACCGCCCACGACGGTCTCGACCTCGAGAAGCTCCGGGCTGCCCAGGTTGTGCTCGTGCAACGGCGTCTTCATCGCCTGAACCACCGGCAGCACCTCCTGGGCGAACAGCTTCAGGCTGCTCTGCGCCTCGGCCGCCGACTTGCCGCCGTGCGCCGGGTGCACGATCAGGTACTCAAGGCTGATGGCCTCCTGCAGGGCCTGGATCTTCTCGATGAGCTGGTCCGGCGTGCCGACCAGTTCGGCGCTCTTGAGGCGGCCCTGCCCCTCGTCCTCGGCGATCTGCTTCGACTGGTCGAACTTCGCCGCGTAGTCCTCGTAGCCCTTGGTGCTGGCGAAGTCGACGTCGTTCTTCCACATCGCGTAGTGGTTACGCGCCGCCCAGCTCTGCTGCGCCACGTACCGGCGGCCGTTGTCGATCTCCTCGGGGTCGGTCGAGCAGTGCAGGTAGAGCATGGTCGTCGGCTGGTTGGGGGCGTGCCCCTGCTGGGCCCGGATCGCGTTGAACTTGGCGACCTGCGTCCGCATCTGGTCGAGCGTCTCCGCCGCGACGAACATCTGCCCGAGCCCCAGCCGGGCCGCCATCTGCATGGAGGAGGGCGTGTTGAACGCCGCCTTGACGTTGTCGAACAGGCGCCCCTTGTTTCGCGGCCTCGGGCGGACGCTCACGTCCTTGAGGTTGTAGTACCGGCCCTCGTAGGAGAAGCACTCATTCTCGTCGGACGCCTTGAGGATCTCGACCATCTCGCTGAACCGGTCGCGAGCCTCCTCGCGGGGGATGCCGAAGGCCTCGTACTCGTGGGCCGCGACGCCGCGCCCCAGCCCGACGTGGAACCGCCGCCCCTTCAGCAGCGTGTCGAGCATGCCGATCTCGTGGATGAGCTTCATCGGCTGCCACCACGGCAGCACCAGCACGGCCGACCCCACGTCGATGCGCTCCGTGCGCCCCGCCCAGTAGGAGAGCCACTGCAACGGGTTCGACTGCATCGAGTACGGCGAACCGTAGTGCTCGGCGCACCAGAGCGAGTCGAAACCGAGCGGCTCGACCATCTCGCCCAGCGCGAGGGTGTTGTCGACGATGTCCACGTCGCGCCGCTCCGGCAGCGACGTGTAGTCGCCGGCCAGCACGCGATGCCAGTCCTTCTGGTTGTAGCTGGTCACCATGACGCCAACCTGCACCTGGGACTCCTCAGTCTCGACGCGTGAGTCGTTCACACGTGGCTCTTTGGCTAACGGCCGGTAGCTTGGAACCCGCCCCGGGAAACGGACAAGACCACTCCCGCCCACCGGACGGGGCACGGCGTCGCGGCCCCTCCGCCGGCCCACCGGGCGTCACCCCTGATCGCGGGAAGCTACGGCTCCCGCGCCGAGAAGGGAACCTGACTCCCACAGACCAGGAGCATCTGTCCGAGGAGTGGGAGTGGTATGGGCAATCCGCGCCCGGCTCTGTTGGATGTGCCCGTGCTGCAACACCAGCGCAACGGGTTGAAGGGAGCTAGCCGGATGGCGGAGTTTGACGAAGAGGTCGATATCGTCGTGGTCGGTTCCGGCGGCGGCGCTCTGGCGGGTGCCCTGACCGCCGGTGCCCAGGGGGCGCGAACCCTCGTCCTGGAGAAGACCGGCTACTTCGGCGGCACCTCGGCGTACTCCGGTGCGGGCCTGTGGATGCCGGGAACCCGGGTGCACCGGCGCGAGGGGCTGGACGACTCGGTGGACAAGGCGCGCGACTACTGGCTGGCGGTCGTCGGCGACGGCGAGCCGGAGCGGCGCGAGGCCTACCTGACCTCGGCGCCGACCGTGGTGGACTTCCTGGAGTCGCACGACGAGATCGCCTTCCAGTTCCGGATGTTCCCCGACTACTACGACGCGCCCGGCCGGATGCCGCAGGGGCGTTCCATCTTCCCCCTGGACCTCCCGCAGAGTGAGCTGGGAGATCTGATCCACGTGCTGCGCCCGCCGGTCTCGGAGGACCGCAACGGCCAGGGGCACCTCGAAGGCGATCTCAACGGCGGGCGGGCGCTGATCGGCCGCTACCTGATGGCTCTGCGCAACTACGAGAACGTGGAACTGCGGCGGCGGACCCGGCTCGAAAGCCTCATCGTCGAAGACGATGCCGTCGTCGGGGTCGAGGTGAGCAGCGACCGGGGCCGTTCCCGGATCCGGGCACGTCAGGGCGTTCTCCTGAGCGCGGGCGGCTTCGAGCAGAACGCCGAGTGGCGCACCCGGCAGCAGACCCCGGGCAAGGCCGAGTGGAGCATGGCGCCCCGGGGCGCGAACACCGGGGACGCCATCAGAGCGGGCATCGAGGCGGGCGCGGCCACGCGTCTGATGAACGAGGCCTGGTGGTGCCCGGGGATCGTCAACCCGGACGGGGACGTGTCCTTCATGCTCGCCGTGCGCGGCGGTTTCGTGGTGGATTCCTCCGGCCGCCGGTATCTCAACGAGTCCCTGCCCTACGACCGGTTCGGCCGGGAGATGTTCGCCGGCTGTGCCCCCGGCGAAACCCGCACCCCCTCGTGGGTCGTTTTCGACAGTCGCTGGGGCGGAGAACTTCCCGCCAACGTGATCCCGTACCGGACGCCGGAGCAGCATCTCTCCGCGGGCACCTGG
This sequence comes from Streptosporangium sp. NPDC051022, assembly GCF_040683035.1. NCBI lineage: Bacteria > Bacillati > Actinomycetota > Actinomycetes > Streptosporangiales > Streptosporangiaceae > Streptosporangium > Streptosporangium sp. NPDC051022. The sequence continues at coordinate 300,258 of NZ_JBFBCF010000001.1, read as the reverse complement.
GTGCGGGCGGACACGATCGAGGAACTGGCCGAGAAGCTCGGCATGGATCCGGCCGTCCTCGGGGCCACCACCGAGCGGTTCAACAGCCACGCCGCGAGCGGGCATGACGGGGACTTCGACCGCGGCGAGGACGTTTACGATCGGTTCTTCGCGGACGCCGCCGATCAGCCCAACCCGGTCCTGGTACCGGTGAAGCAGGCGCCGTTCTTCGCCGCCCGGCTCGTGCTGGGTGACCTCGGCACCAAGGGTGGTCTGGTGACCAACGGCGACGCGCAGGTGCTGCGTCCCGACGGCTCTCCCATCAAGGGCCTTTACGCGGCCTCCAATTCGAGCGCGAACGTGAGCGGTCCCTGCTATCCGGGCCCCGGAGTGCCCCTGGCCAGCGCGATGGTGTACTCCTACCGGGCGGTCCGCCATATGGCGGACGCGCCGCTCGAGTTCCCCGACCTCCGCCTCGGTGACCAGACGGTCGCCTCGGGGAACAAACAGGTCATCCGACGGGGTGCCCTCACCTGACCGAGGCTCACTCGGGGCTCACTCGGGGCTCACCCGGGACTCACTCGGGCCCCGATCGGGGCCCGGTCGGGGCCCGGTCGGGGCCCGGTCGGGGCCCCATCGTGACCGGCATGCGGCGGCCCCGGAACCTGCCTGGTCTTCGGGTCAGGCCGCCGCCCAGGGGCGGAGCGCGGTGGTGACCGGGCCGCCGCCGGGGCCCGGCCGCGACCCCGTGTCTCCTGGCCCCGGCCGCGACCCCGTCTCTCCTGGCCCCGGCCGTGACCCGTTTCTCCTAGCCTCGGCCGTTCGAGTGGCCGTTGCCGTTCTGGCGGCCGCGGTCACCGCCGGGACCGTTGCCGCCGCCCGGGCCGCCGCGATCGGGGCCGCCCTGGTCGGGGCCGTTGACGTCGGTGTTCCGGTCGGGGCCGCCGTCGTTCGACGGAGGCGGCGCGGGCTGGCAGCTCTGGCCGCAGCCGCCGAACCGCGCCGCGTTGATCGGGGTGAACGACGTCGGGTCGACGTTCTTCAGCGCCGCCAGCATCGTGTCCTTCCAGATCGGCCCCGGGATGCTGGCACCGGCCACCACACCGTAATAGCGGCCGCCGATGGTGACGCCGGTCAGCTTGTGGTTCTGCGAGCCGCGCGGGTCACCGATGCTGACGGCACCGGCCAGGTCCGGGGTGAATCCGGCGAACCAGGCGGTGGCGTAGCTGTCGGTGGTGCCGGTCTTGCCCGCCGCGTCACGACCGATGCCGCCGACGCCGCGCATGGTGCCCTTGGTGAACACCCCGGACAGGACGTCGGCCGCCGCGTCGGCGACCTCGGGGTCGAGCGCCTGACGGCACTTGGGCTTGTAGACGGTGGTCTTGCCGTCGCGATCGGTGATCTGGGCGATCGCCGTCGGCGCGCAGTACTTGCCGCGGGCGGCGATCGAGGCGTAGGCGTTGGCCACGGTCACCGGGTCCATCTCGTTGATGCCGAGCGTGAACGTCTCGTACTCCTGGAGCTTGTTCCCGTCGGAGCGGTGGATGCCCAGCGACTTGGCGGTCTTGATCGTGTCGCAGAGCCCGACCTGCTGCTCCAGCGTCATGAAGAACGTGTTCACCGAACCCCACGTGCCCGTCTGCAGGGTCCGCCAGCCGGGAGAGCCCTCGTCGTTGGTGACGGTGTGGGTCGGGTCGCCGATGTTCTCGCCCTTGCAGTTCTTGAACGTCGAGTAGCCCGGCGCGCGGTAACCCGCGCCGACGCTGAAACCGTCGTTGACCTTCATGCCCTTGCTCAGGGCGGTGAGCAGGGTGAAGGTCTTGAAGGTGGACCCGGCCTGGAAGCCGATGCCGCCGCCGTGCGCGGCGTCCGCGATGAGGTTGTAGGCCATCTCGTGCTTGGCCGCGTCCTGGCCGTACGGCCGGCTGGCCGACATGGCCCTGATGGCCCCGGTGCCCGGCTGGATCAGCGCCTCGGAGGCCACCGGGTTGTCGGAGGGGTGGACCCACTTGCTGATCGCGTTGTCCGCCGCCGCCTGCATGGCCGGGTCGATCGTGGTCCTGACCGTCAGACCGCCGCGGTTGAGGAGCTTGAGACGATCCGCGGACGTCTTCCCGAAGTCAGGATTTTTCAGGATGTCGTTGCGGACGTAGATGCAGAAGTACGGATACTTGCTGGACTCGCAGCCGCCGGGCAGCTTCGTGCCCTTGTATCGGAGGCCGGTGGCCTTCGCCTTCGCCGCCTCGTCCGGAGTTATCTTGCCCAGCTCGGCCATCCGGTCCAGCACGACGTTGCGCCGTTTCAGCAGCCGCTCACGCTGCTTCCTGCCCAGGTTGGGGTCGGTGGCGTTGGGGTTCTGCACGGCGCCCGCCAGCGTCGCCGCCTGCGGCAGGGTGAGCGCGTCCGCCTTGACGCCGAAGAACCGCTTGGCCGCCGCCTCGACGCCGTAGGCGCCCGCGCCGAAGTAAGCGATGTTCAGGTATTTGCCCAGGATCTCGTCCTTGGGGTACTTCTTCTCCACCGCCATCGCGTACCGCAGCTCCTTGAGCTTGCGCGCGTAGCTGGCCTCGAGCGCCTTGTTCCGCTCGGCGTCGGTGTCGGCGGAGTTGAGCAGCACCTGCTTGACGTACTGCTGGGTGATGCTGGAGCCTCCCTGGGCCACCCCGCCCGCCTGCAGGTTCCTGGCGAACGCCCGGATGGTGCCCTCGACGTCGATCGGGCCGTGCTCGTAGAAGCGGTAGTCCTCGATCGAGACGATGGCCGTCTTCATGATCGGGGCGATCTGGTCGAGCTTGACGACCTCGCGGTACTGCTCGTAGAACCGTGCGATCTCGTTGCCCTTGACGTCCTGCACGACCGTGACCTCCGCCGGAGGCGGCTCGACCAGGTCCTCGGGCGCGAGGTTCACCTCGTTGGTCGCCGATATGAGACCGATGCCCGCGCCTCCCACGGCCGGTAACGCGAGCCCGGCGACCACCGCCCCCGCCGCCACTCCCGTGGCGGCGAGAAGAGCGATCTTCGACACGACTCCCGACTGCACCTCACCCCGACTTGGCATGGGACAAGCCTATGGGCCCCCAAGCCGTCCCCCGCCACACGGCCGTTCCGCCAGGAAAATGGAAAATCTTCCCCATATTGGGCTTATCTGGGCGACCCACCCCATACCCCGGTGGCCCGTGCACACCTCACGGGCGGGGTCGCGCCAGATCGTCATCACCGCTCACCGGAGGCGCCGTGGCGGCGCGCTCGCCGCGAGCCGCCCGCCTCGTGGCCGGTAGCCTTCTGGGTGAAGGACGGCCACGAAAGAGGTGGAGGGGCTGACGGGTGCGGCTCGGCAACCTGGAACGTTCGATCATGGAAACGTTGTGGAACCACCCCGGGGGTATGTTCGCCCAGGACCTGGCCGACGCCCTGCCCTCGACGCCCGCGGTCACGACCGTGTTGACCGTGCTGGTGCGGCTGTCGCGTAAGGGACTGGTCACGCGCGAGCGCGTCGGCCGGGCCCACCTGTACCGCGCGGCCGGCGGCAAGGACGTCTTCGTCGCCGAGGCCATGCGTGAGGTGCTCGATGACGCCGGCGACGTGGAGGCCGCGGTCAGCCGTTTCGTCGGCAGCGTGTCGCCACAGGTGGCCGCCGCTCTGCGCGAGGCGCTCAACAGCCGGGACCTGGGCGAGGCGCCGTGACCGCCTGGCTGATCGCCGCGGCTGTGGCGCTGCTCCCGCTGCTGCTGAGCGGCCGGGCGGCCGAGCGGCTGGCCGGGGCCGGATGGACGCGTCGCTGTCCTCGCGCCGCCTTGATCATGTGGCAGGCGATCGGGCTGGCCGGCGGGATGGGCGCGATCGGCATCGGCCTGGTGGCCGCGGTGGCACCGCTCGCCGCGGTGTTCCCGCACGGCGCGCACACCCTGTTCCAGCAGATCGTCGAGGGCCGGGGCCTGGACGGTCTGGGGCCGGCGCACGTCGCCGCGCTCGCGTGGAGCGTCGGCCTGATCGGCTGGCTGGCGCTGCACACGGTACGGACCGCACTGGGCACGGTCCGGAGCCGGCGCCGGCAGCGGCTGCTGGTGGACATCGTGGCCGACCCGGACGTGCTGCGTGACGCCTACGTGCTGCCCGGCGAGCGGCCGGTGGCCTACTGCATTCCCGGCCGCCGGGCCCGCATCGTGCTCAGCGCGGGAGCGGTGAAGCTTCTGGGCGACGAGGAGCTTGAGGCGGTGCTCGATCACGAACGGGCGCACGCCGCGGGGCGTCACGACCTGCTGCTGCTTCCGTTCCTGGCGCTCGCGCAGGCGTTTCCCCGGCTTCCCGCCGCGCGCACGGCCCGTCAGGTCGTCCCCGCGCTGCTGGAGATGCTGGCCGATGACCGGGCCCGCCGGGCGCACGGCGAACTGCCGCTGGCCCGCGCGCTGGTGCGGATGGCCGCCACCGCGACCGGCCCCGCCCCGGCGGGCGGTCTGGCTCTGGCAGACACCGCGGTCGTCCATCGTCTGGAGCGGTTGATAAGCGGTCCGCAACGGCAACCGCGCTGGGTACCCGCCGCGGCTTACTGCGCCGCGGGCCTGCTCCTGAGTGGGCCGGCGGCCGTGCTGGTCACGCCCGTGCTGTGCATCACCCTCTGGCGAATCTGAGACATCGGCCGCCCCGCGCCACCACCGGAACCCGGCCGGGCACGCCGGCCAAAGGCGCCCGCCGCCGCCGAGAGGACCGATCCCGGCTCCTTACAACTCTCATATCCGGCACAGGGTGGAACTTCTACACTACGTAGAAGTAAGGGAGTCAGATGAGCGGCGACGCACGCGCGACAATCAGGCAACGACTTTCCGCGGTGCAGGCCCAGCACCGCAAGGCCGAGCGCAGGCGCACGATCGCCGTCGCCGGCGCCGCGGTGGTCGTCTTCGGCGGCGTCATCGCGGCGGCGACGGTACTGATCCTCCAGGAACGCTCCCGCTCATCACTGGACGCGGTGCGGACCATCGCCGTCACCAAGCGCGAACACACCACGAGTCCGGTGACGTACCCGCAAAGCCCGCCGGTCGGCGGCAACCACGACCCCGCCTGGCAGAACTGCGGCGTCTACACCCAGCCGCTGCGCGCCGAGAACGTCGTGCACGCCCAGGAACACGGGGCGGTATGGATCACCTACCGGCCGGACCTGCCCTGGGAGCAGGTCAAAGAACTGCTGGCGGCGACACAGGGGCGCGACTACGTCGTCGTCTCGCCCTTCCCCGGCCTGTCCGCCCCGGTGGTGGCCAGCGCCTGGACCAAACAACTGACGCTGGACGGCGCAGGCGATCCGCGCCTGCGGGCGTTCCTGCGCGCCTACATCCAAGGCCCGGCGACCCCCGAACCCGGCGCCTCCTGCTCCGGCGGCATCGGGGAACCCCTCGCATGATCCGCCCGCCGCGCCCGCCCCGGCGGTGGCCGGTGCTCGCCGGGGCGGTGGTCCTGGTGATCGCGCTGGTCACAGCCGGTCTGGGCGCGCTGTTTCCCCGCTCACCGGCCGACGATTCGGTGGAGGCCGGTTTTGCCCGGGACATGCAGACCCATCACGCCCAGGCCGTACGGATGTCCATGATCGTCCGGGATCGCACCACCGACGCCGAGACCCGGCTGCTCGCCTACGACATCGCGCTCAGCCAGCAACAGCAGATCGGGCAGATGTACGCCTGGCTGGAGACATGGGGCCTGCCGCAGGCCTCTCTCGACGCACCGATGGCCTGGATGCGCCGGGGCCACGGGGCCATGCCCGGCATGACGCCGAACGCGACCGCGATGCCGGGCATGACTCCGGACACGACCACCATGCCCGGCATGACCCCGAACATGACCGCCATGCCGGGCATGGCCACCCCCGCACAGATCACGCGACTTGAGCGGGCCGGCGGACGCGATGCCGAAATATCGTTCCTGCGCCTGATGATCGCCCATCACCGAGGCGGCGTGCAGATGGCCCAGGCAGCCGTCGACGCCACCGGCCAGCCACAGGTCCGGCGCCTGGCCGTCTCCATCGTGGCCGCTCAGAACAGCGAGATCGACCTCATGAAGCGCATGCTCACCGCCCGCGGTGCCACCGATGTGCCCTCGCCCGGCTGAGCGGGGCAGCCTCCAACCGCTCCCATCTTCTACGTCTGGTAGAAGATGGGAGGTGAGTGCCACATCAAGCACCGGCTGGAGCAGTACATGACGACGAACTTGAAGATAACCCTCGGTATCGCCGCGATCATGGCCGCGATCGTCGCGGCGGTGGCGATACTGGGCGGCAACGGCACCCGGGCCACCGCACCCGCGGCCGGCGCCTCCGCCCCGCAGCAGGCTCCCGCCGAGCTACTGGTGCGGGAGGACAGTCACACCCTGTCCAAGGCGGCCGACGGCAAGGTCACGCTCGTGGAGTTCCTGGACTTCGAATGCGAAGCCTGTGGCGCGGCCTTCCCGCACATGGAACGCATCCGCGCCGAGTACGAAGGCCGGATCACCTTCGCGGTCCGCTACTTCCCGCTGCCCGGCCACCGCAACGGCGAGCTCGCCGCCCGCGTCGCCGAGGCGGCCGGAAAGCAGGGCAAGTTCGAGGCCATGTACGCCAAGCTGTTCGAGACCCAGAGGCAGTGGGGTGAGGCGTCGGAGTCCAGGGAAGCGTTCTTCCTCGGCCTGGCCGAACAGCTGGGCCTGGACATGACCTCCTTCCGCGCCGATCTCGCGGCGCCCGCGACCGCGCAGCGGGTGAAGAAGGACCAGAACGACGGCGTGGCCCTCGGCGTCCAGGGCACCCCCACGGTCTTCTTCAACGGCGTCCGGCTGACCGAGGCACCCGGCTACGAGAGCCTGAAGGCCGAGATCGAGGCGGTGCTCGCGTCATGACCACCGCCGCCACCGCCGCCACCGACCGGCACGCGACCGCTGCCGCGGTCACGTCCTCGTCGATCATCGTCAGGTCGCTGCCGTTCGTGCTGGCGGCCGGTGGCGGCCTCGGCGTCCTGGCGGCGTTCGCGCTGACGATCGAACGCCTGCGCCTGGCCGCCGATCCCGCCTACGTGCCCACCTGCAGCATCAACCCGGTCCTCAGCTGCGGATCGGTCATGAAAACCGCGCAGGCCTCCGTCTTCGGCTTTCCCAACCCCCTGCTGGGCATCGCGGCGTTCTCCGTCGTCACAACCGTGGGCATGGCCCTGCTGGCCGGGGCCCGCCCGAGACCCTGGTTCTGGTACGGCCTGCAGGCCGGTGTCCTGGCCGGTGTCGTCTTCGTGCACTGGCTGATCTACCAGAGCCTGTACGTGATCGGCGCCCTGTGCCCGTACTGCATGCTCGTGTGGATCGCGACGATTCCCGTCTTCTGGTACGTCACACTCGCCAACCTGCACACGGGCCGGATCCGGCCGCCCCACGGCGCGCGCCGCCTCGCCGCGGGGGCGATCCGATATCACACGACCGTGATCATGCTGTGGGCGCTCGCCGTCGGCGGCCTCATCCTGCGGCGCTTCTGGTCCTACTGGATCACACTGGTCTGAGGTCCGGTCACCGGAGGAGACAAGGGCCGGGTACCCTCCCACGGCGGTGGGGCGAAGGACACTTCCTCATTCGAGGCGGGGGTCGCGTGGGCCGGCGCGGCTCAGCGCTCAGCGGCGGCCGGCCGAACCGACCCGGCTCTCTGTGAGAACGTCCGGCATCTCGTCGCGCCCGACACCCCCGGGTCTCCGGTTTCCGGGGGCCGCTCCCCCGAGCGCGTGACCGACGGCCGTCTCGTTGAACGCCCGGATCGCCGCCGTCTCCGCCGCCTTCACCCAGGCCAGGCCGAGGATCGAGGGAGGCAGGCCCGTGACGGGGACGAAGCTGATGTCCGGGCGCCTGTGGTGAGCCGCCGTGGGGGTGCAGAACAACATGCCGCCCCGGTTGAGCGCCACCTGGGTCAGGCCTTCCTGGCTGGTGGCCACCGCACCGGCCCGGGGGATGGGGCGGCCGGAAGGGGTGACGGACGGCGCCATGTGCTCGCACCACGTGCGTGGAGCCGGGCCGTCCAGGCCGATCAGGGGCACGTCGGCCAGTTCCTCCGCGCCGATGCTCGAACGGGCGGCCAGCGGGTGACGCGAGGAGACACCGAGCCGGTACGAGACCCGGTTCAGCCCCTCCCCCGTCGCCAGGTCGGGCTCGTCCACCGGGAGCAGCGTGAACGCGATGTCCACCTGCCCGGCCCGCAACTTCCCGAAGGGGTCGGAGAGCGGGATCTCCACGAGCTCCGCCTCGCACCCCGGGTACCGGCGCTCGAAGGCGCGCACGCTGTCGATGACGACCTCCGTGGGCGTGGCCAGGAAGCCGAGCCTGATCACGCCTGTCACCTCGCGGGCGGCCGCCTTGGCCCGGCTGACCGCGTTCGCGAGGCCGTCGTAGGAGGGGCGCAGGTCGGCGAGGAAACGTTCGCCCAGCGGCGTGAGGCTCACGTTCCTGCTGGTCCGGTGGAGGAGCCGGCCACCGACCCTGGTCTCCAGCGAGCGCATGAGCTGGCTCACCCGGCCGGGTGACAGGTAGAGGCGCTCGGCCGTACGCGCGAAGTGCAGTTCCTCACTGAGCACGACGAAGCACTCCAGCTCCCTGAACTCCATCCTCGCCCCCGCCTGATCGCTTAGCCCACCTAAACCAAGCCTTCGATCTTCGTCATTGTTCCCGCCGGTGGCCGGCAGAAAGCTGGCTGACATGACCATGACTGACGTTTCCACCGCTGATCGGGCGCGCTGGCTCGCCGTGTCCTCGGTCTCGATGGGCACCTTCACCATCGTCACCAGCGAGATGCTGCCCGTCGGCCTGCTGACCTCGATCGCCGACACCTTCGACGTCTCCGACGGGACGGCCGGGCTGATGATGTCGGCGCCCGGACTGGTCGCCGCCGTCTCCGCGCCCGTGCTGGCGATCACCACCCGGCGGCTCGACCGGCGCGTCACGCTGCTGGGGCTGGTGGCCCTGCTGGCGGTGGCGAACCTGGCGGCCGCGTTCGCGCCGAACCATCCCGTCATGCTGGCCGCCCGGGTGCTGACCGGGGTGAGCATCGGCGGGTTCTGGGCCTTCGCGGCCGGACTCGGCCCACGGCTGGTGCCCGAGGGGGCCGTCGGGCGGGCCACGTCGATCATCCTGGCCGGGGTGTCGGTGGCGTCGGTACTGGGGGTCCCCGTGGGGACGTTCATTTCGTCGTTCGCGGGATGGCGGACCGCGTTCGCCTCCATGGGGGTGCTGGCCCTGGCCCTGATCGCGCTGCTGGCCACCACCCTGCCGTCGCTGCCCGGCGAACCCCGGGCCCGCGCGTCCGAGCCGTCGCCCCACGGGAGCCCCGCCCGCGCGCCGGAGGGGCGGCTCACGTCGTTCTCCGGCCCGCTCAAGGTCGTTCTCGTCCTGACCGTCCTGGTCGTGTCCGGCCACTTCGCGGCCTACACCTACGTCCGGCCGTTCCTGGAGCAGGTCTCGCACGCCGGTCCCGCCTTCGTCAGCGCCGCCCTGCTCCTGTACGGCGCCGCGGGCGTGGCCGGCAACTTCGTGTCGGGCGCGTGGGCGGCCAGGAACCCCAGACCGGTCCTGGTCACGCTGGCCGCGCTGATGGCGCTCTCCATGGCGGCGCTGCTCCTGATCGGTCCGCCCCTGCCCGTGCTCGTGGTGTGGGGCCTGGGCTACGGCGGCGTGGGGGTGACACTGCAACTGTGGATCATGCGGTCGGGCGGCGGCGAAATGGGCACGGCGCTCTTCGTCGGTGTCTTCAACGTTTCCATCGCGCTCGGCTCGTTCGCCGGCGGCCGGGTCGTGGACGGCGTGTCGCTCTCCGCGGTGATGTGGGCGGGAGCGGCGCTCGCCGTGACCGCCGCGGTCGTCGCCCGCGTCTCGGGCGGAGGCGGGACAACCGGCTCATCGAGGGATCGCGCCTGACCGGGCGGGCACCGGTGCCCACCGGGTGGACATCGGTGGGCACCGGGCGGGCGCCGGGCGGACGCGGACTGTGCGCCCGGCCGGAGCTCCGCGCCCGCGCGCCCATGTGTCACCGGGCGTCGCGGGCCGGAGGCGTTTCCTTCCGGGCGCCGGTCCGTCGTCAGACGGTGCAGTGTTTCTGGGCGTCGGTGCGGACCTTCCTGCCGGTGAACTCCTCCAGGACGGCGAGGTTCTCCGGGGCGTAGTTGGTCGCGGTGATCTTGTCGGCGTTGGGGCCGCCCAGCTTGCCCGTGTAGGGCGCCGACTTCTCCAGCCAGTAGGCCGTGCGCAGGAACTGGGTCAGGACCAGTTCGCGGAGCTTCGGCTCGTTCTTGATCTTCGCCCAGTAGTCAGGGTGCCGGTCCCTGGCCACGCGCAGGTAGAGCAGCAGGTAGCGCAGGTTGGTGGCGGCGATGTCACGCGCGTTGCTGGCCCCGACGCCCCTGATGTACTCCTGGACCACCGTCACCGCGGGCAGGCCCGTCAGTCCCGCGTTCAACTCCGCCAGCACGCCCTGGAGGTGGTACTCGCCCTGGGTCTGGTCACGCAGGTAGATGCCGTCCATGGAGTCGCTGAGCCGGTCCTTGATCAGTGGCAGGATCTCCTTGCGGGGGAAGCCGTCGTACAGCGGCACCGTCGTGTCCTGCCTGGAGGCGTTGATCCAGGCCGCGGTGTGCACGTTCCACCTGGTCCGCGACGGGTCGAGGTCCCACATGTGGGTTTCCTCGTGGATCGCCACCATCATCGACTCGGCGAACGCCTCGAAGCTGTTCCTCTGCACGAACTGGGTCCAGTACTGGTCCTTGGCCTGGGCGACGGCCAGCGCCTGGCCGCTGGGCCACCGCCGCTGGTACATCGCCTGGAGGGTCTGCATCCAGTTCGAGGAGGTGAATCTCGCTCTGAGGTCACTCACGTCCGCGGTGGGCTGCGACGGTTCGTCGTAACAGTAGGGGGCGGCGGAGCTCGTGACCGGGAGCGAGGCGGCCGTGGTCGCCGCCAGCGGCGGCAGCGCGAGGAGCACGGTCACGAGGGACAGGGCGCGTGTTCGACTCACCGGGGCCTCATTTCCGAGGGACGTACCGCCGGCAAGCAGGGCACGGGCGGCCGCCGCTCTTTCGTCGTCACGGTGGATCGTACGGAGCGCCGATTCATGGCCGCCAATCCCACTTCGGCATAACGTCGGGTAACCCCCGGCGAAGACCGAGGTCACGGGGCCGCGTCTCAGGAGGAAGTCGTCGCCGGCGTCCTCGACACGGCGGGACGGCGGCAGATGACGCCCGCCCGGGCCGCGGCGGAACCGGCCCGGCTCCGCCTCGGCACTCCTTCCCCCGTCCCGCGCCCCCGTCCAGGTGAGCGGGAACGGAGGATCCACCGCACCGCCGGTACCGGCGAGCAGCGGTATACGACTGCATGTACTTGTATATTCCACTGGACGCTGTGATACTTCGGCCAATGGACCGCGTTGAGTTGCGCTGGCAGGACTACTGCCTGACCCCCGAGCAATCAGCCCTACAGGACTCATTCCGCGCTTACTTCACCGACATGTCACCCCCCGAGGTCGTCCGGGCGGCGGGTGCGACCGGATACGACGCCGCCCTGTGGCGGGGCCTCGTCAAGCTGGGCGTCGCCTCGATGGGCGTCCCCGAGCCGGCCGGCGGTGACGGGGCCGGGCTCGTCGAACTCGCGCTCGTCGCCGAGACCGCGGGTTTCGCCGCCGCCCCCGTCCCCCTCGTCTCCCACGTCGTCGCGACCCGGGTCCTCGCCGCCACCGCTCCGGACGGGGCCGCCTTCGCCGCAGCTCTCGCCGGCGAGCCGGCCTGCCTCGCCCTGCGGCCCGCCCAAGGCGGCGCCCGGCAGCTCGTCCCGGGCAGCGCGGTCGCCACACGCGTCGTCGCTCTCGTCGACGACACGCTCGTCGCGACGTCGGCGGGCCTGCCCGCGCCGCTCACCCCCAACCAGGGCTCGACGCCCCTCGGCTGGTGGACGCCCGAGCCCGGTGAACCCGGTGCCCCCGGCGAACGCGTCGCCACCGGTTCTGCGGCGACGACGGCGCACACCCGCGCCGTCGCGGAGTGGAAGATCCTCCAGGCCGCCCAGCTCGTCGGACTCACCCAGGCCGCCCTCGACGACGCGGTGGCCTGCGTCTCCACCCGGCAGACCCTCGGCGTCCCCATCGGTTCGCTTCAGGGGGTCTCGTTCCCGCTCGCGGACGTCGCCATCGGGGTCGCGAGCGCACGCAACCTCGTCCGCCGGGCGGCATGGACGCTCGACCACGAGCCCGATCTCCGGCCCGACCTGCCTTCCGTCGCCTGGCACCACGCCGTCGACGTCGCGACGCGAGGAACGACGACGGCGGCCCACGTCCAGGGCGGCCTCGGCTACCTGACGGATTCCGCCGCGAGCCTCTACGTCCTGCGCGCCAAGGGGTGGGGGGTCCTGGCCGGCGATCCCCAGCGAGACCTCGTGGCGATCGGTGCCGCCCTCGCCGCGCGGACGACCACGGGTGGCACGGGCGAGCTCACGGAGAGGACGACACGATGAACTTCGGCAAGGTCGAACTGACCCCCGAGCAGGAGACGTTCGCCGCGGAGGTGCGGGCGTTCCTCACCGAGACGATCACCCCCGGGATCCTCCGGGCCGAGAGGACGAGCGGCGACTGCTTCAGTGAGCCGGTCCACCTCGCCCTGGGCTCGAAGGGGTGGCTCACCCCGACGTGGCCGGTCGAGGAGGGCGGCGCCGGGCTCGGCCCGATCGAGGCCCGCATCCTGGAGTTCGAGCTCGCCCGTGCCAGGTATCCGTGGATCATCGCCGACACGACGAAGAAGGTCTGGAGCGTGGTCGACGCCTTCGGCGATCCCGGGCTACGGCGGCGCCTCAAGCCGCGCGTGGCCGACGGGACGGTGCGCTTCTGTCTCGGCTACACGGAGCCGGACGGCGGCTCGGACATCGCCTCCGCCCGGCTGCGGGCGACGCGCGACGGCGACGGGTGGGTGCTGCACGGTGAGAAGACCTTCACGACCGGGGCCCACGTGAGCCAGTACGTCTTCCTTCTCACCCGGACCGACCCGGCGGTGCCGAAGCACAAGGGGATGACGACCTTCCTCGTTCCCCTCGACCTGCCGGGCATCGGGATCACCCCGCTGTGGACGTACGGCGACGAGCGGACGAACTCGGTCTCCTTCGACGGAGTGCGGATCACCGACGACCATCGGCTCGGTGAGGTCGGCGCCGGGTGGGCCGTCGTGCACGGGCCGCTCGACGAGGAGCACAGCGTCGGGCTCGACACACTGGGCCTGCACGACCTGTCGATCGGGCGGACCTACGTCCGCACCCTTGAGACCGCGCTGGACGCGGCCCTCGAATGGGCCCGCCGGACCTCGCTCCCGCACGGCGGTCTCGCCGTCGACGACCCGGTCGTGCTCTCCCGGCTGGGGAGGATCGTCGTCGCCGTCGAGGCGGCGGTGAGCACGCCGGGCCCGATGGGCCGGGTGGCCGGCTCCGACGCGACCGTCTGGGGCACGGCCGAACTCGTCGACCTCACCGCCCCCGAGTCGATCCTCAGCGACGGAACGGCCGACGCCATCGGCGACGGCGACGTCGAGTTCGGCCACCGCTTCTCGTTCGGCACCGGGACGTACGGCGGGACCGTCGAGATCTTCAAGATGATGATCGCCTACCACGTGCTCGGCCTGCCGCGCCCGTCGCTGCCCGGCAGCAAGGCCTTCCTCAGGACCGGGGAGGCCGCCCGTGCCGGCGACTGACGACTTCTCGGCGACCACCGCCGGGCACGGTCCGATCGCCGGTCATCGGGTGCTCGATCTCTCGGGCGACCTGGGCGCGTACGGGGCCAGGCTCCTGGCCGACCTCGGTGCCGACGTGCTCAAGGTCGAGCCGCTCGGCGGTGACCGTCAGCGCCTGCGGCCGCCCTTCGCGGAGGGCCGCCCCGGTCCGGACGCGAGCCTGACCTTCGCCTACTACAACGCGAACAAGCGTGGCGCCCGGGTCGACTTCGACGCCGACGACGTGACCGGGACGCTCGCCGCCCTCGCCGAGGGCGCCGACGTCATCATGATCGCCCCGTCGGCCAGGACGCCCGTTCCCGGCTGGGACCCGAACACCAAGTGCCTCGCCTGGGCGCCCCCGGCCGCCCTCGTCTGCTGTCTGTCGGCCGGCGGGCAGGACGGCCCCTGGCGCGACCGGCCGGCGACGCACCTCACGGCCTTCGCCGCGGGCGGCCTCATGGCGTCCGTCGGGCCCGAGGCCGGGCCGCCGCGGGCCCTTCCCGGGCAGGCCGCCTACGACGAGTTCTCGGCCCACGCCGCGGCGACGGTCCTCCTCGCGCTGCTCGAAGGCGGCCCGGGCCGGCTCGTCGAGATGTCCCTCCACGACCTGCTCGCCTACCGCCACGGTGTGGAGATCGCCTTCGCCGCGGCCGTCGGACGCGACTACACGACCCGGGCCGCGCGCCCGGATCCGCCCCCGGCGGGTGTTCTCGACCTGGCGGACGGTCAGGTCGAACTCGGGGTCTTCCATCCACCGCAGTGGGCCGGTTTCGTCGAGCTGCTCGGCCGCCCCGCCGAGCTCGGCGCCCCCGAGCTTGCCGACCGCCAGGTCCGGCTGGAGCGGGCCGACGAGCTCCGGCCGGTCATCGCACGGCTCGTCGGCGGCTTCCGGGTGGACGACTTCGTCGAGGCCGCCCAGGCGCACCGGCTGCCGTGCGCTCCCCAGAACACCCCCGACCGGCTGGCCGAGGATCCTCAGCTCGCGAGCCGGGACTTCTGGGTGAAGTGGCCGGAGCCGGCCGGCGGGATGTTCACCGGGCCGGGGCCCGTCCTCCGGTCGGCGCCGCGGCTGGTCTCCCCCGATCGGTTCGCGGCACCGTCGCTGACCGCTCCGAACGACGGCTGGCGCGAGCGTCCCGGGCCGCCCGCGCCTCCGGGAATCCGCCTCGAGGACGTCAAGGTGCTGAGCTTCGGTACGGCGATCGCGGGCAACGTCACCGCGACGATGCTCGCCGAACTCGGCGCCGACGTCGTGAAGATCGAGTCGCCGGCCCGGCCCGACCCCGTCCGCAACGGTCCGCTCGCGGTCGACCTCCCGCGTGTCTTCGAGCCCTCGGGGGCCGAGACGAACCTCCGTTTCGGCGCGTACGCTCGCAGCGTCCGGGCCGTCGGGCTCGATCTCAAGGTGGCCTCCGACGTCGGCCGTTTCCGCGAGCTGGTCCGCCGGGCCGACGTTCTCATCGACAATTTCGGGCCGGGCGTCCTCGCCGGCTGGGGTCTCTCACACGAGAGCCTCGCCGCGCTCAACCCGCGCCTCGTCATGGTCTCGGTGTCCGGATACGGCCGCACCGGGCCGCGGTCGGGACACCGCGCGTACGGGACGACGATCAACGCCTACGTGGGTCTCTCCCGCATCTGGTACCCCCACGCCACGCAGAGCGACTGGACGGCGGTGGCCCATGCCCTTCCGGCGCTGTTCGCCGCGCTTCACCGCCGGGCACGGACCGGCGAAGGTGCGATCATCGACATCTCGCAGGTCGAGGCCGCCATCGCGATGCTGCCCTCGCTCTATCTGGAGGCCCTCAACACCCCCGGACACGGCCCGGCCGAACCGCCGGCGCCGAACAGCGTGCCCGGCTCCGCCGCCACGGCCGTCGTCCCGTGCGGCGGTCACGACTCGTGGCTGGCGGTCGAGTGCGAGGACTCCGGCGACCTGGAATCCGTCCGCCGTCTCCTCGCCTCCACGAGCGCGGCGGACCCCATGAGCACAGTGGACCCCATGAGCACGGCGGACATGGCGGACATGGCGGACGCGGCCGGGCCGACCGGCGAGACGAGCGGTTTCCACGCGGCTCTCGCCGCCTGGGCCGCGCGGCGGACCGCGGCGCGGGCGGCGGAGGAGCTCGTCCGGGCGGGGGTCGCCGCCGCCGAGGTCGTTCCGCCGAGCGCGTTGCTCGGCGATCCGCGCCTGTGGGCCCGCGGTGCCCTCACCCAGGTGATCCACCCCGACATCGGGGCCGCCTGGTATCCCGCGCCGTTCCACCGCCTCAGCGGCCGGGCCGTCGGCGTGCGACGGCCCGCGCCGCGTCTCGGCGAGCACGACGTGGAGGTGCGTCGGGACTGGCTCGGAAAGTGAACAGGCGGCTGCCCGGCCCGGCGTGGCCGGGCCGGGCAGCCGCCTGGCAGGTCGGGCCTCCGCCTCCGCTCAGGTGCCGACCGGCCAGCGGACGAACTCGCCGGCGAAGTCCCGCGTCGCGTCCGCGACGACGAGGTCCCCGAGGTCGGCGAGTTGCTCACGGCGAGACCCGAGTCGCAGCTGCTGGGCCTTGGCGTGGCGGTAGCAGTGGTGGAGCGGATACTCCTTGATGACGCCGACGCCGCCGTGGACCTGGTTCGCCGATCGGGTCACCCGCTCCATCGCCTCACCGGTGAACCACGTCGCCATGGCCGCGTGCCGCGCGAACGGCAGACCGGAGGCGGCCCGCCAGAGCGCGTAGCGGACGAGCAGCCGGGAGGCGTCGAGGTCGACGACCATGTCGGCGCACTGGTGCTGCACGGCCTGGAACGAGCCGATCGGGCGGCCGAACTGGTTGCGCTGCTTGACGTGCGCGACCGCGAGGTCGAGGGCCCGCTGCCCGCACCCGACGATCTCGGCCGCGCGCAGTACGCCCAGGAGCCGCGTGTGATCCGCCCAGGCGGCCGGGGACACCTCACCGACCCGGTGCGCCCGCGCACCGGTCAGGGCCACCCGGCCCGCGCGCTCGTAGTCGAAGACCGTCACCGGCGCGACGCCGGCCCCGGGGCCGGCGGGGACCTCGAGGATCAGCCAGGACCCGCCGTACGGCGCGGCGGCGAGGAGGACGTCGGCACCGACCGCCCACTCGACGCCGGACGCGTGACCGGAGACCGTGAACCCCGCGTCCGTGGCCTCGACGCTTCCGTCTCGCAGGACCGCGAGGGCGGCTCGTCCCCCGTCGGTGAGGCGGGTGAGGAGTGCGGTCGCCTCCGGCGTGTCCCCGAGGCGGGCGAGGGTGAGGATCGCGGAGGCCGTCGCGTGGAACGGCCCGGGGACGAGGGCCTCACCGAGACGTTCGTGCACGAGCCCCAGCTCGACGAGCGTCCCGTCGGGTCCGTGCGGCTCGACGGCGAGATCGAGCCAGCCCATCGCCGACATCTCGGCGAAGAGATCCGGGTCGTAGCCCGCCTGGCCGTCGGTGAGGTCGTTGAGGTCCTCGGCCGAGGCCCGGCGGGCGAGCATTTTGGCGGCGGCCTCGTCGAGGGCACGCTGCTCCGTCGTGAGCTGCAGATCCATGGGGACTACCTCCGGTTCCGCGGCAGGCCGAGACCGCGCTGGGCGATGATGTCGCGCTGCACCTCGTTGGTGCCCGCGGAGATGCGCTGGACCGCGGACTCCCGGTAGCGCAGTTCCTCGTGGCCGCCCCTCGGCGCCCCGTCCACGCCGACGCCCAGCTGGCCGTCCTGCCCCATGATCGACAGAGCCACGCTCGCCGAGTCCTGGTAGAGCTCGGAGTTCCAGATCTTCACGATCGAGGCCTCGACGTTCGGTATCTCGCCGCGGGCGTACATGTCGGCCATGCGCAGGGAGAAGAGGCGGGACACCTCGTTGCGGGTCGCGAGGACCGCGAGGTCCGCGCGCACCGTCGGGTCGTCGGCGATGAGGGAGCCGTCGGCGTCGCGCGTCGTGGTCGCCCAGCCGAGGAGTTCCTCAAGGGCCTGGACGTGGGCGTTGGCCTGCGGGGTGCGTTCGAAGTCGAGGGCCATCGCGAGGATGCCCCAGCCGCCGTTCTCCTCGCCGACGAGGTTGGCCGCGGGGACGCGCACGCCGTCGTAGAAGACCTCGTTGGTCCGGTAGTCGGCGAGGGTGATGAGGGGGCGGACGGTGATGCCCGGGGTGTCGACGGGGACGATGAGAACCGACAGGCCGCGGTGGAGGGACCCGGGCGGGCCGGTCCGCACGGCCAGCCAGATGTGGGAGGCGTACTCGGCGCCGGTCGTGTAGATCTTCTGGCCGTCGATGACGTACTCGTCGCCGTCGCGCACCGCGCGGGTGCGCAGGCTCGCGAGGTCGGTGCCCGCCTCGGGCTCGGTGTAGCCGAGGCAGAACTGGTACTCACCGCTGTAGATCTTGGGCAGGTACTCGCGCCTCTGCTCCTCGCTGCCGATCCGCAGGAGGGTGTTGGCGACGATCGTCACGCCGATCACCATCGTCGGCAGCCGGCGGTAGGCGAGCTCCTCCATCATGAGCCAGTGCTCGACGTTCGAGCGCCCCATCCCGCCGACCTCGGCCGGGGCCGCCGCGCCGAGCCAGCCGTCGGCTCCGAGACGCTGGACGAACCGGGTGCGCGCGGCCCGCTCCTCCTCCGTCACGGGATGGTCGGGCGCGTTGGGGCCCTCGCCGGTGCCGTGGCCGGGCAGGTCGGGTCCCAGCGTGTCCAGGTAGTCCCGGAATCGTTGGATGAAATTGGAGTTCTCCGGCGACAGGGCGAAATCCACAGCTTCAAGTCCTTAGTGGATGTGGTCGGAATATCGGCGAGGGGGCCGGGCCTCCGGGAGACGACCGGTCCCGGAGGCCCGGCCCCGTGCTCAGTTGAAGCTGCAGTCGTCGAGGCTGTACGTCCCGGCGAGCGGGCTGACCTTCGCCTCGGTGACGGCGAGCTCCTGGTAGTCCCACTTGCTGACGGCGGCGGTGTACTTCTGGTCCTTGATCGCGGCGTTGATCGCAGCCTGGAGTGCCTTGAGCAGCTCGGGCTGGCCCTTCTTGACGCCGAAGCCGGCGAGGGTGCAGCGGAAGTGCCCCTCGGCCTTCTTCAGCTTGCCGCCGGAGTGCTTGGCGAGGTAGGCGTTCGTCGCCGTGTTGTTGATCGTGCCGTCCGCGCGGCCAGACTCGACCGCGGCGAACAGCGCCGAGTCATTCGGATAGGTCTGGATGTCGATGGTGCCCTTGCCGTCCTTGGCGCACTTGTCCGACGCCTCCTTGAGGCTGTCCATGTAGGTGTTGCTCGCCAGGAGCGCGACCTTCATGCCGCAGGCGGACTCGAAGCCGTCGAGCACCCGGTCGGGGAACGACGCGCTGACGAGGAAGGACTGGCGCACGGCCGTCATCGACACGAGGTCGACGGCCGTTTCGCGGCTCTCGACGACGTTGAAGCCGACGGCGGCCAGGTCGTAGCGGCTCGCCTGGAGACCGGGGATCATCGCGTCGAACTTGACGTCCTGGAACTCGATCTTGATGCCGAGCTCCTCCCCCATGGCCTTGACGAGTTCGACGTTGAAGCCGGCGAGCTCGTTGGTCTTCTCGTCCTTGAAGGACTGGGGCGGGAAGTCCGGCAGGATGGCGACCTGGAGGACACCCGCGTCCTGGATCTTCTGCGGGAGCGTCTTGCCGAGAGCGGTCAGGTTTCCGGCGGCCTTGTCCGCCGCGTCGTCGCCCGCCCCGCAACCGGCCGCGAGACCGGTGACGAGCAGGAGCGCGCCGATGACAGAGAGGGTCTTCGGCCGCCGGAGTGTTGAGTGGATCATGCCCTGTTCCTTCTTCCTGGGGTGGAACGACGATCGCGCGGGGTGCGATCACCGGGCCCGGCCGATGCTTCCGCCTGCGGAAAGCATCGGCCCACGCCCGGTTTTGGATGACCCCCGTTCCGCTCCCTCCCGCACACGGGAGCGACACCCAGAAGGCGTCGTATACCGATGTATACTGCCAACGACATTTGTATAGTGTCAATAACCGTCTTGGAACGATACAGGCCCGCCCATACCATGCGGACGGCCCGCCGACGTGCGAGAGCGGCTATCCCCGTGCGGCCTCGTCGTCACGACCGACGGCGTCGGTGCGGACGGCCCGGCCGAGCCACTCGCGCATGACCTCGTCGGTGTGTTCACCGAGCCGCGGCGAACTCCACCGGACGCTCGCCCCGGCACGGTCCATCCGATGGAACGGAGCCGGGAAGAGGGTCTCGCCGAGGTCCGGATGGACCGTGCGCGTCACACCCCCGCGAGCCCACAGCTGGGCGTCCTCGAAGAGCTCCCGGACCCGGGCGACCGGAGCCGCCGCGAGCCCGGCGAGCCGGAGCGCGTCCGCCGCGTCGGGGGCGCCGCGCCGACCGGCCCAGTCCGCCAGCGCGTCCCGGAGGGCCGCGCGCTCGGCCGCCGACGGCCCATCGCGGCCCAGACGGTGGCCCAGACGGCGGCCCAGATGGTGGCCCAGACGGTGGCCCAGACGCAGGTCGGGCCGGTCGAGCAGCTCGGCGGCCGTGTTCCAGTCGTCGGCGTCCTCAAGATCGACCGCGAGCCACTCGTCCGTGCCCGCCGCCGGGACGGTCGTCGCGAGGTGGGAGCCCGGCACAAGGCTCACGCCGGCCACGTCCGCGCCGGGCTCCTCGGCACCGTTGAGAGCGGCGAGGTAGAGCGGCGCGAGCACGGCCCCGGCCGCCTCGGTCTGGGCGAGGTCGACCAGGCACCCCCGCCCCGTACGGTCCCGGTCGAGCAACGCGGCGACGACGGCGGGCAGGACGTGGGAGACGGCCGTCCAGTCGCACTGGGTGCCGTGCGCGAACCACGCGCGGGTGAGGCCCATGTAGGCGTTGATGTTCGACCCGTACGCGCGGTAGGGGGCCCACTCGCCGGTCCGCCCGTACCCGGACACGGTGACGACGACCAGGGAGGGATGGCGGCGGCGGAGCCCGTCGCGTTCGATGCCCCACTTCTCCATGACCCCGAAGGCGAAGTTGTCCAGCAGGACGTCGGCCTCGGCGACCAGGTCGAGGAACCTCTCGCGGTCGGCCGGGTCGGTCATGTCGAGGGCGACGGAGCGGCAGCTGCGCGTGTATCCGGCGAACCGGGCGTTGGTCTCGGCCCCTCCGGGCTCGAACACCCGGGGGATGTGGGCGGTGAGCGGACCGTTGCGGAGGGGGTCCGGCAGCCGCGGCGACTCCACCTTGACGACGTCCGCGCCGAGCTCGGCGAGCATCATCGCGCTGACGTTGCCGGCGATGGCGGTCCCGAAGCTGATGACCTTGAGACCGGCCAGGCCGGGCGTGGCCCGCGGGAGCGCCGTACGCGGCCCCGGCCACGGATCGGCCGGGGTCGCCGTCGTCCCGGGATCCGCCAGGCGCGGGGGCGGCCGGACGCCGGGCCGTACGAGAGCCTCGGTGAACCGGAGCCCGGTGCCCGGCATGACCGCCTCACGCCCGTCGCCCAGCGCGTACCGGGTCCAGTAGCCGCGCTCGGCGAGCTGCCTGTCGTCGACGATCTGGGCGGGCTCGCGGAGCGGGGCGCACGGGACCTTGGCCTTGTGGGCCGCGCGGACGAAGTCCTCGGTCGTCCACGTGGCGAGGATCGGACCGACGACGGAGGTGATGAGCGCGCCGCGCTCGGCGCGCACGCCCCGGTTGGACAGTGCCGGGTCGGTGAGCTCGGCGGGCCGGCCGAGGAGGTCGAGGAAGCCGTTCCACTGCGGCGGCTGGTAGACCGCGATCTCCATGAGGCCGTCCGCGAGCCGCCACACCCCGGCCGGCGCAGGGTCGGGCACGGCGGCCCGGGTCGCGAACTCACGCCCCGTCCGCGCGAAGACGGCGAACGGTGTCGTGCTCCGGTAGGCGAGGAGGTCGTGCAGGGCGAGGTCGATCGTACGGCCCGCCCCCGGCTCCCGCTCGCGCAGCGCCGACATGACGAGCGCCGCGGCGTGCCCGCCGAACTCGTCGTAGGCGGCCTGGCCGGGAAGGGCCCGGGGCGGCCCCTCCGCCGGGCCGATCGGCCACATGAGGCCGCTCGCGGCGAAGGAGACGAAGTGCGTCGAGCGGTGCCGGGATCGGGGCCCGCCGACGCCGTACGGCGTGAGACGGCACAGGATCGCGTCTTCGGGGACCCACTCCGGCCGGCGGCCGTCCCAGTCCCATCCCGGCACGGGGTTGTTCCGCGACGGCGCGATGACGACGACGTCGCACTCGGCCGCGAGTGCCGCCAGCCGCGCCGCCGCGTCGTCCGCGTCGAGGTCGAGCGTGACGCCGCGCTTGTTGGCGTTGTAGTAGGCGAAGACGAGCCCGTCGCCGCCGAGGAAGGGGGGCCTCCGGCGTTGCCGGTCGCCGCCGGACGGCTCGACCTTGAGCACGTCGGCGCCGAGGTCCGCGAGCAGCTTGGTGGCGTACGCCCCGATCTCGCCGCCCAGGTCGAGGACGCGGATGTTCGTCAGCGGTTGCGGACGACTGATGTCCTTGGTCATCGCTGCTCCTGTCCAGCGGCGGAACCGTCGGGTGTGTCATCGCCGAGGAAGGCCCGGCTGCCGGGAAAGGACGGTTTGGGCAGGCCGAGGACCCCCTGCGCGATCATCCCCCGGTAGACCTCCGGCGTGCCGCCGTACAGGCTCGCCCCGTGGGCGAACCGGAAGGCCCGCTCGACCTCGCCGTCGTCGAGGGTGCCCTCGGCGTCCTCGACGAGAAGCGCGCGAGCGCCCAGGAGGTCGACCAGTACGGCGGAGCCGCGGGTCATGACGTCGGAACCGGCCACCCGTCCCATCGGCCCCGGCGTGCTCAGCGCGACCTCCAGGTCGAGGGCGACCTCGGCGAGCCGCAGCCGGACGGCCTCGGAGTCGAAGGGGCGCGGGCCGTCCGGCGCGCACCGCTCCAGGCTCCACCGCACCGTCGTGTCGAGGGCGCGCTGAAGCGGGCGAACGTAGATCGCCCCCACCGACAGGTCGTGCAGGCCCTTGGTGTCGACGCCGACGCTGTGCTCCTCGTCGAGGGGGGCGTGGACGACGGCCCACCCGGCACCGGCCTCGCCCAGGCGGTAGCGGTCGGGGAGCCGGACGCCGGTGAACCGCAGGGTGTTCGTCCGCTCACCACCGAACATCCGCTCGTCCTCGATCTCGATGCCCGCGCTGTCGAGGGGGACGAGGAAGGTGGTCATGCCCTTGTGCTTGGGGACCTCGGGGTCCGTCCGGGTGAGCAGGAAGACGTACTGGCAGTCCCGCGCGCCGGTGATGAGGGTCTTGGTGCCGTCGAGGACCCAGTCGTCCCCGTCGCGTACGGCGCCGAGCCGGGCCGCGGCGATGTCGGAGCCGCCCTGCGGTTCGGTGTATCCGAGGCAGAAACGGACCCGTCCCGCGGCGACCTCCGGCTTGAGGCCGGCGGCGAGAGCAGGTTCGAGGTGGCGGGCGACGACCCCCCACACCTTCTTCGTCATGCTGGCCGTGACCCAGGGGTACTGTGCCGCGGCCAGCTCGACCTCGAGGATCCTCTGTTCGATCGGGCCGAGCCCGGCCCCGCCCTCGGCGACCGGCCAGGCCGCCATCACCCAGCCCTTGGCGGCGAGCGCGAGGTAGGCGTCCTCGGCGAACGCGGAACCGGTGCGCCGTTCACGCTCGCGGACCTCGTCCGTCACGTGCTCGGCGACGAAGGCCCGGACCTCCGCGGCGAAGCGCTCCTGTTCGGGGGTCAGTGGAATGACTGCGAAGTCCATGTCAGGTGTCGTACCTCCTCGTCGACGGGGTCGACGTCTTCGGGTGCGGTCCGGCGAGCGACCGGGACAGGTCCCCGGGCTCCCCGGCGGGCTCGCCCGGCCGGTGCCCGGGTGCGGCGCGGACGGTGAGCGCGACGAGGACGGCGCAGGCGAGCACCGCCTCGGCGGCGGCGATCGTCGTTCCCCAGCTCATGACGGCGTCGGCCGGCGTGCTCGCGCCCATGTGGCCGGCGTGCTCGTGCGTCTCCCCCGTCACCGGCACCAGCGTGTGGAAGGCGACCATACCGGCGTTGACGGCGAGGGCCATCGCCCACGCCGCCCGGCCGTCGTGCCGGAGCAGGTGCGCGCCGCATCCGAGGCAGAGGACGGCCATCACCGCGAGGGCGAGGCTCGCCGCGGCGGTGTGCGGCGCCGTCGCCGACGCCGCGATGTGGAGGCCGCCGCTCACGAGGCAGGCGACGCCGCCGATCCGGGCGACCACCCGGCCGGACATGACGCTCAGTGGCACGTCGGCTCGGTCCCGCCCGGCGCGGCGATCATGCGCATGAAGAGCGGGTGCCACTTCCGGCAGATGTCGAGCTCGGTCATCGTGAAGTCCATCGGGTCACCGGCATAGTCGCGGTCGTAGTCGCCGGGGATGTTGAGCCCGGGGACGGCCGGGATCCAGTCCTCCCGGAGCAGCTCGTCCGGATCGCCGAAGCGTTCGGCCAGCCGGCGGATCTCCGGGTCGTCGAGGGCCTTGAGCCTGCCGTTCTCGATGACGAGCCGGTCGCCGTCCGGGGTTCCCTCGGCGACGTACGTCGGGTAGTTGAGGTGGACGTGCCAGTGCCCGATCGTCAGGTCCTCGCGGGCCGCCTGCCGCTCGAAGTCCGAGGAGATGATCGAGCCGAAGCCGATGTGGACGATGCCGCTGCGGGTCCGCTCGTAGAGACCGCAGTTGTAGCCCTCGGCGTACCCGGCCCGCGGACGGTGCACCTTGGGGTTCGTCCCGATCGAGGCCTCCCACCACTGCATGAGGCCGGGAGTGTGGTATCCGGGGTACTGGACGTCGTCGGTCTTGGCCATGAGCCGCCGCAGCTTCTCGCCGAACTCGCCGCCGCCCTCGATCCGAGTGATCTTCGAGCGCTCGATGTGCATCTCCATCCGCGGGTAGGGCGCGATGTGGTTCATCGTCCCGGCGATGACCCCCTCGCCGTCCTCCTGCGGGATGTGGAAGTGCGGCCGGCCCCAGATGTGCCCGGGCATGTAGGTCTCCCCGTGCCCGACGTTGCTGGAGTAGGCCTGCTCGACGTAGCGGCGGTTGAAGCGGGTCCGGTCGGCGTTCCAGTACTCGGCGTGGTTGGTGAAGCGCAGGTCGGTGCCCTCGGGATCGGTGAGGTGGACCGTCTTCGCGTCGCTGAGCGCCCGCCACGTCCACTGGTCGATGGCGACGAGCAGTTCGGCGGGGAAGGTGTGGGCCGGCGAGGCGACCATCTCGCGGGTGATGAAGGGGAAGCGCTGGATCTTGACGACCCGGTCGTTGAGGATGGGCCCGCCGTACCCCATGATGATCTTGTCATAGGTGCCGGCCGCGTCGAGTGCCCCCCACTCGTCCATCCAGCGCGCGAGTTCCGGCACGCGCGAGAGGTAGTACTCGACCTCGTCGTGCCCCTCCCAGACCGGGATCGGCCCCTTGTCCTCCACCTCGATCGTGTAGTCGACCTCGAACTTCGCCAGGGTCCGCTCGGCGGCCTCGACGACCATCGGATCATGCCAGTTCGTCACCCGCAGCAGGACGCGTTCACCCTTCTGGAGGTCCCACGCCGGCCACAGTCCCGGGCTGTACGGCCTGCGGGCGACGCTGTCGAAGTACGGCAGGAGGTCCTCGACGCTCGTGACCTCGTTGAGGTGCGGGCACCGGGCCTGGGGCACGAGCTCGGGGGAGATCTTGTCGTTGCCGGGGGCGAAGGGAAAGGTTTGCGGGGAGCGGGGCTGACGCCTCATCGGCTGATCACTCCTGTCGATCAACGCGCGGCCGACCGGAGCCGGTCGCGGCGCCCGTATAGTGCTTGTATGCCAACGTATACTGCACCATATTGAGAGCGGTCACAAGCGGTCACCCGATCACGGCAACACCCTTGCACTCTCGCGACATGGATGTATACAGTCGCATACGATGATGAACTCCTCTGCGTCCTACCGGCTCCGCCGACAGGACTACTCCCTCGCTCCCCGGCAGACGGCCCTCGCCGAACGCACCCGGGCCTTCTTCGCCGAGCACTGCGACATGGACCGTGTCCGCGCGGCCGAGCCGCTCGGGTTCGACCCCGACCTCTGGCGTTCGTTCCTCGCGTCGGGCCTCGCCGACGGCGACGGCCTCGTCGACGCCGTCCTCGTCGCGGAGATGCTCGGCCAGGCCGCGGCGCCCCTGCCGTTCGCCACGCACACGGCGTCCCGGCGACTGCTGAACCGCGCCGGAGACAGTGCCGGAGACGGTGCCGGGGACGGTGGCCCGCGCGAACCCGGCGATCCGGACGGGGCGGAACCCGTCGCGCTCGCCCTCCGGGTCGCGACGGGGACGCCCCAGCTCGTCCCGGACGCCGCGACGGGCCGGCGGGTCCTCGCCCACACCGGCACCGGCCTCGTCCTCGCCACCTCGCCGGCACCGCTCCCGCACGCCGGGACGATGGGGGCCGTCCCCCAGGCGTGGTGGGCCCTCGACGACACCGTCGAGACGCTCACCCTCGCCACCGGCGCGCCGTCGGAGGCGCTGTGGCGGCAGGCCGTCACCGAGTGGAAGCTCCTCGTCGCCGCGAACCTCGTCGGCCTCACCCAGGCCGCCCTGGAGCGCGCCGTCGCCGTCGCGCGGACCCGCCGGACACTCGGTGTGCCGATCGGCACGCTGCAGGGTGTCGCGTTCCCACTGGCCGACGTCGAGATCGCCGTGAGCGGCGCGCGCAACCTCGTCAGGCGCGCGGCGTGGTTCCTCGACAACGAGCCCGGGCACAGGCCCGAACTCGCCGCCATGGCGTACGTCAACGCCGCGCGTACCGCCGTCGCGGGCACGACCGCCTGCGCCCACGTCCAGGGCGGCGCGGGTTACGCCGAGGGCTCGGACGCCGCCGTCCTCGTGCTGCGCGCCCGCGCGTGGAGCGCGCTCGCCGGCGATCCGGCCGCGGACCTCCTCGCCATCGCCGAGGCCCTGCCCGCCCGCGTCGGCCGGTAGCCCACGGCGCCGGGCGCCCGCCCGTGGCGGGCGACGAGGTCCGGGGCGAGCGCCTCAGCCCTCGATGAACATCTTCATGCGAATGTTGCGGGCGTCGTTGAAATGCTCCGCGGCGAGCCGCCCCGCCTCCACGGCGTCCCGCCGCTCGATGGCCGCGATGAGCGCGTCGTGCTGCTCCGAGGCGACCTCGTGCCGGCCCGGGTAGGCCAGCGTCGTTATGGCGTAGGTCCCCAGCTGCATGTTCATCCGCTCAAGCAGATCGATCAGCGTCTCGTTGTGACTCGCCCCGGCGACGGCCCGGTGGAACTCACGGTTGGCGGCGCCGAGCGCCCGCGCGTCGGACTGCTCGCGGTTGGCCCGTTCCGCCGTCCGGCGCATCAGGAGCAGGTCGTTGTCCGTGCGGCGCTCGGCGGCGACGGCCGCCGCCTTGCTCTCAAGGGTGATGCGCGCGTCGTAGAGGTCGAGGATCTGCTCGGGGGTGATCTCACGGACCCGCAGGCCGTGCGGGCCGCGCACGACCAGGCCGTCCTGCTCGAGCCGGATGAGAGCCTCGCGGATGGGCGTCCTGCTCGTCTCGTACGTCCCCGCGAGCGTCAGCTCGACGAGCGGCTCCCCGGGCGCGAGCTGACCGGTGACAATGGCCTGCTTAATGCCCAGGTAGGGTGCCAACCGGTAATCCGCGCCGAGCGCCGAGTCGGGCGTCGTGCGTCGCGGCATGCTCGTTCCCCCTCCGGCCCGCTGCCGACAAATGGACTGTACACAACAGCATACACATTTACGTGACGCCGTGACCGGCAAATGAGGGGCTTCTCAATCCTCGATGAACATCTTCATGCGAATGTTGCGGGCGTCGTTGAAATGCTCCGCGGCGAGCCGCCCCGCCTCCGCGGCGTCCCGCCGCTCGATGGCCGCGATGAGCGCGTCGTGCTGCTCCGAGGCGACCTCGTGCCGGCCCGGGTAGGCCAGCGTCGTCGTGGCGTAGGTCCCCAGCTGCATGTTCATCCGCTCAAGCAGATCGATCAGCGTCTCGTTGTGACTCGCCCGGGTGACGGCCTGGTGGAAGGCGCGGTTCGCCGCCGCGAGTTCCCGACCGGCGGTCGGGGCGACGTCGCGGGCCACCTCCGCCGCCCGGCGCATCAGGAGCAGGTCGTTGTCCGTGCGTCGTTCGGCCGCGACGGCCGCGGTCTTCGCCTCGAGTGCGATCCGGGTCTCGTAGAAGTCGAGGATCTGCTCGGCCGAGATCTCGCGGACCCGCATGCCGTGCGGGCCGCGCACGATCAGGCCGTCCTGCTCGAGCCGGATGAGAGCCTCGCGGATCGGTGTTCTGCTCGTCTCGTACATCCCCGCGAGCGTCAGCTCGACAAGCGGCTCCCCGGGCGCGAACTCTCCGGTGACGATGGCCTGCTGAAGTCGCTCGTAGAGCGAGCCGCCATTGGCTGGCATCGTTGCCTCACTCGTAACTCGTTAACGATCCGGAAGCGCGGTGTGCTTTCCGGCCACTCCAAAGCCGACCGTCTATGGTCACCGAAGAATGCACCGAATCGACATCGCTGCGCTGAAAAATCCCTGCGACTGACGCGAAAACACGGATGACGCCCGCGCCGAGAGCATATCGAGTAATTCGATCATCCGTGAGAACACGCGGTGGCCTCAGTCCTGCCTCAGTCCTGCCTCGCGACAAGGACCGTGTCCACGCAGACGGCCCCGCCCCGGCCGACCATGACGGGGTTGACGTCGAGCTGCAGGATGCGACGTCCCTCCTCGCTCGCGACGAGGGCGCCGATCCGGCCGACGACGTCGACGAGGGCGTCGAGGTCGGCTCCGGCGACGCCGAGCGGTCCGCTCAGACCGGCCAGCGCCTCGACCACCTCACCGGGGGCGACCGGGGGCAGAAGATAGGTGATGTCCCTGAGCTGCTCGACGTTGACGCCGCCGCGTCCGACGGTGAGGACGGGGCCCATCACCGGATCGCGCCACATCCCGACGAAGACCTCGTGGTCCGCCGCCACCATCCGCTGGACTTCGAAGCGCAGTTCCTCCGCCTGCCCGAGGGTCTCGGCGCGTGCCCGCCACTCCTCGCACGTCGAGACGACGTCGGCGGCCGTGTCGACCCCGACGGCGACATAGCCCGCCTTCGCCTTGTGGACGACGTCGGGCAGCATGCCCTTGACGCACACGGGCAGACCGAGACGTCCGGCGAGCTCGCCGGCCTCCGCCGGTGTCGTGACGATGCCGGACTCGACGTAGGGAACCTCCCAGCGCCGCAGGACGCCGACCGCCTCGCCGAGCGGTACGGTCGTCGCCGCGTCGCCGGACGCCCCCTCGTCACCGGCGGGCACGGCGTCGGGCGCCCAGTCGAGCCGGCCCACCGCCGCCGACCGGCGCCGGGACTCGACGATCCGCTGCATCGCGGTGAGGGTCGGGGTGTAAGACGTCAGCAGCGGTACCCCGATCTCCTCGAAGAACGCGAACCACGCCTCGTCGACGAACTCCGCCGCCTCGGTCATCGCGAGGAGCGGACGCCCCGCCTCCCGGGCCGCCGCGGCCAGACCGCGGTACCGGCCCGCGACCGTCTCGTCGAACGTCCACGGGAGGACGAGCCGCACCAGGACCGTGCCGACGCCCGGGTCCGCCATCGCGACGGCCGCGATCGACCGCCGGGCCTCGTCGTCGCTATTCTCGAAGCTGCCGAAGTCGAGCGGGTTGCTCGGCGCCCGGTGGCGCAGCCGCTCGTCCCACGGCGCGAGCTCGACCCCGGTCTCGGGGGAGAGCGCGGCGAGGGAGAGCCCGACGGTCTCACTGATGTCGGCGAGCAGACCGCAGTCCCCGCCGGAGACGGTGAGCAGGAGCGGGTCGCGCGCGTCGGCCTCCGGGTGCCCGCCGAGGACGGTGAGCGCCGCGGCGGCGTTGAGGAACTGGTCGATGTCGTCGACGACGACCGCGCCGACTTTCTTGAAGAGGGCGGACCAGGCTCCCTTGCCGGTGCCGAGCCGGCCGGAGTGGGTCTCGATGTTGCGCCGGCCGATCTCCGAGTTGCCGAACTTCAGGACGACGATGTCCTTGCCCGCCGCGCGGGCCGCGACGAGCGCTTCGGCGAGTGCCCGCGGGGCGACCGTACCCTCCAGGACGAGCGCGAGAACCCGGACACCCGGGTCCGCCGCGAGATGCCCGATCAGGTCGGCGAGGTCGACGGTGGCCTCGTTGCCGACCGACAGGGCGCTGTGGACGCCGAGGTGCCGGTACGCCGCGAGTTCGAGGACCATGTTGAGGATCCCGCTCGACTGGGCGGCGATCGCGACGGGGCCCCGCTGCAGGGGACGCGCCACGCGGCCGGTCCACGCGCCGACCCCCGCGGCGGGGGCGATGTAGCCGAGCGTGTTCGGCCCCAGCACGGGCAGGTCCAGCTTGGCGGACAGCTCGCGGAGCCGTTCCTGACGGGCCCGTCCCTCCTCCCCCGCCTCGGCGTAACCGCCGGTCGCGACGGCGAGGACCGAGCCGCCGATCGCGGCGACCTGGCGCGCGACGTCCTCGACCCGCTGGGGCCCGACGAGCGCGAAGGTCAGGTCGGGAACGACCGGGAGCTCGTCGAGACTCGCGTGGGCGGGCAGCCCGTGGACGGTGCTCCGCTTCGGGTTGACGAGCATGAGCCGGGAGTCACTGATCCCGTAGCGGGTGAGGTTGTCGATGAGGCAGCGGGTGAGGGCGCCCTTCTCGGACGCGCCGACGACCGCGGCGGTTCGGACGTCGAAGAGTCGGCGCACCCAGGCACGCCGCTGCTCGCTCTCAGCAGACACGGTACTCCTCCGGGTCTCAGGCGGGATGGGGGATCGGTGCGAGCGCGACGGCGCTCAGGCCTGCGGGTCGATGAGACGGAAGCGCGGAAGGGTGAAGCCCTCGGCGGGATGGTCCTCGAAGTAGACCTCGACCCGCCGGCCGATCGCCGCGACCGGATCGTCGACGTCGTCGATCGTCGAGCTGATGAGAGGGCCCTCGTCGAGCCGGACGAGCCCGAACGCGTATGGAACGTCGGCGGCGAACTCCTCGTCGAAGGCCCGCCGGTGAATGTTGGCGGTGTGGATCGTGCCGAGTCCGGAGGACTCCTTCCACTCCATCTGCTCGGCGAAGGGCAGGTTGTGGTCGTCGCGGCAGTACGCCTTCGGGAAGTAGCTCGCGCCGCACTCCCCACATGTCCACAGCAGGAGCCGGTGCTCGCGCAGGCCCTCCCAGAAGGGCGCGTTGTCGTGGTCGACGCTCGGGAGCGGTTTGAGCCACTCGTCGGTCACCGTGACGACACGGTGGACCACCGTGGGCTCCACCGCGGGCTCTACGGCGGATTCCGCTGTGGATTCCGCTGTGGACTCCACTGACTCCACCGTGCTCTGTGCGGGGTTCGTCATCCGTCGTCCCTTCTATCGATCCCGACCGAGTACGACGGTCGTGTGGTAGGAGCTCATCCCGGGCGAGACGAGCTCCAGGCCGTGCCCGGACACGAGCGCGAGTTCGCAGTCGGCGACCTGGCGTTCGCCGGCCTCGCCGCGCACCTGCTCGATGCCTTCGGCGAGCGGGGTCAGGGCGCCGAGGTGGTAACAGGAGAGGAGCCCTCCGCCGGTGTTGACGGGAATCGACCCGCCGGGGCCGATGGCGCCGCTCTCGGCGAAGGAGCCGCCCTCGCCCTTGGCGCACCAGCCGTAGTCCTCCAGCTGGAAGAGGACCTCGCCGGTGAAGCAGTCGTAGAGTTCGGCGACGTCGATGTCGGACAGCTCGATCCCGGCCTGACGGAAGGCCTGGTCACGAGCCGTCCGGACGGGAAGCTGGGAGTAGTTCGTCTGGTCCCACCAGTCCTGGCCCACCATCTCGCCGCAGCCGACGCCCTTGACCACGACCGGGGGCTTGGCGAGATCCCGGGCCCGGTCGAGGGTCGTGATGATGTAGGCGATCGCTCCGTCGGACACGAGGCACATGTCGAAGAGGTGGTACGGGTCGACGATCATGGGTGAGTTCTGGTGGTCCTCGACGGTCATCGGCTTGTGCCGGGTCGCCGCGCGGGGGTTCATCGCCGCCCAGGCCCGCTGCTGGACGGCGATCGCGCCGAACTGGGCGCTCGTCGTCCCGTACTCGGCCATGTGCCGCGCGGCGAGCCAGACGTGGTTGCTCACCGCCCGCGCCTCTCCGACCGGCTTCCCCCAGTAGCCCTCGCGGCCCACCGTGTAGAGCGACCGGGCGTTGCCGTTCGACCGGTTCTCCCGGGACTTGCTCCAGTCGTCCCAGGACCCGGCGACGCAGACGTAGTTGGCGATGCCCCTGTCGAGCAGGCCCATGGCCGAGGCGATGGCCGGACCGCTCGGGCTGTACCGGGTGAGGCAGAGGTGGACGTTCGTCGGGAGCCCGAGCATCCGCGAGAAGGCGTCGTCGTAGTTCGGTTCGCTCCCCGGGCCCGCTCCGCCGCGGAAGTCCATCGTCCCGTCGATGTCCTCACGGGCGAGTCCCGCGTCGACGATGGCGAGTCTCGCCGCCTCGGCCGCCAGGATCCGGCGGGTTCGCCCAGGCTGGGGGCCGTGGACGATGCCAAGGCCGACGATCGCGTACTGGGTTGCCTGAGCTGCGTGGGGCACCGGCACTCCTTCGGTGGGATTCATCGCCTGAACGGGCATTCTTATGTATACAACAGTATACGATGCTCGCGCCTCCGTCCAGGGTCACCCCGCCCGCGGTCGCACCACCGGAGCCCCTCGCCCGCCGCCGTCACGGCCTCACCTGGGAACCGATCGCGGCGACCCGTTGACCACACAGCGCAACACGCTAGTATGCAGTTGCATACAATACCCTTCGCTGGGTATGGCGAGCAAAGGAGTAGTGCGCGTGACTGACACGGGCGTGGCGATGCTCATCATCGACATGCAGAACGGCTTCTGTGCGCCGGACGGTAGCTTCGCCAAACTGGGCAAGCCAGTGGAGAACTACCAGGCGATGATTCCCGAGCTGGCGAGGATGCGGGACGCGGCGCGAGCCAGCGGCGTCCCCGTCATCTACGTCAGCGAGATGTTCCGCCCCGGCTACCCCGAGGCGGGCTACCTCTTCGAGCACCGGCGCCACCCCCCGCTGCGCGAGGTCGGCGGGCTCCTCCAGAACACGTGGGACGTCGAGCTCGTCCCCGAGCTGACCCCGGCCCCGGAGGAGATCGTCGTCGAGAAGCGTCGCTACGACGGCTTCGTCGCGACCGATCTCGACCTCGTGCTTCGCCGGCTCGGGGTGAGCAGGCTCCTCGCCACCGGCATCGCCACCCACGCCTGCGTCGAGAGCACCGTCCGTTCCGCCGTCATGCGCGACTACGAGGTCGTCGTCGCGTCCGACGCCGTCGCCTCGCGGGACGAACGTCTCCACCGGATGGGGCTGGAGGTCATGGCCGCGGCGTTCGCCGACGTCATGCCCTGGCGCGAGATCCCCGAGCTGGCCGCGGCCGGAGCGGACTCCCCCACCGGCACACCCGCTCCCGCGGACCGTCAGACCGGCTGAACGCCAATGCCTGGAGCCGCACCCCGTCCGGGTGCGGCTCCAGGCCTTTTTCCGCGTCTCGCCGAGGATCGGGCGTCCTCCGCCTGTCCCGCCGCCGGGCTCAGTGGCCGGGCGTCTCGGCGGCGTCGAGACGCCCGACGACGCAGTCGACGGCCACCGCGCCCCCTCGCTCGGTGACGATGACGGGGTTGAGCTCGATGACCGGACCGGCCTCGCGGAGCCGGTGCGCCGCCCACGAGATCCGCAGGACGACGTCGATGAGCGCCTCCTCGTCCCGGACCGGCATCCCGCGGAAGCCGCGCAGGAGCGGCGCGCAGCGCAACTCCTCGATCATCGAGACGACCTCTGCCCGGCTGACCGGCACGATCCGGCGGGTGACGTCGGCCACGATCTCCGTCGTTACCCCGCCGTAACCGATCGTGACGACAGGCCCGACAAGGGGGTCGCTGTCGACGCCGACGAGGATCTCAAGACCGGCGGGCACCATCTCCTGGATCTCCACCGGCGCGCCACCGGCCCCGCCGACCCGGGCGAACGCCCGCTCGACCTCCTCGTCACCGAGGACGCCGAGCTCGACGCCACCCGCTTCGGTCTTGTGGAGGACCGCCGGGTCGGCGTTCTTCACCGCGACCGGACCGGCGATGTCGCGTCCGGCCTTGACCGCGTCCTCGACCGTCGTGACGACGTACGAGCGCGGGCGGCGCACGCCGATCGCGTCGAGGACGGCCGGCCCCTCGCCGTCGAGGAGGTCCGCGAGCCCGGCGGCCCAGCTCTCGTCCCCCGCGGCGAGCGGGCCGAAGTCGGCCGCCCCCTCCAGGAGAGCCGCGCGCCGCCTGACGTATGCCCGGTGACGGTCGAGGGCGGCGAAGCCGGCCGCCGTCATCGTGAAGAGCGGAATTCCGGCGTCGTGGAGCAGCGCCCAGGCTCCGTTCTCCAGCCCGGGGCCGCTCTCCCAGATCGCGACGAGCGGTTTGCCGATCCGGCTCCCGACCTCGGCGATGTCGGCCGCGATCGCCTGGCCGTATTCCGGTTCGGTCGCCGACTGCATGAGGACGGCGATGTCGAAGGACTCGTCGGACCAGAAACCGCCCAGCGCGGCCTGGAGTCGTGCCGAGTCCCGGGCGAAGCCCGCCGTCGGATCGAGCGGATTGTCGGGGGAGGCGATGTCCGGCAGGACACCGCGGAGCCGTTCGACCGTCTCGGCGCTCGGCAGCGGGAGCTCGAAGCCGTGGTCGGAGGCCGTGTCCGCCGACAGCGACTTGCCGCCGCCGGGGATGCTGAGGATGCCCAGGCGGTAACGCTCCTCGAACGGCAGGCGGGTGAAGAGCATGGCCGCGTCGGCGAGGTCGCTCAACTGCTGGACGACGACGACGCCGTGCCGGTGACAGGCCGCCTCGAACGCGGCGTGACCGCCGCCCATCGCGCCGGTGTGGGTGAGCATGGCCCGCATGCCGATCTGGCTCCGGCCCTGCTTGAGCACGATGACGGGCTTGCCGGCCGCCAAGGCCCGATCGGCTGCGGCGAAGAACGCCTCGGGGTCGCGGATCGCCTCCAGCACGGCGATGACGCACGTGACCGAGGGATCGTCGACCATGACGTCGAGGAAGGCGGCGGCGTCGGTCACGGCCTCGTTGCCGAGCCCGATGAGGTGGCTCAGGCCGACCCGGCGGGCCCGGAGGTAGGTGAGCATCGTCGTCGCGAGTCCCCCCGAGGAGGACAGCAGCGCGACACCACCGCGCTGGAAGGTGTCCATGCCGGCGATGACACTCGTGCCGAAGGCGACCATCCCGATCCCGAAGTTCGCCAGTCCGGCGGTGTTCGGGCCGCACAGCGCCATCCCTGCCCGGTCGGCGATCTCGACGAGCTCGGCCTGGAGTTCCTTGCCGCGCTCGTCGACCTCGGCGAAACCGGCGCTCATGACGATGAGGCCCTTGACGCCGAGGTCGGCGCACTGGCGCGCGGCGGCGACGGCGGCCTCGGCCGGCAGGTAGATGATCGCGACGTCGGGGACCGTGCCGATGGAGGCGACGTCGGGGTGGCAGCGGCGGCCGTGAAGCTCGGCGTACTTCGGGTTGACGGGGAAGACCTCCCCGGTGAACTCGCCGTTGGCGAGCTTGTCGGCGATGACACCGCTCATCCGGGCGAGGCTCGCGGAGGCGCCGATGACGGCGATCGATCTCGGATTGAGAAGGACGTGGATGGCGGATCGGCGGGCAGAGTCCATGACAGGGCTGTCTCTCGTTGTCGTCCGGCCGCCGACGTCGTCGACGGCCGGGGGATGCGGTCCGGGTTCGGTCGGGTCGGAGGTCACCGGCCACCGGCCGGCACCCGGTGCCGTGACCGGGAACGTTCACCGGGCCGGGCACCGCTCACCGGCGCCGGTCCGCCCCGTTTCACCACTCGCCGTACCGGCGCTCGAACGGTCACGGACACGGTGCGGGCGGGTGGTCACCGGCCGGTGCGGGACGCCCGCGAGGAAAGCGCGGGCCCCCCGCCGTACCGGCGCTCGAACGGTCACGGACACGGTGCGGGCGGGTGGTCAACGACTAGTGCAGGACGCTCGCGAGGAAGGCGCGGGTCCGCTCGGACGCGGGGTTCTTGACGATCTGGTCCGGCGGGCCCTGTTCGATGATGACGCCCTGGTCCATGATGGCGAGGGTCGTCGCGACCTGCTTGGCGAACCCGATCTCGTGGGTGACGACGACCATCGTCATCCCGTCCTCGGCCAGCTCGCGCATGACGGCGAGCACCTCGCCGACGAGTTCGGGGTCGAGGGCCGAGGTCGGCTCGTCGAACAGCATGGCCACGGGATTCATGGCGAGGGCGCGGGCGATCGCGACACGCTGCTGCTGGCCGCCGGACAGCTGCGCCGGATACTTCTCCGCGTGCGCCGTGAGCGAGACCCGTTCGAGGAGGGCCATGGCCCGCGCACGCGCCTCGGCACGGCCGATCCCGAGGACCTGCACCATTCCCTCCATGACGTTCTCGGCGGCCGTCATGTGCGTGAAGAGGTTGAAGTGCTGGAACACCATGCCGATGTGCCGCCGCGTCTTGGCGATCTCGCGCTCGCCGAGCACGCGGAGCCGGTCGCCCTCCTGCCGGTAGCCGAGGAGTTCGCCGTTGGCCCAGACGTGGCCAGCGTCGGGGGTCTCGAGGAAGTTGAGGCAGCGCAGGAAGGTGCTCTTCCCGCCTCCGGAGGGCCCCATGAGACAGAGGATCTCCCCGGCCCGGACGGTGATGTCTATCCCGCGGACGACCTCCTGCTGCCCGAACTGCTTGCGGACGCCACGGGCCACGATGACCGGCGGCGGACCGGCCGGGTCGTCCACCACGACTTCCTTAGAGGCTGGTTGCATGACGCACTCGCTTTCCGCGCGGGAGCTTGACCTCGCCGTAGCCGCGTCCGTAGTGACGCTCCAGGCGCCGCTGAAGGAGCATGAGGATCGACACACAGAGCAGGTACCAGAAGCACACGACGATGAGCAGCGGGATCTGCTGGAAGTTCTGCCCATAGATCATCTGGGAACTGGTGAGAAGGTCGGGCAGGCCGATGACGAAGACGGCCGCCGTCCACTTGAGCATGCCGATGACCTGGTTGCCCGTCGGCGGCACGATGACCACGAACGCCTGGGGCAGGACGATACGGCGCAGCGTCTGTGCCCGCGACATGCCGAGCGCCTGGGCGGCGGCGCTCTGGCCGCGCCCGACCGAGAGGATCCCGCCTCGGACGATCTCCGCCATGTAGGCGGCCTCGCCGAGCCCGAGACCGAGGATCGCCGCGCTCATCTGGTTGACGACCTGGTTGGTCTCGGCGGAGGCGAAGACCGGGCCCCACGGAATGCCGATGCCGATCTCGGGCAGGACCGCGCCGAGGAAGTACCAGAAAAGGAGCTGCACGAGGGTCGGCACGCCCCGGATGAGCCAGAGGTATCCCGAGGCGAGGGTCGTGAGAACCGGGTTCGACGACATCCTCATGAGGGCGATGCCGATTCCGAGGACGATGCCGATCACCATGCAGATGACGGTGAGCTTCAAGGTGACGAGCAGTCCGTCGAGGATGTGCTCGTTGAAGAGATACTCCCCGACGACGTCCCAGCGGAAGGCCGGGTTGGTGATCGCGCCACTGACGACCTGCACCAGGAAGACGAGGAGGGCGATCGCGAAGAGCCACCGGAATATATGTCGCGGTCGCTGTACCCGCCCCGACTCGGAGAGTTCCTGCGCTTTGCGCAGTTCCTCCTCGATCGCCGGAGGCGCGTCGACTGCTGTCATCAGAACCTTCTCTCGACTGTGAGAGTGACAACGCGAGGTCTCGCAATCGATGCTGACCGCAGGGAGCGAACCGCCGTGTTGCTGAGATCTATAATCGTGTGATGTATACTGATGTATACTATTGGTCCGAGCTGTGTCAACCGTTTCGGCCGACGTCGGCCGACGTGCGGGACCTGGGGTTTTCCCGGCCCTCGCCGGAAAGCCCGGTCGCGCGCAGAGCTCTCCCGCGGTCGAGGACGACGGTCCCGTCGCCGCGGCGCGTGCGGAAGAGGGCCCCGTCACCGGTCGCCCAGATCTCGACCGTCAGCTCGTCGCCGGGCTCGACGGTCGCGCTGAACCGGCCGCCGACGGCGCGGAGGGCGTCCGGGTCGCCGCCGAACGCCGCCACGAGGCCCCGGGCGCTGAAGCCGTAGGCGCACATGCCGTGGAGGATCGGCCGGGCGAAGCCGGCCCGCGCCGCGAACACCGGGTCCGCGTGGAGCGGGTTCCGGTCACCGGTCAGCCGGTAGAGCAGCGCCTGCTCCGGACGCAGGGTGAACCGCTCGACGTGGTCCGGCTCCCGCTCGGGCGCGGCCCAGGGCTCGCTCACCCCGCGCTCGCCACCGAAGCCGCCCGCGCCGCGGATGAAGATGGCCGACCGGGCCTCGAAGGCCGGCGTGTCCTTCCCCTCCAGGACGCCGACGGTCCGCGTCCGGACGACCGCCCCGGATCCCTTGTCGTGGATGGCCTCCAGGTGGGCCGTGAGGCTCACCGTGCCCTCGGACGGCAGGGGCGCGTGCACCGTCACGTGCTGCTCGGCGTGCAGGACCATGGCCGGGTCGTACTCCCCCGGCGAGGGACGGACCGCCCGCTGGCTGAGGAGCGCGGCGAACGTCGGCAGGACCTGCGGGCGCACCCCGTCGCTGTTCTCCGTCGTGAGCGAGAGCTCCCGGTCCGGCCGCTGCCCGGCACCGACGGCGATGGCGTAGAGCATCACGTCGTCCCGGGTCCAGCCGGTCGTCGTCGTCGGGCCGCGGTCACCGACGGCCGACAGGTTCATCGTCATCCGGATTCCCCGTGCCGGCCCGCCGGCTGGAGCGCTCCCTGCCCGGCCAGCTGGACGACCTTGCGGCACTGGAGGATGTGGCGCAGGTAGAAGTGGACGCCGGACTCCCAGGTGAAGCCGCGGCCGCCGAGGACGTGGACGGCGCCCTCGACCGCGTCGAGGGCCAGCTTGAGCGAGGCGCCGACCGCGCGCGCCGTCGTGCCGGGGTTGCCGACCGCCCACGACACCGCGCTGCGCGCGAGGGCGACGTAGGTGAACATGTCGGCCAGGAGATGGGCGATGGCCTGGTACTGACCGATCGGCTTGCCGAACTGCACCCTCGTCTTCGCGTGCTCGCACGCCTGCCGCAGGGCGCTCTCCGCGGCCCCGACCCCGCTGGCCGCCAGGAGGACGCCCAGTTCGTCGATCCGGCCGCGGGTGAGCTCCGGGCCCGCCGC
Organism: Streptosporangium sp. NPDC051022; assembly: GCF_040683035.1. Lineage (NCBI taxonomy): Bacteria > Bacillati > Actinomycetota > Actinomycetes > Streptosporangiales > Streptosporangiaceae > Streptosporangium > Streptosporangium sp. NPDC051022. Next base: position 261,396 of record NZ_JBFBCF010000001.1, on the reverse strand, counting down.
GCCCGTACCCGCGAGCGGGAGCGAGTAGGCGAACCCGTCGTAGGCGGTGCCGCGCGCGTCCGCGGAGCGCTCGGCGACCTCGTCGCCGGTGAGGACGGCGATCCCGGCGAGGTCGCCGAACGGCGCCAGGCCCGCGTCGCCGGGGAGGCGGTACGTCGCCATGGGGAGCGGAGCACCGCCGTCGGCCGTGATCCACGCGTTGACGTGGATCGTCGGCAGGAGCGGCACGCCGGCGAGCCAGCGGCCGTACGTCTCGGCGATCCCCGTGAGGTCGGCGAGGGCGAAGCCCGCCCCGCCGGAGCCTGCCGAGGCGCCGAGGAGGTGCCAGCCTCCGTCGACGAGGGTCTCCCAGACCCCTTCGTCGAAACCGTCGTCGTGCCGCCGTGTCAGGGGCACGTCCGCGTAGGCGTCCCGAAAGATCGCGTCAAGCCGCTCGGCGGCGGCGCGGGCGTCCGCGGAGGGAACAAGCGTCATCGTCGTGGTCTCCTTTCCGATTCACCAGGACCGCGGCAGGCCGAGCGTCCGCGTCGCGATGATGTTGCGCAGCATCTCGGAGGACCCTCCCGCGATCGACTCGCAGTGGCTGTGCAGGTAGAGGCGGCGCCATTTCTCCTCGTGAGCCGGGCAGCCGATGTCCATGCCGAGGCGCATGACGCGCTGGTTGAGCTCGGACGCCACGAGCTTGATGATTCCCGCCTCGCCGCCGACGTCGAGCCCCTGGGCCCGCGCCTCGGTCACGCGGAGGATGTGGAAGCGGAGAAGCTCGGCCTCGTCCTCGAGCCATTCGAGGGCGGTCAGGTCGGTGCGTTCCCGCTCGGCGAGACAGACCCGTGCGGCCTCGAGCTGGCGCCGGATCTCGAGGTACCGCAGAAGCGAGTTGGCCGACCCCTGCGCACCGACCCGCAGGCCGTGCTGGACCATCCGCCAGCCCTGGGTGAGGTCGCCGACCGCCCGTTCGGCGGGCACCATCACCCCGTCGAAGGTCAGCTCGTTGAAGTCCTTGTCCTCGTTCATCTGCCGGATCGGCGACCGCGTGAGCCCGGGGTCGGACATGTCGGCGACGAAGACACCGAGGTTGTGGTGCCGGCGGCCGTCGTTCGTCTTCGCGAGCACCATGCAGAACTGCGCGTAGTGCGCGTAACTCGTCCAGACCTTGTGGCCGTCGATGCGGTAACCGCCGTCGACGGGCGTCGCCGTCGTCTGGATCGCCGCGAGGTCCGAGCCGGCGTCGGGCTCCGAGAGGCCCTCGCACCAGATCTCCTCGGCGGAGAGGATCGGGTCGAGGAAGCGGGCCTGCTGTTCCTTCGATCCGAAGGTCATCAGGACCGATCCGGCGAGGCCGCGGCCGATCCGGCTCAGGCCCTCGGGCGCCCCGGCCAGCGCGCACTCCTCAAGGAAGATCGCCTCCTCGATGACCCCGAGCCCGCGGCCGCCGAACTCCTCGGGCCAGGACAGCCCGGCGTACCCGCCGTCATAGACGAGCCGGTCCCAGCCGTGCCGGATCTTCAGGGCCTCGTCGCTGCCGACCGGGCCGGTGTAGGCACGCCATTCATCGGGGATCGCGGCGCCGATCCATTCGCGCGCCTCTTGCCGGAAGCGGCGCGCGCGGTCGTCGTCGAAGGTCGTGAGCACTGGCCCTCCTGTCGTGGAACGTGGTCGAATGCACTGCACACGAACACATACGGTTGTATACAGCTTAGGGTGGACGGATCTCAAGCCGCGGAGGCGCTCCGCGTCAGGGACGTGCGTCGGGGAGCTCCACGGTGACCGTGCCGAGGGTCGTCGTGGCCCGGATGTCACTGCGGCCCCAGACCTCGACCTCGACCCGCCGGCCCTCGTCGTCGTCGTGGAGGCCGACGACGGTCCCGCCGACGACATAGCGCTCGTTGACGAGGTCCATGCCGCGGTAGCGGACGTCGACCGACAGCACCGCGACGTCCGGCCCGGCCCACTCCGTGACGCAACGGGTCAGCCAGGCCGCCTTGAGCAGGCCGTGGACGACGACGCCCGGAAGGTTCGCCTCACGCGCCGCCTCCAGGTCGTAGTGCGGCTCGTAGTAGTCGCCGGCCGCCGCCGTGTAGCGGACGAGCTCGCGGCTCGTCGGGCGGTGCTCCGTCTCGGGCAGGGTCTCGCCCACCGTGACGGAGTCGAAGGTGCGCGTTTCACCGACCTTGATCATCAAACTCCCACTCCTGACGACCGCCCGAGGGCGACGAGCTCACCCCGCTGGTTCGTGTAGCGGGTCTCCCGGTCGGTGATGAGCATCTCGCCGCGACGGCCGACCTTGCCGTAGATCGCGACGTTCTCCGTCTGGGCGGTGATGACGTCACCCGGTCGTGCCGGACGGAACCACCTGTAGCTGTTGCCGGCGTTGAGCTGCGCCGTCCCGAAGGGGATGTCGGGAATGGAGATCTCCGCCATGAGCGTGCAGAGGAAGGTCGGCGGGGCGATGATGCCTCCCCACCGGGTGAGACGGGCGTACTCGGGATCGGTGTAGAGCGGGTTCGGGTCGCCGATGGCCTCCACGAAGCGGCGGATCGCACTCGCCTCGATCACCGCCGTGATGATCGGTCCCTTCCGGCCGACCCACGACTGGGCCTCGGCGGCGATCTCCTCAAGGGTGCGGCTCACGACTCCTCCTCGTCGACGTCCCGGAGCCGGAAGATCGGCACATTGATCTCACCGGCCTCCGCCCAGGCGAGTTCGACCCGGTGCCCGATGGTCACCGAGCCGGGGTCGGCCTCGATCTCGGCGAGCATCCGCGGGCCCTCGTCGAGGTCGACGTAGGCGAGCACGTACGGCGTCCGGCCCCGGAAGTACGGATGCGGATGGCGGCGGATCACCGTGTAGGTGTACACGGTCCCCCGGCCGGCGGACTCCCGCCACCCGAGCTCGCGCGAACCGCAGTGGTGGCAGTGCCGGCGGACGAGCGGGAGCGGGGCCGAGCAGGCCGAGCAGCGCCGGTGGAGGAGCCGCCGGTCCGCCGTGGCCCGCCAGTACTCGTTCTGGTCCGACGTCGCGAGATCGGGGATCGGGCGTTCGAGCGTGGTCAAGGTCGGTCCCTCCCGAGAATGACGGTGCCGGCGTTGTGGCGGGTTCCGAGCTGACCGCCGTTGCCGTGAGCCACGGCGAGCCGTGCGCCGTCGACCTGGGCGGTCGACTCGCCGCGCAGCTGGCGGGCCGCCTCGATGAGGAGGAAGAGCCCTCGCATGCCGGGGTGGCTCGACGACAGCCCGCCGCCGTCGGTGTTGAGGGAGAGCCGGCCCGCGTCGCCGGCCCGCAGGCCCGCGCCCTGGACGAAGGGACCTCCCTCGCCCTTCGCGCAGAATCCCAGATCCTCCAGGATCATGAGGGTCGTGATCGTGAAGGAGTCGTAGATCATCGCGATGTCGATGTCGCTGGGCTTGACCCCGGCCTGCCCGAAGGCCGCGGCACCGGACTCCACCGCGGCGGACGAGGTGATGTCGCTGCCGAAGTCCACGGACTTCGCGGACTCGGCCGCGCCCAGGACCCAGACGGGCGCCTTGCGGGTGTCCGGGACGACGTCCTCGGCCGCCAGCACGACGGCGCCGCCCCCGTCGTTGACGAGACAGCAGTCGAGCAGTCGCAGGGGGTCGGCGATGGGCTTGGAGCCGAGGACGGCGTCGACGGTGAGCGGGACAGCCGGGATGCGCATCGCCTCAAGACCCGCGACGGCGTCGGGGTTGCGCAGCGCGTGCTCCCGCGCGATGACCGCGATCTCGGCGAGCTGCTCCGGCGTCGTGCCGTACTCGTGCATGTGGCGTCGCGCGGCGAGCGCGTAGCTGCCGATGAGGGTGAGGCCGTACGGCGTCTCCTGCTCCGCGACCGGCCCGTAGTTCCACTGGAACGCCGCGCCGCCGGTCGCCTTGCTCCGGGCCGTCGAACCGTAGGTCAGCAGGGCCACGCGGGCCCGGCCCGCCCGGATGGCGTCGCGGGCATGGGCGACGTGCGCCTGGTACGAGCTGCCGCCCACGCTCGTCGTGTCGACGACGGACGGGGTGATCCCGAGGTATTCGGCGATCGCCAGGCCGGCCCCCGGCCCGGTCTCGCTCGCGTCGTAGACGGCGTCGACGTCGCTCCAGGTCAGGCCGGCGTCGGCGAGCGCCTCGGCGGCGCAGGCGGCCTTGATCTGCCACGCGGACAGGTCCGGCTCGACCCGCCTGGGGTGCTCGTGGACACCGACGATCGCGGTCCGGGGCGCCTTCACCGCGGGCCTCCGTCCGCGTCGTCCTTGCTCGGCGGGGTGTAGCGGCGCGGCTCGACCCCGAAGAGTGCCTCACCGTAGAGCGCCGGCCGGAAGACCTTCTCGAACATGCCCGAGAGGTCGTCGAGGTCCCAGGGCCCCGGCGACGCGATGTGCCGGATGACCCGCGGTTCCTCGTACAGGCCGACCTGGTATCCGTCCACGTGGAGGACCTGGCCGTTGCACCACGACGACTCGGTGCCGGCGAGGTAGACGACGGTGGGCGCGATGTTGTCCGGCGCCCGGTCGGCGCCCTCGAGCCGCTGGGTCGTCCGATCGGTCGGGACCGACTGGCCCATACGGCTCGCGGCGTTCGGCGCGATCGCGTTGACCGTGACGCCGTACCGTTCGAGGGAGTGGGCCGCCGAGTAGGTCAGCCCGATGATCCCCATCTTCGCCGCGGCGTAGTTGGGCTGGCCGGGCGCGCCGTGCAGTCCCGAGCGGGACGTGAAGTTGATGATGCGGTTGTTCGCGCCGGGGTCGCGCTGCTCGCGCCAGTGCGCGGACGCGTGGCGCATCGTGTTGAAGGTGCCGCGCAGGTGGACCCGGATGACGTCGTCCCACTCCTGCTCGGTCATGTTGAACAGCATCCGGTCGCGGAGGATCCCCGCGACGTTGACGAGGATGTCGATGCGCCCGAACTCGTCGAGCGCCCGCCCGATGAGCCCGCCCGCCGCGGCGAAGTCGGAGACGTCCGAACCGTCGGCGACGGCTCGGCCGCCGCTCCGCCGGATCTCCTCCACGACCTCGGCCGCGGGCCCGGAGTCGGGCGCGGACCCGTCCAGTTTCACGCCGAGGTCGTTGACGACGACCGCCGCGCCCTCGGCCGCCATGCGCCGCGCAGTGGCGGCGCCGATCCCGCGACCGGCCCCCGTGACGACGGCGACCCTTCCATCGAGACGACCCACGTTCCACCTCTCCAGCAGTGTTGTCAGGTTCAGTTCGGTGCCGGCGCACCGGTCGTGAGGGTCCGCCGGCCACCCTCATGACGTGCCGGCGCGGCACCTTCGAAAGCCGCGGCGAGGCCGCCCAGGCTCTGTGTGGCCGCGAGGACCTCGGCCGCTCCCTGCAGGAGCGGCACTCCGTGTTCGGCGAAGATCCGGGCGACCGGGTCGACGAAACCGGCCGCGCTGTACCAGTACCCGAAGACCGGCTTGGCGCTCCGGCGGGCGGCCTCCACCGTCGTGCGGGCACGGCGGATCTCGATCTCCGTGCTCGCGTACCCGGGGCCGATCGAGACGCCGACCATGTCGACCTCCGGGGCACCGAGCAGAATGTCGAGGCAGCCCTCCAGGATCCCGTCGTCGTGGGCCGCGGCACCGGTGATGTCCAGCGGATTCATCGCGACGCCGAAGGTGGGGAGGATCGCGCCCAGCCGGGTGATCGTCTCCCGCGAGAGCTCGGCGAACGGGTGGTCTTGCGCCGCCCCGAGGTCGCCGAGGACCGCGTTGCCCCCGCCGGTGTAACTGACGAACGCCGTTCGCGGCCCCGGCGGAACGGGGCTGCCGGCGAGAAGGAGGACGGTCTCGACGAGTTCGTCCACGTCGGCGACCCGGACGGCGCCGGCGGCCCCCAGGGTCGCGTCGAGTTCGTCCCGGTCGTTGGGGCGCGCGCCGGTGTGCGCGGCGACAACGGTCGCCGACCGGCGGGACTGCCCGGCGGGCAGGACGACCACCGGCTTCCCCGCGTCGCGAAGCCGCCGGGCGGCCGTGACGAACGACGCCGGCCTGCGGATCTGCTCGACGTAGACGGCGACGACCCTGGTGGCCGGGTCCTCGACCAGGGCCTCAAGGTAGTCGGCGACGTCGAGCACCGCCTCGTTGCCCGAGGAGACGACGTGGCTCACCCCGACATGCCGCCGGGCCAGCGGGTCGAGGAGGGCGCTCGTCAGGGCACCGCTCTGCATGACGACGCCGATCGGCCCGGCCGGGACGATATCGGCGCTTCGAAGCCCGAGGGACAGTCCCATCGCCGTGTTCAGCACGCCGAGACAGTTGGGGCCGCACAGGGCCACCGGCCCCGCCGCGGCTCGCAGCCGGGACTCGAGGTCGGCCCCGACCGCTCCCGTCTCGCCGAAACCGCTCGCCATGACGACGGCGGCGCCGACGCCGTGAGCGGAGCACTGGGCGACGACGTCGACGGCCGCCTCGGCGGGGACGGCGATGACCGCGCAGTCGACGACCTCGGGCAGCGAGGCGACGTCGGGGTAGCAGGTCAGACCGTCTATTTCCTCATACCGTGGGTTCACGGGATAGACCCGCCCGCCGTACCCGCCGGCCAGGAGCGCCTGAAGGACGTCCCTTCCGCGCGAGGCCCTGAGGGAGGCGCCGACGACGGCGACCGATGCGGGGGCGAGGAGTGGCCGGAGTGGTTGACTCGGCACCGGACCTCCTTTGGAGCACTGTATACAACTGCATACTATGTACGGCACATGCGTACGTCAAGGTCGGGATCCCGGTACGGCCCTCGACGGCTCCGCGGCGGGCGCGACACCGGCCGCCACGGTGTCCGCGTCGGGGCCCATGTCAGGGCCCATGTCGGCCCGTACCGGCGCCCGTGTCGGGGGCGCCCTCCGGGCGCGGCAGCCGAGGGTTGACGGTCGCCCGGGACAGCAGGTCGCGGACCGCCTCCCCCATCTCCTCGGCCCGCCAGAGCCGGCCCCGGTCCCGGGCCGGACCGACGTCCCACCCCTCGTAGACCCCGACGACGCCGCCGTGGGCGTCGAAGACATGCCCGGTCACCCAGCCGGCCTCGGCGCTGGAGAGCCAGGCGACGAGCGGGGAGATCGCCGCCGGGTCGAAGACGTCGAAGTCCCCCTCCGGGGGAGACATCAGCCCCTCGGTCATCTGGGTCCGGGCCGCCGGTGAGACGGCGTTCACCGTGACCCCGTAGCGGTGGAGCTCCATCGCCGCGATCTGGGTGAAGGCCGCGACGCCGGCCTTGGCCGCACCGTAGTTCGACTGCCCGACGTTGCCGCGCAGGCCCGACGACGAGCTCGTGTTGATGATCCGGCCGGAGCGGGGCCGGCCCTCGCGGTGGCACGCCCGGAAGTAGCGGGCGGCGGCCTGGGTCGGCGCGAAGGTGCCCTTCAGGTGCACCCGGATGACGGCGTCCCAGTCGTCCTCGGACATGGTCGTCAGCATCCGGTCACGGAGGATGCCCGCGTTGTTGACGAGGACGTCGAGGCCGCCGAACTCCTCGACGGCGCGTTCGACGAGCGCCGCCGCGGAGGCCATGTCGGAGACGTCGCACCGGTGGGCGACGGCCGTACCGCCCAGTGCCTCGATCTCCGCCACGACGGCCTCGGCCGCCGGGGAGGTCCCGGACGGGCCGAAGTCGTTGACGACGACCCGGGCTCCCTGACGCGCGAGCTCCAGGGCGTGGTGACGGCCGATCCCGCCTCCCGCACCGGTGACGACGGCGACCCGACCTGCACAGATGTTCACGACACAGACCTTTCACGTACCGCGGCCGCGCCCCGGTCGGCCTCCCGGCCGAGGACGAGGACCCCGGCGCTCATGAAGGAGCCGCCGTTGCCCAGGACGACGCTCGTCCTCGGATCGTCGACCTGGGCCGCGGCCTCACCGCGGAGCTGACGGACCGATTCCTGGATGGCGAACATCCCGTACATCCCGGTGTGGGTGTACGCGAGGCCGCCACCGTTCGTGTTGACCGGCAACGACCCGCCCGGGCTCGTCGCCCCCGACTCGACGAAGGCCCCGGCCTCGCCACGCCCGGCGAAGCCGAGCGCCTCGAGCCCGTAGAGGACCGTGTGGGCGAAGGCGTCGTAGATCATGACGTGGTCGACGTCGGCCGTGGTGATGCCGGCCTCGTCGAAGGCCCGCCGGCCGGCCCGGGCGAACGCCGCCGAGTGGGTGAGGTCGTCCATCGTCGAGACGAGCGACGTCTCCGCCGCCTCCCCCGCGCCGAGGACATAGACCGGGGCCCGGGTGCCGCCCGCGCGCTCGACCGAGGTGACCACGACCGCCGCCCCGCCGTCGGTGACGAGGCAGCACTCGAAGAGGTGGAGCGGATGGGCGATGACCCGCGAGGCCAGGACGTCGGCGACGGTGATCTCGTCACGGAGCATGGCGCGGGGATTCCTCGCCGCCCATCGGCGCTGGGCGACCGGAACCGCCGCGATCTGCTCGCGGGTGACGCCGAAGTCCTTCATGTAGCGCAGGACGCCGATCGGGAAGGCGGTCGGGGCGTAGACGCCGCCGTAGGGCACCTCGAACTGCCCGCGCATCGACTGGGGCGCCGGAGCCCACGGCTGCTTGCCGACCCGGGACCGGCCCGACTCACCGTGGGTGACCAGGACGGCCCGGCACTGCCCGGCGGCGATCGCCGCGGCCGCGTGCCGGACGTGGAGCATGAACGACGAGCCGCCGACCATCGTCCCGTCGAGGAAGTCCGCGCGGATGCCGAGGTAGTCGGCGACGTCGACCGGGCTCTCCCCGGCGCAGGCGACGCCGTCGATGTCGGCCATGGTCAGGCCCGCGTCGAGGACCGCGGCCCGGCCGGACTCGGCGTGGAGCTGGAGCGCGGACTTGTGCGGGACCTTGCCGATCTCCTCGGACTCGGCCGCCCCGGCGATCGCCGCGATGGCCGGGCTCATCGTGACACCGCCGGGGTGAACTTCGGTACGGAGACCCCGCCGTGGGTCTCGAAGACGACGCGCAGCTCCATGTCGAGCACGAGGTGCTCGGGGTCCTGGGGCACCCCGACGATCGACGACATCATCCGCGGCCCCTCCTCCAGCTCGACGACCGCGACGGCGTAGGGCACCTCGAAGCCCGGGGACGGCAGGTGGGAGATGAGGTAGGAGTGAAGCCTCGCGCGTCCCGAGAGGGGCACCCAGCGCAGGCTGAGCGACGAGCACCCCGGGCACACCGAGCGTGGATAGAAGAAGAGCAGCCCGCAGTCCTCGCACTTCGGGAGGCTCAGCTCGCCCCGTGCCGCCGCGTCCCAGTAGGGCCGGGTGTCCGGCGTGGGACGGGGGACCTGCTTGCCGTCGTTCGGTTCGGTCACGGCCGCACTCCCATCCGGACGAGCACCTGTTCGCGGTGGTGGTCCGCGTTGCCGAAGAGTTCGGCGGCGGACCTGGCCCGTTTGAAGTACAGATGCGCCTCGTGCTCCCACGTGTACGCGATGCCGCCGTGGAGCTGGATCATCTGGCCGGTCACCCGGACGAACGACTCCGAGCACACCGCCTTGGCGACCGCGCACGCCACGGCGGCGTCACCGGCGTCGTCGTCGCCGGCGTCGTCAGCGGCGTCGTCAGCGGCGACGGCGTCGAGGGCGGCGACGGCGTAGGCCGCCGCCGAGCGCGCCGCCTCGACGTCGAGCAGCATGTCGACACAGGCGAACTGGACGGCCTGGAAGCCGCCGATCGGCACGCCGAACTGCTCGCGTTCGCGGACCCACGCCGTCGTCGTCTCAAGGGCGTGCGCCGCACCGCCCACCTGCTCGCACGCCAGCCCGGCGGCGGCGTGGTCGAGGAGGACGGACAACAGGTCGTTCGCCTCCCGCCCGGCGGCGACGACCTGGGCGGGGGCCTGCGTCATCGTCACCGTGGCGAGCGGGCGGGTGAGGTCGAGCGCCGGGGTCGGGACGACCGTGACGTGCTCCGAGCCCGGTTCGACGGCGAGGAGGACGAGCTCGCCGGTGGGCGTGGCGGCGGAGACGAGGAGCAGGCCGGCTTCGGCGCCTCCGGCGACGATCTGCTTCTCGCCGGTCACCCGCCATTCGCCGCCGGCGGGAACCGCCCGGGTCCGCGGGGTCTCCGGTTCGAAGGCCGCGGTCGTCTCGGTACAGGCGAGCGCGACCGTCACGCTCCCGTCGGCGATCCGCGGGAGCCATGCGCGCCGGAGCTCCTCGTTCGCCGACAGGCGCAACGCGGTCACCCCGATGACGGCCGTCGAGAGGTAGAGGGGGTCGGCGAGGGTACGGCCGAGCTCCTCCAGGACGATCGCGAGCTCGGCGAAGCCGCACCCCGCCCCTCCGTACTCGGCCGGGACGGCGAGGCCGTAGAGGCCGAGCTCCCGGCCGAGCCGCTCGCGCAGCGCCCGGCTCGGGCCGTCGTCGCCGGCGAGCAGCGCGTTCCGTTGGTCCGGCCCCCACTCCTTGGCGAGCAGCCTGCGGACGACGTCCCGGAGGGCGTCGAGCTCATCCTGGTCAGGGGCGGTCATGCGGGTTCTCCTCCGTCTCGTCGCGGGTGGTCCAGGTCACGAGGGCGTCGAGGGCCTCGGCCCCGTCGCCCGTCGCGAGCAGCGGGTTGATCTCGACCGAGTCCCAGTCGACCCCGGTCGGCGTGCACCAGCCGGTCACGGCCGCGCACATGGTGACGATCACGTCCACGAGGGCGCCGACGTCGGCCGGCGCGCGGCCACGGACTCCGTCGAGCAGCGCGCGGCCCCGCAGGCCGGCGAGCATGTCGGCGACGTCGTCCGCCGTGACGGGCAGCGCCCTGATGGCGACGTCGCGCAGGACCTCGACGAAGACACCGCCGAGTCCCACGACGACGACGGCTCCCCACACGGGATCGCGGCGGACGCCGGCGACGAGCTCGACACCGGCCGGCCGCATCGGCGCGACGATGACGCCGTCGATCCGTGCGCCCGCCTCCGCGAGGGGGGCGACGCGGGCGCGGAGTCCTCGGTAGGCGGCGCGGACCGCCTCCTCGCCGAGGACCCCGAGCTCGACGCCGCCGACATCGGACTTGTGGGCGATGTCGGGCGAGCAGATCTTCAGGGCGACGGGCCCGTCGAATCCGGCGGCGGCGGACACCGCCTCGTCCTCGCCGCGGGCGAGAACGGAGGGGACGACCGGGACGCCGCACCTGTCGAGCAGGGCGAGCGCGCGTGCCTCCGACCATGGCGTCCCGTCGGCGTCGACACTCGTCGGCCGGCTCGGGAGCGGCGCCGTCCGGCCCCGGATCCGGTCGCGCCGGGCGGTGTAGGCCACGGCGTTCGCGAGAGCCCGCAGACCGAGATGAACGCCGGGGAGCCAGACGAGGCCCAGCGACCCGAACAGCTCCCGCGCGTGATCCGGCAGCGGAGCCGCGACCTCGCTCTGGAGGATGATCGGGATCTCGACGCCCGCCTGTACGTCGAGGAGCGACCTGAAGAGCTCCTCGCCCTCCCCGGGAACGGCCGGCCGTTCCCTCGGCATCATGAACGCCTGGAAGAGAAGGGCGTCATAGCTGTCCGGCGCGGTCTCGGCGACGCGCCGGGTGGCGACGAGCGGCAGGTCGGGCTGGACCGCGACGAAACCGGTGACGTCGACCGGGTTCTCCGGCCGGGAGAAGTCGGGCATGAGCTCGCCCAGGGCCGCCGCAGTGGAAGGGGGCAGCGCCGGCAGTTCGAGGCCGAGCTCACCCGCCGTCTCGGCCGACAGCCCGCAGACCCCGCCCGAGGCGCCGACGACGCCGATCCGGTTGCCGCGCGGGCGAACCCGCCGGGACAGGAGCCCGGTCGTCACGACGAGTTCCTCGACGGAGTGCACCTGGACGACGCCGAGCTGGCCGAGGACGGCGGCCGTCACCTCGGCGTCGCCGGTCAGCGCACCCGTGTGCGAGCGAGCGGCCTCGCGGGCGACCTCGCTCCGCCCGACGGTGAGGACGACGACGGGCCGGTCGAGCTCGACGGCCCTCGCCGCGAGCTCGCGGAAGGCCGCCGGGTCGCGGAACGCCTCCAGGAACATCCCGACGGCCCCGGTCTCCCCGGACTCGACCAGATGCCGGGCGATCGCCACGGCGGAGAGGGCGGCCTCGTTGCCGCTGCTTCCCACGAAGCCGACCCCGATCCCCCACCCGCGTGCGAGGTTCATGACCGGCTTCATGAGACCGCCGGAGTGCAGGACGAAGGACGCCCCGCCGGGATCGGGCAGCACGGGCATCGACAGCCCGCAGGCGACGAGGCCGCGCCGGACGTTGACGAAGCCGCTCGTGTTCGGGCCGAGGACGTGGACGGCGCCCTCGGCGGCCGCCCGTGTCAGCCGCCTCTGATGCGCCCTGCCCTCGTCCGTCTCCCCGAAGCCCGCCGTGAGGACGACCGCGTTGCGGATGCCGGCCACGCCCGCCTCCGCGATGACGTCGGGCACGGCGTCCCGGGGCGCCATGACGTAGGCGAGGTCGACCGGCTCCCCGATGTCGGCGAGCCGTTCGGCGGCCGTGACACCGTGGACCCGGCCGCCCCGGGGGTTGACGCAGTGGACCGTCACGTGGGGGCTGTGCAGGCGCAGGTTGGCGAAGGCGTTCCGCGACCAGCCCGACTTCTCCGACGCCCCCACGAGCGCGACGGAGCGGGCGTCGAGCATTCCGTCCAGTGACTCAGCCACGGGCGCCGTCCTTCGGCAGGCCGAGGACGCGCTGGGCGACGATGCGCCGCTGGACCTCGCTCGTGCCGGCGTAGATCGTCTCGGCCCGGCCGCGGAGGAAGGTCCGCTGCCAGCGGGTCAGGGGGTAGCCGTCGCCCTCGGGGCGGACGAGGCCGGCGGCGCCCTCGACGTCCATCGCTATCTCGCCGAGCCGCCGGTGGTACTCGCTCCAGACGATCTTCGTCAGGGACGCCTCGGGACCGAGCTCGGCGCCCCGCGCGATCTGGTCGAGCACCCGTCTTCCGGTCGCCTTCATGACGTGGATCTGGCAGTAGGCCCAGGCGAGCTTCTGCCGTACGAGCCGGTCGCCGTCGAGCCCGCGCTCGCGGACCCGGTCGACGAGGTCGGACCACTCTCTCTCGTAGGTGAGGTGCGCGACGGCGGCGACCGCGCCCCGCTCGCTGCCCAGAGTGGTCATCGCCGAGCGCCAGCCGTTGTTGAGGCCGCCGATGACGTTGGAGAGCGGTGCCCGCGCGCCGTCGATGAACTCCTGGCAGAACTCGTCCTCGCCGGCCATCGTGACGAGCCGGCCGACCGTGATCCCGTTGTCGCGCATCGGCAGGAGCACGTAGGAGATGCCCCTGTGCTTCGGGGCCGCCGGGTCCGTACGGCAGAGCAGGAACATCACGTTCGCGCGGTGCGCACCGGAGGTCCAGATCTTCTGCCCCGACACGACGAGCTCGTCGCCCTCGACGACCCCGGCCGTCTGGACGGCGGCGAGGTCCGACCCGGCTCCGGGCTCCGAGAAGCCCTGGCAGTAGCGGTCCTCCCCGCTGAGGATCCGCGGCAGGAAGCGCTCCTTCTGCTCCCGCGTGCCGTGCGCGAGGATCGCCGGGCCGGCGAGCCTCTCACCCATGCCCCGGGTCAGGCGCGGCATGCGGACCGCCGCGAACTCCTCGGCCAGAACGGCCGTCTCCATCGCGCCGAAGCCCCGGCCGCCGTACTCCTCGGGCCACTGCGGGCAGATGAGCCGGGCCTGCCGGGAGGCTTCCTCGAACGCCGCGTACTCGGCGTATCCCGGCGCCGAGGGCTGTCCCCACAGGGTGTCCTCGACCTCGAACTCGCTGAGCCCCTGAAGGGCCGGTGAGGTGTGGGCGGCGAGCCACTCGCGCAACTCGGCCCGCAGGTCCGCGAGGGAGCTCCCGGAGACCCGCCCGTCGCCCGTCACACGCTTCTCGCTCATACGGCACCGCAGTCGTCGGTCGAGAAGGTGCCGGAGATGGGACTCACCATCGCCCTGTCCAGGGCGAGCTCACCAAGACCCCACTTGTCCATGACCTGCTTGTAGCGCCCGGAGCTGATCAGCTGCTCCATCGCGCTCTTGAGAGCCGCGAGGAGCTCGGGCTGCCCCTTCTTGATCCCGAACGCGCCGATCGTGCACTGGAAGGAGTCGCCGGCCCGCTTCACGCCCTCCTTGGAGTTGGCCACCATGTAGTTGCTCGTCGCGGTGCTCGTCACCGTCGCGTCGGCCCGGCCCGAGGTCACGGCCGCGAACATCGCCGTGTCGCCCGGGAAGACCTGGACCGTGATCGCGTCCTTGCCCTCGCCGACGCACTCGGCGGAGCGCTTCTTCAGCGCCGGTTCGTGCGGCGTGCCGGCGACGAGGGCGACGGTGAGGCCGCACATGTCGTCGTAGGAGTTGAGCTTGGCGCCGTTGTAGTCCTTGCCCACGAGGATCGACTGCCGCACCTTGGTGTAGCCGATGAGGTCCGCCGTCTCCTCCCGCGCCGGCGCGACGTAGAAGCCCATCGCGCTCATCTGGTACCGCCCGGCGTCGAGCCCGGCGAGCATGGCGTCGAACTTCGTCGGGGCGTACGTGCTCTTGAGGCCGAGTTCCCCGGCGAGCGCGTCGGCGAGGTCGACGTTGACCCCGACGAGCTTGTTGGTCGAGAGATCGGTGAACGACTGGGGCGGGTAGTCGGGCAGGACGCCGACCGTCCACGCCCGCGACTTCTTGAGGGCCTCGGGCAGGAGCTTGCCCGAGGCGCTCAGCTCCGGGGCGCTCAGCTCCGGGGTGCCGGAGCCGTCGGACGTACCGCCGCCACCGCCGCCACCGCCGCCACCGCAGGCGGCGAGGCCGACGGCGAGCGCCGTGACGGCCGATGCGATCAGGGCGTGCCGGGTGCCGCCAAAACGTCGAATGTTCACAGCCGGTGGTCCTCACGTTCCTATCGAGCGGGGTTCCTGCGGTGCTCTGCGGACCGCAGACGCGAGTCGGTCGTCGCCGTGGGCGCGTGGCGCCATCGCACGGCGGCGTACACGAAGAGATCGTGTCTACAACTGAATGCCGTTATGTGCAGTTGCATACACCCTGCTGGCGGGGGAACGCGCTGTCAAGGCCTCGCACGTGGGGACGGAGGAAAGCCCGGCGGCGGCGGTCCGGGCGCGGAAGGCGAGCCGGAGCGGGTTCCGGGCATGACGAGGACCCCGGCCGCCGGATGCCCTGGGACGGGCTCCGGCGCCGAGGTCTTCGCGGGGAAGGGCCGGGACCGTGCGCCGCGGCCCCTCCCCCGTGCCGAGCCGCGTCAGAGGGTGTACTTGCCGCTCAGCAGGCTGCCCGCGCCGGGAACGGTCGGCGGCAGGCCCAGCTCGTTCAGGACGCAGAACGCCGTCGCCGTCGCCGCCGACAGGACCGGCAGCCCGGCCTCCTCCTCGACCGCCTGAACGGCGGGCAACGACGGCATCTGCACGCACGCCGAGAGCACGAGCGCGTCCACCCCGGCCAGGTCGAGCCGCTTCCAGTGCTCACGCAGATCACGCGGATCGAGGCGCCCGACGGCGAGGTTGTCCGACACCTCCAGGCTCAGCGCGTCCGCGACCTCCAGCCCGGCGTCCTCGAGGTACTCCACGACCTTCGCGGTCAGCGGCTTCATGTACGGCGTGATGACGGCGATCCGCCGGGCCGACATGGCGCCGAGCGCGGTCAGCAGCGCGCCCGCGCTGGACACCACCGGTGCCTCGGATCCCTCCTCGCGCAGCACCGCGCGGATCGAGTCCTCCGCGACGCAGTGGTATCCCGGCCCCTGCGCCATGATGGCGACCAGGCAGGCGGTCGCGACCACGTCGGGACGCGCGTCGGCGAGTTCCAGGGCGGCCCGCTCGGCCTGCGCGTTCATCGCGACCAGCTCTTCGGGGGTGACATGCCGCATCCGGGCCCGGGCGCTGTGGAACACGAACCGGTCGCCCGGCTCGGCGTTCTCGCGATCCCGCAGCATGCGCGGCAGCTCGGTCTCCATCGTCAGGTTCGAGCTGGGCACGATCAGCCCGATGTGGTGGTCGGTCACGTCCACGTCCTTCCTCTGTGCGGGCTTCCTCTGTGCGGGCTTCCTCTGTGCGGGTATCGGGGCGGTCACCTGCGCCCCGCCGGACGCATCTCGGGGACGACCACGTCGCCGTCGCGCACGACGGGCTCGTCGTCGAGGAACAGGCTGCATCCGCGCATGGGGATGTCGAAGTGGCAGGGCGTGTCGTTCGGGCCGCCCAGCTCGTTGTTGGGGCCGATGGAGAACATGACGTTGCCGTAGAACGAGCGCAGCTCCATGCCCATGCCGCCGGGGAACTGCGTCAGCCCGTGCCACTGCGCCCGCTCGTCGAGGCCCCACCCGACGTGCGACATGCCGTAACCGCGCGGGTCGTCGAAGGACCTGATGTACGACGACAGCAGGTCGGCGTCCAGTCCGCCCCGGATGTCGGTGACGAACCCCTTCTCGATCGTGAGCGTGACCGGGGTCTGTACGTAGGTGTTGAACGGGAGCAGCACGTCACCGGGTGACAGCACGATGGTCCCGTCCACGCCGTCGTCGGCTCCGCCCGTGAACACGAACGCGGCCGGCCAGTGGTCCCAGCGTCCCGCCTGGTCGGTGCAGCCGTACTCGCTCATCGTCGGGTAGACGCCGAGCCGGTAGGTGACGTCCGTGCCCGCCGGGCTGGTGATGCGCATCGAACTCGCCCCGCCCAGAAGCTCGGCGCCCACCTCCACCCGCTCCCGCAGCTCCCGCGTCGGCATCAGCCGCGCCAGCAGCGGTACCGGCTCGACGACGGTCAGGATCCGCGTTCCCGCGTCCTGGATGGCGAACTGTTCCTTGCTGAACAGCAGGAACTTCAGGTCCACCAGCATGTCCGCCTGCTTGAACGCCTCCACCACCTGCGGATTGGCGCCGAGCCCCGACTGCCCGACCGCCCACGCGCCCGACTCGGCCGACTCCTCCGGCAGCCGTACGTGGTAGGCGGCCGCCCCCAGTCTCCGCGCCGCGTAGAGGAAGGCGTCCGCGTAGTCCAGCCGCTCGGCCCCCTGTGAGAGCACGGCGACGGTCTCGCCCTCGTGCACGCCGCTCATTGTGAGCTGGCGCACGCAGATGTCGTTCAACAGATTCCGGTCCATCGCACCTCCCGCGATGAGACCCCATTTGATCCGGACACGGACTATTCAGGTCCGGGTGAGCCCGGGACTCATGGGGTCGAACTGATCTCGTGTGTGGGGCGCAGGCCCCTGGAGTCTTAGGGAACCCGGGCTTCCCGGGGCGTCGCCCGGCTCCCGTCACCGGACGCCCACGGTGCGAGCGCCTCGCGGAGGGCGGCCAGGGCCCCGCCGGGGTTGTCCCAGAAGACCATGTGACCGGCGTCGGGGATCTCGACCGTCCGCGCGGCGGGGTTCGCCCGGGACGCCTCCTCGGCGCCCTCCGCCGTGACGACGGGGCTCTGCGCGCCGTAGAGCAGCACGGCCGGGGCCGGTACGGCGGGCCAGATGTCGAAGAAGTCCTCGGTCTCGAAGCCCCGGTGCGTCGCCGCGACCGCCTGCGAGCCGCAGCTCGCGAGCCAGCGGGCGCGCAGCTCCCGCTCGCGGCGCGGCCAGCGCGGCCACGACAGCGCCACCTCGTCGGCGTCGGTGCCGCGCCGCGCCTGGTCGAGCTGGGACTGGAAGGCCGCGAGCGTGGTCGGGTACGGCCCGCGCCCCGGGCCGCTCATCGGCGGGTCCACCAGCACGGTCCCGCTCAGGGGCACGGCGGACCGTACGGCGGTGACGGCCGCGATCCGCGCGCCCATCGAGTGGCCGAGCAGCAACGGGCGGCGCAGGCCCAGTTCCCGGATCACCGCCTCGACGTCGGCCGCGTAGTCCACCAGCGTGTAGGAGGCGCCGTCGTCCGACAGCCCTCGCCCGCGCACGTCGAGCACGATCGGCCGGACCAGGTCGGTGAGTTCGCGGGCGACGAAGCACATGCTGATCGCCGGGCTGGTGATGCCGGGCAGAACGACCAGTGGCAGGCCCTCTCCGCCGTAGTCGAGAACGTGCAGGCGCAGCGGACCCGACCGGACCCAGCGGCTGAGCGCCGGAACGTCGGCCAGGTCGGCGAGGGCGGACTGGGTGAGGACGCGGTCAGACACGCTGGGGGCTCCTGCCGAGATAGCCGACGGCGTCGGCCAGTGAGATGACGTCGCCGTACTTGGCCTGGATGTCGAAGAGCGCGGCGTCGTGGGGGCCCGCCGCCCGGTCGCCGCAGCACTCGTGCGGCACCAGCACCGAGAAGCCGGACTGCACCGCGTCCACGGCCGTCGCGCGGACACAGCCGCTGGTCGTCGCGCCGCACACGAGGAGCGTGTCGCAGCCCATGCCGGTGAGCAGGGAGGCGAGCGAGGTGCCGAAGAACGCCGACGCGCCCTTCTTCACCACCAGCAGGTCCTCGTCACGGCGCGGCAGCCGCCGGTCGACCGCCACGGCCGGGCCGCCCTCCCGCAGCGCGCGCAGCCCCGGTGTCTTGTCCAGCCACCGTACGGCCGTCCCGTCCGCCTCGGCCGGGGTGTAGGCGATGGTGGTGAAGACGACCGGCGCACCGGCGCGCGTCCCCGCCTCGACCAGCTCGGCCGCGGCCGCCACCACGTCGCCGAGATCGGCCCCCGTGGGGTAGGCCGGGTCCGTGAAGCCGTTGGTGAGGTCCACGACGACGATCGCCGGTCGCCCGCCTCGCCGGACGGTCGCCCCGAATCCGGCGGTCGCGTAGATGTCGTCGGTCCGCCGTCCGTACATGCCGTCAGCCACGTCGAAACTCCTTCAGTCTTCTGGCCTGCGAACGCACCGTCGCCAGCAGCCAGCCGTGGAACACCCCGACCGCGAACGCGGCGGCCACCGGGGCGTACTTGGCGACCGACGGCGGCATCAGCATCGCCAGCCCGTCGAGTTCGGCGGCGGCCTCCCGCCCGGCCGGTCCCGGCCGCCGCGGAGCGGGCCGTACGGCCGTCCCGGGCTCGCCGGCCGGCACCGGGTCTCCGCCCGGATCGGCGGAGTACCCGCCGTGGGCGATGGGACCACCGGTGCGGTCGGACTCGATGAGGGCCGCCAGGTCGCGGGCGAACTGGGTGAGAAGCCGGTTGGACACCGCGACGATCGCGCCCTTGCCGAACTGGGCGAGCTTCCCCCTGATCAGCAGGTCGGTCCTCAGCCGCAGCACCGCGCCGCCGGGCGCCTCGTCCACGGTGAGCCGGATCTCGGCCTCGGCGTCGCCGTGACCGCGCGTGTCGGCTCCCCGGCCCTGGATGCGCAGGTGGCGGCGGTCGGCGTCGGTCTCCAGGAAGCGGACGGTTCCGGCGTACTCGGCGGTGATCGGGCCGACCTTGACCTTGATCCCACCTCGGTAGGCATCGCCGTCACGGCCGCGGATCTCCGCCCCCGGCAGGCACATGACGATCCGTTCCACGTCGCTGACCAGCCTGAAGACCTCGTCTGGTGAGGCGTTCACCGCGATCTCGTTGTCCAGGATCATTGCCTCGCCTCTCCGCGCCTTTCGCGCGCGCAACCGTCGATCGCCTCGACGATGGTCTGGTAGCCGGTGCACCGGCACAGGTTGGCCGAGACGACCTCGCGGATCTCCTCCTTGGTCGCCTGCGGCCGCTCACCCAGGAATCCCTCGGCGAGCATGAGGAAGCCGGGTGTGCAGAAGCCGCACTGCAGCCCGTGGTGCTCGGAGAACGCGCGCTGCAGATCGCTCAGCTCCCCGTCGCCGTCCGACAGCGACTCGACCGTGCGGATGTCGGCGCCCTCGGCCTGCACGGCGAACATCAGGCACGCGCGTGCCGGGGCGCCGTCGACCAGCACCGTGCAGGCGCCGCAGACCCCGTGCTCGCAGCCGACGTGGGTGCCGGTCAGCCCGAGGCCGTGACGCAGCACGTCGACGAGCGTGTGGCGGGCCTCGACCAGGACGTCGTCATGCGTCGTGCCGTTGACGGTGAGGCTGATCAGGATCTTGTCGGTCATATGGTCGCTCCCTGGCGCAGCAGCGCGCGCAGCACGGTCTCCGGGCGGATGGGCGTGTCGTCGAGTTCCACTCCCGTCCGGCGCAGTGCGTCGTTCACGGCGTTCAGCACGGCCGCCGGCGCGCCGATCGTGCCGCCCTCCCCCGCGCCCTTCGCGCCGCTCTCGGTGAACTCGCACGGCGTCTCCAGGTGGTGGATCGTGATCTCCGGGATCTCCATCGCCGTGGGCACCTTGTAGTCGATGAAGCTCGCGCACGACGGCTCACCCTGCGCGTCATAGGTGACCTGCTCGAACAGCGCCCCGGCGATGCCCTGCGCGATGCCGCCCCGGCACTGGCCCTCCACGACCTGCGGGTGGATGGCGACCCCGCAGTCCTCCACGCACACGTACCGCAGGATCCGCACCCGCCCGGTGCCCGGGTCCAGCTCGACCACCACGCCGTGAGCGGCGTTGGAGAACGTGCCGTCGCCCTTCACGTCGAACGAGGCGCGGGCGGTCAGCCCCGGCTCGGCACCGGCGGGCAGCAGGTGCGCCCTCAGGTAGGCGACGTCGGCGATCTCCTCGAACGTCACGGCGCGCCCGTCGGGGGCCCGTACCGAGCCGTTGTGGAGTTCGACCTGGTCGGCCGGGGTCTCCAGCAGGTGCGCGCCGAGGCTTAGCAGCCGGTCGCCCAGGGCGGTCGCGGCGCGGGCGACGGCGCTGCCGCCGATGGTGGCCGAGCGGCTCGCGAAGCTGCCGAAGCCGTAGGTGACGCGGTCGGTGTCCCCTTGGTGGATCTTCACCTGGGTGAGCGCGAGGCCGAGCCGGTCGGCGACGATCTGGGCGAGGGTGGTCTCGTGGCTCTGGCCGTGGCTCATGGTCCCGGTGGTGACGGTCACCGCGGCGCTGAGGTCCATCCGGATCTCGGCCACGTCGAAGCCCGGGACCACGGCCATCTTCCGTTTGGCGAACGCGCCCGAGCCGTAGCCGGTGCGCTCGCTGAAGCAGGAGTAGCCGATCCCGACCACCCGGTCGGCGGAGTCCCGCAGCGCGTACCAGTCCTCGTCCCGGAGCACCCGTTCGCACAGGTTCAGCGACTCCAGGTAGGAGCCCGGGTCGTATGTGACGTCGTTGACGCCCGTGTAGGGGAACTCGGTGATGAGGTTGCGGCGCCGGATCTCGACCGGATCCAGGCCCAGTTCGCGGGCGGCCCGCTCGAACAGCCGCTCCGCGACCATGACGATCTGCGGCCTGCTGACACCCCGGTAGGGAGCGG
Source organism: Streptosporangium sp. NPDC051022 (assembly GCF_040683035.1). Classification (NCBI taxonomy): domain Bacteria; kingdom Bacillati; phylum Actinomycetota; class Actinomycetes; order Streptosporangiales; family Streptosporangiaceae; genus Streptosporangium; species Streptosporangium sp. NPDC051022. The sequence goes on along the minus strand of NZ_JBFBCF010000001.1, from coordinate 240,252 downwards.
TCGGCGCCTTGTTGGTGGTGACCGCGCGGCCCCGGACGCGATACGCCGGGACCCGGTAGACACCGGGCAGTTCGGCCGAGGCCATCAGGGGCTCGATGCCCGCGGTGAACGGGTAGCAGGAGTAGGCGCCCATGTCGCACACCACGTCGGCGTCGATCCCGAGGATCCTGCCGTCGGCGTCGAACGCCGCCCGGACGTCGTAGCGCTGCTCGCGTGCCAGGAAGGAGGCGGTCAGGGCGTCCTTGCGGTCCTCGATCCACTTCACCGGCCGCCGCAGCCACAGGGCCGCCGCCCCGACGGCGATCTCCTCCCGCCCGACCACGCACTTCAGCCCGAAGCCGCCGCCCATGTCGGGGACCAGCACCCGAACGTTCCGCTCGGCCAGCCCGAGGCATTCGGCCATGACCGTCCGTACCAGGTGGGGGACCTGGGTGCAGGTCTGGACGAGCAGTTGCTCGTCGCGCGCGTCCCAGTTCGCGACCGCGCCGCGGGTCTCCAGCGGCAGCGCGTTCTGCCGGCCGGTCTTCGCCCGTACGCTCACCACGCAGGGCGCGGCGGCGAAGACCTCGTCGATGCCCGCCGTGGCGAACATCGACACGTCCACGAGCGTGTTCGCCGCCGCGGCGGCGTGGACGAGCGGTGCGCCCAGCGCGAGCGCCGCCTCGTCGGAGACCACCGGGACGAGCACCTCGTAGGTCACCTTGGCGGCCTCGACGCCGTCCTCGACCGCGTAGGGATCCTCGGCGAGCACGATGGCGATCGGCTCCCCGACGTAACGCACCCGGTCCCGCGCCAGAACGGGCATGCCGGTCGGCACGAACTCGTTCGGCGGCCGGTCGAGCACGGCGGTGATGTCCCCGAGCGCCAGGTCGGCGGCGGTGAACGCCGCGACCACTCCCGGAACCGCGAGCGTCCGCGACAGGTCGACGTCCGTGACCGTCCCGTGCGCGACCGTGCTGCGGACGAACTGCGCGTGCAGCATGCGCGGCAGGTGGATGTCGTCCACGAAGCGGCCGCTCCCGGTGAGCAGCCGGGGATCCTCACGGCGCGCGACCGACGTCCCGACCAGGCTCATCGCCGCATCGCCTCCTCACAGGCCCGGATGACCAGGGTCCGGGTGAGGACCCTGCGATACTCGGCGTCCCCGTCGGCGTCCCCGTCGGCGTCCCCGTCGGCGTCCCCGCCGGTGTCCCCGCCGGTGTCCCCGCCGGTGTTCCCGCCGGTGTTCCCGTCGGCGTCGCCCGGCGGGTCGAAGGCCGCCGCGGCGGCCGCCGCGCACTCGGCGAACACCTCCGCGCTCCGGCCGCCGGCCAGTACGGCCTCGGCCTCCGGGACCCGCACCGGGGCGGGCGCGACCCCGCCCAGCGCGACCCGCCCGTGGTCGAGGTCGACCGCCGCGGCGACGACGGCGAAATCCCCGTGCCGCTCGGCGAACTCGACGAGTGCCGCCCGCCGGGCCGCCCTCGGGAAGACCACCTCCACGATGATCTCGGCGGGCCGCAGCGTTGTGGTGTAGAAGCCGAGGAACAGGTCTCCGGCCGGGACGACCCGCCGCCCGCCGGGCCCCTGGACGACGATCTCGGCGTCCAGGAGCACCGCGAGCAGGCACCATTCGGCGGTGGCGTCGGCGTGGGCGATGCTCCCGCCGACCGTGCCCCGGGTACGGATCGGCAGGTGGCCGATCCACCGCATCGCGTCGCGGATCACCTCGAAGCCCGGACCGAGTTCGGCGGTCTCCACCTCGTGGTGGGTGGTCAGCGCCCCGATCCGCAGCGCGCCGCCGGCCTCCGGACGGATGTACGCCAGTTCCCGCCGGAGCCGGCCGAGATCGACGAGGTGGGCGGGCCGGGCCAGCCGGAAGTTCATCATCGCGACCAGGCTCTGGCCGCCCGCGATGACCTTGGCGTCCTCGCCCAGTTCCGCGAGCAGGCCCACGGCGCCTGCGATGTCGCGGGCCCGGTGGTAGGTGAACGATGCGGGTTTCATGATCCCTTCTCTGCTTGGGGGTCCGGAGCTCCCGCCTCTGCTTGGGGGTTCGGAGCTCCCGCGTCCCGGAGGGTCAGCCGTGGAACTGGTAGGCGAACCTCTCCTCGTCGGGATCGTTCAGGGGCGTACCGCTCCACAGCCACCGGTAGGAGACGTCGGACTCCCCGTCGAAGTTCTTGAGGCTCTCGTCGCGGCGCCGCTGCGCGGGCCCGTCGTGCAGGTGGTAGAAGTCCATGTTCCGCCAGGCGGCGTCCTGCACCATCCCGGCGTGCTTCGCCCGTCGTGCGACGTAGCGTGTGAGGGCGTGCCGTACTCCCTCGACCGGGACCGAGCCGAGTTCCTCGGCGAGCACCGCCGCGTCCTCCATGGCCTGCGAGGCGCCCTGCGCCTGGTACGGCAGCATCGCGTGGCAGGCGTCACCGAGGAGCGCGACGTGCCCGTCCACCCAGACGGGGTCCGGACGCCGGTGGTACATCGCCCACGCGGAGATGTCGCCCTCCGCTTTGGAGAGCATCGCGGCGACCCGGTCGTCCCAGCCGGGGAAGGCGTCCACGAGTTCCTGGACGGTCGCCGACGCGGTCCAGTTGTCACGCACCTCCGGAGAGCACGGCACGATCGCCACGACGTTGAGATACTCCCCGCCTCGGATCATGTAGTGGACGAGGTGCCGGTCCGGGCCGTACCAGATCGTGCTCTGGTAGCGGTCCACCAGCCAGCGCGTGGCCGGATCGGCCGCGATCTTGTCGCCGGGGATGAGCGCCCGGTAGGCCATGTCGCCGGAGAACACGAGCGTGTCCGCGAAACCCAGCAGGTCGCGCACGCTGGACCTGATGCCGTCCGCGCCGATCAGCACGTCCGTGTCGTACGCCTCGCCCGTCTGGGTGATCGCGACCGGCCGGGCACGGTCGCTCCGATCGATCTCCACCACCCTGCTGCTGGTCCTGACCTCGACCACCGGCCCGGCGCCCTCCGCGTCCAGGCACGCGTCGAGCAGCGCCCTGTGCAGGTCGGCGCGGTGGTAGTGCCAGTAGGGGGCGTTGTACTCGCGCTTGCAGAACTCGCCGAGACCGGTCAGCCCGATGACGCCGCCGTCCTGCCAGCGGCGGCGGACCTGGTCGAGGGGCTCGGTCCGGATGGCCTCGAGCCGGGCGCGCAGTCCGAGACCCAGCAGAACGCGACTGGCGTTCGGCGCGGTCTGGATTCCGGCGCCCACCTCCCCCAGCTCGGCGGCCTGCTCAAGGACGGTGACACGAAGGCCGCGCCGGCGAAGGGCCAGCGCCGCGGTCAGTCCTCCGAGGCCGCCCCCCACGATCGTGATGGCGTACGACTGGCTAGCCGGCACTGTTCCTCCTTCATGCCTGTGCTCCACAACGCGCGTCCGCCGCTCTGTATGCTTATGTATACACCTATATGCAGCGAGATGGAACGCCGGCTTTCATGTGCCGGACACGCCGGCGACGACCGGCGTTCCAGGGTGACGGAGCCACGGGCTTGCGCCCTCGAGAACTAATCCGAACACGGACTATCTCGGAAAGGCAAGGGCCCAAGGCGGATGGGCCGGAACGAGAACGCGGCGGGAAAAGGCCGTCAGCGACCGTCGAGCAGGCTCTCCCAGTGGGCGGCCAGCCTCGTCAGCTCCCGCATGACCTGGTCACGCCCGGCCCCCTCGTAACCGCGCAGCAGCTCCTCGTCCAGCGCGCGGGCCAGCCGTCTCACCTCCGCCAGCCGCCCGGCGCCCTCCTCGGTCAGGTAGAGCAGCTTCCGCCGCCCGTCATGCAGGGCCGTTCGCCGGACGATCAGCCCGGCGTCCTCCATCCGGCGCACCACGTCGGTCATCGTCGACCGGTCCAGCGCGACCGACGACGCCAGCGACTTCTGATCCACTCCCGGATAACTGTCGACCGCGGTCAGCACCGCGTACTGCGGGCCGGTCAGAACCGGGTCCACGACCCGCGTCCAGAGCGCGACGTACGACTGATAGATCCGCCGGGCCAGGTAGCCGGGGGCGGCCATCAGCGCGGAAGGCGTCGCGACCGTCTCCGGCTCCCGCTTGGGACCAGTTGCCATGCCTCTACCTTGCCACGCCCCCGCGGGGTGCCGTCTCGGGCGATCCCAGAGCGTCGGCGACGGCTCCGCCGTGGTACCGGAGCGCCCCATCCGCGGCGGCTCTACCGCACCCGCCCGCCGGGCTTCGCCAGGCCGCGAATGTCGAGGCCGCTGTCGGCGTTCACCATGCTGCCCGTGATGTGACCGGAGTCGGCCGCGTTCGCGAGCAGGGTGTAGACGCCGCCGTAGGCGGCCGTGGACGGGATCTCCTGGAGCGGCAGGGCCTCGCGAGTGCCGTCGAGGACGGACTCGGCGGGCCGCTGCCCCAGGGCGTCGATTCCGCCGAGCCGCGTCGGGGCCACGCCGGGCGCCACCCCGTTGACCCGCACGTCCGGCGCCAGCTCGTACGCGAGCTGCCGGACCAGCCCGAGCACGGCGTGCTTGGACGCCGTGTAGAGCGGGCCGCCGCCTGCGGCATGGAAACTCGCGTACGAGCCGGTGATGACGACGGCGCCCCTGGCCCTGATCAGCTCGCCGGCCGCGGCGCGGACGCCGAGCATGGGTGCGATCACGTTGACCCCGAAGATCTCCTGGGCGGCCGTGGTCAGGTCCTCCCCCGGGATGTCCTCCAGAGCTCGCGCCCCGTCGAAGATCCCGGCGTTGGCCACGAACACGTCGACCCCGCCGAACGCGGACACGGCCGTCTCGACCGCGCGCACGTTGTCGTCCCAGGACCGCACGTCGGCGGGGAACGGGATCACCGCGTCGCCGAGTTCCTCGTGCAGTTCCCCGAGGTTGTCCGCGTTCCGGTCCACGGCGACCACGCGGGCGCCCTCGGCGACGTAACGGACGACGACCGCCCGGCCGATGCCGGACCCCGCACCGGTGAGGATCACTGCCTTGCCGTCGAGAGCGCCCATCGCGCTGTCCTTTCTTTCGTGGCGATCAGGTCTTTTTCAGCGATCAGGCCCTGCGGGCGGCGAAGAAGGCGCCGTGCAGGGCGTCCATCACCCGGCCGGGCCGAACGGCGTCGCCGAGCGTGACCACCTCAAGGCCCGGGGCGGCCGCGCGCAGGGCATCGGCCAGGGCCGGGTCGGGGGTCCGCCCGACGGCGACCAGGACCGTGGCGGCCGGGATGACCCGGCCGTCGGCGGTCCGCACGCCCTCGTCGGTCACCTCGGTGACCTCGGTGTCCGTGACGATCGTGACGCCCTTCCCGGTCAGGATGCCGGGCAGCGCCATGGCGTCGGTGAACACCTCGCGGTTGGCGAGAATGGCCGGTCCGGCCTCGACGAGCGTCACCTGGTGGCCCGCGCCGACGAGCCAGAGCGCCGTGTCGGTGCCGGTGAGCCCGCCGCCGACCACGACCACGGGGGACGTGACGGCGGCCGGGTCGGTGACCTCGCGTGCCGGGGTCCCGCCGGGGAGGGCCTTCGTACCCCCGCCGGTCGCCACGTACACGAGGTCGTAGCCGTCGGCCAGCGAGGCCACGTCGGCTCTGGCGGCGACGACCTCGACGTCCCTGGCCCGCACCTGGTGGACCAGGTGGTCGCGCAGGGCCGCCAGGTCCTGCCGGTGCGCGGGGAGCGTGGCGCGGTTGAGCGCGCCGCCCGGCTCGTCCGGCTCGAACAGGGTGACCCGGTGGCCCCGGTCCGCCAGTACGGCCGCCGCCCGCAGCCCGGCCGGGCCGCCGCCGACCACCGCGACGTCGCGCGGGACCGCCGCCGGTTCGACCGGGTAGGAGTACTCCTCGCCCATCCGCGGGTTGACGGCGCACCCGGTGCTGCGCCCGGCGTTGAGTCCCCGGTCAAGGCAGCCGTCGTTGCAGCGGATGCACGGCACGATGTCCAGGAACCGTCCCCCGCGGGCCTTGCGGGTCCAGTCCGGGTCGGCCAGCAGCGCCCGGCCCAGCGAGACGAAGTCCGCGCCGCCGCTCTCCAGTATCTCGGCCGCCACCTCCGGGCTGACCAGCGAGCCCGACGCGATCACGGGGATCGAGACGGCCCGCTTGATCTTCTCCCAGCCCCACCGGTGCGGGGCCCGCGGCATGAACCACGGGCTGACCTCGTACTCCATGAGGGCGTGGTGCCCGCCGGAGGCGTGGATCACGTCCACGCCCGCGGCTTCGAGCAGCCGGGCCAGCTCGACGGTCTCCTCGATCGGGATGCCGTCGGCCTCGTAGTCGGTCACCGACAGGCGCACGCTGAACGGGAAGTCGCGTGGCACCCGCGCGCGGATGGCCGCCACGACCTCCAGGGTCAGCCGGGCGCGGTTGCCGAACGAGCCGCCGTACTCGTCGGTCCGCTTGTTGGTGTGCGGGGACAGGAAGTTCGTCAGCAGGTAACCGTGCCCGGCGTGCACCTCGACCAGGTCGAACCTGGCCAGGTACGCGCGCTCGGCCGCGTCGCCGAACGCGCGGACCACGCCCGCGATCTCCTCGGTCGTCAGCGCGACAGGCCTGTTGCCGTACTGGGACTCGACGTAGTCCCACGACACGTCGGACGCCGACTTGATCGGCGGGGTGCCGAGGAACTTCTGCCGGCCGCAGTGCTCAAGCTGGATACCGATCTTCGAGCCGGCCGCGTGGACCTCGTCCACCAGCCACCCGAGGCCGGGGACGTGCTCGCGGCGGGAGATCCCGACCTGGGCGTGGATCGACTTGCTCGCGTCGTCGTCGACGTAGCTGTACTCCACGATGATCAGGCCGGGACCTCCCTCCGCGAGCCGCTTGTAGTGGTTGACCAGCCGCTGGGTGACCGTGCCGTCCTGGTTGGACAGGGCGGTGGTCTGCGGCGACTTGATCACCCGGTTGGCCAGATCGAGGGTGCCGATCCGGCCGGGACGGAAAAGGGCGTCGACCAAGGGGGCCTCCGGTCAGTTCGGCAGCAGGCGGCGGGCCCGCTCACGGATGACGCGCTCCTGTTCCGGGAGCGTGAATAGGGTGAGCTGCTCGCCGTCGTGCGCACCCAGGCGCAGGCAGCGCTGCTCCCACGGAGTGGTCACGACGTCGGCCTCTCGGACGGCGCCGGCCTCGGCGAGGCGGGCGGCCAGCCTCTCCAGCTCGTCCTCGTCGCGGACCTCGACGCGCAGCGCGTGGTCGCGGCCGTAGCGCCCGCCCGCCTCGGAGTCGTCGACCAGGTCCCACTGGGCCTCGTCGAACAGCTCGATCGCGGCGGGCGCGACGGCGAACAGCACGCCGCGCTGGCCGCCGGGGTGGGTCCACTCGTCGACGATCGGCAGGCCGAGGCCGTCGCGGTAGAGGCGGACGGCCTCGTCGAGATTCTTGACCTTCAGGCAGATCCGCAGCTCGTCGAAGTGCCTGCGGCCACCGCCCGGGTGCTGGGCCGGGCGGCTGACCAGGACGTACACGTGTCCGTCGGGGGCGCGAAAGTGCGACCACTCAGTGGCCCACGAGGTCTCGACGCCGACGTGGACCTCCCCGATGAACTCGATCCCGTGGGCCTCGAGTTCGGCCCTGGCCTCCCGGACGTCGTCCACGAGCAGGCCGGCGACCGGGTGCTCGAAGAACGAGTGGTCGGTGTCGGCGGGTTTGAACACTTCGAACGCGTCCCCGTTGGGCAGGTCGAAGACCACGGCGCCCGGCTGATCGAGCCCGATCGGCAGGCCGACGACGTCCGCCAGGAACGCGCGCATGTCCTCGAAGTGGGTGGTGCGCGATCCGAGCCAGCCGATGCCACGTACTATCACGGTGTTCTCACTTCTTCCTTCGATCGGGTGCGGCCCAGTTCGCCGCACGCGGTGCAGACGGGGGCGCCGCCGTTGGCCGGGTCCCGGTCCATCTCAAACGCCACGTACGAGCGCTCACAGATCGCGCAGGCGATCCGGGCCGCCCACGCGTCGTCCACCTCGGTGCGCGGGTCGCCCTCCCGGCGCAGCAGGCTGGACGGGCCGAGCTTGAGCACGAGGGCGTAGAGCACGACGCTGATCACCAGCGCGACCAGCGGCGCGAGCTGCGACAGCGTCGGGAAGGTCGCGGAGCTCTGAGTCAACCAGATGCCGATCCCGGCCGAGACGATCCACACGCCGAGGCCCGGGGTGGCCTTACGCAGCCGCCCCGGCCGGAACTCGGGGCCGTCCGGCCCGCGGTCCTGCGGGGTGAGCGCGAAGTGCGTGACGACGATGCCGACCCAGCTCACCAGGAAGACGCCCTGCCAGGTCAGCGCGTTCTGCAGGTAGCTGAACACGTCGGTCAGCATGAGCAGGAACGCCACGGCGGCGACGATGACGACCCAGACCAGGCGCGACAGCCGGAGCCCGAACATCCGGGCGAAGAGCCGCTGCCAGTTGATGGACGACAGGTAGTAGTTGACCGTGTTGACCCGGGTCTGGGTGACCACGATCAGCAGGACGCCCCACAGGCCGAGTGTGGTGACGATGGCCTGGACGACGCCCGCCTCGGCGGCCGGGTCGTTGGGCAGGACCGTGCGGGTGAGGAAGATGCCCGCCAGGCCGTTGAGCAGGAACAGCCAGATCCAGTAGACCCAGCCGAACGTGACGTGCTGGTGGAAGCGCAGGTCCTTCGGCTTGCCGAGCCGGGCGAACTCGACCGTGGTCGGCATGAGCAGCCAGATGCCCATGTAGAGCGTGAACGTCATGAGCCAGCCCGGCACGGGCCGCGCCTCGGCCGGGATGACGCCGGGGAACTGCAGCCAGTCCGACTGCCCGTGGTGATCGATCGCCGCGACGACGACGGCCGCGACGACCCCGACCACGTAGAGCGGGAGCAGGATGCCGTTGATCCGGTCCATCCATGTCTGGACGCTGCCCATCATGAGCGGCAGCATCGCGACGACCACGATCAGGTACCACCAGCGGATGTCGGGCCCGTCAAAGTGGATCTTGAACGCCTGAGCCAGCACGCTGCTCTCGAACACCGCGTAGTACGTGGTGTTGGCGGCGATCAGCAGCGAGGTGAGGACGGCTCCGACGGCGCCGAACATGCGGCGCGACAGCAGCGTCGGGTTGAGGCCCCAGCGGACGCCCCAGGCGGTCATGAGCCAGTTCAGCCCGGCGTAGACGGCGACCGTGACGACAAGCCCGATGATCGCCTGTTCGGTGCCCACCAGGCTGGAGACGAGTGCCCCGTAGAAGAGCCACACCATGGCGCTGAGCAGCGACCAGTTGGCCATCAGGAGCTTGAGTCTGGGGACGCGCGCCGTGAGCGGGACCGCGTGCTGGGCGTAGTCCTCGGCGCGCTGCTCTTCGACGACCCGGGGGTCGTCCTCATAGGTGACGGACAACATGACATGTCCCTTCTACGAGGGGGATATGGGGGATGTGAATGCAAAAATGTATGCACTCAGGGAGCGATGAAAATCAGCCGCGATCCGCGAGCAGCCACCCGGCGCCCGGAACGACCGGGTCGAGGCCGAGCACGCGGAGGGTCCGCCACACGGTGGCGACCGAGGCGGTCACCACCGGGATGTCGAACGCGTCCTGGATCCGCTGCACGACGGGCAGCGAGGGCATCTGGACGCACGCGCTGAGCACGAGGGCGTCCACGCCCGAGGTGTCGACCTTCTTGGCGACGTCGACGAGGTCGGCCGGGTCGAGCCGCCCGACCGCCAGGTTGTCGGAGACCTCCAGGCTGATCGAGTCGTGCACCTCGACGCCCTCGGCCTCGATGTACTCGCAGACGGTCTGGGTGAGAGGCTTCATGTACGGGGCGATGACCGAGATCTTCCTGGCCCCGAGGTGTCCCAGTCCCTCGACGAGCGCGCCCGCCGAGGTGACGACCGGGATGTTCCCCCCGGCCCGCTCGGCCAGGTTGCCCTGGCTGGCCCGGTGGTATCCGGCGCCCTGCGCCATGATCGCCACCAGGCAGGCGTACGCCATGACGTCCACGTCCGCGTCGGCGAGCTCGACCGCGCAGCGCAGGGACTGCTCGTCCATCTCGCGCAGCTGCTCGGGATCCACGTGCCGCATGCGCATCCGGGAGGAGTGGAAGGTGAACCGCTCGGCGCGGATCTCCTCCCGGGCGCGCAGCATCGCGGGGATCTCGGTCTCCATCGTCGTGTTCGAGCTCGGCACGATCATGCCGACCCGGATGGCGGTCATGGGGGATCTCCTTCGAGAGGGACGTTCGTGAGGTTGGTGGTGGTGAGGGCCAGGTCGTGGCGGACCTCCTGGCGGAGCCAGCGCAGCCTCGCGGGGCGCTCGATCCGCCGGTCGGGTCCGGTCTCCAGCTCGATGCCCAGGCCGCGGGCGGTCATCGGCAGCGCGTCGAAGACGTGGTCGGGTGAGCCGTCGAGGACGAGGCCGAGCGCCGCGTCGATCAGGTGGAACTCCAGGATCTGCCGGGCGAGGACGGCGTCGCCGTCCCTGATCGCCTCCAGGAAGATCCGGTCGGCGGCCGTGAAGTCCTCCGGGGTCCCCGGGTGCGACAGGTAGAGCCGCTGGTGCCGGTAGATCCGGGTGTGCAGGGTGTCGATGAGGTCGGCGACCCCCTTGGGGTAGCGGCGCAGCGCGGTCTGGTGGAAGCGCAGGTGCGCCTCCTGGAAGTCACGGATACGGCGTCCGCCCCGCTCCATGTCCTCCAGGTCGGCGGCCATCCGGTCGAGGTCCTGGCCGGTGAACTCCCCGACGAGCCCGGCGATCGTCGGGGGTTCGACGAGCAGGCGCAGCACGTAGTGCTGCTCGACGTCGGCGTGGCTGGCCGGCGCGACCTCCATGCCCCGGTTGGCCTGCGACACGACCAGTCCGTCGGCCTCCAGCCGCTGCAGGGCCTCGCGCAGGGGGGTGCGCGAGGTCGCCAGCTCCGTCGCGAGCGCGCCCTGCGAGAGCCGCAGCCCGGGACCGTAGACGCCCGTGATGATCCGCTCGCGCAGCGTGCGGTACAGCTCGTCGACGGTGGTGCCCGGCCGGATCTCAGGCATCCTCGGAACCCAACTTCCGTGCGAACAGCTCGCTGAACTTCTCCGGGTCCTGGGCGGCCACGATCTCCAGTTGCATGGCGTCCAGCAGGATGCGGTAGCCGTGCTTCGGCACGTACAGCTCCAGCCGCTCGCCCTGCCGGGTCCACACCTTGCGGACCTGGACCCCGGTGAACTCGTTACCGATGCCGAAGCTCTCCCCGGCCCGGACGATCCCGTCGTTCATCCGCCGACTCCTCCACCAAGCTCGATGATCTCTGCCGGGACACGGTACGCGGCGGGGCGCACCCCGCGCAGCACGGGAAGCGCCTCCCGGCGGCGGGTGACCTCGGCCGGATCGAGTTCGACCACCTGATAGGCGGCCGGGGCCTCGCCGAGGTCCGTGAGCACCTCGCCCCACGGCCCGACGGCCAGGGCGTGGCCGTAGGTGGGGAACGCGTCATCGCCCTGTGCCCCGCGGACCGTCGCCGAAGCGACCACGTAGGCCGTGTTCTCCACGGCTCGGGCGCGCAGCAGCAGTTCCCAGTGGGCCTCGCCGGTGCGCTGGGTGAACGCGGCCGGGACGAGGAACACCTCCGCCCCGGCGAGCGCCAGCGCCCGGTACAGCTCGGGGAAGCGCACGTCGTAGCAGATCGTGACCCCGACCGTGACCCCGGCCACGGACAGCAGCACGGGCCGCTCCCCCGCCAGCTCGACCCCGGAGGCCTCGAACGACCGCCCGTCGACCACCGCGTCGAACAGGTGGATCTTGTCGTAGCCCCCGGCGATCTCACCGTGCCCGTCGATGACGAGCGCGGTGTTGTGCACGCCGCCGGAGTGCCTGCGCTTGAACCCGCCGAGCACGACCGCGCGGCCGGTGTCCCTGGCGGCCCGCCGCAGCGCGCCGATCTCCGGCGCGTCCACGGTCAGCGCGGCGGCCCGCATCTCGGCGTTGGTGCCGAGCATGAGCCCGTTCTCCGGCAGCAGCACCAGGTCGGCCCCCTCGCACGCGTGGATCATCTCCACCGCGCGCGCGACGTTCGCGGCGAGGTCCCGGGTGGCGTGCCACTGGGTGAGGCCGACCTTGAGACTAGGCATCGACCGGCTCCGGCAGCAGCATGTCGACGACGGTCCAGCCGCCGCCCGACGCCTCCATCGGCTCGTAGGCGAGCACCTCGCCCCGCACTCCCGGCCCGGTCAGGCCCAGCATGATCAGCCAGTTCAGGAACTCGTACTGGCCGTGGTCGAGCAGCGCGTACGGTTCCAGGTTGCCGAGATCGCAGCCGCGCCCCGCCTGGAGCATCTCCAGCACGTACGTGTCGAACTCGACGTCGACGCCGCCGAACTTGCCCGGGTCGAGCCAGTGCGACAGGCCCCCGGTCGCCAGCATCGCGACCCGCTTGCCGCGCCCGGCCACCACGTACCGCATGACCTCGCCGAAGGCGCGGGCGCCGAACGGGGAGAAGCCCCGGGCGGGCTGAGTGATGATCGGGATGACCGGCAGGTCGGGCCGGGGCAGCAGCTGCCTCAGCGGCACGATCAGGCCGTGGTCCAGGTCGATCCGAGGCGACTCCTCGACCTCCAGACCCTCGGCCCGGATGGCGTCGACCAGCGCGCGGGCGTACTCGGGGGCGCCGGTCAGCGTGAGGTCGAGGTCGGGCCGCTTGAAGAACTCCATCGAGCCGGTGTGGGTCGCTCCCGAACCCACCACGAAGGCCCCGGTGTTGAAGCTCTGGAAGTGGCAGTCGGCCGTGACGATCAGCACCTCGGGGTCGGCGGCCGCGAGCCGTTCGGCCAGCCTCCGGTAGCCCTCACTGAGCCGCCCGACCGCCTCGGCCGGGTCGATCTCCGGCCGGGCCAGCAGGTCGGGAACGTGCGAGCAGCCGCCCGCGAAGACCAGGTTGGCCGGGACGTCCGGGTCGGGCAGCGCGGCCGACGTCTCGACGTGGAAGCGCCCCGCGCTCGTCGAGTCGCCGAGGTCGTCGGCGAACCAGCGGCTCACCAGGATCGTGATGCCGTCGACCAGGCCCGCCGAGCGGAGCCGGTCGCGGTCGCCGCCCGCGATGACGCCCGCCCACTCGGCGTCCAGGTCCATCTCGGCGCCCACGGCGGCGGGGTTCTCGCGGAACCTGGCGAGCAGGTCGGTGTCCTTGGCCAGGGCCAGGATCGCTCGCTCCAGGGTCTTGGCGTCCACGTCAGGCGCCCTCTCCGGTGAGACGGCCGTCGCGGACGACCGCCACGCCGTCGATCTCGACGGTGCAGGCGCGCATGGGGATGTCGAGGTGGGCCGGGGTCTCCCGGCCGGCGAACCGGTTCGGGCCGGTGGACCACATGAAGTTCCCGGCGGTGGAGCGGAGCTCCTGGCCGTACAGCGAGCGCGGCTCGTAGACCTCGAAGGCCGACCAGCGGGCGATCGGGTGGACACCCCACCCCATGTGGGACAGGGCGTACACCTCCGGGTCGTGCCACGCCTCCATGTAGTCGCGGAGCACGAACGCGTCGTTGCCGTCACCCTTGATGTCGGTGATGAAGCCGTCCTCGACGGTCAGCGTGACGGTGTCGCGGACCGCGCGCTGCCACGGGATGAGCACGTCGCCCGCTTGGAGCACGATCTGGCCCTGCGCCGTACGGTCGTGCGGGAAGCAGGCCACGAAGCCGCTCGGCCAGTGGTCCCAGCGGCCCGGCTCGTCCACGTAGCCCCACTGATGGGTGATCGGCAGGTTCTCGCCGGAGATGTCGGCGGTCAGGTCCGTTCCGGCGGCGCTGGTGACGCGGAGCGTGTTCCCGGCCCTGAGAAGGCGGCCGCCCGCCTCGACGACGGCGCGCAGGTTCTCGTCGCCCATGAGCCGCTCCAGCACGTCGGTCGGCTCGGCCACGAACAGCATGCGCTTGCCGTTGCCGGTGATCCGGGTCCGCACGTCGGAGTGGATCAGGCCGCCCACGGTCACGTCGATGACGAGGTCGCACTCGGCCGCCGCGGCGAGCAGCGCCGCGACCTCCCGGCCGTCCGCCTCGTACGGGGGCAGCATCGGGTTCGACAGGCTGGAGGCGGTCAGCACGAGGGCGCCGGCGCCGAGGTCACGGGCGGCGGCGACGGCCGCCTCGGCGTACTGGGTCTTCTGGCCCAGTTCGGAGATGACCGCGACCGTCTCCGACGAGGTGAGCTTGCACAGCTTGAACTGGTCGACGAACAGTTCGCGCAGTGTCTTCGGCATTCGGATGCTCCTTCGGTTACATGGTTGAGCGGATGGCGCCGCCGTCGACCGCGAAGGCCTCGCCGGTCACGAAGGCCGCGGCGGGAGAGACGAGGTAGGCGGCGGCCCGCGCGATCTCCTCCGGCTCCGCCCAGCGGCCCAGCGGGATGGCCGAGACGACCTTGGCGATCTCCTCGTCCTCGGTGGTGCCGTTGGCGGCGGCCTTGGTGGCGGTGATGGCGCGCATCCGGTCGGTGCCGGTGGCGCCCGGCATGAGCTGGTTGACGCGGATCCCGTGCGGAGCGAGTTCCATCGACATCTGCTTCGACAGTGCCGAGACGGCCGACCGCATGGTGGCCGACAGGACGCCGCCGGGCGCCGGCTGCTTCACCCAGGTCGAGGTGATGAACAGGATGGTCCCGCCGCCCTGTTCCGCCATGACCCGGGCGCCCGCCGTGGCGAGCTGTACGGCCGGGCGGACCAGCAGGTCGTAGGCGGTCGCGTAGTCGTCGGCCGTGGTCTCCAGGAACGGCAGGATGCGCGGCCCCGGGGTGTTGACCACGAGGACGTCGAGCCGCCCGTGGTCGGCGACGACGCGCGGGACGAGGGCGTCGACGGCCATGGCGTCCGACAGGTCCACCGGGTAGGCCACCTGACCGGGCCGGGCCTTCGGGTCGCGGGCGCTGACGGCGACCGTGGCGCCCTCCGCTGCGAGCAGCCCGGCGATCGCGGCGCCGATCCCGCGGCTGGCGGCCGTGACGAGCGCGACTTTGTTCTTCAGTCCGAGGTCCACGGTCAGTCCTGGAAGGTGATCGCGCACTCGGGACAGGACGCGGCGGCCGCGCGGGCCGTGGCCTCGTCCGTCACCGTGCCGTCGCCGATGACCGAGGCGTAGCCCCAGTCGTCGAGCTGGATGAGCGTGGGCGCGAGCTCGGCGCAGGTGCCGTAGCCGTTGCATTTGGTCGCGTCGACGAACGCCTTCATGTCGTGACTCCTCCGAATTCGGTGAGAACGGTTCTGGCCCACCCGGCCGCGCCGTCGAGGAAGGCGCATGCGCCCCGGCCGGGCAGAGTCTCCCCCCAGCGGGCCAGGTCGGCCCGGTCCTTGCCTGACGCCGTACCGCTCCGCAGGGCGGCGAACGCGTCCCTGATGGCGGCGGTGCCCCTGACGCAGACGCCGCACTGCCTGGCCGACTCCTCGGCGTACCAGGCGGTGATGTCGGCGGCGACGGCGAGCGGCTCCTGGCCGGCGGCGAGCGCGGTGACGGCGCCGCAGCCGAGGCCCGACCCGGCGGCCCTCACGTCCTCGTAGGTGACACGCAGGTTCGCGTGGCGGGGGCCGAGCAGGCCGCCGAACCAGCCGCCCATCACGAACCCGGCCGGGTCGCAGGTGAAGCCCCCGGCCACGTCGAACAGCTCGGTGAGGGTCAGCCCGAACGGGACCTCGTACACGCCGGGCTCGGCGACCGCGCCGGTCAGCGTCACGAGCGTGGTGCCCGGCGACTCCGGCGTGCCCCGCCGCCGGTACGCGGCGGCGCCGTGCCGGGCGATCCAGGCGGCGTGCGCCAGGGTCTCGACGTTGGAGACGAGCGTCGGGTGCCCGTCCACGCCCTGGTCGCAGACCCGCGGCGGCCTGGCCTGCGGCAGCGCCGGGCCACCGCTGATGGACCGGCAGGCGGCGCTCTCCTCCCCCGCGACGTAGGTGGGCTCGACCACGTGGACATCCACCCGGACGGCGGGCGCGCGCTCGGCCAGCGCCGCGCCGATCGCGGTGACCGTGTCCGAGTGGGACAGGTAGACCACGGCCCGGTCGGCTCCCACGGCCTGCGCGGCCAGCAGCAGGCCGTCGAGAACCAGGTGCGGCCGGTGAGTCAGCAGCCAGCGGTCCTTGTGCGAGACGGGCTCGCCCTCCTCCCCGTTGGCCACGACCACGCGCGGCCCGGGGTTGGCGGCGACCGCGCGCCACTTGATGTGCGCGGGGAAGCCCGCGCCTCCGCGCCCCCGCAGCCCCGCCGCCTCGATCTCGGCGATCAGGTCGCCACAGGTCACCGGCCCGTACGTGCCGGCCGCCAGCTCGGCCGCGAGGTCCATGGGCTCCCGGGTGAACAGCCTCGGTTCCACCGGGTTCAGCCCCGCTGCGCTCGGTTTCGTCGGGCTCGGTTTCGTCGAGCTCAGTTCCACCGGGCCACCACGTCCCTCAGCCCGACGACGTCGGCGTACTTGGCGTCGATGTCGTACAGGTTGGCCTCGTGCGGGCCCGCCTGCCGGTCACCGACGCACTCGACGGGCACGAGCACCGGATAGTTGAGCGCGCAGGCGTCGATCACCGTGGCGCGGACGCACCCGGAGGTGGTCGCACCGGTCACGATCAGGGTGTCCGCGCCGCTCGCCGCCAGGCGCTCGGCCAGATCGGTGCCGTGGAACGCGGACGCCTGCTTCTTCACGACGACCGGCTCGCCGCCCCTGAGCCGCGCGTCGACCTCGACCCAGTGGGTCCCCTCGGCGAGCGCGGTCAGCGCGGGCATCTTGCGCAGCCAGACGAGGGTGTCCAGTTCCTCGGGCGCGTACGCGATGGTGGTGAAGAACACCGGCCAGCCTCTGGCACGCGCGTGGGCGAGCAGCCCGGCGGTCGCGGCCACGACCTCGTCGAGGTCGGAGCCCGGCGGGCAGGCCGGATCGGTGAACCCGTTGATCAGGTCCACCACCACCACGGCGGGCCTGCCGCCCGGCGTCAGCCGCCCGCCCAGGCCCGCGGGGATCGCGGGGATCGCGGGGATTTCAGTCATCGAAGGAGAACTTCGGCCAGGCGCCCGGTTCGGCGCGCATCATCTCGCCGTAGAAGCGGTAGAGGTTGCGCTGCACGCCCTCCTCGTACCGGGACCAGTAGGAGATCCCGGGGCCGGGCCAGTCCTCGACCGGCCTGGCGATGCCGATGCCCGGCATGCCCATCTGGTAGTTGAGCTTGAAGTCGAGCAGGTCGGCGGCGACGGAGCGGCCGGTGCGGCTGACGGTGATCCACGGCTCGGTGTCGTCCATCTCGAACGCCCCGCCCATGGAGAACGTGCCGAGCCCGGCCCGGTACGCCCGGTCCTTCTGCGCGGGCGTCATGTTCTTGTAGACGCAGAACCAGTTCCAGATCTCGACCTGGCCGACGCCGTGCGGCTGCCAGGTGCGGATCGTCACCACACCGGTCGGCGGGTGGTGGGTGCCGTCCTCGGTCATCGGCAGCGCGAGGATCGAGAAGTTCGGGAAGACGTTGGCGACCATGACACGTGAGCGGCGCGCGATGTCGAGCTGGTGCTCGCTGATCCGGCTCGTGTCGAACGTGGCGGCCAGCTCGTCGGGGAAGCCGAAGAACTTGGGGCCCGGCTCGTCCTCGGTGGGGGCCATCGAGAACGACAGCGAGTGTCCCGGCGCGGCCTGGACGTGGTAGCCCATCATGTTCTCGCGGAACGGCACCGGGAAGGCGCCGATCTCCCACACCGACCGGTGCAGCGTGCCGAGATGGTAGTCGTCCCCGGCGAAGTTGTCACTGCCGGACTTCCAGTTCGCGTCGATGACGAACCGCTGCGGCGCGCCGACGATCTCCATGCCGTGCTCGTTGAGACCGAACAGCAGGTCGAGGTACCAGGCCATACCGCCGAGGTACTCCTCCAGCGGGGGCGCCGATGGGTCGAGCGTGGCGAAGATCAGCCCGTGGTACGACCGGACCTTGGCCGCCTTGGTGAGCCCGTTGCCCTCCTTGGCCATCCCGCCGAACGCGTTCTTCCACAGCGGCGCGCCGACCAGGTCGCCCTTGGCGTTGTAGGTCCAGCCGTGGTACGGGCAGCGGAAGTGCGAGGTGTTCCCGGAGTCGGCCCGGCAGACCTGCACGCCGCGGTGGCGGCAGGCGTCGAACAGGACGTTGATCTCGCCCCGCTCGTCGCGGATCACGATGAAGTTGTCCTCACCGATCTTGCGCAGTACGTAGTCGCCCTTGGCCTCGATCTCCGACTCGTGGGCCAGGAAAACCCAGCAGCGGCCGAAAACCCGCCGCAGCTCACGGTCATAGA
The DNA here is from genome assembly GCF_040683035.1 of Streptosporangium sp. NPDC051022. Lineage (NCBI taxonomy): Bacteria > Bacillati > Actinomycetota > Actinomycetes > Streptosporangiales > Streptosporangiaceae > Streptosporangium > Streptosporangium sp. NPDC051022. The sequence continues at coordinate 222,103 of NZ_JBFBCF010000001.1, read as the reverse complement.
TCTCCTGGTTGCCGAACAGGCCGACCGGGATCTCCCCCTCGGGAAGACAGCGGTCCAGCTCGTCGAGGAGCGCGTCGGCCCTCGTTGGCCCAGTGATCGTCATCGGCGTTACTCCTCAGAAGCCTCAGAAGAAGATGGAAAGGTTGTGGGTGCCGATCACCGTGAGGTCCAGCAGGACCCGGCGGCGGTGGAGTTTCAGCACGCCGTCCTCACGACGCAGCACGTCCCGACGCTCGCCGGACAGTAGCTGCGGCTGCGTCTGCTCCTGGCGGGTCCGGAAGATCAGCAGGTTGCTGCGCACGCCGATCTCGTCGCCGTCCTCGGTGACCCGGATGTTGGTCACGAAATGCCTGATCCGGGATGGGGGGTCCTCCGCCCACGCGTACGCGGTCTCGTTCCGCGCGACCCGGCTCTCCAGGGATCCGTATGTCTCATCCAGGTGGTAGACGCCGTCCACGAACCCGTTGCCCCGGGCACGCTCCACGGTCTGGCGCAGTGGCACCTGGTAGACGACGTCCGGGCTCACCATGCCCTCAAGCCACTCACGCTCACGGTATTCGTCGAGGAGCTCGGCCTCGATCACCATCCACTGCACGACCTCGTCGTACAGCGCGCTCCCGGCCATGACCCTGCCCATGGCCACCTCCTCTCGAAGTGAGCACACTTTTGCATACACTTTTAGAGGGAAGCAAGGGTGTTCCGGTAAAGGATGTCTCCGGTGGTCACCGCCCTCCGCCGACCGGAAGCCGCGATCGGCGGAGGGCGGTGACCCTCTCGGACGGAGATCACGCCGTGCTCAGCCGGCCAGGTCGGCGATCGGGGCGGGGGCCGCGGCCCTGGTGTCCATGGTCCGGAAGTGCGCGGCGAACTCGGCGGTGTAGTCGAGCATCCGGCCGAACAGCGCCGCGCCCCGTTCGGCGGACGCGCTCTCCGGGTTGTGCCAGCCCGCCGTCTCCGACACCTCGGACAGTTCGAGGAACAGGTTGACCCGGCTGGCCCCGAACCGCACCTCGGTCGGCGACAGGACGTCGAGGCCCTGGAAGTCGCTCTTGGGCCGCGGCCGTACCAGGTCGGTCCGGACCGCGTCCGGGTGCAGGTGCATGAGCAGCGAGGTGCCCGGCTCCGCGCCGTGGCCGATCTCGGCGCCCGGGAACAGGTCGGCCCACAGATCCCGGGCGAGCTGCGCGGGGTTGATCGTCGCGACCAGCACGCCGGTGCGGCGGCGGACCTCGCGGCAGGCGTACTCCGCGGGGTACTGGTTCGGCCCGTGGTTGTTGATCAGTATGACGTGCTCGAACCCGCCGGCGATCAGCGAGCCGAGGACGGCCTCGATCTGGGCGCCGAGGAGCTGCGGCGACACGGAGACGGTGCCGGGGAAGCCCGCGAGCGCCTCGGAGACGCCGAACGCGATCGGCGGCAGCCACACGTCGCCGGTGCGCTCGGCGGCCTGCTCGGCCAGCGCCGCCGCGACCAGGTGGTCGAAGCCGGTGGGCAGCTGGGGACCGTTGGCGTCGGTGGTGCCCACGGGCACGAGCGCGACCCGTCCGGCCCGCGCGGCGTCGCGCGCCTCGACCCAGGTCATCAACGGGAGATAGGTCTTCACGGCGTCAGCTCCTCCTAGCCGCGGCTGCGGCCCACCGAAGATGGAAATAGGATTCCGCATTATGGAATGATGGTTTCATCGGCGTCAAGGGAGGCCCGTCGAGCCCTCGAAACGCGGGAGATCGATCACGGTTCCGCAGTGCCGACACACCGATTTCCGTAAGATGGAAATCTCAGGACGAGTCTGATGGAGGGACCTGCGGTGGGGGTACGAGGCGAGCAGGGCGTGCGCGAGCCCCGGGGGCGTGAGTCCGGCGCCCGCGAACCCGGCACGGACGGCGACGGCTCCGGCTCCGGCAGCGGGGTGCAGTCCATCGGGCGCGCGTTCGAGCTGCTGGAGCTGCTGGCCGCGGCGGACGGAGAGCTGAGCATCAGCCAGCTCGCGAGCCAGTCCGGGCTGCCGATGACCACGATCCACCGGGTGCTGCGCACGCTCGCCGGCTTCGGATACGTACGGCAGGAGCCGTCGAAGATCTACACGCTCGGGCCGAGACTGATCCACCTGGGCGCCACGGCGAGCCGCCTGCTGGGGGCCTGGTCCCGGCAGTACCTGGCCCGCATCGCGGAGGCGACCGGCGAGACGACGAACCTCGCGGTGCTCGACGCCGACCAGGTCGTCTACGTCGCGCAGGTGCCGTCCCGGCACTACCTGCGGATGTTCACCGAGGTCGGGCGGCGGGTGCCGCCCCACTGCACCGCCGCGGGCAAGGCCCTGCTGGTGCAGGCCCCGCCGGAGTCGCTGGCCGACGCGCTGGAGCGGATGGGGATGGCCCGGTTCACCTCGCGCACGATCACCGATCCGGAGGTGTTCCTGCGGCACCTGGAGTTCGTCCGAGCCCAGGGGTACGCGGTCGACGACGGCGAGCACGCGCTGGGCGTCCGCTGCCTGGCGGTGCCCGTGGTCGGCGGGCCTCGCGCCATGGCGATCTCGGTGTCCGCGCCGGAGGCGCGGCTGTCGGTCAGCGACGCCGCGCAGCTCGTCCCGCTGATGCGCGAGGTGGCCGCCGAGCTGGTCTCGACGCTCTCGGCACGCGGTGACGCGCCGGAGGCCGGAGCCTCCTAGCCGCGCCCTGCCGCGCCCCTGACGAAAGGGGTGCGGGTTCCACTCATTGGAAATATTCTTCCGGCCCACGGCCGCCACACCGGCTGCCGTGGGCCTTTGACGTGCGCGGAGACAGATAGGAGACAGATACACGCGCCGTACGGCGAGGCGAGGGGCGACCCGGAGACCTGTTGACACCGCCCTGCCCGGAAACTACTTTTCCGCTATCCGGATTTGATTTTCCGCAGATCTCCGCCAGCGAGAAATGAAGGAGGCCGGTGCATGCCCCCCATGACCCTGCGCCACGGCCCGCGGTTGGCACTCGGTGCCGCACTGCTGACGACCCTCGCCGCCTGCGGCGGCGGCCCCGCCAAGGACGAGACCGCCACCGCCACCCTGCAGGTGGTACAGGCCTCCGGAGTACAGAGCCTGGACCCGAACTCCGAGTCGAAACGCACATCCGTCCGCATCGCGGCGGAGATCCTGGAGACGCCGACCCGGTACGAGTGGGAGGGCGACAAGCTCGTCGTCAAGCCCGGCCTCGCCGAATCCTGGGAGCAGGTCACCCCGACGACGTGGCGTTTCAAGCTCCGCCCGGGCGTGACGTTCAGCAACGGAGAGCCGCTCACGGCCGACAGCGTCGCCAAGACACTCGGCTTCTACCGGCAGAACAAGGTGGGCGGCAACACCACGGTCTTCTCGGCCGTCGAGATCACGGCCGTCGACGAGCTGACCTTCGAGGTCACCACGAAAACCCCCGACTTCGGCGCCCTGCCGTCGCAGATGTCGTACTTCTTCGTGTACCCGCCGAAGTACTTCACCGAGCAGGGGATGACGAACTTCGGCAACGCGCCGGTCGGCACCGGGCCGTACACGCTGGACAAGTGGCAGAAGGGCGTGGCGATCACGCTCAAGGCCAACCCGAAGTACTGGGGACCGAAGCCGAAGATCGGCACACTGGTGTTCCGCACCGTCGCCGACCCCGCGACCCGGATCGCCGAGCTGCAGACCGGTAAGGCCGACGTGGCCGCCGACCTGCCGCCGTCCCTGGTCGAGCGGGCCTCCGGACTGCCCGGCGTGCGGGTCGCCTCGGTGCAGAGCCAGACCCGGGTGTTCCTGGCGTTCGGCACCGGCGCCGCGCCGACGGACAAGCCGCTGGTGCGCAAGGCGATCAGCCACGCCATCGACCCGGACAGCATCATCAAGAACCTGTTCCAGGACCGCGCCTACCCGTTCCACGGGCTTTTCGTCCCGGGCGAGCTGGGGTACGACGAGGCCTTCGCCGGCAACCGGTACGACCCGGAGCTGGCGAAGAAGCTGCTCGCCGAGGCCGGCTTCGCCGACGGGCTGACGATCCCGCTGAAGTACACGATCGGGGCGACCGTACTCGACCAGCAGGTCGCGGAGGCCGTCGCCGGGCAGCTGAAGGCGGTCGGCGTCACCGCGACGATGGACGGTGGACCGTTCCAGGTGGTGGCGAAGAAGTGGCGCCAGCCCGGCTCCGGCGGCATCCACCTGCTGAGCTTCAACCCGGTCTACAACGACGCCGGCTTCCTGTTCCAGGCGTACTTCACGACCGGCTCCGCCTGGCAGGCCCTGGCGGCCGACACGAAGCTGGACGGGTTCGCCGCCGACGGCGCGGGGACCACGGAGACCGCCAAGCGCACCGCCGCGTACGCCGAGGCCCAGCGGATCGCGATCACCGCGCAGGCGTACTGGTCACCGATGTACACGCTCCAGGAGAACTACGCGGTCAACAAGAAGCTCACCTGGCAGCCGCGGCCCGACGCGATGTTCGCCTTCGAGCACGCCGGCCTCGGCGGCTGACCCCCGTCCCACCGATGACCTTTCCGTACCGGAGGAGTGACATGACCAGGAACCGACCCGCCGGCGGCGTCGTGACGGCCGTCGAGAGCGACGCCGCGGAGGCCGGCGCCGAGATCCTACGGGCCGGTGGCAACGCCGCCGACGCCGCGGTGGCCGCCGCGTTCGCCGAGGGCGTGGTGAACCCGGTCCGCTGCGGCATCGGCGGCGGCATGATGGGCCAGTTCCACGACGCGGCGACCGGAACGGTCCGCACCCTGTGGTCGATGGGCCGGGCGCCGCACAAGGCCCACGACCGGATGTTCACCCCGACCGGCCACTGGGGCACGCTGTTCAAGGTCGAGGGCTCCCGCAACCAGCTCGGATACGAGGCGTCGGTCGTGCCGGGCTTCGTGCGCGGCGCGCACGAGGCGTTCCGGCGGTACGGCTCGGGCCGGATCACCTGGAAGGAGATCCTCGCCCCGGCGATCCGGCTCGCGCTCGACGGGTTCGTCGTCTACCCGCACGCCTACATGATGTGGAGCCCGGCCCACAACGGGCACGACTTCCTCGGCGTCGGGCCGCGCACGATCACCTTCACCGACGCCGCCCGCCAGGTCTTCACCAAGGCCGGCGGCGACTTCTACGAGATCGGCGAGCGTCTGGTCCAGCGCGACTACGGCGCCACCCTGGAACGCATCGCCGAGCACGGCCCGGAGGAGTTCTACCGTGGTGAGACCGGTGAGCGGATCGCGGCGGACTTCGCGGCCAACGGCGGATACCTCAGCATGGACGACCTGCTGGAGTTCCAGGTCGAGGAGTACGCCCCGCTGACGCTCGACTACCGCGGATACTCGCTGGTCACGGAGGACGCCCCCTCGGTCGGCCCGACGTTCCTCCAGATCATGAACACGCTGGAGGGCTGGGATCTGCGGGCGCTCGGCTGGAACACCCCGGAGTACCTGGACCGGGTGGCCCGCGCCATGCACCTGGCCTTCCGGGACCGCGCCGCGCACATCGGAGACCCGCAGATGGTCGACGTGCCGCTGGAGCGGCTGCTGTCCAAGGAGTACGCGGCGACGCTGCGGGCCGCGATCGAGAACGGCACCGACGTGGAGCGCGGCGACCGGTCCGGCAGGCTGTCCGGCCCCGCCGAGACCACCCACGTCACGGTCGTCGACGGCGACGGCAACGCCGCCGGGATCACCCACAGCATCGGCTCCGGCTCCGGGGTCGTCACGCCCGGCCTCGGCTTCCTGCACAACAACCACATGATCCAGTTCGACGCGCGGCCGGACACGCCGAACTCGATCGCCCCCTGGAAGCGGCCCAACGCCGGCGGCGCGCCGGTGTTCGTGTTCGACGGGGAGCGGCTGCTGCTCGCGATGGGGTCGCCGGCCGGCGGCCGGAAGGCCACGGCGATGGCCCAGGTCGCCGCCAACGTCCTCGATTTCGGGATGCCCGTCGACCAGGCCGTCTCCGTGGACCGGATCCACGCCGAGGACCTGCCGGAGACCGTCAGCGTCGAGCCGCTGTTCGAGCCTCGCGCGGTCGTCGGGCTCGCCGGCAAGGGGCACCGGATCGTGCTGGAGACCTACACCGCCCGCGTCGAGGCGGTGCACCGCGACCCCGCGACGGGGGTGCTCAGCGGCGGCACCGACCCGCGCGGCGACCGCGGCCTCGCCGTCGTCCCCTCCTGAACAGGACCGTCCACACAGGACCGTCCACACGGAACCCCCCGCACAGAAACCCTCGCGCAGAAACCCCCGCACAGAAACCCCCCGAACAGGACCGCCGCCCCCGCACCCCCAGGAGAGGCACCCCAATGACCATCGGATACCGGGTGTTCCCGCCCGTGGCACGGCCCGACGCCGCGCTCGTCGGGCGGCTCGCGGAATGCGACCCCGCCGACCTGACCGACGTCATGAAACAGTCCCGCACGATGCGCGGGATCCACCCCATGTACCGGCCCATGCCGCGCGTCGCCGGCCCGGCCGTGACGCTCTCGCTGCCCGTCGGCGGCACCAGCCTGCTGAAGGTCGCGATGGACCTGTGCGAGCCCGGCGACGTGCTCGTCGTCGCGGCCCGGGGCACCGTCGAGTACGCGATGTTCGGCGGCAAGATCAGCATCGGGATGGCGCGGCGGGGCCTCGCCGGTCTCGTCGTCGACGGCGCGGTCCGGGACGTCGACGAGATCCAGGCCGCCGGGCTGCCCGTCTTCGCCCGTGGCGTCGCCCCCGGCCTGCCGGCCGACGGCTTCGGCGAGGTCAACGTGCCCGTCGCGTGCGGCGGCACGGTCGTCAACCCCGGCGACATCGTGGTGGCCGACGGCAACGGGATCGTCGCCGTACCGCCGGACGACGTGCCGTGGCTCCTGCCCAGGGTCGCGGAGCTGCGGGCCAAACTCGACGGCTGGTCCGCCGAGCTGGAGGAGGGCGGCGTGCCCGGCGTCGCCGACATCCGGGCCCGGATCTCCGGGCTCGGCTGCGAGTTCGTCACCGCCGACACGAAGGAGGCCGCGGATGCGCGCTAACCGGCTGCGTGACCTGCTCGCCGAGGACCGTCCGCTGTTCGGCGCGTTCCTGGGCTTCCCCTCTCCGCGCCTGGTCGAGTTCTGCGGCCTGCTCGGCTTCGACTGGATCATGTTCGACGGCGAGCACGAGGGGGTCGGCGTCGAGACCTGCTACCAGCTCGTCACCGCGGCCGACGCCGTCGGCGTGGCCTCGGTCGTCCGCGCGCCGGTCAACCGGCCCGACGTGCTCCTGGGGTACGCCGACACCGGGGTCAGCTCGATCATCGCGCCGCACGTGGCCGGCGCCGCCGAGGCCGCCGCGTTCGTGTCCGCGCTGCGCTTCCCGCCGTACGGCACCCGCGGCGCGGCCGGCGGCTCCCGGGCCGCGAACTACGGGCTGACCCAGACTCCGCCGGAGTACTTCGCGGCCGTCGACCGGCACCCGATCCCGGCGGCCCTGCTGGAGGACGCGTCGGCGTACGAGCAGCTCGACGCGATCGCGGCGACCGAGGGGCTGGAGATCTGCTGCATGGGGGCCGGCGACCTCGCCGCCTCGCTCGGCCTGCCCGGACAGCCCGGCCACCCACGGGTTCAGGCCCTCGTACTGCCGGCGATCGAGCTGCTCCGCGAGCGCGGCATCGTCGTCAACATGTCCGTCGGCGACGCGGCGGGCGCGACCGCCGCCGTCGAACTGGGCGCCAGGATGATCGCGGTCAGCAACACCGCGCTGCTCGGCGGGGCCGCCCGCCGGTACCTGGCCACCGCCCGCGAGGCGGCGGACCGAGCCGCCGACCGGGCCGCCGATCGGGCCACCGACCGGGCGGCCGGCGCAGAGCGGGCCCCGGTCGGATGACCGCCCCGGCGCCGGGCGTCCCGCTGCTGGAGGTGGACGACCTGCGGGTGGAGTTCCCGACCTCGGCCGGTACGCTGCACGCCGTCAACGGCGTCTCGCTGCGGCTGTCCGCCGGCGAGACGCTCGGCATCGTGGGCGAGTCCGGCTGCGGCAAGTCCACCATCGCGATGGCGCTGATGCGGCTCGTCGCCCCGCCGGGACGGATCACGTCCGGGCGGATCCGGCTCGACGGCACCGACCTGCTCACGCTCGGCCCGGCCGAGCTGCGGGCGGTCCGCGGCAGCGGGGTCGCGATGATCTTCCAGGATCCGATGAGCGCGCTGAACCCGGTGCTCACCCTGGGCCGGCAGATCCGCGAGGCGCTCAGCGTGCACACCGGCCTGCGCGGCCGGGCGATGCGGGAGCGCGTCGTCGAGCTGCTCGACCTGGTCGGCATCCCCGATCCCCGGGCCCGCGCCGACGCCTACCCGCACGAACTGTCCGGCGGCATGCGGCAGCGCGTGATGATCGCGATGGCGATCAGCTGCGAGCCGAAGCTGCTCATCGCCGACGAGCCGACCACCGCGCTCGACGTCACCGTGCAGGCGCAGATCCTCGACCTGCTGCGCCGGCTGCGCACCGAGCTGGGCATGGCGATCATCCTGGTCAGCCACGACCTCGGCGTGGTGGCCGGGCTCGCCGACCGGATCTCGGTCATGTACGCCGGATACCAGGTGGAGAACGGCACCGCCGAACAGCTTCTGCTGCACCCGCGGCACCCGTACACCACCGCGCTCATCGACTCCCTCGCCCGGATCGACGAGCCCCGGCCGCACCGGCTGCGGGCGATCCCGGGGAGCGCGCCCACCCTGTACGCGCCCGCCGCGTGCTGCCCGTTCGAGCCCCGCTGCGGCGAGGCGCTGCCCGCCTGCGGCGACGCCAACCCCGCGCTCGCCGGCGTCGGCGCCGGTCAGCGGGTCGCGTGCTGGGCGCGCGCCCCGCTGACCGGCGCCCCCGCGCCCCTGGAGGTGGGAACTTGACCGAGCCCCTCGTCCAGGTCCGCGACCTGCGGGTGCACTTCCCGCTGCGGCGCGGAACGCTGACCGGGCCCCGGCCGGTCGTCCGCGCCGTCGACGGGGTGTCGTTCGACGTCCACCGCGGCGAGACGCTCGCCCTGGTCGGCGAGTCCGGCTGCGGCAAGTCGACGACCGGCCGGGCCACGCTGCGGCTCACCGAGGCCACCCACGGCTCGATCCGGTTCGACGGCGCGGAGCTGACCGGCCTGCGCGGCCGGCGGCTGCGGGCCGCGCGGCGCCGGATGCAGATGGTGTTCCAGGATCCGTACTCCAGCCTCGACCCCCGGATGCGGGTCGGCGCCGCGATCCGCGAGCCGCTGACCATTCACGGCCTCGCGGACGGCGCGGCGGCCACCGCCCGGGTCGGCGAGCTGCTCGACGCGGTGGGCCTGCCACGGGCCGCCGCCGACCGGTATCCGCACGAGTTCTCCGGCGGGCAGCGGCAGCGCATCGCCATCGCCCGCGCGATCGCCGTCGAACCGAGCTTCCTGGTCTGCGACGAGCCGATCTCCGCGCTCGACGTGTCGGTCCAGGCCCAGGTCGTCAACCTGTTCGAGGACCTCCAGGAGCGGTTCGGGCTCACCTACCTGTTCATCGCGCACGACCTCGCCGTGGTGCGGCACATCGCGCACCGCGTCGCGGTCATGTATCTCGGGCAGATCGTCGAGACGCTCAGCCGCGACGACCTGTACGAGCGCCCGCTCCACCCGTACACCAAGTCCCTGATCTCCGCGGTGCCGCGGCCGAACCCGGTCGAGGAGCGCAGCCGGGAGCGCATCATCCTCACCGGCGACGTGCCCAGCCCCGCGAACCCGCCGACCGGCTGCCGCTTCCACACCCGGTGCCCGTTCGCCCGGGACCGCTGCCGTACCGAGGCTCCGCCGCTGACCCCGGCGACCGGCGGGCACGAGGTCGCCTGCCACTACTGGACCGACCTCGGCCCGTCCGCACCCCCCATCGACCTTAAGGAGCACCCGTGACCTCAGCACCCCCGGCCGCCGGTCCCGCCGCGGCCCTGACCTCGGCCCTGGAGCGGGTCGCCGCCGGAGAGTCCGGCCAGCTGGCCCGGCTCGCCGAGTTCGTCCGGATCCCGTCGGTGTCCGCCGATCCGGCGCACGCCGCCGACGTGGCCGCCGCGGCGGACTGGCTGGCCGGCGAGCTGCGCCGGATCGGCCTGGAGCACGTCGAGGTGCACCCGACCCCGCTGCACCCGATCGTCACCGCCGACTGGCTGCACGCCGGTCCGGACGCCCCGACCGTGCTCGTCTACGGGCACGTGGACGTCCAGCCGGTCGAGCCGCTGGAGGCGTGGACGTCACCGCCGTTCGAGCTGACCGAGCGGGACGGCCGGCTGTACGCCCGGGGGTCCACCGACGACAAGGGCCAGCTGTACATGCACATCGCCGCGGTCGAGGCGATGTTCGCCGCGGGCGGCGGGCGGCTGCCCTGCAACCTCCGCTTCCTCTCCGACGGTGAGGAGGAGATCGGCTCGCCGAGCCTGGCCGCCTTCCTGGACGCCCACCCCGACCTGATCGCGGCCGACGTCGCGCTCGTCAGCGACTCGCCGATGTACGCGCACGGCGTGCCGTCGGTCGGGTACGCGCTGCGCGGCCTGTGCTACGTCGAGGTGTCCGTCGAGACGGCCGCCACCGACCTGCACTCGGGCCAGTTCGGCGGCGCGGTGCCGAACGCCGCGCAGGTGCTCGTCGACATGCTCGCCACCCTGCACGACGCCGACGGCCGGGTCACCGTACCCGGGTTCTACGAGTCCGTCGCGCCGGTGCCGGACGCGGAACGCGCCGCGCTGGGCGGCCTGCCGTTCGACGAGCCCGGCTGGCTCGCCGCCGTCGGCGCGGCCGTCGGCTGCGGCGAGAGCGGGTACTCCACCCTCGAACGCACCTGGATCCGCCCGACGCTGGAACTGAACGGCCTGACGTCCGGCCACCAGGGCAGCGGCCCGAAGACGATCGTCCCCGCCCGGGCGAGCGCCAAGGTGTCCTGCCGGCTCGTCCCCGACCAGCGGCCCGAGGAGGTCGGCGCGCTCGTCTCCGCGCATCTGACCTCGCTCGCCCCGCCCGGGGCGAGGGTCACGGCGACCGCCTCCTCGTCCACCGGCCCTGCCGTCACACCGACCGACGACCCGGCCGTCCGGACGGCCGTCGCCGCGCTGCGCACCGCGTTCGGCGCCGAGCCGTACCTGATCCGCGACGGCGGCGCGATCCCCGCCGTGGCGCTGTTGCAGGACCTGCTCGGGATCCGCTCGGTGCTGCTGGGCTTCGGCTGCCCCGACGAGAACAAGCACGGCCCCGACGAGTGGCTGTCGCTGGAGCACTACCGCCGCGGCCTGGAGACCCTGGTCCGGTTCTGGCACGACCTCGCCGAGGAGAAGACCCGATGATCGATCTCGCCACTGCCCGCGCGCTGCTCGACGCCGCGGAGACCGAGGCCGCCGCGCTCGGCGTGACGATGACGTTCTCGGTCCTCGACGCCGCCGGCCACCAGATCGCGCTGCACCGGATGGACGGGGCCGGCTGGCTCACCCCGGACATCGCGCGGGGCAAGGCCTACGCCGCCGCCGCGTGGCGCGAGGAGACCGGCACGCTCGGCCCCCGGCTCGCCGAGGCCGCGCCCGCGCTCCTGGCGGCGGTCGTCGCCCAGACCCACGGCCTGTTCACCGCCGGCAACGGCGGCGTCCCCATCCGGGTCGGCGGCGAGGTCGCCGGGGCCATGGGGGCCAGCGGCGGCACCGCGGCCCAGGACGCGGCGGTGGTCCGCGCCGCGATCTCCGCCGTCTACGGCGAAGCGGCCCTGGAGTAACCGCCGTGGCCACCTTCCTCCTGCGTCGCCTGCTGCTCGCCGTGTTCGTGCTGCTCGCGGTCTCGTCGGTGACGTTCTTCGCGCTGCGGCTCAACGGCGACCCGATCACCGAGAGCCTTCAGGCCTCCGGGGCGTCCGCCGCCGAGATCTCCGCGATCCGTCACGAGATGGGCTACGACCGGCCGATCGCCATGCAGTACGCCGACTTCCTCGCGCACCTCGCGCGGGGGGACTTCGGCGACTCCCTGCGGTACGGGCAGCCGGCCGTGCAGCTGATCGGCGAGCGGCTCGGGTACACCCTGGAGCTCGCCGGGGTGGCCCTGCTGCTCACCCTCGTCGTCGCGATCCCGCTCGGGATCCTGTCGGCGGTACGGCACGGCACGGTCGTCGACCGGCTGACGATCGTGCTCGCCGCCGTCGGCCAGGCCGTCCCGAACTTCGTCGTCGGCCCGCTGCTCATCCTGCTGTTCGGGGTGGTGCTGGGCTGGCTGCCGGTGTCCGGGGCGGAGGAGCCGACGGCGCTGATCCTGCCGGCGGTCACGCTCGCGCTGTACCCGCTCGCCCGGGTCGCCCGGCTGCTGCGGGTCAGCATGATCGACGTGGCCGGCAACGACTACGTGACCACCGCCCGGGCCAAGGGCGTCGCCGAGTGGGCGGTGGTCGTCCGGCACGTGTTCCGCAACGCGCTGCTACCGGTGCTCACGATCGTCGGTCTCCAGATCGTCGCGATGCTCGGCGGCGCGGTCGTCGTGGAGACCGTGTTCGGCTGGCCCGGCCTCGGCACGCTCGCCAAGGACGCGCTGCTCACCAGCGACTTCCCGCTGGTACAGGCGATCGTCGTGCTCATCGCGGCGGGGGTCGTCGTGGTCAACCTCGCGACGGACATCGTGTACTCGGTGGCCGACCCCCGGATCCGACGGCGCTGACGGAGAACCACCATGACAACGCTCCTTCCCCCCGGGGCCCGGACCGGCGGCACGCCGTCACCGGACGGGGCCCGCCGCCGGCGCCGATGGCCGCCGTCGAACCCGATCATCGCCCTCGCCGGCGTGATCCTCGGAATCGCCGTGCTCTCCGCGGTGCTCGGCCCGCTGCTGGTCGGCGACCCGACCACGCAGTCGCTGCCGGACGCGCTGCGGCCACCGGGCACCGCCGGTCATCCGCTCGGCACCGACGACCTCGGCCGCGACCAGCTGGCCAGGCTCGTCCACGGAGCCCGCACCTCGCTGCTGGTCGCCTCGCTCGCCGCGTCGCTCGGCGGCGTCGTCGGGGTGGCGGTCGGCATGGTCGCCGGGTACGTCGGCGGCGCGTTCGACGAGGTCGTGATGCGGATCGTCGATGTACAGCTCGCGATCCCCTCGATCCTGCTCGTCCTCACCGCCGTGACCGTCCTCAAGCCGAGCTTCCCGACGATCGTGGTGGTGCTCGCGCTGTCGGTCTGGATGGTCTACGCGCGGCTCGCACGGGCCCAGGTGCTGTCGCTGCGCGAGCAGGACATGGTCACCGCCATCCGGTCGCTGGGCGCTTCGAACACCCGCATCCTGTTCCTGCACGTGCTGCCCAACATCGCCGGTCCGCTCCTCATCATCACCACGATGGAGGTGGCGACCCTGATCATGGCCGAGGCCGCCCTCGGGTACCTCGGCATGGGCGTGCCGCCGCCCACCCCGACCCTCGGCGCGATGATCTCCGCGGGCCAGACCGGTCTCACCACCGGCGTGTGGTGGCCGGTCGTGGTGCCCGGCCTGACGATCGCGCTGCTCATCCTCTCGATCAACATCCTCGGCGACTGGCTTCGCGACCGGCTCGACCCGCGCTCGACCCTGCGCCGCTGACACCCCCCACCGCACGATCGGAGGTATCCCATGCCCGAAACCGGTACCGCGCCCCGCGGTGAGGCCGCCGGCCGTCTCGACGCGCTCGCCGACCGGATGCTCGCCGTCACCGCAGAGGCCGACCCGTTCTTCGGCACGCTGATCGGCCTGCCCGCCGCCGCCGCGCACGTGCCCGACCCCACCGACACCTCCCGAGAGCGGCACAGTGCCGCGTACCGGGATCTCGCGGCGCGGGCCGCGGCGATCGACCCGGCGGAACTGGACTCCGAGGACCGGATCACCCGCGGCATGCTCGTCGACCAGTCCACCGACTGCGCGAACCTGCTCGACGTGCGCCGTGAGGAGTTCACCGTCTCGCCGTTCAACCAGGCGAGCGTTCCGACCGCCGCGACCGTGCTCGTGCCGAAGGCGCAGGTCGGCGACGCCGCCGAGGCCGAGGCCTATCTGTCCCGGATCCGCGGCCTGACCGGCATGCTCGACGCGGGCCGGGAACTGCTCGGCCGCGGCGCGGCGTCCGGCCGGCTGCCCGTCGCCCGGCTCGTCGCCGACGCGGTCACCCAGCTCGACGGCCACCTCGGCACCGCGCTCGCCGACGACCCGCTGCTGCGCCCCGGCACGGGCCGCGACTGGCGCGGCGCCGACGCCTGGCGGGAGCGGGTGCGCGCCGAGGTCGCCGACCGGGTACGGCCGGCGCTCGGCCGCTACCGCGACGACCTCGCCGGCCGCGCCCTCCCGACCGGCCGCCCCGACACCCGGCCCGGCGTGTGCTGGATTCCCGGCGGGGAGGAGGCGTACGCCGCGCTCGCCCGGTTCCACACCACCGTCACTCTCGACGCGGCCGCCGTCCACGCCCAGGGCCTCGAACTCGTCGACCGGCTCGCCGAGGAGGCCCGCGGGTACGCGGCGCGCGCGTTCGGCACCTCCGACCTCTCCGAGGCGCGGGACCGGCTGCGCGCCGACCCGGGGCTCGGCTACCCGGACGAGGCCGCCGTGCTCGCCGCCGCCCGGGCCGCGCTCGACCGCGCGTGGCGGGTCCTGCCCGACTGGCTCGACACCGTACCCGGCGCCGAGATCACCGTCCGGGTCGTCCCGCCCGCCGAGGCCGCCGACAGCATGATCGGGTACTACCGGCCGGGACCGCCCGGCGGCCGATGGCCCGGCACGTTCTGGGTCCACCCCGGCGTGCGGAGCTACGAGCTGGCCGCGCTCGCCGCGCACGAGTCGGTGCCCGGCCACCACGTCCAGTGGTCCCTCGCCCGGGAGGCCGGACTGCGCTCGGCGTACCGGCGGATCACGGTCGTCACCTCCTTCCTGGAGGGCTGGGCCCTCTACACCGAACGACTCGCCGACGAGATGGGGCTGTACGCGGGGGACCTGGACCGGCTCGGCATGTGGTCGATGCACTCGCTGCGGGCCGCCCGGCTCGTCGTCGACACCGGGCTGCACGCCTTCGGCTGGACCCGGGAGCGGGCCGTGACGTACCTGATGGAGAACACCGCGACCAGTGCCCGCAACTGCGCGGCCGAGGTCGACCGGTACATCGGCAACCCCGGCCAGGCCCTGGCCTACATGACCGGCCGGCTTGTCGTCACCGACCTGCGGGAGGCGGCCGAGAGACGGCTCGGGCCCCGGTTCCGGGCCGGCGCGTTCCACGCACGGCTGCTCGGCAACGGCGCGCTGCCGCTCGGCACGCTCCGCGAGGTCATCACCGATTGGCTCGACGAACAGGAGGCCGCATGACGATGCAGACCGGAACATCCGGCGGGAGCGGCATGACGATGGAGACCGGGACGGCCGGCGGGATGCGCCCCGCCGACCTCGACGGACTGGTCACGGTCGGCGCCCCGGCCGTCTCGCCCGACGGCACGCTCGTGGCGTACGTCGTCCGTACCGTGGACGTGCCCGCCGACACCTACCGCAGCGCGCTGTGGCTGGCCACGGCCGACGGCTCCGCGGCCCCGCGGCGGCTCACCACCGGGGACCGGGCCGACGACCAGCCGGTCTGGTCGCCCGACGGGACCCACCTCGCGTTCACCGGCGGGCGCGGTCCGGCCGGGACGCCGTTCACGCTGCACCTGCTGCCCGTCGACGGACCGGGGGAACCGGTCACCGTCGCGGCCAGGGACGAGCCGTTCGAGGCCGTGAGATTCGCGCCCGACGGGACCCGGCTGGCGTTCGCGTCGCGGGTCCGTGCCGCCCGGTACGCCACGAACGGCGCCCGCCGCATCGACCGGCTGTTCGCCCGCAAGGAGGGTGTCGGCTGGGTCGTGGACCGGCCGTCGCAGCTGTTCGTCGTCGAGGCCCGCGCCGGCGCCGAGCCGCGGCAGCTCACCGACGGCCCGGCCGACTGCCAGTTCCCGGCCTGGGCGCCGGACTCCCGGCGGCTCGCCTACGTGACGGCCCGCGACGAGTACGCCGACCTCGGCATGGTCAACGACATCTGGGTGTCCGCCGTGGACGGTACGGAGCCGGACGTCCGGCTCACCGCCGCCGACGCGGTGTTCCGCGCCCCCGCGTGGAGTCCCGACGGCTCCCGGATCGCGTTCGTCCAGCATTCCGGCCCGACCGGCGGCCGGCTCGGCTGGCGGCACGCCCGGCTCGCGACGATCGACGTGGCGACGCGGGAGCGGACGGTGCTCACCGCGGCCCACGACCGCAACTGTGCGGCGATGGGCATCACGGCACCGCCGGTCTGGGACGGCCCGGACCTGCTGGTCCTCTGCGAGGACGCCGGCACCGTCGGCGTACTGCGGGTCGATCCGGCCGGTGGGGTCACCTCCGCCGTCGCGGGCCGACGCGCCGTCACCGGCTTCGGCCACGCCGCGGGTACGACCGCGTTCACCGCCATGGACCTGGCCCTGCCGACCGAACTGTACGTGCTGCGAGCCGACGCCGGCCGGGTGCCGAGCGACGCCGAGGGCGGCGTGCCGGTGGAGGAACGACGCCTGACCGCGCACCAGAACGCGTTCGTCGCGGCCTGCCCGCCACTGCCCGCCGAGCACTTCACCGTCCGCAGCGAGGACGGCTGCGAGATCGACGCCTGGCTCGTACGGCCCGCCGGGTTCGACCCCGATCGCACCTATCCGCTGCTGCTGAGCATCCACGGCGGGCCGCAGACCCAGTACGGCGAGTGGTGGTTCGACGAGTTCCAGCTGTACGCCAGCGCCGGTTTCGCCGTCCTGTACTGCAACCCGCACGGCTCGACCGGCGGCACGGAACGGTTCGCCCGTTCCTATCTCTCCCCGCTGTGCCCGCAGGACCCCGGCAACGGGTGGGGCGGAATCGACTACCGCGACCTGATGACCGTCACCGACGCGGCGCTCGCCAGGTTCGCCTTCCTCGATCCGGCGCGGCTCGGCGTGCTCGGCGGCTCGTACGGCGGCAACATGACGACCTGGATCGTCACCCAGACCGACCGGTTCACGGCGGCCTGTTCCGAGCGGGCGCTCAACAGCGGCCTGTCCGCCGAGGGCTCCTCCGACATGGGCGGCCTGATCCAGCTGGAGACCGGCATCGACCCTCTCGTCCACCCCGACGAGCTCGCCGCCTGGTCGCCGTTCCGGTACGCCTCGACGATCGGCACCCCGCTCCTGATCCTGCACTCCGACGAGGATCTGCGCTGTCCCCCCGAGCAGGCCGACGCGCTGTTCGTCGCGCTGAGGCTTCAGCGCAAGCCCGTCGAGTACTGGCGATTCCCCGGCACCAACCACGATCTGAGCCGATCGGGGCCGCCGCGACTCCGTGTCGAGCGCGCCGAACTGATCATCGAGTGGTTCCGGCGGTACCTCGGAGAGGGGTGATTCCCAAGCCGACGGCACGGGGGGCGGCCCCCGCCCGCCCACGCGAGGAAGGCCAGGCCGGGCGCTTGATCCCGGCCTGGCCTTGACGCTCACGCCACCAGGCGCTCCTCGGCCAGCTCGGTCAGCTTCACCGTGTACAGGCCGCCGCGCTCGGCCTTCACGTCGGTCACCTGGAGCTGCGTGCCGGGGGCGAGGATGAACTCCTCCTCGCCGGTGAACGCGGAGAAACGACGGATGCCCACGGCCCGCGCGGGGAGCACCTCGAAGAGCGTCCGCTTGCCCCGGCGGCCGAGGAACGCCTGCGCCACGCCGAGCTCCGACGTGCACGAGGACACGCCCCACCACGTCACGGTCCGGCCGAGCGGGTACTGCGCCCGCAGATCCAGCGACACCCCGCGCCACAGCGGCTCCTTGCGGACCGGCAGACGCGACACGGCCGCGAACAACAACCGCAGATAGGGGAGGTACGGGACGATCTGGGTACGGTCGGGGTTGCGCAGGGTGGCGTTGATCTGCCGGTAGAACGCCGACTCGCAGGTGTAGAGGTAGAGGGCCGCGACCTCGTCGGCGGACAGGCCGCCGGCCGTACCGTCCGCCTGCTTCTCGCCGAACCGGCACGACTGCTCCACGTCCCGGTCGAGACCCGGCAGCAACTTGGCCACCGGGGCGACGGCCTCGTGGAAGTCCATGATCGGGGTGTCGAACACGCCGGTGATCGCGGGAAGTACCAGTCCCTCGTCCTTGACGCCGGCGAGCCGTTCGAGGTAGAGCTGGTGCAACTCCATCGTGGAGGCGATGAACGCCCCCATACGGTCGGCCGTGTCCGCGTCCGCCCCGCCGGCCCGCGCCGTGAGCTCGTTCCATCCCTTGCCGGGCAGCCAGTCGATCTCGTCGGCCCCGAGCGCCTTGAGCGCCGTGTTCACCGCGCCGAAGTGGTCCCCGTCGCAGAAGATGTCGCCCTGCGCCGCGGGGTTGGGGTGGTCGATGTGCCAGACCGTCACCTCGGGGTACTTCTTCTCCAGCCGGAGCACGACCTCCTTCAGGCTGCGGGCGTGCGCCCCCCACCACGCGAACACCACGCCCCGGTCCTGCTCGTCCTCGGCGTCCCGCTTGGCCCTCAGGATCTCCTCGACGAGCTTCTCGACGACCGGCCGCCAGAACGCGGTGTGCCGGTCGGTGGCCATCGCCCCGTCGCCGCTGGCGGTGAGTGCCGCGTTCAGCAGCAGCACGCCCTGCGTGAGCATCGCCTGGAACCACTCCGGCGGCTGCACGGTGTCGTGTTCCTTCAGGAGCGCGCGGATGTCGGCGATCGGCGTCTTCTTGGGGATGCCATGCTTCCACATCGCCGCCGCCTTGATGATGCAGCGGATGGTGATGACCTTGCCGAACTGGCTGTCGCTCCAGTCGTGGAAGGTGTTGTCGAACATGGCGATGCCGGTGGCGCTCTCGGCCCGCGGGTACGGGTTCTGCCCGAAGACGACGACCTTCCACCTGTGCGGGGGGTTGGGCTTGAGCGCCTGGAAGGTCAGTTCCCGGACGGGCACGACCTGCGGGCTGCGCTCCGGGCCGATGAACGTGGCCGCGGACGGCTGCGCCTCGATGACCGGCTTCAGGAGCGGCAGCCACGACTCGCCACCGCCCTTGAAGAGTTCGGCGAGGGCCAACGGGTCGTTCGAGCCGCTCGAGCCGCTCGGGTCGTTCGGGCCGGGCGGGGTGGAGGCGCGGGCGTCGCTCATCGTTGGCTCCCGGATTGGTGAGCCGCGCCGGTGACGGCACGGCTGGTTGGAATGAGGGAATTTGATCAGGGTGGGGGAATTGTGCCGCGAGAAGACCCCGGATGCGATGTCGGAGAACCGGAGGGCCTGCCCGCTGGAGCGGCTGGGTCTTCCGGGGAGGCCGGTCCGCCCGGGGCTCGGTTCACGGAAGACTTACGGCAGACTCACGGCGGGGCGACCCCGGCCCGGTACGTCGCGGGCGCCGGGATCGCCGTCGGCATCCAACCAAGATCTTTTGTCCGTGTGGCGCGATATCTTCGTGGGTGTCGGAGATCCCCTTCCCCACGACCGGAGTGAGTCATGACCGTCGAGCACGTGAAGCCGCTGCTCAAGGTAGTGCTGGCGGACATCAACGCGGAGGTGGTGCGGGCGTGGCGGGCGGCGTTCGCCGACACCCCCGAGATCGAGATCCACCAGGGGTCGATCCTCGACCGGCACGTCGACGCCTGGGTCACCCCGACCAACTCCCGCGGGCGGATGGACGGCGGGGTCGACGCGGCCATCAAGCGATATCTCGGCGCGGGGATTCAGCTGCGCGTCCAGCGGGCGATCCGCGACGAGTTCGGAGGGGCGCTGCCGGTGGGAAGCGCCGTGTGCGTGTCCTCCGGGGCGGTCAACCCGAAGTTCCTGATCTCGACGCCGACGATGGTGCAGTCGGCGCAGGACGTGAGCGAGACGCTGAACGTGGCCCTGGCGTGCGCCGCCGCGTTCCAGGCCGTCCACATGCGAAACGAGAGGGAGCCGGGCAGCATCGGATCGGTGGCGCTGGTCGGCATGGGCGCGGCGACGGGCCAGGTGCCGCCGAGAGTGTGCGCCAACCTGATGTGGACCGGCTACACCCTGTTCAACGACTACCGTTTCCGCGACTACGACGACCTGCGGACGACGATCCGCGAGCAGCTCGACGACATCGAGAGCCGTCCCGAGGAGCGGGTGCGGATCAACCCGCCCGGGCGGCCGAGCACCCGTGGCTGACGAGGCGCCCCCGTGGTGCGCCCCCGTGGTGCGCCCCCGTGGTGCGCCGCCGTGATCACGAACCCGGACCACGGCGGCCCCCTGCGGGCGTCGGTCAGCCGGCGTCCGCGACGTCCGGGACGTAGGTCAGGTGGAGCACGCCCGTCTGGAACGTCTCGGACTTGACCAGCTTCAGCCGGTGGGTCGGGGTGTCCTCGAACAGCCGCTGTCCATGGCCGACGGCGATCGGGTGGACGAGCAGGTTCAGCTCGTCGAGCAGCCCGTTGGCCAGCAGCCACCGCACGGTCGTCGCGGAGCCGGACATCTGGATGTCGCCCTCGGCCTGCTCCTTGATCTCGCGCAGTCCGGCCGCGACGTCACCGGAGACGACAGTGGTGTTGTTCCAGTCCGCCTTCTCCAGCGTGTTCGACACGACGTACTTGGGGGCGTTGTTGATGAACGCGGCGAAGTCCTGGTCCATGTCCGTCGTCGGCCAGTACGCCGACCACTCCTCGTACAGCTTGCGCCCCATCAGGAAGCCCGTCGCGCTCTGCATTCCCGCCCCGATCGCGGCGCCCATCTCGTCGTTGAAGTACGGGAAGTGCCACTGGTCCGGCGACTCGACCACACCGTCCAGGGAGATGAAGAAGTTCGAAACGATCTTAGCCATTGCTCTGTTCCTTCGTCGTTGGGGTTACGAGAAGTGGCCCGCGATCACGAGACCCGGGTCGACCGGCCTCACGACGGCCTCCTCGTTGCGTACCGGCGACGGAGGAGGATCGAGCGGGGCCGGCGTGCCCGTACGGCATCCGCCCCCCGTCGTCCGTACGACGGCCGGGGAGCACCGTTCCCCGGGCGCCTTCCGGGCGCCTTCCCGGGCACCGATGCCGGCCGCGAGATTCTCCGCCATGGCGGCGGCCGCGTCTGAGAGCCTAGACGGGCGGGAACGCTCAGGTCTTGTACAGAAGCGACAGCGGCTCCGACGGATCCCGGGCACCCAACTGCGTGGCGGTCCGCCCGATGTAACGGGTCAGCGACCGCGCCAGGTGCGGCTGGTCGAAGTAGCCGAGCCGACAGACCACCTCGTGGGTGGGCACTCCCTCCTGGATCAGGAGCGCCGCCTGCCGGGCACGGTCGATCTGCCGGATGGCACCGCGGGTCAGTCCGGTCGCCGCCACGAAGCGCCGTTGGACGGTGCGTTCGGACACGTCCGGCGACGCGCCGCGGAGCACGTCGGCGACGACCGGGTCGCGGACCAGAACCTCCTCACGTACCATCCGCCGCACGAACGCCTCGGCGTTGTCGTAGTCGGGCAGGTGCCAGGCGGCCCCCTTCAACCGGAACGACCTGTGCGTCACGTCGGGGACCTCCACGGAACCGTTCACGAGCCGGTCGATCGGAAGATGGGGCATCGACGTACCGATCGAGAAGCTGATCCCGAAGAACGTGGCGTCCTCGGGAACGGGGGCCGGCCGCGCCCTCGACTCCGGCCCCTGAACGGCTGCGCTGACCTGACCGCGGTGCTCCCAGAAGACCAGGTCCCAGTTGGCCGTCGCGACCGACATCATCTGGTCGACGTCACGACTGCTGCTCCGCCACACCCACTCGATGTACGGCGAATCGGACACTCGACCCTCGATTTCCAAACCCATCCGAGCCATCCCCCTTCACCCCATCAGCACGCAATCGGCGTCACCGAGCAGGCAGTGTGGCACGAGACCCGCCACAACGTCGTGTCGTTTTGCGGGTCCGCGCAGGGGTCGCCCGGCGGGTGGGAGTGGCCCGGCGGGTGGGAGTGGCCCGGCGGGTGGGGCTCAATCCACGATGGTGATCGCCTTCTCCGGGCAGCGCGCGGCGGCGTCGCGTGCGGCGGTCTCGTCGCCGGACGGGACTCCGCCGTCCCCGGCGGCACTGGCGAAGCCCCAGTCGTCGAGGACGAAGACCGAGGGGCAGATCTCGGCGCAGACGCCCATGCCCTGGCAGCGGGTGGCGTCGACGAGTGCCTTCATGGCGGGAAACCTTTCAGCAGGGAACGGATGAGCAGGCACGCGCCGTCGAGCAGGGAGCAGGCGCCCCGGCCCGGCAGCGTCGTGGCCCAGCGGGAGAGTTTCTCCACGTCGACGGGGTCGGCCGCGAGGGTCTCGGCCATGGCCCTGGTGCCGTTGAGGCACACGCCGCACTGCCGGGAGGACTCGGCGGCGAAGTAGGCGGCCACCGCCCGGCCCAGGGCGAGCGGGTCGTCGGTGACGGTGAAGGCGGCGCAGCCCAGGCCGCTCCCGGCCGCCGCGTAGGCGTCGTAGTCGAGCGGAACGTCGAGGATCGACGGCGGCTGGATGCCGCCGAAGTATCCGCCGCAGAGGACGGCCCGCGCCGTACCCACCACCTCGGCGGTCCGGGTGCCGAGGGCGACCTCGGACAGGAGGGTCCGGCCGTCGCGGTTGACGGTGACGAGCGCGGTCCCCGGGGAGGTCCCGGTGCCCGCCTCGCGGAAGGCGTCCGCGCCGTGCCGGGCGATCCAGGCCGCGTGCGCGAGGGTCTCGACGTTCTGGACGAGCGTGGGCCGCCCGCCCACCCCGGCCTCGAAGGGCCGCGGCGGCTTGGCCCTGGGCAGCGGCAGGCCCTCGTCGATGCCGCGGACAACCGCGGTCTCCTCCCCCGCGACGTAGCGGTCCTCGACGAGGACCACCTCCACCCCGGCCGTGCGGAAGGCGGCGCCGTCCTCCCGTCTGCCCACGTAGACGATCGCCCGGTCGGCGCCGAGCGCCTCGGCGGCCAGGAGCAGCCCGTCGAGCACCAGGCCGGGACGGCGGCGCATGAGCCAGCGGTCCTTCCAGGAGGCGGGCTCGCCCTCGGCGCCGTTGGCCACGACGACCCGGGGACCGCTCCCGGCCGCCACGGCGAGCCACTTGCGGGCGGCGGGGAAGGCCGCGCCACCCCGGCCGCGCAGGCCGGACCTGGCCAGTTCCTCGATCAGCGCCGGGCCCCGGTGGCGGACGGGGGCGGTGTCGTGGAGGTCGAGCAGGCGGACGGGGGTGCCGGGGTGCGTGGCGGCCTCGGGGGGTTCCTCGGTGAAGACGCCGGGCGCGCCGGTGCCGACGTTCACGTGTCCGGCCCGTTCGGCGTCTGGAGCAGGCCCGCCAGGTCGGTGGTCCTGCTCCACGCCAGCGCCTCCAGCAGCACCGCGTCCAGCAGGATCTCGAAGCCCCGCCGGGGCGCCCGGATCGCCAGCCGTTCGCCGTTGCGGGTGTGCACCTTGGTGACCTCGACGTACGCGAACTCGTTGGCGACGGTGATCACGTCCTGCCCGGCGTCGGCGGCGGTGATCGCGTCCTGCCGGGACATCAGGCCTCCCCGTTGAGGTAGGCGGCCCAGCGCCGGTAGAAGTTGAGCTGCACGCCCTCCTCGTAGCGGGGCGCGTAGACCTTGCCCGGACCCGGGAAGTCCTTGATCTCCTTGACGAAGCCGATGCCGCTGGGCTCGTGCCCCATCTGGTAGTTGAGCTTCATCCCGATGGCCCTGCCGTACTGCGTGCCGCTCATCTGGGTGATCGACTGCCACGGCTCGGTGTCGTCCTGCTCGAACAGGCCGGCGGGGCCGAAGGTGCCGATGGAGGAGGCGTAGGCGCGCTCCTTGATCTCCTGGGAGACGCCCTTCCACACCAGCACCCAGTTCCAGATCTCCATCCGGCCGGCGCCGCGCGGCTGCCACTGACGCAGGCTGATCAGGCCCGTCGGCGGCTTGGTGGAGTCCTCGGTGAGCGGGGCGACGATGAAGGAGAGGTTCGGGAAGACCGTGCCCACGGTGATGCGCGAACGCCGGGCGAGCTCGAACTGCTCGGGGGTGACGTTGGCCGGGTCGAAGGTCTCCACCACGGCCGGGTCGTAGCCCCAGAACGTGGGGCCGGGTTCGTCCGGATCGCCGGCGACGGAGAAGGTGACGGAGTGGCCGGGTCCGGCGTGCACGTGGTAGCCCTGCATGTTGGCCACCGGTGGGATGGTGATCGTGCCGACGTCCCACATCGACTTGTGCAGGAAGACGGTGTGGTAGTCGTCGCCGGAGAAGTTGTCCGCGCCGATCTTCCAGTTGGCGTCGAGCACGAACCGGTTGGGCTCGCCGACCACCTCCAGCCCGCCGGAGGACAGGCCGAAGATCAGGTCCAGGTACCACTTCATGCCGCCGAGGTAGTCCTCCAGCGGCGGCGCGGCCTCGTCCAGCGAGGCGAAGACCAGACCGTGCACGCTCTCGACGCGCGCGGCCGGGATGAGGCCCCACTTCGACCTGTCCAGGCCCCGGTAGGCGGTGTTGATCGCCGGTGCGCCGACCAGGTCGCCGCTGTTGGAGTAGGTCCACCCGTGGTAGGGGCAGCGGAAGTTGGAGGCGTTGCCCTTCTCCACCCGGCACACCCGGGTGCCCCGGTGACGGCAGGCGTCCAGCAGCACCCGGACGACGCCCTTCTCATCCCGGACCAGGATGAACGGGTCCTCGCCGATGGTGCGGACCACGTAGTCGCCGTTGGCCGGGATCTCGCTCTCGTGCCCGAGGAAGCACCAGGCCCTGGTGAACAGCCGTTCGAGCTCCAGGCGGTGGATCTGCGGGTCGTTGAAGACGTGGCTGGGCAGCAGACCTTTCTCCAGGTCGGCGGGGATGCCCTCGATGTCGATCACGGATTCTCCTACAGGAAGACGGCGAGGTTGTGGGTGGCGAGGGTGGTCTGGTCGAGCAGTACGGTGCGCCGCGCCAGCCTCACCTCGCCGCCGGGGTGGACGCGCAGCACGTCGTGGCGCTCGCCCACGAGGAGCTGGTGCTCCGGCGAGTCGCCGCGTGAGCGGTAGAGCATGAGGTTGGAGCGCACGTGGAGCAGCTCGTCCTCGCGCCGCACGCGGATGTTGGTGACGAGGCGGCGGGTGCGCGAGGGCGGGTCCTCGGCCCAGGCGTACTCGCCGGACAGCCGCTTCACGCGTCCGGCCATGCTGGTGTGGGTGTCCTTCATGTGGTAAGCCGTCGGGCTGAAGCCCGCGCCGTTGGCCCGTTCACGCGAGTAGCGCAGCGGCACCAGGTACTCCAGGTCCTCGTCGAGCGTCGCGAACCAGTCGTCCACGAGGTTGTCGTCGAGGAGTTCCGCCTCCCGGTACAGGAAGGCGGTGGCCAGGGTCAGGTCGTCCACGGATTGTGCTCCAGACTCGATGAGTTCGATCTCGTAACCGTCGGGGTCGCGCAGG
This sequence comes from Streptosporangium sp. NPDC051022, assembly GCF_040683035.1. NCBI lineage: Bacteria > Bacillati > Actinomycetota > Actinomycetes > Streptosporangiales > Streptosporangiaceae > Streptosporangium > Streptosporangium sp. NPDC051022. The sequence continues at coordinate 196,836 of NZ_JBFBCF010000001.1, read as the reverse complement.
AAGGCCAGCCGTACCCCGGAGGCGGCCCGGAAGGGCCCGCGCTCGGCGGGCACGCGGGCCAGCACCTCGTCCATGCGGCCGGTCTCCAGGGCGACGTGCCGGTACCCGCCGGCCTCTCCGACCGGCCGGTCCGGGTCGACGACCAGCTCGAGTACGGTGCGACCGCCCAGCCCCAGGAAGAGGTGGAGGGCGTCGCCGATCGGCAGCTCCTCCAGCGGTTCGAAACCGAGCAGGCGGTAGAAGCCGACACTTCGGTCCCGATCGGTGACACGGTAGGAGGCATGGGCGAACCTCATGGACTTCCCCTCATAGATATGATCCAAATATGGATACATCGAGACGCGCCGGAGACGCCGTCGCGCAGACCCACGAGCAGCTGCGCGAACTGATCCTCGGCGGTCGCCTGCTGCCCGGTCAGCGGCTCACCCAGCGTGAGCTGGCCGAACTGCTCGACGTGGGCCGGACCCCGCTGCGCGAGGCGCTGCGGATGCTGGAGGCCGAGGGCTTCGTCACCTCCAGGGCCAACTACGGCATCACCGTGGCCGGTCTCGACCTGGACGAGGCCGAGGAGCTCTACTCCGCCCTCCTGCTGCTCCAGCCGCCGCTGCTGCGGCCGGTCTCCGAGGCGACGCTGGAGCGGATGGCGGCGCTGGCCGAGGGCCTGCGCACCCGGCCCGGACAGCCGCGTGACTTCCACCAGGACCACATCGACTTCCACCTGCTGCCGGGTGAGGACGGCGGCCCCACCCTGCAGAGGCTGGTCTCCGGGCTGTACGAGCGCCTGTACCGGCTGCACCGCTTCTACTACAACCGCAAGAAGCTGCCGGAGTACGTGCTCGACCTCAACGACGCCTTCCTGGCGGCGCTGCGCGAGAGCGACCTGCGCCGCGCCCGCCGGGTGGCCGAACTCCAGCTCCTGACCGCGGCGGTCGGGCTGATCACCGACGTGGATCCGTGGCACCGGTTCGGCCCGCTGGCCAGGGCGGCGGCGGGGGCGGGCATCGAGCTGCCCCTGACCGGGGACGGCACGCTGGTGACGCCGGTCGAGGTGCGCTGGGCCGAGCCGCTCCCCGGATACACGCCGGTGATCAACGATCATGTGGTGGACGTCACCGCCTCGGACCGGGCGGCCAGCGACGCGTAGCCCGCGACCGCGACCGCCAGCGCGATCAGCGGCGCCGACTCGGCCAGCAGCGGCGTCCCGAACTCGATGAGCGCGATCCCGGCCAGCGCCGACAGGACCCAGACCGCCAGCCCGGCGCCGGGCGGGGCCTGCCGGCGCAGGAGAAGATGGGTGACGACGATGCCCACCCAGCCGACGAAGAAGGTGCCCTGCCACTTCAGCGCGAGCTGGAGGTAGCTGAAGACGTCCGTCAGCATCAGCACGAAGACCAGCGCGCTGACGGCGGTGACGACCACCGGGCGCGACAGGTTCACCCCGGCGAGCTGGCGCAGCAGCCGCTGGAGGTTCATGCTCGACTGGTAGAAGTTCAGGGTGTTGATGCGGATCTGGGTGACCACGATCAGCGCCACCCCCAGCAGGCCCAGCGGGCCGACCAGGGCGGTGACCACGCCGGTCTCCCCCGCCACCGGGGAGCCGGGCATCACCATGTGCACGAGGAACATCCCGATCAGGCCGTTGACCAGGAAGACGCCGGAGCCGAAGAGCCAGCCGAAGGTCACGTTGCGCAGGAAGGGGATGTCCGCCGGGCGGCCGAAGCGGGCGAAGTCCACCGTCGTCGGCATCACCAGCCAGACACCCAGGTAGAGGATGAAGACGGTCAGCCAGCCGGGCAGTACCTGCGGGATGGGCAGGCCCGGCGCCTCCCACCAGGTCGACGGGTCGCCCTGGGCCGCCGCGGCGATCACGGCGGCGACGATGCCGACCACGTAGAGGGGCAGCAGGTAGGCGTTGACCCGGTCCATCCAGGTCAGCACGCCGCCCATCATCAGCGGCAGCATGCCGACGACGACCACGGCGTACCAGATGCGGATGTCGGCGCCGAAGTACTGGCGGAAGGCCTCGGCCACCACGCTGCCCTCGAAGACGGCGAAGTAGACGGTGGTGGCGGCCAGCAGCAGCGCGATGAGCGCGGCGCCGGCCGGGCCGAACAGCTTCCTGGAGACCAGGCCGCTGCTCAGGCCGGTCGAGGCGGCCAGGCCGACCATGCGGTTGTTGGCCAGGGCGAAGACCACGACGGTCAGCACCAGGCCGATGACCGCCTGCTGGGTGCCGGCCAGCATCGCGGCCAGCGCGCCGTAGAACAGCCAGGCCATGCCGGTGATCAGCGACCAGCTCGCCATGGTGAGCTTCAGCTTCGGGATCCGCGCCTCCTCCGGCACCACGGAGTGGGCGAAGTCGTCGGCGCGCTCGTCGTCGGGGGGTGTCATGCGGGGCTCCTTCACGGGGAGGGGGACGGTGCCTTACCGGCGGAAGAGGGTCTTACAGGCGGAAGAGGTCGGTGGCCGTACCGGCGCGGACGCGTTCGTCGGCCGTCGCCTCGGCCAGGGCGGTGACGTTCTCCCCGGTGGACCAGAAGGGGTAGTCGCTGCCGAACATGACCCGCTCCGGCCCCATGACCTCCAGCAGCAGCCGGATCGCCGGCGGCCACAGCGAGACGGCGTCCACGTGGAGGCGGCGCAGCGTACGGCTCGGCGGCTCGTGCCAGACGCCGTACTTGCCCGCCTCCCGGTCGATCCGGCCCATCAGGTACGGCAGGAGCGACCCGGCGTGGGGGACGACGACCCTCAGGCCCGGGTAGCGGGCGAACACTCCCGCGTAGAGCAGCCGCAGCACGGCGGCGGTCGTGTCCACGGGAAAGGCCAGGGAGGTCATCAGGGCGTGGTCGCCGAAGTGCTCGGCGAAGGCGGGCGAGGTCGGGTGGAGGCTCAGCGGGGCGCCCGTGGCCTCGGCGACCTCGAACAGCGGGTCGAGGGCGAGCTCGTGCAGCTGCCTGCCCGCCACGGTCACCGGCACGATCGGGCCGCGCAGGCCCAGGTCGAGGGCTCGCCGCAGCTCCTCGGCGGCCGCGCGGGGGTCGCCGAGGGGCAGGGTGGCCATGGGGACCAGGCGTCCGGGGTAGGTCCGGGCCAGGGCGGCCATCTCGTCGTTGACGTCGCGGGCGAGGGCGGCGGACTCGGGGCCGGGGAGCTGGTCGACGACCCCGACGATCGTGGAGAGCACCGCGGTGTCCACTCCCGACTCCGTCATCTCGGCGACGTTTCCGGAGATGTCGGTCATCTCGGGGGTGAGGCGGTAGCCGTACCCCGCGGTGCACCTGACGAAGCCGCCGTCGAGGCCGCCGTCGAGGCCACCTTCGAGGTACGGCCAGGCCCGGCGCCCCCGCAGGAAGGCGACGGTGGTGTCCGGCATGTGGTGCCGGTGGACGTCGACCAGCATGTCAGGCGTCCGGCGGGGTGAGCGCGAAACCGTCGTCGACCGGCTCGGTGACGACGAGCCGGTGCGTGCCGAGCACACCGCCGTCGGCCTCGATCACGTCGCCGACCTGGAGCCACTGCCCGGTCTTCATCGCCACGCCGTCGGGCGTGCCGGTCGCCAGGACGTCGCCCGCGCGCAGGGTGGCGATCCCCGAGGCGTAGGAGATCTGCTCCTCGACGGAGAAGACCATGTCCCCGGCGAGGGCGGCCTGCCGTACCTGGCCGTTGACCCGCAGTTCCAGCGGGATCTCCCGGTAGTCGGGGACGAAACGGGCGGGGACCAGCAGCGGTCCCATCGGCGCCGAGCCGTCCCACGCCTTGCCGGCGTACCAGTCGGTCTTGAAGAAGGCCCAGTCGGTGCGCTGCTGGAGGTCGCGCAGGGTGAGGTCGTTGAAGAGCAGGTACCCCGCGACGAGCGCCCCGGCCCGGGCGGCGGGCACCCGGCTGCCGCCCTCGCGCAGCACGACGCCCAGCTCGACCTCGTAGTCGAACCGCCGGGTGGCCGAGGGGTAGGGGATCTCCCCGTACGGCCCGCGCGGCGAGTCCGGCCCCTTGGCGAACAGGTACGGCATCATGCGCGAGCGGTCGATGCCGCTGAAGGTGTCGATGTCCCGGCGCCCCGCGAAGTCGGCCACGTGCTTGGCGTAGTTCGAGGCCGCGCAGAGCACCTGCCGCGGCTCGGGCACCGGGGCGGTCAGGGTGAGCGGGTCGAGCTCCACCGGGGCGTCGAGGCCGCGTTCGACCGCCAGGCCGATGCGGTCGAGCCAGCGGTCCCAGTCGGGCAGCAGCCCCTGCGCGCCGAGCGGGGGCAGGTCCTCGCCCAGCGCGGCGGCCAGGTCGTGGTAGACGCCGTCGACGTGCACGAGCGTCCGGTGACCGCCCTGCCCGGTGCGACAGGTGGCGAGGGCGAAGGGGATCACAGGTGGTCACCGCCCGCCACGCGCGCCACGCCACGGATGGCCAGGCCGGAGTCCGCCTCGACCACGAATCCGGTGATCAGATTGGCGTCCTGTGAGGCCAGCATGGTGAAGACCGGGGCGAAGTCCTCGCACTCGGGCACCCGCTTGAGCGGCAGCGCCTCGGCGGTGCCCTCCATGAGGGAGTCCTTGGGCCGCTGGCCGATGGACTCCACACCGCGCAGCTTCGTGGGCGCGACGCCCGGGGCCACGCCGTTGACGCGCACCTTCGGGGCCAGCTCGTAGGCGAGCTGGCGGATCAGGCCGGTGACCGCGTGCTTGGAGGCGGTGTAGAGGACACCTCCGCCCGCCGAGCGGAGGCCGGCCCACGAGGTGGTCAGAATGACGTTGCCACGCGACTTCAGCAGGTGGTCCTGGGCCGCCTTGACGCCGAGGATCAGGCCCTTGACGTTGACCGCCATGATCTCGTCGAAGCCCTTGGCCAGCGCGGGGCCGTCGAGGTCGGCGATGTGCACGGCGTGGTCGAAGATCCCCGCGTTGCCGACGTAGACGTCCAGGCCGCCGAAGCGGGAGACGGTCTCCTCGACGACGCGGACGTTGTCCTCCCAGGACCGCACGTCCGCCACCAGGCCCAGGCAGCGCTCACCCAGGCTCTCGGCGGCCTCCCGCACGCGGTCGGCGAGGTTGTCCACGATCACGACGCCCCTGGCGCCCTCGGCGAGGAAATCCGCCGCCACCGCCCTGCCGATGCCGCCGCCACCACCGGTGACGATCGCCACCTTCCCCTGCAAACGACCCACGACCGACCTCCGATTGACTCTGGCGCCAGAATGGCATCCCAATTAGCATCAACTATTGGATCCACATTGGGATGTGTCAAGCAGTCACTTCGGAAGGAGATCCACATGCGGCCAACGGTCAACGGGGTCCTCAAATACGGCATGACCGTCCCCTCCCTGGAGGAGGCCGACGTTTTCTACCGGACCTTCGGCCTCCTCCCGGTCGAGGGCGCCAGGACGCTCGGCTTCGCCTGCGACGGCGCCGCCGCCGAGCAGGTCGAGCTGCTGGAGGCCAGGCACAAGCGCATCGCCTACGTCTCCTTCGGCGTGGACGAGGGACGGCTGGAGGAGTTCGGGCGCGACATCGAGGCCCGGGGCGTCGTGCTGAGGGACGCGCCCGCCTCCGTCGAGGCACCCGGACTGTGGTTCCAGGACCCCGACGGCCTGTGGGTCAACGTGCGCGAGGCCCGCCCCGACCCGGGCAGGTCACTGCCGACGGTGGAGATGAACGTGGGCGGCGCCAGACCGCGCGTGGACGTCGCGGCCTGGCGGCACATGCCGGAGCGGGCGCGGCCCAACCGCCTGGGTCACGTCCTGCTCTACGTCTCCGACCTGGCCGCCTCCGAGCGCTTCTACGCCGGTCTCGGCTTCCGGCTCTCCGACCGGACCGGGCGGATCCTGTCCTTCTGGCACGCCCGCCCCGGCGACCACCACACCTTCGGCTTCGTCCAGAGCACCCATCCCGGCCTGCACCACTCCTCCTGGGAGGTGGCCGACCTGGACATGCTCATGATCGGGCGCGAGCTGATGGACGACAGGGGCCATCCCGGGTGGGGGCTGGGCCGGCACGGGCTGGGCTCGAACATCTTCACCTACTTCCCCGACCCCTGGGGGAGCTGGATCGAGTACTTCATCGACATCGACCAGATCAGCGAGAACTGGGAGCCCCACGACTACGACGCCCCCACCACGATGTGGGGGCCGCGCATGCCGCAGGGGTTCGTCGTCAACTCCGAGAGCACCGAACGGACCGAACTGTGACCGACTTCCTGGACTTCGTCGACCTCTGCGAGCGCCAGCTCCGGCTCAGCGGCGTGCACGAGGGCGAGCGCGTCGCGATCGTCTCCAAGGGCGACGAGCGCCTCGACTACGCCGACGCCTTCATGGCCGCCGCGCGCCGCCTGGGCGCGCCGACCTACCACGTACGGCTGCCCGGCGGCTCGGGCGCGGGCGGCTCGCTGGCCTCGCTGCAGGTCGGCGCCACCCCGCTGAGCGGCAACCCCGCCGCCACCGAGGCGCTCAAGCAGTCCGACCTGCTGATCGACCTGGTCTTCCTGCTCTTCTCCGCCGAGCAGATGGACATCCAGGCCACCGGCACGCGCATCCTCAGCGTCGTCGAACCGGTCGAGGTCCTGCGCGAGATGTTCCCCGTCCCCGGCCAGAAGGAGCGCATCGACCACGGCGTCGAGCTGCTCAGACGGGCCTCCGAGCTCCGGGTGACCAGCCCCTTCGGCACCGACGTCACCTACCGGCTGAACACCTTCCCGGTGGTCCCCGAGTACGGCTTCAACGACCGCCCCGGTGAGTGGGACCACTGGCCCAGCGGCTTCCTGTTCACCGGCGGCGACGAGGACGGCGTGGACGGCACCGTCGTCATCGCGCCCGGCGACATCGTCTTCCCGTTCAACGCCTACGTCCGGACGCCGATCACGCTCACCGTCGAGCACGGCCGGATCGTGGACGTCCGCGGCGAGCTCGACGCCCTGCTCCTGCGCGAGTACATGGCCTCCTTCGGCGACCCCGACGCCTACGGCATCTCGCACATCGGCTGGGGCATGCACGAGAGGGCCCGGCGCACCTCGCTCGCCGTCGACTTCAAGGGCATCGGCATGGAGGCCCGCGCCACCTACGGCAACGTGCTCTTCTCCACCGGCCCCAACGGCGAGCTGGGCGGCTCCAACCACACCGCCTGCCACGTCGACGTCCCCCTGCACGGCTGCTCGCTGCTGCTGGACGGCGAGCCGGTGATCGTCGACGGGGACATCGTCGTGCCCGAGATGAAGGCCGCACAGTGAGACGGCTGCCCTCCCCGGCTCGGATGAAGGCCGCGCGGTGAAACGACTGACCCTGCCCCGGCTCGACGGCGAGCTCTCGCTGATCGAGCTCGGGGCCGGCCCGCCCGTCCTGGCCCTGCCCGGCATCACCTGCCCGGCCTCCACCTGGCTGGACCTCGGCCGGAGGATCGCCGCACGCGGGCGGCGGGTACTCCTGCTCGACCAGCGGGGGCGGGGGCTGACCACGGTCACGGAGGGCGGGTTCGGGCTCGACGAGCTGGCCGGAGACGTACTGGCCGTCCTGCGCGACCTGGACCTCCGGGACGTCGTGCTGCTCGGCCACTCGATGGGCGCCCTGGTCGCCGCGCGGGTCGCCGCGCGGATCACCGACGCCACCGACGCCACCGCCACCGCCGACGCCACCGCCCGGCCGCATCCGAATCCGAATCCGCCGGGCACCGTACGGCCGATCCTCGTCGATCCGCCGATCTGCCCGGGCGGGCGGCCCTATCCCACGCCGCTGTCCCGCTACCTCGACCTGATCCGAGACGCCAGGAGCGGCCGTCTCACCCTCTCCGAGGCCAGGTCACTCCATCCCACCTGGGAGAACGCCGAACCCTGGTTCGAGGCCCTGCCCACCTGCCGGGAGGAGGCCGTCGCCGCCGCCCACCGCGACTTCCACGACGGCGTCTTCCTCTCGCGGTGGCCCGCCCTCTCGGCCACCCTCCTGTACGGCGCGCACAGCGACGTCGTCACACCGCGGGACGTCGCGCTCCTGCGCCGCGCCAACCCCCGCGCGGACATCCGGCCCGTCGAGAACTGCGGCCACATGGTCCCGTTCGAACGGCCCGACCTGCTGACCAAGGAGTTCTGTTGAACGGCTTCGGTGGTTCCCTTCCCCTCGGCCGGCGTCCCGGTCTCGTCGTCGTCGACCTGCAACGCGGCTTCACCGAGCCCGGCGGCCCGCTCTCCTGCGACGCCGGGCGCGCCGTCGTCGCCGCCGCCTCGCTCGTCTCGGCCGCGCACGCCGCGGGGGTCCCGGTGTGGTTCACCGTCATCCGGTACGGCGCCGCCGAACCGCTCCCCCTGTGGGCCGCGAAGATCCCCGCCCTGGACGAGCTGCGCGAGGGCCGTCCGGCCGCCGAGCTGGATCCCCGGCTCGGATACGCCGAGGGCGACCGGATCACCGTCAAGCCCGGCGCCTCGGCGGTCTTCGGCACCGCCCTCGTACCCGAGCTGCGGGCCTCCGGGGTGGACACCGTGCTGTTGTGCGGCGCCTCCACCAGCGGCTGTGTCCGGGCCACCGGGGTCGACCTCGTGCAGAGCGGGCTGCCCGCCGTACTGGTGCCCGAGGCCTGCGCGGATCGCGACCCGGTCCAGGCCGAGGCGGCGGTGAAGGACCTGGTCACCAAGTACACCGACCTGGCCGGCCTCGAACGGGCACTTCATATGATCAAAAACTGGATCTAGTCTGATCTTCCTTGCCGGCGGGGCCGCGTGGTCTCGCGGCCCCGCCTCCCGCGGCCGGTTCACCCGCTTCGGGTGATGCCCCGGAGAACGCCGAAGGGCGAACGTATTCACGCGCCCACAACACCTGATGACGAGGGCCGGCATCTTCCGGAACAGCGGGGCGCCCGAGAGCGGGACGGCGGTACGTCATGCAGGGAACACCAGGACCTCGGGCCACGGCCGGGGCGGAGACCGCGGTGGAGCGCCCCCGGGGCGGGGAGCGGAGCCGTACGGGACGGCGCGTGTGAAGCCGCCGCCCTTCGCCTACCACCGCCCGGCGAGCCTGGGCGAGGCGCTCGACGTTCTCCACCGGACCGGCGGTGAGGGAAAGGTACTCGCCGGCGGGCAGAGCCTGGTCCCCATCCTCAACATGCGCCTGGCGGCACCCGCCCATCTGGTGGACGTCAACCACGTGCCGGGGCTTGACCGGATCCAGGCCGGCCCGGACGGGGTGCGGGTGGGCGCCACGGTACGGCACGCCGCCCTGGAACACGACGCGGAGGCGTACGCGAGCGTCCCGCTGCTGCGCCGGGCCGTGGTCAACGTCGCCCACCCGACGATCCGCAACCGCGGCACGACGGTGGGCTCGCTCGTGCACGCCGACCCCTCCGGGGAGATGACCGCGGTGCTCGCGCTGCTCGAAGGCACGGTGGAGCTCGCCTCCAGGGACGGCGGCCGCACGGTCACCGCCGGCGAGTTCTTCACGGGCCCGCTGGAGTCGTGCCTGGAGGCGGGCGAGATGGCCGTCTCGGCGTGGTTTCCCCGGCCGGCCGGACGCACCGGGTCCGCGTTCGCCGAGGCCGCCCGGCGGCACGGCGACTACGCGATGTGCGGGGTCGGCGCCCTGGTCACCCTGGACGACGGCCTGCGGGTCACCCGGGCCAGGGCCGCGTACCTGTCGGTGTCGCCCACCCCGCTGGTGCTGGATCTCACCGACGCCGTCGCCGGGCGGCCGTACCGCACGGCGGACTGGGCGGCGGCCGGGCGGCTCGCCCGCGACCTGACCGACCCCGAGGAGGACATCCACGCGACCGCCGCCTACCGGCGGCACCTGGTCGGCGTACTGACCGGCCGCGTACTGGCCGAGGCCGCGACCGACGCCGCGGAACGGGAGGAACCATGACCGAGGAACTGCACCTCGTCTCGCTGACGGTCAACGGGGTGCTGCGCGAGGCGCGGGTGCCCGCGCGCAGGCTGCTGTCGGACTTCCTGCGCCAGGACCTGGGACTGACCGGGACGCACGTGGGCTGCGAGCACGGTGTGTGCGGCGCCTGCACGGTGCTGCTCGACGGGCGGCCGACGCGCGCCTGCCTGCTGTTCGCGGTCGGCGCGGCGGGCGGCGAGGTGACCACGGTGGAAGGCTGTACCGGCCCCGACGGCTCGCCGGGGCCGGTACAGCAGGCGTTCATCGACTGCCACGGGTTGCAGTGCGGGTTCTGCACGCCGGGGTTCGTCACCACGATCACCGCCTGCCTGCGCGACAACCCCCGGCCGACCGAGGAGGAGGCGCGGGAGATCATCGCCGGGAACCTGTGCCGCTGCACCGGCTACCAGAACATCGTGCGCACCGTACTGCGGGCGGCCGAGCTGATGAAGGCCGGACAGGCGGAGACCGGACAGGCCGAGGCCGGACACGCCGAGACCGGACAGGCGGAGGCCGGACACGCCGAGACCGGACAGGCGGAGACCGCGCCGTCGCGGGCCGCGCGGCCGGAGAGCGGGAGGAGGAGCTCATGACCACGAGGATCTTCGGCGAGCCGATCCGCCGCCGCGAGGACCCGCGCCTGGTGACGGGGCGCGGTCGCTACCTCGACGACCTGGGCAGGGACGCGGTCGCGGCGGCGTTCGTACGCAGCCCGTACGCGCACGCCCAGGTGACGGACATCGACGTCACCGACGCGCTCGACGTGGACGGCGTGCTGGCCGTGTACACCCACGACGACCTGACCGGCCGGGTGGCCGAGCGGCTGCCGGTGCTCATCCCGCACCCCGCGCTCACGCATCCGCGCACCGGTTACTGCCTGGCCGGGGACGAGGTCAAACACGTCGGGGAGCCGGTGGTCATGGTGGTGGCCCGCGACCGGTACGCCGCCGAGGACGCCTGCGAGCGCATCCGGGTGACCTACCGGCAGCTGCCCGCGGTCGTCGGCATCGGCACGGCCAGGGACGCCGGGCGCCTGGTGCACGAGGACGTCCCCGGCAACGTGGCGGCCCATCTGGTCCAGGGGTTCGGCGACGCCCGCGCGGCGATCGAGGCGGCGCCGCACCGGCTGGAGCTGAACCTGGAGATCGAGCGCAGCGCCTGCACACCGCTGGAGGGGCGCGGCGTCTACGCGCGCTGGGACGCCGACGACCTGTCGCTGCACGTGTGGTCGTCCACGCAGACCTCCACCAGCCTGCGCATGGCGCTCGCGGCCAAGCTGGAGCTGCCGGTCGACCGGGTCGAGGTGACCGCGCCCGACGTCGGCGGCGGGTTCGGCGTGAAGATCGTGCACCCGTGGCCGGAGGAGGTGCTCGTCCCCTGGGCGGCCATCCGGCTGGGCCGGCCGGTCAAGTGGACCGAGGACCGGCGCGAGCACTTCGTGTCCTCCGCCCACGAGCGCGGCCAGCTGCAGACCGTCCGGGTCGGCTTCGACGACGAGGGCCGGATCCTCGGGCTGGACGTGGAGATCCTGCACGACAACGGGGCCTACACGCCGTACGGGATCATCGTGCCGATCATCACCTCCACCCAGTTGCTCGGGCCGTACAAACCGGGCGCCTACCGGGTGGAGTTCCACTCGCTGTACACCAACACGCTGATCGTCACGCCCTACCGGGGGGCGGGCCGCCCGCAGGGCTGCTTCGCGATGGAGCGGACCATGGACGCCGTCGCCGCCCGGCTGGGGCTGGACCGGACCGTGGTGCGGGAGCGCAACCTGATCCGGTCCGAGGAGATGCCTTACGACTTCGGGCTGACGTTCCAGGACGGCAGGCCGCTGCGGTACGACTCCGGTGACTTCCCCGAGTCGCTGGCCAAGCTCAAGAGGCTGATCGGCTGGGACGACTTCCCGGCGTACCGGGAGCGGGCCCGCGCCGAGGGGCGGCGGGTGGGCATCGGGCTCGCCTGCTACGTCGAGGGCACCGGTGTCGGCCCGTACGAGGGCGGCCACGTCCGGGTGGAGACCAGTGGCAAGGTCGTGGTGTCCACCGGGCTGACCAGCCAGGGGCAGGGTCACCAGACGGTGTTCGCGCAGATCGCCGCCGAGACGCTGGGCGTGCCGATCGAGGACGTGGTGGTGACCACCGGCGACACCCGGCGCTTCAAGTACGCGGTCGGCACGTTCGCCTCGCGAGCCGCGGTGATGAGCGGCAACGCGATCGGGCTGGCCTCGAAGAAGGTCAGGGACAAGGCGCTGCGCATCGCCGCCGAGGCGCTGGAGGCCGACCCGCGCGACCTGGAGATCGTCGACTCGACGGTGCGGGTGCGCGGCACGCCCGGCCCGGGAATGCCGCTGCGGACGGTGGCGGTGCTGTCCAACCCGCTGCGCTACGCCTTCGACGAGGAGACCAAGGCCGCGACGCAGTTCAGCGTCGGCACCACCGACGGGCCGCCGGTCGCCCCGGACGACGAGCCGGGGCTGGAGGCCACGGCGTTCTACTCACCGACCCAGTCGACCTTCGCCAACGGCATGCACGCCGCGATCGTCGAGACCGACCCGGAGACGGCCGACATCAGGGTGCTGCGGTACTGCGTGGTGCACGACTGCGGCACGCTGATCAACCCCCGCATCGTCGAGGGCCAGATCCACGGCGGAGTCGCCCAGGGCATCGGCGGCGCGCTGTACGAGCGCATGGCCTACGACGACAGCGGCCAGCTGCTCAACGCGTCGTTCATGGACTTCCTGATGCCCTACGTCACCGAGGTCCCCGAACGGATCGAGACCGACCACCTGGAGACGCCCTCGCCGCTCAACCCGCTCGGTATCAAGGGCGCGGGCGAGGCCGGGGTCATCCCGGTGTCGGCGCTGATCGCCTCGGCGGTCGAGGACGCCGAGGGGTTCCCCGTCACCCGGATGCCGATCTCGCCGTCCGACCTGTTCCACCTGCGCGAGCGGTTCGCCGAAGGCGAGACCGGCCCGTTCCGCCAAGCCGAGAAGGAGGATCCCCGATGAAGGTCACCGGGAGCGCCGTACTGCACGCGCCCGTCGACGAGGTCTGGACCGCGCTCAACGACCCCGCCGTACTGTCCAGGACGATCCCCGGCTGCAAGGGGCTGGAGGAGACGGAACCGTCCGCCTACCGCATGACGGTGACCGCGGGAGTGGCCACGATCAAGGGCACCTACCAGGGCGAGGTGCGGCTGACCGACCGGCGGCCGCCGAACTCCTTCGTACTGCGGGCCTCGGGCGGCGGCGGGCCGGGCACGGTCAGCGCCGACGTGCTGGTCAGCCTCACCGAGGAGGCCGGAGGGCACACCCTGCTGGAGTACGACGCCGACGCCGTGGTCGGGGGCATGATCGGCGGCGTCGGGCAGCGGGTGCTGTCGACCGTGGCCAAGCGCACCGCCAGGGAGTTCTTCACCGCGGTGGACGACGTGCTGACCGGCAGGGCACCGGCCCTGACCGCCCCGGCGGTCGCGGCGGGTACGGCGGCCGAAACAGGTACGGCGGGTGCGGACCGCGGAGCGGACCCCACGGACCTCACGGCCCCCGCGGACCTCATGGCCCCCGCGGCCCCCGCGCGGCCGCTCCCGGCGGCGTGGGAGCGCCCGGCGACACCGGCGGCACCGGTGGCGGCGGGGTCGGCGGGGTCGGCGGCCGGGTTCGCCAGGGGAGCCGTGTTCGGCGCCGTGCTGGCCCTGGCCTGCACGGCCGCCGCCCTCGTGATCATCACCCTGCTCGGTGACCGGTCGTGAGGTCGTTCGTCGCCGCGGCCGTCCAGGTCGCCCCGGACCCGTCCCCCCTCACCACCGCCACCATCGCCGCGAACTGCTCCAGGGCCGCGGCGTACGCGGAACGCTGCGCCGACGCCACCGGCGCCGAGCTGATCGTGCTGCCCGAGTCGGTGACCACCGGATTCTCCCCCGGGGTCGAGGCCGAGCAACTGTGGGACCTGGTCGATACGGCCGACGGCCCGATGCTCGACCCGCTGCGGCGGACCGCCGCCGAGCACGGCGCGCACATCGTCGCCGGGACCTACGAGCGGGGCCCCGAGCGGGGCACGGTGTACAACTCGGCCGTCCTGATCGGCCCGACCGGCGACCTGCTGGGCACCTACCGGAAAACCCATCTGTTCCCCGGTGAGCGCCGCGACCGGGGCGGCTGGGTCACCCCGGGGGACTCGGTCACCGTGCTGGACACCCCGCTGGCCCGGATCGGCTTCACCATCTGCTTCGACGGCGACTACCCGGAGCTGAGCCGGATCCAGGCGGTGCGGGGCGCGGAGGTGCTCGTGCGGCCCTCGGCCCTGCTGCGCTCCGCCGACATCTGGGAGCTCACCACCCGGGCCAGGGCCTACGACAACCACGTCTTCGTGATCGCGGCCAACGCCACCGGCGCCGACCCCGGCGGCACGCTGTACTTCGGCAACTCGCTCATCGTCACCCCGGTCGCGCACGTGATCGCGCGCGGCACCAGCCACGAGGGGTGGACCGCGGCCCGCCTCGAGCCCCGCGCCCTCGTCGCGATGAGCCCGGGATCGGACCGCCCGCAGGTCTTCGACCACCTGGCCGACCGCAACACCGGCCTCTACACCCGCTACCGGGACGACCTCACCGCCCCGGCCCGCACCCCCTTCCACCATCCGGCTCACGCGCCGGGCCATGCCGCCGCCAGGCGGGAAAGGAGCTCCTGAATGCCTGACAGGATCGGCAGACCCCGGATCAGACTGGGCATCGATACCGGAGGCACGTTCACCGACGTCGTGGCGCTCGACGAGCGGACCGGGGAGATGCTCACCACCAAGACGCCGTCGACCCCCGCCGACCCCGCCGAGGGGTTCATGACGGGGGTGCGGAAGATCCTGGAGCGCCTCGGGCTCGGCGGGGCCGACCTGTCCGCGGTCAGCCACGGCACCACCGTCGCCACCAACCAGTTGCTGGAGGGCAAGGTGGACTCCCTCGGGTTCATCACCTCCGAGGGGTACGAGTTCGTCCTGGAGATCGCCCGGCAGTCGGTGCCCGACGGGTACGGCAACTCCTACTTCTGGGTCAAACCCCACCGGATCGTGCCGGCCGACCTGGTCCGCACCGTGGGCGGCCGGATGAACTTCCGGGGCGAGGAGCTGCGGCCGTTCGACAAGGACGGGGCGGTGGCGGTGGCCCGGTGGTTCCGTGAGCGGGGCATCGGCGCGGTCGGCGTGTGCTTCCTGCACGCCTACGCCAACCCCGCGCACGAGCTGGAGATGCGCGAGATCCTGGCGCGCGAGCACCCCGGCTGCGTGGTGTCGATCAGCTCGGAGGTGCTGCGGGAGTACCGCGAGTACGAGCGGTCGGTCACCACCCTGGTCGACGTCGCGGTCAAACCCAAGGTGACCCGCTACATCTCCACCATCAAGGACCGCCTCGACGCCTACACCGACAGCGGTGAGGACACGCCGCGGCGGGTGCCGTTCTACGTGATGAAGAGCAACGGCGGGGTGCTGTCCGCCGACGAGGTGGTGCACCAGCCGATCACCACGGTGCTGTCCGGCCCCGCCGCCGGGGCGCTCGGCGCGGCGCTGCTGGCGGAGCTGGCCGGGTTCGACCGGGTGCTCACCCTGGACGGGGGCGGAACCTCCACGGACGTGTCGGTGGTGCTGTCCGGCGAGCCCACGCTGACCACCGAGGGGACGGTGGGCGCCTTCCCGTCCAAGATTCCGATGATCGACGTGGCCACGGTCGGGGCGGGCGGCGGCTCTGTCGCGTGGATCTCCCCCGAGGGCACGCTCAAGGTCGGCCCGCGCTCGGCCGGCGCGGACCCCGGCCCGCTCTGCTACGAGAAGGGCGGCACCGAGCCGACGATCACCGACGCGCACGTCGTGCTGGGCCGTATCCCCCCGCACCTGCTGGGCGGGGAGATCCCGCTGAGCCTGGAGGCCGCCCGTACCGGACTGTCGGAGCTGTGCGCGGCCCTCGGCCTCAGCCTGGAGACCTGTGCCACCGGGATCCTGGAGATCTCCGCGTGGAACCAGGCCAACGCCCTGCGGCAGATCACGGTCAAGCGCGGGCTGGACGTACGCGACTTCGTCATGGTGACCTTCGGCGGATCGGGGTCGCTGCTGCTGTGCCGGCTGATCGACATTCTCGGCCTGCGCGCCGTGATGGTGCCCCGCAACCCGGGCAACGTGTCCGCGTTCGGGCTGCTCACCGTGGACGTCAAGAACGACTACGTGCGGACCGCGGTCTGCCGCCACGACGACCTCGACCCGGCCGGGGTCGAGGCGATCTACACGGAACTGCGGGCCGAGGCCGCGGCGGCGCTGGAGCGGGAGGGGTTCGCGGCGGCCGAGCACCGGTTCGCGCGCACCGCGGACCTGCGGTACTTCGGGCAGGCCTACGAGGTGCGCGTGCCGGTGCCGGACGGGCCGGTCGACGCCGGGCTCGCCCGGCGGGTCGCCGACGCCTTCCACGACGCGCACGAGCGGCTGTACGGCTACTGCTTCCGCGACGACCCGCGCCAGCAGGTGGAGTGGGTCAACCTGCGCGCGACCGGCATCGGCCCGATCCGCAGGCCGGACGTGCCGGTGCTGCCGGCCCGCGACGGCGGCCCCGAGCGCGCGCGCACCGGCGTCAGGCCGGTGTTCTTCGACGACTGGGTCGACACCGTGATCTACCGGCGCGACCTGCTGTCCCCCGGCGACGTCATGGAAGGCCCGCTGATCATCGAGGACTTCGGCTCGACCGTCCCAGTGCATCCCGGCTTCCGCGCCGTCGTCGACCAGTTCGGAAATGTCATCGTGTCCCGGACGGAGGCCACCCCGTGACCACTCCCATCGACACCGCCGCCACCGCCGCCGCCAAAGGCGCCGACCCCATCGTCATGGAGATCGTGGAGGGCTCGCTGGCCTCCATCGAGATGGAGGTCGAGACCGCCATCGGCCGTACCGCGCGCTCGCCGATGATCCGCGACGCGCACGACTACCGGGCCGGCATCCACGACCGGAGGCTGCGCAAGCTGACCGGCCGGTCGTACTCCGCGCTGGTCCACCCGGTGGCGCGCGACTTCCCGATCGAGACCATGCGGCCGGGCGACGTGTTCTTCCACAACGACGTCTACCTGTCCGAGGGCGGCATCGGCCACCTGCCCGACCTGTGCGTCACCGTGCCCGTCTTCCACGACGGCGAGGTCGTCGCGTTCGTTCAGGCCTTCGGCCACCACGACGACATCGGCGGCTGCGTGCCCGGGTCGATGCCCTCGGCGGCGCGCAGCGTCTACGAGGAGGGGCTGATGGTCCCGCCGATCAAGCTGTGGGACCAGGGGCGGCGCAACGAGGCGGCGTTGCGGATCATGACCCGCAACTCGCGGATGCCGGACTCGCTCGCCGCCGACCTCGACGCCGAGTGCTCGGCCTGCCTGATGGGCGCCGAACGCCTGGCCGAGCTGTTCCGGCGGTACGGGCGGGAGTCGGTCGAGGCCTGCTTCGACGCGATCATCGACAAGACCACCGAGACGTACCGGCGCGAGATCCTGCCCAAGATCCCGGACGGCACCTACGTGTGGGAGGACTACGCCGAGCACGACGGCGTGGACGAGCCGCGGCTGCACACCCAGCGGATCACGCTGACCAAGACCGCCGAGAAGATCGTGCTGGACTTCAACGGCACGTCACCCCAGGCGAAGGGGCCGATCAACCACTGCGGGGACTACGCGGACGGCAACTTCCTGAAGAAGTGGCTGGCGCCGATCCTGCGCAACCTGGCCGACACCCCCGAGCGGATGGCCGAACTGGACGTCAACGAGGGCGTCGTCCCGCTGATCGAGATGCGGTTCCCGCCACCGGGCACGCTGCTCACCCCCGTCTTCCCGGCTCCCACCAACGCGCGGACGTTCGTCATCCTGCGGCTGCTCGGCGTGCTGGCCGGGGTGCTGGCCAAGGCGGTGGACGGGCGGATGCCCGCCGACCAGGAGACGATCCGGTACACGGGCGTGTACGGCGAGGACGCCAACGGCGAGTCGTACCTGATGCGGGAGGTGCTGGGCGGCGGCTCCGGCGGGCGGTACTACGCCGACGGCGAGGACACCATCCACGTGGTCCCCGACTCGCGGAACCTGCCGTCGGAGTTCACCGAGTCGCGCTTCCCGTTCCTGGTCGAGCGGCTGGGCCTGGCCGTCGACTCGGGCGGCGCCGGGGAGTACCGGGGCGGCCTCGGCTACGAGAAGCACATCCGGATGCTGCGCGACGCGTCCTTCATGTCCATCGCCGACCGGTCCATCCTGGCCTGCTGGGGGGTGCGCGGCGGCAAGGCCGGGCGCCCGTTCCAGGTGACGATCGACCCGGGAGGGCCGGACGAGCGCGAGGTGGACGCGCTGGCCGACGACGAGCCGGTCCGCGCGGGCGAGGTGATCCGGATCCGCACGACGGGAGGCGGCGGCTGGGGCGACCCGCTGGACCGGGAGACCGCCGCGGTGCTGCGCGACATCCGCTGGGGCAAGGTGTCCCCGCGGGGTGCCCGCGACGACTACGGCGTGGTGGTGCTGGACACCCCCGACGGCCCGCGGGTCGACGAGGAGGCCACCCGGGAGCTGCGCGCGCTCGCGCGCGCCGGGCGCACCGGGCGGGAGGCGTTCTTCGACCGGGGCCCCGGGTACGCGCGGCTGGCCGACGCCCGGGCGCATGCCGACGTGGACTGGTTGTGACGGCCGCCGCGCCGGGCGAGCCGCCGGCCGGCCTGCCGGGCGGGCCGCTCGACGGCGTCGTCGTCGTCGACCTCGGCCGCGCGCTGGCCGGCCCGCACGCCGGGATGATGCTGGCCGACCTGGGCGCCCGGGTGATCAAGGTCGAGTCGCCGGACGGCGGGGACGAGTCGCGCGGCTGGGGCCCGCCCTTCGCCGGTCCCGCCGACGCCCCCGAGTCGACCTACTTCCTGTCCTGCAACCGTGGCAAGGAGTCGGTGACCGCCGACCTGAAGTCCGACGCGGGACGGCTGCTGCTCACCCGCCTGGTACGCCGCGCGGACGTGCTGGTGGAGAACTTCCGGGCCGGGACGCTGGACCGGCTCGGCTTCTCCGCGGAGCGCCTGCACGAGATCAACCCGCGGCTGGTGGTGCTGTCCATCACCGGGTTCGGCCACGACGGGCCCGAGGCCGGACGGCCCGGGTACGACCAGATCGCCCAGGGAGAGGCGGGGCTGATGAGCCTCACCGGCCCCTCCCCCGATGAGCCCACCCGGGTCGGCGTGCCGATCGGCGACCTGCTCGCCGGGATGTACGGGGCGTTCGGCGTGCTGGCCGCGCTGCGGCAGCGGGACGTCACCGGCCGCGGCACGGTGGTGCGCACCTCGCTGCTGGCCTCGATCGTGGGGGTGCACGCCTTTCAGGGCACCCGCCACACCGTCGCCGGCGAGGTACCGCGGGCCACCGGCAACCACCACCCGTCGATCGCCCCGTACGGGCTGTTCCGGTGCCCGGACGGGGCCGTGCAGATCGCCGTGGGCAACGACTCGCTGTGGCGCCGTTTCGCCGCCGTGCTGGGGCTGGAGGCGGCCGATCCCCGGTTCGCCACCGGCGCCGCCCGGACCGTCAACCGCGACGAGCTCACCGCGGAGGTGGAGAAGGCGCTGGGCGCCGCCCCGAAGGCGCACTGGCTGGCGGTGCTCGGCGAGGCCGGTGTCCCGTGCGGCGACGTGCGCGACCTGGCCGCCGTCTACGAGTCCGCGCAGGCCAGGTCGCAGGGCCTGGTCATCGAGGTGGACCACCCCGTGCTCGGCGCGATCCGCCTGCCCGGCCCGCCGCTGCGGTTCGACGGGGGCGGGCGCGCCGCCCACACCGCGCCGCCCGTGCTCGGCCAGCACAACGTGAGCGTGCGCGGATGGCTGGACGAGCTGGACCGGCGCACGGACGGGGAGGCGTGATGCGCGTGCTGGTCGCCCTGGGCGGCAACGCGATGACGGCCCCCGACGGCGGCGCCCGGCAGCAGGACCAGGTGGCCGCGATCACCCGGGCGATGGAGTCGGTGGCCGACCTCGTCGCCGCCGGCGCCGACGTCGCGGTGACCCACGGCAACGGCCCCCAGGTGGGCAACCTGCTCGCCAAGAACGAGCTGGCCGCAGCCACGCTGCCCGCGGTGACGCTCGACTGGTGCGGGGCGCAGACCCAGGGCACCATCGGCTTCAGCGTGCTCAACGCGCTGGACGACGCGCTGCGCGCCCGCGGCGTGGCGCGCCGCACCGCGGCCGTGGTGACCCGGACGCTGGTGCGCGGTGACGACCCGGGATTCGCGAACCCCACGAAACCGGTCGGCGGGTATCTTCCCGAGTCCCGCGCGCGGGAGCTGATCGGGCGGGGCCAGAGCTGGCGTGACTGCGGGCCCCTGGGCTGGCGGCGGGTCGTTCCCTCACCGGACCCGGTCGAGGTGATCGACGCGCCGGCGGTGTCGGCGCTGGCCGACGCCGGGTTCGTGGTGGTCTCGGGTGGCGGCGGCGGCATCCCCGTCGTCCGGGACGGCGGGCGGCTGCGCGGTGTGGAGGCCGTGATCGACAAGGACCTGGCCGCGGCCCTCCTGGCACGAACGCTCGGCGCCGACGTCCTGGTCATCGCCACGGACGTCGAACACGCCGTCCTCGGCTACGGCACACCGGACGCCCGGCCGCTCGGCACCGTCACCGTGTCCGAGCTCAGGCGACACGCCGAGGAGGGGCACTTCGCCGGCGGCTCGATGGGGCCGAAGGTGGAGGCCACCTGCAGATTCGTCGAGGGCGGGGGCACACGGGCCGTGATCACCTCTCTCGGCCATATCACACATGCCGCCCGCGGGGCGGCGGTAGGTACGATTGTCGTTCCTGACCAGGTCGTATCAGTCGTTCCTGACCAGGTCGTATCAACGGGGGGCAGAGATTAAGCACCGCTACCCGGAGTGATCACATGACCGACGTCGCCGCGACGCATCATGGGATGAGTGGCCCACTGTTGCGAGGCAAGCTTGCCGCGCCGTCCATCCCGGGCCATCTCATGTCCCGGCCCTTCCTGTTCGACCGGCTGAACCGGGCCACCGAGCGCCGGGTGACGGTGCTGGCGGCCCCGGCTGGCTGGGGCAAGACGCTGCTGCTGGCGTCGTGGCTGGACCGCGCCGGGCCGCCGAACCCCGCCGCCTGGCTCACGGTGGACCACGGCGACGTCGACCCGATCCGGCTGTGGACCTACCTGCTGGCGGCGGTGCGGCGGGCGGTGGCCGTACCCGACGACCATCCGCTCACCACGCTCCGGCCGCCGCAGACACCCGGGCCGGATCTGGACATGTTCCCGGCCCTGCTGGTCAACGCGCTGGGCGAGCTGCCCGAGCCACTCGTGCTGGTCCTCGACGACGTGCACGAGCTGAGCCACCAGCCCGTCCTGCAGGGCTTGGAGTTCCTCATCCAGCACGCCCCGCCGCAACTGCGGCTGGTACTGGCGGGCCGGTTCCTGCCCTCGTTGCCGATCGCGCGGCTGCGCGTGGCGGGCGAGGTGGCCGAGGTACGGACCGCCGACCTGGCCTTCACCGAGGAGGAGGCCGGCGCCCTGTTCACCGACGCCGACCTGGCCCTGTCGGCCGACCAGGTCGGCGTGCTGCGCACGCGGACCGAGGGCTGGCCGGCCGGGCTGCGGCTGGCCGCGATCTCCCTGCGCGACCGGGCCGACCCGGCCGGGTTCGTCGCGGAGTTCGCCGGGGACGACCGGGTGGTCGCCGAGTATCTGATGAGCGAGGTCCTCACCCGCCTGGACGAGGACATCCTGAACTTCCTGCTCCGCACCTCCGTCTGTGAGCGGATGACCGGGGAACTCGCCCACGCGCTCACCGGCCGGGAGGACGCCGCCCGGCTGCTGGAGGACATGGCCCGGGCCAACACGTTCACCAGCGTGCAGGAGGGCTGGTACCGCTACCACCAGCTGTTCGCCGACACCCTCCGGCTGGAGCTGCGCCGGCGCGCCCTGACCATGGTGCCGGAGCTGCACCGGCGGGCGGCGAGCTGGTACGCCGAGCACGGCCTGACCCGTGAGGCGCTGCACCACTCGCTCTCGGCCGCGGACTGGCTGCGGGTGAGCGATCTGATGGGCACGCTGTGGCTGCGGCTGTTCCTGGACGGGGAGATCGCGTCGCTGCGAGGCCTGCTCGAACGCGTCCCCGAAGAGGTGATCGCCGCCGACGCCGAGCTGGCGGCCATCCGCGCGGCCACCCGGCTGGCCGGCGACGACACCGACGGCGCCTACCTGGACATCCGGCTGGCCGAGCAGTCCGCGGCGAACCTCCCCCCGGAGCGACGGCACCGGTTCGAGGCGGCCATGGCCATGGCCCGGCTCGACCGCGCCCAGCTCACCGGGGACGTCGCCGCCTCCAGGGCCGCGGCCGGCCCGCTGCTGGACGCCCCGCCCTCGGCGCACGGCACCGGCCTGGTCAGCGACGACGTACGCGCGCTGGCCCGGCTGCGGCTGGGGATCACCGAGTACTGGACGGGCGAGCGGGCGCGGGCCGAGCGGCACCTGCGGGAGGGCCTGTCGCTGGCCAGGAGGGCCGGGCGCGAGTACATCGCGCTGGGGTGCCTGAGCCAGCTCGCGGGAGTGCTGACCGCGCAGGACCGGCCCACCGAGGCGGTGCGCGTGGCGGGCCAGGCCGCCGAGCTGGCCGAGCGCCGCGGCTGGGGACAGACGGCGCAGATGGCCGAGGCCTGGCACGCGCTGGGCTGGGTGCACTACCTGCACAACCGGCTGGACGAGGCCGACCAGTACCTGGACCGGGCCGAGGAGGCGGTCCGGGTCGGCGAGTCGGCCGTACGCGGCACGATCCGCCTCGTGCAGGGGCTCGTGCTCACCCTGCGCGGCAACCCGCACGGCGCGCTGTCCCTGATGGAGATGGCCGAGGACGACGTGCGGCGGGTCGCCGGCACCCACGTGTTCGCCCCCTACCCGCGAGGGGAGACGATCCGCCTGCTGGCGGCCGTCGGGCAGCGCGACCGGGCCCTGGAGCTGCTGCGGGAGAGCCTGAAGGCGGACTCGGTACCGGTGCACCTGCTGGTCGCCCAGGCCGAGCTGTACCTGGCCGACGACGAGCCGCGCGGGGCGCTGGAGGCGCTGGGCCCGGCCCTGCGCGGCACCGCCCCCGGATTTCTGGACCAGCGGCTGCAGGCCTGGGTCCTGGCCGCGGTGGCGCACGAGCGGCTCGGCGACCGGGACGAGGCCGCCCGCACGCTGGAGCACGCGCTGAAACTCGCCGAGCCCGAAGGGCTGCGTCAGCCGTTCCTGCGGATCGGCGACGCGGCGCGGGGGCTGCTCACCCGGCACGCGTCGTTCCTGACCACGCATCCGCGGTTCGTCAACGAGCTGCTCGGCGCGTTCGGCACGGTGGAGACCAGCCGGGCCAGGACCGTCCTGTCCGCCGTGATGCCCGAACCGCTGTCCCAGCGGGAGACCGAGCTCCTGCACTACCTGGGCAGCCTGCTGACCGTCCCGGAGATGGCCGCCCAGCTCTACCTGTCGGTGAACACGGTGAAGGCCCATCTCAAGAGCATCTACCGCAAGCTGGGCGTGTCCAGCCGCAGGCAGGCCCTGATCCGGGCCCGCGAGCTGGGCATACTTTGACGACCCTGTGACGACCCGGCGCGCCGGGCGGCGAGGAGCCGAAATGATCGCTGTGACCGGCGCCGCCGGTAAGACGGGCCGGGCCGTGCTGGACGCCCTGGACGCGGCCGGTCTGCCGGCGCGCCCCGTGGTGCGGCGGCCGTCCGGGCTGCCGGGCGAGGTCGTGGCCGACCTGCTCGACCCGGCCGGGGTACGCGTGGCGCTGCGAGGCTGCGAGGCCGTCTACCACATGGCTCCGAACGTGCATCCCGAGGAGGAGCGCATCGGGCGCACGGTCATCGCCGCGGCCGTGGAGACCGGCGCCCGGCTGGTCTTCCACTCCGTACTGCACCCGCAACTGGAGGCGATGCCGCACCACTGGGCGAAGCTGCGGGTCGAGGAGGCGCTCATCGAGTCTCCGCTGACCTGGACGATCGTGCAGCCCGCCCCGTACCTGCAGAACCTCCTCCCCCGCGATGGGGAGCTGTGCGTGCCCTACCGGCTGGACGCGCCGTTCAGCCTGGTCCACCTGGACGACGTGGCCGAGGTCGCGGCCCGCCTGCTGGCCGATCCCGGTCTCGCCTTCGGCTGCTACGAGCTCGCCGGGCCGGCCACCGTCACCGTGCTGGACGTGGCCCGGGCGCTGGGCGTGCCCGCCCGGCGCACCGATGTGGAGGAGTGGCGCCAGCACGCCGCCGCCGCCGGTCTGGGCGGCTACGCCGTCGACGCGCTGGCCGCGATGTTCGCCCACTACGACCGGCACGGCCTGGTCGGCTCCCCCCGGGTGCTGTCCGGATTGCTCGGCCGCGCACCCCGGGGCCTGTCCGACCACGTGGCCGGCCTGTCCTGACCCGCCGTGCGGCCCGGGACGCGCCCACGCGCCCCGGGCCGCACGGACATCCACCGCACGGACGTCCACCGGTCACCCGGTCGGCGTCCCCCGCCGTCCCCCGGTCACAGGGTCACCACCGAGCGCAGCACCTCACCGCGGCGCATCTTCTCGAACGCCTTCTCCACCTCGTCCAGCGAGATCGTCTCGGAGACGAAGAGCCCCAGGTCCAGGCGGCCGCTCAGGTGCAGGCCGACGAGGGCGGGGAAGTCCCGGCCGGGCAGGCAGTCGCCGTACCAGCTCGACTTCAGCGCACCGCCCCGCCCGAAGACGTCGAGCAGCGGCAGCTCCACGGTGGCCTGCGGGGACGGGACCCCGACCAGGACGACGGTCCCCGCGAGGTCGCGCGCCTGGAACGCCTGCCGGTAGGTCTCCGGGACACCGACCGCGTCGATGACCACGTCGGCGCCGTTGCCGCCGGTCAGCTCGCGGATGGCGGTCACCGGATCGGTCCGGGCGGCGTTCACGGTGTGCGTGGCCCCGAAGTCCCCGGCCCATCCGAGCTTGCGATCGTCCACGTCCACGGCGATGATCCTGGTGGCCCCGGCGAGCCGGGCGCCGGCGACGGCGGCGTCGCCCACCCCGCCGCAGCCGATCACCGCGACGCTGTCGCCGGGGCGTACCCCGCCGGTGTGCATCGCCGCGCCGATGCCGGCCATCACGCCGCAGCCGAGCAGGCAGGCCTCCGTCGCGGAGATCGCGGGGTCGACCTTCGTGCACTGCCCCGCCGCGACCAGCGTCTTCTCCGCGAACGCGCCGATGCCCAGCGCCGGGGACAGCGGGGTGCCGTCGGCCAGGGTCATCCGCTGGGCGGCGTTGCGGGTGGCGAAGCAGTACCAGGGCCGCCCGCGCAGGCAGGCCCGGCATTCGCCGCAGACCGCGCGCCAGTTCAGCACCACGAAGTCGCCCGCCTCCAGGCCGGTCACGCCGGCGCCGACCGCCTCGACGACGCCGGCCGCCTCGTGCCCGAGCAGGAAGGGGAACTCGTCGTTGATGCCGCCCTCGCGGTAGTGCAGGTCGGTGTGGCAGACACCGCACGCCCGCACCCGGACCAGGGCCTCACCCGGCCCCGGGTCGGGGACGTGGACCGTCTCCACCGAGACCGGCGCGCCCTTTCCCCTGGCCACCACACCGCGCACCTCAGTCATGTCCGACCTCTTTCTCCATGGTTCCGTACAGTTCCCGCAGGCCGTCGGCCCACGTCCGGTACGCCGGGGCGTCGGCGCACCCGGCGGCGCGGGCCAGCGCGTCCGCGTACTCCCTCCACCCGCCGGTGGCGGCCTCCCAGCCGGCCCGCAGCAGCCAGTACGGGGCGCGGCCGGTCATGCCGTGCGCGGCGAGCACGTCGAGCACCCGGCCGCAGTCGCCCGCCCGCCCCGCGGCGATGAGGCAGCCGACGGCCTCGGTGGCGAGGTCGAGGTCGCCCGGAAGCATCCGGCACGCCTTGAGGTAGCGGACGGCGGCCTGGTCGGGCCGGCCCAGGGCCGTGTCCAGGAGCGCGAGGTTGCGCACCGCCCAGGCCGTCGGCCGCAGTGCCATCGCCCACTCCCACTCGGAGCGGGCCCGGTCCAGGTCCCCCGCCTCGAAGGCGAACTCGCCGAGCCGCAGGTGGACCCGCCAGTCACCGAGCGGTTCGCCCGTGACCGACCGGCGCAGCGCCGTCTCCCACTCCGGGCCCGCGGCCGTGCCCGGATCCCGCGGGTCGACCCGGTCCCTGACGCCGAGGCCGCCGCCGTCGAGCAGGTGGAGCCAGCGCCGCTCCGCCTCGCCCGCGCCGTCGCGGGGGAAGGCGGCGCCCGGGGGTTCGAGGCGCGGCAGGCCCGCCGCGTCGCGGCGGCGCGCCGCCAGCGCGCCCCAGCCGGATCCCGCGCCGATCCGCTCGGCCACCGGCGTGTCGCGCGCCGCCGCGACGGCCGCGGCGTGGCCGAGCACCGCCCGCGGGTCCAGGCCGGGATCGGCGGTGAAGACCTCCGTCCAGGACCACTCGCCGTCGCGCCGCTCCGGGTGCGGAGTCAGCCTGATCAGCGCGGTCGGCGCGGAGCCGGCCGCCCCGGACGAGGTCACGGTCACCGGCACGGTGCAGGCGAAGCGCAGCCCGGCGGGCCCGAGCGGGACCTGCTCGCCCGCGGGTACCCGGCCCGGCCCCCGGCCCGGCACCCTGCCCAGCACGGTGCCGGGCGGGTCCGCCGGGGCGGGGGCCGCCCACATGTTCGTCGACCAGCCGGGCGGCCGGCCCGCGTCCGCGCGGACCCGGACCAGCGCGACCAGGGCCGCCATCCCGGGGACCGGGGACAGGTCGATCTGGAAGACCGACCCGCCACCCCGTTCGTACTCCCACAGCCGCAGGATCTTCCGGTCCGGCGGGCCGGGCGCCCACCCGCAGAACACGGGCTCCAGGGCGAGCGGGGAGGTCGTGAAGGCCGAGGGGTTCCACTCGACCCCGGCTGCGGTGCCCAGGCCGCGGGCGAACCGGCGGTCGAGCCGTACCCCCGGGTCGCCGGGCAGCAGCTCACGGCCCCGGCTCACGATCGAGGTGATCCGCCCGCCCCGCCCCGGATCCACCGCCACCGACAGCTCCTCGTGGCCGAACCGCACCAGCGTGCCGTGATCGGGAGGCGGGCAGGACCACATCGCGTACGGCAGGGCGGCCGCGTCGCGCTCGGCCGCCGACCGGCCCGGGTGTCCCGGTGGCAGGACGGCCCGCCGGTCGAGCGGGGACAGCCCCGCCGGCGGCCTCGCCCCGGGCACCGGTGCCGTGGGCGTCGTGGACGCCTGGGACGCCTGGGACGCCTGGGACGCCATGGACGCCGAGGACGCCGTCACGACGGGTGCGGCGAGAAGGGCGCTGCGGTCAGGATCCGCATCTCCCGCCTGGTGATCAGGCCGCCGAACTCGGCGGCGAACTCCTGCCAGTCCGGGTCCGCGAGCAGCGCGGCCCGCCGCCGCGCCCGGTCGTTGTGGTCCTGGAAACCCCAGACCTGGATCACCTGGTCGATGTCACCGCCGACGTCCACCGTCCAGAACGCCACCAGATCCCCGAAGTGGCGGCCCAGGACGGCCAGCCCCCGCCGTTCGTAGGCGTCCACCAGCGCCGCGGCCTTGGCCACGCCCATGGTGTAGGTCTGCTCCTCGTAGATCACGACGCCGCGCTCTCCCGGTTGACCTGGGCCAGGCACCGTTTGATCTCCTCGGGCCCCTTCTCGGCGGCGACGGCCAGCTCGCGCAGCCAGCGCCGCCACAGGATCGACGTCTTGTCGGGGAAGACCGAGACCTCCTCCTGGGCGTCGCCGATGAACCGGGGCAGGTGCGAGGCCACGACCGGAAGGTCCTCGCCCAGGACCATGTCCTGCAGTTGCAGGTGCACCTGGTCGGACGAGCCGTCCTCGGTGTGGCAGGTGAACCAGTAACTGCGGCAGTTCTCCGCGTCGATCGGGGTGGCGTGCATGAAGATCTGGGTCGCGAACGTCTCCGACCACTGGAACGACAGCACAACGGTGAAGGGCATCTCCACCGTGTACTTCGCCGGCGGCAGCATCCGCGAGTCCGGCCCGGCGGGCGGCCCGTAGGTGTCGTCACCGGGGTTGTAGGCCAGGAAGGTCTCGGTCAGCCAGTCCAGCCGGCCGTTCTCCTGATCGACCGGGTAGACGGGGAACACGGTGTTGGGCGGCGCCCCGAGGGTCCCCTGGTGGGTGTAGGGGAAGTGGGTGACGTCGATGAAGTTCTCCATCCGCCGGCCGGAGGAGATCGGCCACAGGTACGGCTCGCCGAGGATGCAGCGCTGTTGCGGGTCGTCCCAGGCGGGGAACTCCGGGATCTTCGTGTCGGCCGAGGAGTCCAGGCGGACCCACACCAGGCCGTAGCGCACCTCGCAGTCGTACATGACCAGCCGGGCCCGGGCCGGGATGGGGCGGCCCGGCTCCAGAGAGGGGACCTCCACCCCGGCGCCGGTGGCGTCGTAGCACCAGCCGTGGTAACGGCAGCGAACCTTCTCCTCCTCCACCCAGCCGAGGGAGAGGGCGACGCCGCGGTGCGGGCAGCGGTCCTGGAACGCGACGGTCCTGCCGCCGACCTCGGCCACGGCGATCCGCTCGCCCAGCAGCGTGCTCTGCAGCGGGCCCTTCCCACCGGGCTTCGCGTCACGCAGCTCGTCCAGGGTGCACACGGGGTGCCAGAAGTACTTCCAGGTGTCGGCGGTGGAACCCAGGTCGTACCGGGTCTCGGTCATTGACGTCACTCCTTGGCTGTTCGTCGGTTCGCGGATTGTCGGACCCGGGTCAGAAGAGCTCGATCTCCTCGTCGCCCCGGTACAGGCTGATGCAGAGCGTCGGGCAGCTCTTCGCGGCGCGCAGCAACGTCCCGCCGTCCACCGCCCCGGCGCCCGGCAGCTCGACCGCCACACCGTCGGGGGCGACCGCGAACGCCTCCGGGGCGATCGCGGCGCACATGCCGGAGCCGCAGCAGATGCTCTCGTCGAGCTCGATGCGCAGGTCGCTCATCGGTGCTCCTCCCTGCCGGTGGCACACCGGCCTAGACGTGTTCCGGCGAGAGCGCCGACGCCCAGGGGGCGCGCGCCTCGACCATGCGTTTGAACCGCTGGAAGGTCCTGGGGGTGTTGACGGCCAGGACCCCGGCCAGCCGGTCGCCGTCGCGGCAGAGCGCCACGAAGCGGAACTCGCCCGGGTCCCCCTCGACCACGACGGCCTCGCCGCCGGGCGATCCGGCGAACTGCACGCGCCTGCCGTACTGGTCGGACCAGAAGTACTGCGAGCTGCTGAACGGCCGCGCCGCGGCCGGGCCGGCGAGCAGGTTGCGCGCGGCGTGCGCGGCCTGGTCGGCGGCGGTCGTCCACTGCTGGCCGCGTGTCCTGCGGCCGCTCAGCGCGTTCGGCCAGGACGCCACGTCGCCGACCGCGTACACGGCGGGAGGACCGGCGTTCAGCGTGGCGTCGCAGCCGACCCCGTCGGCGAGGTCCAGCCCGGACCCGGCGAGCCACTCGGTGTTGGGCACCACTCCGGTGCCGAACACGACGACGTCGGCGGGCAGCGAGGTACCGTCCGACAGCAGGACCTCCGCCACCCGACCGGTACCGCGCAGCCCGGTGCCGCGCAGCCCGGTGACGGCCGCCCCGCAGCGCAGGCGCACCCCGGCGGCGGCGTGCATGTCGCCGAGCAGCCTGCCCAGCGGCTCCCCCACCGCCCTGCCCAGCGGTGTCGCCGCGGACTCCAGCACGGTGACGTCCAGTCCCAGGGCCCTGGCGCTGGAGGCGACCTCCGCGCCGATGAACCCGGCGCCGACGACCACCACGCGCGGCCCGGTGAGCAGTTCGGCCCGCAGGGCCAGCGCGTCGTCCAGGGTGCGGACGACGTGCACGCCCGCCGGCCCGTCCGCGACGCCCACGGGGCGGGGACGGGCGCCGGTGGCGATGACGAGGCCGTCGAACCTCAGCGCGCGGCCGCCCGCGTGCAGCACCCGGGCGGCCAGGTCGAGACCGGTCGCCGGGGTGCCCAGGAGCAGCTCGACGCCGGCCGCCCGGAAGAACCCCTCGTCCCGGTACACGGTCGCCGCGGCGTCCAGCTCACCGGTCAGCACCTGCTTGGACAGCGGCGGCCGGTCGTAGGGCAGGTGGTCCTCGGCGGAGACCATGGTGATCCGGCCGTCGAATCCCTCGTTCCTCAGGGTCTCGACCGTCCGGAGCGCCGCGAGGTTTCCACCGGCCACCAGGATGTGGTGCAGGGTCATGATGCCACCGCGTTCGTCGTCGTCCGCCGCAGGCGGGCGTTGCGGATACGACGTCCACGGTCTCCGGTGCGCCGCCCCTCGACATCACCCCAAACGGGTAATCCGCGCCGTTCACCGGGCGACCTATGGTGCCGGGAAGTGTCCGCACAGAAAGGGGGGACCGTGCCGGAAATCGTGGAGACCCATCGCGGCGCCTACCGCGACAGCGTCAGCCTCATGCAGGTCAGCCGGGCCGTCGGCGAGGTGCCGGGGGTCAGCGACGCCCTGGTCGCGATGGCCACCGAACTGAACCTCGACCTGCTGCGCGGCTTGGGGTTCACCGTGCCCGAGGCGGCGACGCCCAACGACATGATCGTGGCCATCCGCGCCGGCGAGGACGCGCTCGGCCCGGCGCGCGAAAGGCTCGCGGCGGCGCTCACCGAGGGCACGCCGACCACCGGGGGAGGAACCGGCGGCGGCCCGGAGGGGCTGGGCGCGCCGCCGGCCCCGCGCACGGTCGGCTCCGCCGCCGCCCGGTCCGGCGCGAACCTGGCGCTGATCTCGACGCCGGGCCGCCACGCGTTCGTGGAGGCGGCCGACGCGCTGGAGCACGGCCTGTCGGTCGTGCTGTTCAGCGACAACATGCCGGTCGAGCAGGAATGCCTGCTCAAGGACATGGCGGCGGCACGCGGGCTGCTGGTCATGGGGCCGGACTGCGGCACCGCCGTGGTCTCCGGGGTGGGGCTGGGTTTCGCCAACGTGGTGCGGCCGGGTCCGGTGGGGATCGTGGCCGCGTCCGGGACCGGCGCGCAGCAGCTGATGTGCCTGCTCGACCATGCGGGCACCGGCGTCAGCCACTGCCTGGGCACCGGCGGCCGGGACCTGTCCGCCGAGGTGGCCGGCCGGTCCACCCGGCAGGCCCTGGCCGCGCTGGACGCCGACCCCGCCACGGAGCTCATCGTGGTGGTGTCCAAGCCTCCGGCACCGCGGGTCGCCCGGGAGATCCGGGAGTACGCGGGCACGCTGTCCACCCCGGTCCGGTTCGCCGTACTCGGACAGGGCCTGGACCTCACGTCCGTGGCGGAGCAGGCGGTACGCGACCTGGGCGGCACCCCGCCGCGGTGGCCGCACTGGGACGCGCCGGACCCGCAACGGCCGCGCCCGGGGGCGCTGCGCGGGCTGTTCTGCGGCGGCACGCTGTGCGACGAGGCCATGCTGATCACCGCGGACCGGCTCGGGCCGATCCGGTCCAACATCCCGCTGCGCCCCGAATGGGCGCTACCCGCGGATCTGTCCGCCCCCGGGCACCTCATGATCGACTTCGGTGACGACCGGCTCACGGCGGGGCGGGCCCACCCGATGATCGACGGGGCGCTGCGGCTGGACCGGATCGCCGCCGAGGCCGCCGACCCCGAGTGCGCGGTCCTGCTCCTCGACCTCGTCCTCGGCCTGTGCGCCCACCCCGACCCCGCGGCGGAGCTCGCCCCCGCCATCGCGTCCGCGCGGGCCACGGCGGCGGCCGGCGGGCGCGACCTGGCGGTGGTGGTGTCCGTGACGGGCAGCACCACCGACCCGCAGGGGCTGGACCGCCAGGCCGCCCGGGTGCGGGAGGCGGGCGCGGCCGTCTTCCTGTCCAACGCCGCCGCGGCGCGGCACGCCGCCGCCCTCATCGAGATCGAGAAGGAGAACGTATGATGTCCGCCACCTCCCTGACCGGCCCGCTCTCCGCCCTGCTCGCCGCCGAGCCCCGGGTGGTGGCCTGCGGCGCCGGCCTATTCGCCGACGAGCTCACCGCCCAGGCGGCGTCCGTCCTGCCGGTGGACTGGCGCCCGCCGGTCGCCGGAACCGAGACCGCCCTGGCCCGGGTCATGGCCGATCCGCGGCGCGCCGCCGCCAACGCCCTGGCCCTGGAGCGGATGCTCGCCTCCACCGCCGAGTTGGTGGACGTGGTCCCGGCGGGCGAGGCACTGGGCCTGGAGCCCGGCACGTTCCTGCACGCCGGGCCGCCCGTCACCTGGGAGCGGGCGTCCGGCCCGCTGCGCGGCGCGCTCATCGGCGCGACGCTCCTGGAGGGCCTGGCCGCGACCCCCGAGGAGGCACAGGCCCTGCTGGCCTCGGGTTCCGTCCGGCTGGAACCGTGCCACCACCGGGGCGCCGTCGGGCCGATGGCCGGGGTCGTCTCGCCGTCGATGTGGCTGTTCACGCTGCGTGACGAGGCCAACGACCGCACCTCGTGGTGCTCCCTCAACGAGGGTCTCGGCAGGGTGCTGCGGTACGGCGCCTACTCCCCCGACGTGCTGGACCGGCTGCGGTGGATGTCCCGGGTGCTGGGCCCGCTCCTGCGCGACGCGGTACGGCGGCGCGGCCCGATCGACGTCAGGGCGATCGTCAGCCAGATGGTGCAGATGGGCGACGAGGGCCACAACCGCAACCGGGCCGGCACCCTCATGCTGCTGCGCGAGCTGGTGCCCGACCTGATCGAGTCCGGCGCGCCCACGGCGGACGTCGCCGAGGTGGTCCGCTTCGTGTCGGGCAACGACCACTTCTTCCTCAACCTGGTCATGCCCGCGGCGAAACTGGCCACCGCGGCCGCGAGCGGCGTGCCCGGCAGCACCCTGGTCACCGTCATGGCCCGCAACGGCACCGACTTCGGGATCCAGGTCTCCGGCACCGGCGACACGTGGTTCACCGCCCCCGCCGAGGTACCGGACGGCCTCTACCTCGGTTCGTACGGCCCGCAGGACGCCAACCCCGACATCGGGGACTCCGCCATCACCGAGACGGTCGGCATCGGCGGGCTGTCCCTGGCGGCGGCCCCGGCGATCGTCCGCTTCATCGGCGGCACGGTGCCCGACGCGCTGCGCACCACCGGGGAGATGTACGAGATCACCGCGGGCGAGAACCCGGCCTACGCCATCCCCATCCTCGACTTCCGCGGCGCCCCCTCCGGGATCGACGTGGCGAAGGTGGTGCGCACCGGGATTCTGCCGCAGATCACCACCGGCATCGCCGGCCGGGTCGCGGGCACCGGGCAGGTCGGCGCCGGACTGGTCAAACCGCCGATGGCCTGCTTCACCGCCGCCGTGCACGCCCTGGCGGCCTCCTGCTGAAACGCCGGCGGCCTCCCACCGGACCGGCCGGTCCGCCCCGTCCCGGCGTGGACGGAGCGGACCGGCCGGTGGTCCCGGGCCGGCGGGCGGCGTCTCAGGTGAACTGCTGCGGCCGCCGTCCGCGCAGGAGCTGCGACAGCGCCACCGCCAGTACCAGCGCACCGCCGTAGAACAGGTCCTGTACGTAGGTCTGCGCGCCGAGCATCTGCAGGCCGGTGATCCCGGTGAGCAGGAAGTAGGCCGCGATGATCGTGCCCCACGGGTTGAACCGCCCCGGCGTGATGCTGGTCGCGCCCAGGAAGGCCGCGGCGAACGCCGGCAGCAGGTACGCCGTCCCGCCCCGCGGGTCCGCCGAACCGGTGGTCCCGGCGTACAGTACCCCGGCGAGGGCCGCGATCACCCCGGCCGCGACCAGGGCGCCGAGCCGGACCCTGGCCACGTTGGTACCGCTGAGCCGCGCGACCTCCCGGCCCGCGCCGACGAACAGCAGCCGCCGCCCCAGCGCGGTGTGGTCGAACACGAACCACAGGACGACCGCCAGCAGCAGCGCGTAGTAGAACTCCAGCGGGATCCCGAACAGCCGGTTGAGCACCACGGCGTCCAGCAGTGCCTGGTCGACCCCGGACACGATCCGGTTGTCGCTGATCATCGAGACCAGGCCGAGGAGCACCTGGCCGACGGCCAGGGTCACGATGAACGAGTTGATCCCGAAGTACAGCACGAAGACGCCGTTGACCAGGCCGACCAGCGCGCCGGTCAGCAGCGCGACGGCGATGGCCGCCGGCAGCGGCCAGCCCTGCTGCCCGTTCAGCACCGCCACCACCATCGTGCTCAGCGTCAGGGTGCCGGCCACGGACAGGTCGAAGTCGCCGCAGCGCAGCGGGATCAGCAGCCCGAAGGCCAGCACCACCAGCACCGCCTGGGATCCCAGGATCGACGACACGTTGTCCATCGTCGCGAACGTGTCCGGCCTCAGCAGGGCGAACACGACGCAGATGGCCGCCCAGGCCAGCGGGAGCGCGGCGGCCTCGGCGCGGGCCGCGGCACGGCGCCCGCGCCGGGGCCGGGACTCGGGGCGCGCCGCCGTCTCAGGCGTCGGTGCGGGTGGGGACGTCGTCTGTGACATCGCTGCGTTCCTCCGTGTCGGTGGGGACGGATCGTGCGGAGGCGCGCCCCCCGTAGGCGTTGAGGCATGCCTCGGTGATCGTTTCCTTGGTGACCTCGGCACCGGCCAGTTCGCGTGCCACCCTGCCGTCGCGCAGGACGAGGACCCGGTTGCAGATGTCCGCCAGTTGCTCCGGATCGGCGCTCGCGCACACGATGCCGGTGCCGCCGCGTGCCGTGTCCGCCAGGATCCCGGTGAGCTGCGCGCGGGCGCCCACGTCGACGCCCTGGGACGGCTCCAGCAGCAGGAGCACCTTCGGGTCGATGCTCAGCCACTTGCCCAGCAGGGTCTTCTGCGCGTTGCCGCCGCTGAGGGTGTCCACCGTCGCCGCGGGGCCGGCGGCCCGTACGCCAAGCCTGCGCATCAGGTCGGCGCCTTCCCCGCGCAGCCGGGCTCCGTCGATCCGCAGCCGGTTCGTGTAGCGGCCGAGCATGAGGTAGGCCATGTTCTCGGCGATGCCGACGGACGGGATGACGCCCTCCCGGTCGCGGTCGCCGGGCACGAACCCGATGCCCCGCCGAATCGCCGACCGCGGCGTGAGCTTCGCCAGGTCGAGGGTCTCCCCGCCGATCGTCAGCGAGCCCCGGGCCGGGATCGCCCCGAACAGCCCCCGCACCACGTCCTCGAAACCCGACCCGACGAGCCCGGTGACGCCGACGATCTCGCCGTGCCGGACCACGAGGTCGAACCTGTCGACCCGTCCGGCGGACAGGCCCCGCACCCCGAGCACGGGCGCCGAGTCCGGTGCCGGGACCGGCGGGCGGGACTCGCGCACCCGCCCGCCCACGATGTGCGCCACCAGGTCGTCCGGGGCGAGGCCGGCGGCGGGCAGTCCCGCGGCCGCCACCCGGGCGTCCCGCAGGACCGTCACCCGGTCGCACAGTTCGAGGACCTCCTCCAGGAAGTGCGACACGAACAGCACGCTGTCGCCCCCGGCCACCACCTGCCGCACCAGCCGGTAGAGCTGGCGTTTGTCGTCCGGCGGCAGGAACGCGGTCGGCTCGTCCAGGACCAGCAGGCCGGGTGCCCCGCCGCCGTCCCGGCGCTGCTCGACGGCGCGGACGATCGCCAGGTTGGCGCGTTCCATCGAGGGCAGCGACTCCACGGTGGCGTAGGGGTCCAGGCTCAGGCCGTACCGGGCGAACGTCTCGGCGGCCCGCTCGGCCGCCCGGCGCAGGGAGAAGCGCCTGACCTGCCCGGTGGACAGTTCCCCGAGCATGAGGTTCTCCGCCACCGAGACCGCGGGGATCAGCCCCAGGTGCTGGTGCACGAAGCGGACGCCGTGGCGGGCCATGCCCGCCTGGGTGGTGGGCAGCGCCACGGCGCGGCCGTTGATCCGCAGGACGGCACCCGGGTCGGGGTGGTGGAAACCGGACAGGATCTTGATGAGGGTCGACTTGCCGGATCCGTTGTGCCCGACCAGGCCGTGCACCTCTGCCCGGTCCACGTCGAGGTCGACGCCGACGAGCGCCCGCGTCCCGCCGAAGGTCTTCGACAGGCCGCGGAAGCTCAGCACGGCGGGGCTGTGCTGTCCGTTCATGATCAGGACAGGCCCCACAGCTTGGTGAACCCCTGCCGGTAGGCGTCACCGTATCCCTGTGAGTCGGTGGGCGGGCTGCCCGCCTGCGCCACGTTGGCCTTCGTCCACACGTACAGCGGCCAGGTCGCCTTGGGGTTGGCGGGCAGTCCCCCGGCCCGGCGCATCATCTGGTCCAGGACGACGTGCGCCATCCAGTCGTTGCTCTGGCCGACGTTCATCTCGATCACGTCGTCCTCCTGCATCATCTTGAGGATCGACGGCGTGCCGTTGTACGTGACGATCTTGACCTTGCCGGCCCGACCGGCCTGCTTGATCGCCTGGGAGGCCCAGATCGACATGGTGTCGTAGATGGGCAGCACGTAGTCCAGCCCGGGGTTGGCCACCAGGGCGGACTGTACCTGCGGCTGGATCTTGCCGGCCCAGTCCGCGCTGGGGATGTCGATGTAGGTGACCCGGCAGTCCGGGCACACCCGGGCGAACTCCTCCTTGAACGCCTTCTCGCCGGCCTCGCTCGCCTTGACGTCGCTGGAGGTGAGCACCAGCACGTCGGCGTCGCCCTTGGTCTTGACCGCCACCCAGTCGGCCATCAGCCGCGCGGCGTCGGCGCACGGGCAGTTCACCGCGAGATCGACCGACGAGGCCGGGGGCTGCGAGGCGTCGTAGGTGTCGGACGCCACGATCGGGATCTTCTTCTCCCGCGCCTGGGCGATCTGGGGCACGACCTGGGTGGGGTCGATGCCGGCGAAGAGGTCGATGACATCGGCTCCGGCGGTGACCGCGGCCTGGATGCCCTGGCCCCACTCGGTGGGCTTGCCCCCGTTCTGCCAGGTCTTGAATTCGAAGCCGACCTGGCTCGCCAGCCGCTCCATCGCCCCCTTGTACATCTGGGTGAAATCGAGCGCCCCGTTGACCGGTACACTGTAGATCAGCTTCTGGTTCATGATCTTCTTGGCGTCGAACGACTCGCCGGGCGGTTCGAACGCCGGGGTGGCGGAGTAGCGTTCGACCTGGGCGCTCGCGTAGGTCAGGTCGGCGGGCCGCTGGGCGGTGCCCTGTGTGGAGTCGGCCTGCGTGGAGTCGGTCTTCTGGGCGCAGCCGGCGAGCAGCAGGGCCGCCGCCGACAGTGCGATGAGGCGCATCGCCGGTGTCCGGGGTTTCATCATCGGGCTCCTGGGGGGTGGACGTGCCGCAGGCGGGGAGACCCGATGAACGTGTGCTCGTCATCGCGGGCCTTCTCCGGCCCCGCCGCCAGGGTGAGGGCTTGGCGACTACGTTTGCCCGGCCGATGTGCCGCCACATCACCCCAAACGGGTGATCCCGCCCTGTCGCGCCGCCGTCTTCCACCGCCCGGGAGGCAGGACGTACGGCTGTCCCGACCTGCCCGGACAGATCGGGCCCCGCTCGCCCTCCCGGCCCGGCGCCCCCGTCCGCCGGGAGACATCACCCGGTCGGGGTGATACCTCCCACCGGGAAGATGTGCCGGAGGGCCGGGCACACCTCGCACGACCTGCCCGGTGTCCCGGATCCGGCGTTCCGGTCCCCCGCCGACGGCCTCGCCCCGCCGATCGGTTGAGTGCGCCCACGGGGGCGAGGGGACGGAGCTTTCCTGCGGTACCCACTGAAAAAACGGGGAGGGGGCGGGTGATGACCCGCCCCCTCCCCTTCACGGCTGTCAGAAGCCCGCGGTGATCTTGGTGAACTCCCACTCGGCCTGCGGCACGCCGCCGCCGTTGGCCCGGTCACGGTTGACCGCCCAGTAGGAGAACCTGGTCAGGCCCTTGGAGATGGCCCAGTCACGGATCTTGGTCCACTGCGCCGGGGTGGTCGTCTCGTTGTTGTCGGACTTGCCGTTCATGCCGGAGATGCCCATGTGCGCGTAGGCCTCGGCGTCGCTCCAGCCGAACGCGCTCTTCAGCGAGCCCTTCAGCCCCTCGGAGGCGTTGACCGTGTCCTGGTACATCTCGGTGCCGCTGAAGTTGAACGGCATGATCGTGTAGTTGTCGATCGGCGCGCCCAGGGCCTTGGCCTGGTTGACCAGCCGGACACCCGCGGCGCTCAGGGCCGTCTTGAACGTCGGGATGGTGACGACGATCTTCACGTTCGGGTTGTTCTGCCGGACGATCTTCAGGCCGTTGAGGATGCGGTCCTGGACGGTGTAGTTCTCGAACTCGTCGGTGTTCTCGATGTCGAAGTCGACCACGGTCGGGCCGTGGGCGGCGATGACCTTCTGCACGGCGCCGGCGAAGGCCTCGGGGGTCGAGCAGTTCGGGCCGAGCTTGTTGCCGCTCCAGCCGCCGAAGGAGATCTCGACGCTGCCGCCCTTGGACTTGATCGTGTTGATCGCCGTGGCGTCGGTGCCGCCGGTCAGCGGACGCTGGCCGTCCCAGGCCGGGTTACAGCCGTTCTGGGCCAGGATGAAGGCCATCGTGAAGGACTTGACGCCGGTCGCGTCCATCACCGTGCCCGGGTTGGGCGGGTTGCCCCAGCCCATGTAGAGGTACGGGGCGCCGGGCAGCCTGGGCGACTGGGGGCAGCCGGAGGTGCTGGCGCTCACGTCGCGGCCCGCCGATTCACCGGTGGAGTTGTAGGCCTTGATCGTGTAGTTGTGCGTCTCACAGGTGCCGAGGCCCGAGATGGTGGCGGTGGTCGCGGTGACCTGCGTCCGCTGCGTGGTGCCCTCGTAGACGCGGTAGCCGGTCACGGTGCCGCTGGAGGCGCCCCAGGTCAGGGTGATGCTGTTGCCGGTCGCGGTCGCCGAGGCCGTACCGGGCTGGCCGGGCGCGCCGTTGCCGCCCTGCGTGGTCCCGGTGACCGGGGAGCTGGCGTCCGAACGGTTGCCGGCGGCGTCACGGGCGCGCACGTTGTAGGTGTAGCTGGTCGAGGCGGCCAGGCCCGAGTCGGTGTAGGTGGTGCCGGTGACGGTGGTTACCAGGGTCGTGCCGCGGTAGACCTCGTAGCCGGTCACACCGACGTTGTCGGTGGAGGCGTCCCAGGCCAGCGAGATGCTGCTGGAGGTGGTGCCGGTGACGCGCAGGTTGCCCGGGACCGAGGGGGGCGTGGGGTCGGAGGGACCGCCCGTGGAGACCTTCCACAGGGCCGGAACCCGGTCGGGCTCCCAGCCGGGCAGGGAGGTGTGGCCCTGCAGGCACTGGTAGTCGACGCCGTTGTAGGTGACCACGGTGCCCGCGGTGTAGGAGGTGTAGGGGGCCCAGGCGGCCGCGACGGCCTGGACGCTCGCCTGCCAGGCGCCGACGTCGGCCAGCGCCGGAGCGCCCACGCCCGTCATGAAGACGGCGAAGAGCGCAAGGATGAGGACACGAAATCTCACGTCACACTTCCAGGGGATGGGGGGTAGGGGGGTGCACATCCGCCGAGCCTGGCCGTGCCGAGATCACGTCGGCACCGCTTGGCCGGCACGTGGAGCAAATAAGGCCGCATTTACGTGAATGCAGGAAACGGCCCCGCTGAGTGTGAAGGAGCAGGTTAACGCCCCTACAACTCCTTTATCATTAGGAAACTTTCCTAATAGATTCGGATTGTAACCTTGCCCTCAGGCACCTGCAAGGGCTCACAGTGCCACGTCCGCCGGGCCCCCTCACCGTCCTGGCGCCCGGGGGAAAGCGCCGGGCCGCGACGACACGCGGCGCCGGGCACCCGTTACCCGGGGTCGCCGGGCGCCCGCCGCCGGGGGTCCTACCGGGGCGAGCGGTCGAGGGCGACGGTGAGCAGCACCACGGCCGCCTCGACCGCCTCGAGGTCGTGCCGGGTCTCGGGCACGATCAGCAGGTCGCCGGCCGAGCCGTCCCACGAGTCGTCACCCGCGCTCAGCCGGACCCGTCCGTGCAGGACGTGCACGGTGGCCTCCCCGGGATTCTCGTGCTCGCCGAGCCGCTGTCCGGCGTCGAGCGCGATCAGCGTCTGACGGAGCGAGTGCTCGTGCCCGCCGTACACGGTGTGCGCGCTGCGCCCGCTCGACGCGGTGCGCGCGAGGTCGAGCTGCTGGGAGACCAGTGCCGTCAACGACAACTTGTTCATCGTGCCCCCTTCGGACGGTGAGAACGGGGCGGCGAACGTCCGGCCGCCCACGCAGACGGTACTTCCCCGCCACGAACCGGTTCAGCCGGTCCGCCCTCGCGGCGTTTCCGGCGGGGCCCGGCCTGTCGCGTCCGGCCTCCCTGCCCGCCGCTGTAATACCGTGAAGGCATCACCGGAGCCGGGGAGCCGGTGGACCCGAAAGGGAAACGATCATGCGTACGTGGCTGACAGACAGGTTCGGGCTCGATCTGCCACTCGTCGGCGCCCCGATGGCCGGGGTGAGCGACGGACGCCTGGCCGCCGCCGTCTCGGCGGCCGGGGCGCTGGGGATGTTCGGGGTCCCGGCCTCGGCGTCTCCCTCGTGGATCGCCGCGCAGGCGGCCGTCGCGGGAGAGAGCGGCCGGCCGTACGGCATCGGGCTGATGGCCTGGGCCCTTGCCGGCGACCCCGGCAGGCTCGACGCGGTGCTGGAGGCGAGACCCGCCCTGGTGTCGGTCAGCTACGGCGACTACCCGCCCTACATCGAGCCGCTCCGGCGGGCCGGGATCGTCGTGGCCACCCAGGCGGGAACGACGGCGGAGGCCGTGGCGGCCGAGCGGGCCGGTGTGGACGTCGTGGTCGCCCGGGGAGGCGAGGGCGGCGGTCACGGCCGCGACGACGTCGCCACCCTGCCCCTGCTGGAGAGCGTGCTGGACACGGTGAGCCTGCCCGTGCTGGCGGCCGGTGGCATCGCGGGCGCGCGGGGGTTCGCCGCGGTGCTCGCCGCGGGCGCGCAGGGCGCCTGGGTGGGCACCGCCTTCCTCGGCTGCGAGGAGACCACGATGTCCGAGGCCGCCAGGCAGGCCGTACTGCGGGCGGAGGAGACCTCGACCGCCCACGGGCGCGTGTTCGACGTCGCGCAGCGGCTCGCCTGGCCCCCGGAGTACGGCGGGCGGGCGCTGCGCAATGACTTCTTCGACCGCTGGCGGGGACGGGAGGAGGAGCTGGCCCACGACGAGGAGGCGCGGGCCGAACTCGACGCGGCGCGCCGGGCGCAGGACTTCGCCACCGCCTACGTCTACGCGGGTCAGGCCGTGGGCATGGTGCGCGAGCGGAGGACGGCCGCCGACGTGGTCGCCGCCTTCGCCGGCGCCGCCCGCCTCCTGGGGTGAGGCGGCCCGGCGCCTGCCGGCCGCGCGTGCCGGGACTCGAACAGGGCGCGAACGGCCGAGGTGAGCCGGGAGTCCCCGGGCGCGGGCGGCACGTGTCCCGGCCGCGCCCTCGCCAAGCTGGTGCGGTGTTCTTCGCGCAGTAGCCTTGGGCGTGGAACGCGGCGCCAGCGCTGGAGGTAGAGTGCCGACTCGACATGACGGCGTGCGATCACCGGGCTCCCCGGAGCGGAACCTGTCGTACGAGGTCTACTCCACCCTCAGAAACGAGATCGTGCGGGGGGTGCTGCGGCCGAACGAGGCCGTGGTGGAGGCCGACATCGCCGACCGGCTCGGGGTGAGCAGGACTCCCGTGCGGGAAAGCCTCCAGCGGCTCGCGTCGGACGGGCTGATCGTCTCCCGGCGTCGCCGCTGGGTCGTCTACGAGCGTTCGCGCGAGGAGATCGCCGAGCTGTACGAGGTCCGTGCCGCGCTGGAGAGCCACGCGGCCCGGCTGGCGGCCCTACGGGCGTCCGACGAGCAGATCGCCGCGCTGCGCGAGCTGACGCGGAGGGTCTCCGGCGGCGTGGACGGCCTGTCGGGGCCGGAACGCGTGGAGGCCAACGAGTGCTTCCACGACCTCGTGATCCGTAGTTCCGCCAACGACCGGCTCGTCGCGGAGATCCACCGCAACCGCCTGTACGCCTTCAACCACCAGGTCGTCGCCGGATACACGCGCGAGCAGCTCCGGGAGTCGTGGCACCAGCACGAGGAGATCGTCGAGGCCGTCGCGGCCCGGGACGCGACCCGCGCGGGTGAGGCGACACGACGCCACATCGAGCACGCCCTGAGCATGATCCTCCGCCAGGTCTTCTAGGCCCCGCCGCTCCGGAGGGAGCGCCCGCGGCTCCGGGGACGCGGCCTCCCCGTCCGGGCGTCACGCGCCTCCGCCTCCAGCAGTCTGTTAGGTGAACGGTGTCATATTGCACCGTCATGTAAGGACCTCTCCTCAGGAGGTTCCTTTTCGCATGCATCCTCCTAAACTCCTTTGCATGCAAAGCGGGTTCCCGAACGGGATACCAAACAGTTCCGCCTTCCGGCGGCGCAGGGAAAGCATCCGGGGGGCGTCATGACCCACATCCGGCCGTTCTCCGACCAGGAGATCCGCGAACGCGCCCAGGTCCTGGGGGCGGCCCTCGCGGAGAGCGGACTGGACGCGGCGGTCCTGACGTCCTACACCGCGATCTACTACTACACGGGCGTGCCGATCCACCAGTTCGGACGCCCGGCCGCGGCGGTACTGGACGCCGACGGCGGCGTGACGTTGATCTGCAACATCCTGGAGAAGGTGCACGTCGACTCGCAGGCCACGGCCGACGCGATCGTGTACTACTCCGACCACAACCACGACAGCGGCTACACCGCCCCCAGAGACCCCCGCACGAGCGTCGTCGAGCTGACCGCCGAGGCGGTACGGCAACGCGCCCCGGGGACGGCCAGGGTCGGGGTGGAGGAGAACGACCTCTCCCTCCACACCTGGCGGCGGCTCCAGGCCGCCCTGCCCGGGGTCTCCCTGGAACCCGCCGAACGGCTGGCCGAAAGGCCGCGGCTCACCCTCTCCCCCGCCGAGCTCGCACTGGTCAGGGCGGCCGACGAGATCTGCGACCGGGGCCAGCAGTACCTGCTGGACCACATGCGGCCGGGGTCGGGCGCCGAGGAGATCAGCGAGAGCTGCCGCGCCGCCATGCTGGACCTCACCCTCGCCGAGCACGCCGACAAGCCCTTCTACTTCCACCACAACGCGGGCCTCGGCGACGCCAGAAAGCGGGCGGGCAGCAGCGAGTGGTACACGTGGAACCGGCAGGGCCGCGCCGAGCGGGGAATGGTCCTCGACACCATCTTCGACTGCTTCCTGTGGGGCTACTGGGGCAACGTCGAGCGGACGGTCGTCGTGGGCGCCCCGGCTCCGGAGGTGGGCAGGGCCTTCTCCGCGATGGTCGACGCCAACGAGGCCGCCATCGACTTCATCAGGCCGGGCGTCACCATGGCCGAGGTCGACCGGGTGTGCAAGGACGTCTTCGCCGCCGCCGGTTACGAGAACTCCCACTTCGGCACGGGCATGGGGCGCGGAATCGTGAGCTACGAGGGCGGGCACCGCGTCCTGCCCCTCGACGTGCGGCTCTACAACGAGCTCGTCCTGGAGGAGGGGATGGCCTTCAGCGTCGAGCCGATGCTGGGCGTCTTCGGCCTCGGCTCCTTCCGGCACTGCAACACCGTCATCGTCACATCCCGCGGCTGCGAGGTCGACTCGTCCGTACGCCGCGATCTGATCGTCGTCGAGTGACGGCGACAGGGCCCGAGAAGGAGGTGGTGCACATGGGGTCCACGGCCGATGGAACGGTCCTGCGGGTCACCGACCTGAGGACGTACTTCCACACGGGGCAGGGGATCTTCAGGGCGGTGGACGGCGTCGACCTGACACTGCGCAGCGGCAGGACCCTCGGGCTCGTGGGTGAGTCCGGGAGCGGGAAGAGCCTCACCGCCTTCTCGATCCTCCGGCTGACCGACCGGTCCGCGCGTATCCAGGAAGGCAGCCGCGTGGAGTTCGGCGGCCGTGATCTGGTCTCCCTCTCCGAGAAGGAGATGGCCGCGATCCGCGGCAGGGACATCTCGATGATCTTCCAGGAGCCGATGACGGCGTTGAACCCGGTGCACCGGGTCGGCGCGCAGGTCGCCGAGCCACTGCGGCGGCATCTCGGGATGCGCAGGCGGGAGGCGGCGGAACGGGCCGTCGAGTTGCTCGACCTGGTGGGCATCCGCGACGCCCGGGCCCGCGCCCGCGACTACCCGCACCAGTTCTCGGGCGGCATGCTGCAGCGCGTCGTGATCGCCATGGCGCTGGCCTGCGAGCCGCGCGTGCTCCTCGCCGACGAGCCGACGACGGCCCTGGACGTCACCATCCAGGAGCAGATCCTCACGCTGCTGCGACGTCTGCAGGACAGGTTCGCCACGGCGGTCCTGCTCATCACGCACGACCTCG
Organism: Streptosporangium sp. NPDC051022; assembly: GCF_040683035.1. Taxonomy (NCBI): domain Bacteria; kingdom Bacillati; phylum Actinomycetota; class Actinomycetes; order Streptosporangiales; family Streptosporangiaceae; genus Streptosporangium; species Streptosporangium sp. NPDC051022. The sequence continues at coordinate 152,807 of NZ_JBFBCF010000001.1, read as the reverse complement.
GTGTCGTCGCCCAGTCCTGCGACGACGTCGCGGTCATGTACGCCGGACGGGTGGTGGAGACCGGCCCGGTGGCGCGGGTGTTCTCCGCTCCGCGACACCCCTACACCCGGGCGCTGCTGGCCACGACCCCGACGCTGGACTCCTCGGCTCCGCTCGTCCCGATCCCGGGAACGGTGCCCGACTCCCGCCACTGGCCCGTGGGTTGCAGGTTCGCCGAGCGGTGTCCCTCCGTCATGCCGAGGTGCCGCCAGGAGTATCCCCCGATGGAAGGCTCCGGGACCGCCCGTGCGGCGTGCTGGCTGCCCGTGGCGTTCCCGCGGAGCGCGGGGACCGTCGAGACGGTGGCCTCGTGACGGAGTCCTCGCACACCTCGACGGCCACGACACCGGGTGCCCCGTCACCCGGCGCCGTTCTCGCACTCCGCGGTATCCGGATGGAGTATCCGGGACGCAGCGGGGCGTTCCGCGGAGGCGCCGCGCCCCGGCCGGTACTGCACGGCATCGACCTGGACGTACGCCGGGGGGAGAGCCTCGCCGTCGTCGGCGAGTCCGGATCGGGGAAGTCGACCCTGGGCCGCATAATGACCGGCCTGCTGAGGCCGACCGGTGGCTCGCTGTGCTTCGACGGGCGGGACATGTGGAGCCTCGACCGCCGGCAGCGCCGCGGCCTGCGCCGGGAACTACAGATGATCTTCCAGGACGGCGCGTCGGCGCTCGATCCGCGCATGACCGTCCGGGAGAGCGTGTCCGAGGGGCCCCGCGCGATGGGCCTGTTCCCCCGGCGCGAACTCGACTCGCACGTCGCCGCCACCCTGGACATGGTCGGCCTGCCCTCCAGCGCGATGGACAAGTATCCGCACGAGTTCTCGGGCGGCCAGCGCCAGCGGATCGGCATCGCCCGGGCGATCATCATGCGTCCCTCGGTGATCGTGGCCGACGAACCGACCTCGGCCCTGGACGTGTCCATCCAGGCGCACATCCTGGCCCTGTTCGGCGAGCTCAGACAGACCCTGAACCTGACCTACGTCCTCATCTCCCACAATCTCGCGGCGGTGGGCCACATCGCGGACCGGATCGCGGTGATGTCGGAGGGAGCCGTGGTCGAACTCGCTCCGGCGAAGCGGCTGGCGGACTCCGCGGCGCACCCGTACACGCGCCGGCTCTACTCCGCGGTACCGAGCCTGATCCCGCCCACGCGGCGCGACGGCCGTGACGAGCGCGACGAGCGCGACGGCCGTCACGGCGACGAACTCATCTGAAAGACATCATCCTCCCCCCAATCCCCCCGGATGACGCGTTAGGACCAGAAATGGACAACTCACCACGTGGCGTATCCCGCCTGACCGGGCGAACCCCCCTTTCCCGGTGTATGGCGCTGCTCGCCGCCACCGCCGTACTCACCTCCGGGTGCGGCGGGATGTTCGGCGGCGACTCCCCCGCCGGGCAGAGCGGCGGCGACGTCCTCAGGGTCGCCATCGGCTCCGACCCGGGAACCGTCGACCCCGCGCAGCTGACCAGCGCGACCGGGGGAAACATCCTGTGGGAGGTCACCCAGACCCTCACCACGTCCTACACCCCCGACGGCAGGGTGCGGCCGCTGCTGGCCGAGTCCTGGCAGGCCAACGAGGACTCGACCGCGTTCACCTTCAAGCTGCGCACGGGCGTGTCGTTCTCCGACGGCACCCCCTTCACCGCGGAGGCCGTGAAGTTCACCATGGACCGGCTGACCGACGAGTCGGTCAAGGTGCCCTACCGGTCGGGCTTCGCCAACCTGAAGAGCACCGAGATCGTCAACGACCACGAGGTCGTCTTCCATCTGGCCAAGCCGAACAGCTCCTTCCCCGGCATGCTCGGACGCTACATCGCCGGGATCCTCTCGCCGACCTCGGTGAAACTGCCGGGCAACAGCTACGAGAACATCGCCACGCCCATCGGGACCGGCCCCTACACCGTCACCGAGTACCGCCGCGCCTCGAAGATCCTGCTGGCCCGCAACGAGAGGTACTGGGGCGACAAGCCCGGCTTCCCGGCGATGGAGTGGCAGATCGTCCCCGAGGCGTCCAGCCGGGAGGCCCTGATCAAGGCCGGGAACGTGGACGTCGTCGTCGCCCCGCCCCCGTCGGACCTCGCCTCCCTGAAGGCCGACCGGAACCTCCAGGTGCTCACCGGTGAGGGCACCAACCTCATCTACGGCGGGATCAACATGGTCGGCGCCAACCAGAAGGCCCTCAAGGACGTACGGGTGCGCCAGGCGCTCAACCTCGCGATCGACCGGCAGGGCATCATCGACAACGTCCTGTTCGGCCTCGGCGATCCGGCGAGGTCCCCGGCGCCCCCGGCCCTGGCGAACGCCTGCGAGACCGGCGACTACGGCTACGACCCCGCACGGGCCAAGGCGCTGCTGAAGGAGGCCGGGGCCGAGGGCATCACGGTCAAACTGACCGCCCCCACCGGCAGGTACATGCAGGACTTCAAGGCGGCCCAGGCCATCGCCGGCAACCTGACGCAGGTCGGCGTCAAGGTCGAGGGACCGACCACGTCGGACTGGTCGACCTACATCAAGGACGTCCTGGTCGACGTCAGGAAGGCCGGCTTCGACATCGGCATCCTGGGGGCGGCCCCGCCCTATCCGGACGCCTCCGAGACGCTGGCGCAGACGACCTCCGACCAGATCGCCCCGAACGGCCTCAACTTCGCCGGCTGGGTCAACAAGGAGTTCGACGCGGCCGTCGCCAAGGGCCGTGCCGCCGCCGACCCGGCCAAGCAGGCCGCGGCGTACTGCGAGGCGGAGAAGCTGCTCTGGAACGACGCCCCCTGGCTGTTCCTGTGGACCGAGCGCACCTTCGCCGTCGCCCGCGCCGACGTCGGCGGCCTGTCCATCCTGCCGACCGGGGTGATCTACCTGGACGGCGCCGCACGGCGGCAGAGCACCCCGTAACCCCACATCACCGGTCCGGCCCCGCCGGACCGGCCTCACGGTCCGGCCCGGCGGACCGGCGTCACTCGGTCCGGCCCGGCAGACCGGCATCACGCATCACGGAGGACGGCTTGTACCAGCTAGGAGTGGACATCGGTGGCACCTTCACCGATTTCCGACTGATCGACGAGAGGACCGGCGCCTGGATGGGCGGCAAGGCGCCGACCACCCCGCAGGCGCCGGAGGACGGCGTCGTCGAGGGGCTGACCAGGCTGCTGGCGACGCACGGAATCCGGTTCGACGAGATCCGCAGCTTCAGTCACGGCACGACACTGCCGATCAACACCATCGTCTCCCGTACGGGGGCGAAGCTCGCGCTCCTCACGACGGCGGGGTTCCGCGACGTCCTGGAGATGCGGCGGATGCGGCTGGAACGCCCCATCAACCTCTACCCGACCAGGGCCGAGGTGCTGATCCCGCGCGCCCGTGTCGCCGAGATCGACGAACGCGTCCTCGTGGACGGGACGGTGGAGCGGGTCCCGAGCCGGGAACAGGTCGTCGCGACCGTCCGGCGGCTCGTCGACGAGCACGCCGTCGAGGGCGTCGTCGTCGCCTTCATCGGGAGCTACGCCTGGCCTGCGCACGAGGAGCTGGTCCGGGACATCATCCAGGAGGAGTTCCCCGGCCTTCCCGTGACGTGCTCCGGTTCGGTGCTGCCGCAGGTCCGCGAGTACGAGCGGACCGTCGCCGCGGTCATCACGGCCTACGTCACGCCGAGTGTGCACCGCTACGTCGCCCGGCTGCGCGCCAGGCTGTCCGCGCTGGGCTTCACCGGCGAGATGTTCCTGACCCGCTCGAACGGCGGCAAGGGATTCGCCGAGGGGTTCGAGAAGGCGATCCTCGGCAGCCTGCTGTCCGGCCCGGCCTCCGGTGTGACGGGGGCCGCGGAGGCGGCCCGCGCGGCCGGGGTGGAGCAGGCGCTGACGCTGGACCTCGGCGGCACCACGGCCGACCTCGGGGTCCTGCGCGGTCAGCCCGCCCAGTCGCGGGAGTCCCGGGTCGGGGACTTCCCGATCACGGTGCCGGCGGTGGAGATCACCGCCATCGGGGCGGGCGGCGGTTCGCTGGCCGAGGTCGACCGGCACGGCGTCCTGCGGGTCGGTCCCCGCAGCGCGGGCTCCTTCCCCGGCCCGGCCTGCTACGGAAGGGGCGGCACCCAGGCCACCCTGACCGACGCGCTGGTCGTCCTCGGGCACCTGTACCCGTCCCCCTCGGGGGGCACCACGGTCGACGAGCGGGCCGCCCGTACCGCCGTCGAGGCCGTCGGCGAGCGTCTCGGCATGCCCGCGGAGGACGCGGCGGAGGCCATCGTGCAGATCGCGATGGCCTCGATGAACCGGGGGATCACCGACGCCCTCGCCCGGCACGGCCTCGACCCGCGCGACACCTCACTGCTGCTGTACGGCGGCGCGGGACCGCTGGTCGCGTCACGGACGCTGGAGGACACCGAGTTCCGCCACGTCGTCATCCCGCCCGGCCCGGGAACCCTGTGCGCCCTGGGGGCGGCGCTGGCACCGGTCCGCACCGACGTCATGGTCCCCGTCCACGCCCCGGCCGCCGAGGGAGGCGAGGCCGCCCTGGCCGGCGCCGTACGGCTGCTGCGCCGGCGCGTCGCCGCGGACTCGGCCCGGGAGCGCACCGGCGCGGCGGCGACGGTCCGGTACGCCGCGGCGATGCGCTACGAGGGCCAGGCGTGGGAGCTCGACGTGCCGCTGCCCGAGGAGTCGCTCGACGCCCCCGGCCTGGCCGGGCGCCTGGTGGAGCTCTTCGCCGCCGAGCACCGGCGGCTGTACGGGCACGCCGACTCGGCCGCGACGCCGCTGGTGATCGAACTCCACGCGACGGAGAACATCCCCTCCGGCCTGTCCCCGCGGCAGGCGCACCCCGGCGCCGGGCACCCGGCCCCCACCCCGGTGCCGGTACGGCTCGGCGGCCGGTGGGAGAAGGTGCCGGCCTACGACCGCCTGCTGCTGCGGCCCGGCGACGTGGTCGAGGGACCCGCGATGATCCACGCCCCGGACAGCTCCACCGTGGTCTTCCCCGGGCTCGGCGCGCGGGTGGACCAGGCCGCCAACATCATCCTGGAGAGGAACGACCGTGGCTGATCCCGTGATGCTCGAGATCCTGCGGCACCGGCTGGACGCGGTGACCGAGGACATGGCGAGGGTGATGGAGCGGACCGCGCTGTCCACGTTCATCAAGGAGACGGCCGACTTCGCCGTGGGAATCGTGGCGGTGAACGGCGAGCTGATCTCCTACCCCTGGCACCGGGGCGCGCCGTCGCTGCTCGGCGGGAACCTCCGCTCCACCCTGGCGCTCTGCCGGGACCCGCACCCCGGCGACATCTACATCACCAACGACCCCTACCTCGGCGGGCCGATCTGCTCCCACCTGACCGACCTCCAGGTGCTGCGTCCGATCTTCCACGACGGAGAGCTCCTGTGCTGGGCCTACTCGAACCTGCACGCCGCCGACATCGGCGGCGCCGTGCCGTCGAGCATCTGGGTGAAGGCCACCGAGATCTACCAGGAGGGCCTGCGGCTGCGCCCGCTCAAGATCTTCAAGGGTGACGTGGTCAACGAGGACCTGCGGGACGTCCTGGCCGACAACAGCCGTACGGCGGTGACCAACTGGGGGGACATCCAGGCGCTCTGCTCGGCGGTGCGCGTGTGCGAGGCGCGGCTGGGCAGGCTGATCGAACGCTACGGCCACCGCGTGCTCGCCGACTCCATCGACGGCATCCTCGACTACGCCGGAAAACGGGCCGAGGACGTCATCGCCCAGATCCCGGACGGCGCCTACGAGTTCTCGGACTACCTGGAGTCGGACCTCCACTCGGACGTGCCCATCCGGATCAAGGTGAGGATGACGGTCACCGGATCCCGGATGCACCTGGACTACACCGGCACGGATCCGCAACTGCAGTCACCGCTGAACCTGGCCTCGGGCGGCGAGGTGCACCCGTATCTCTGCCTCGCCGTGCTGGCGCTGCTCGTCTCCCTCGATCCGGAGATCCCGAAGTCGAGCGCCATCTTCCGGCCGGTCGGCGTGACCGCGCCGGAGGGCTCCCTCGTCAACGCGAGCTACCCCGCCGCCGTCGGCCTGCGGTACGCGACCGCGATGCGGATCGCGGACGCCGTCTTCGGCTGCCTGGCCGAGGCCATGCCCGGCCGGATGCCGGCCGGCACGTCGGGGATGATCTCCCCGGTGGTGGCCTCCGTACCGAGCGGGGAGTCGGGCCACCGGCACATCCAGGTGGTCGAGCCGCTCATCGGCGGCGGCGCGGGCCGGGCGGGCGCCGACGGTCTCGACGGGGTCGACGGCGCCGCGGGCGGCTACCTGCGCAACACGCCGGTCGAGATCGTGGAGCTCGAGGTTCCCGTGGTGGTCCGGCGCTACTGCCTGGACAGGGACACGGCCGCCGCCGGCCGGTTCCGCGGCGGGTCGGCGGTGGTCCTCGAATTCGAGGCGCTGCGGTCCGGGACCGTCGTCCTCGCCCGTGCGCTGGAGCGGTTCGAGCTCCGGCCGTGGGGCGTCGCGGGCGGTGGCCCCGGGAACCGGGGAACCTGCCAGGTGCGCCGCCGCGACGGCGCCGTCGAGGACGTCGGGAAGATCGACCAGCTGCGGCTCGAACCGGGTGAGTCCGTCATCATCCGCTCCCCCTCGGGGGGCGGCTACGGCCCCCCGGCGCTGCGGTCCGACGCCGCCATCGCGGCCGACCTGGACAACGAGCTGATCTCCGAGGAGTTCGCCCGCCGCCACTACGGCGTGCTCGGGCGGGCCGAGGACGGGTCCCTGGTCCGCGACCAGGCCCCGCCCGCCGGCGAACCCGAGCTCATCGTTTACGGGGCCGAGCGGGAGGCGCTGGAGCGGCGCTGGCCCCCGCAGGTGCAGGACAGGTTCCACCGGCGGATCGTCCTGCTGCCGCTGCTGGTCCGGGACGCCGCCCGCCACCACGTCTACCGGATCTGGACGGAGCGGTACGGCGACGGCGGGACGGCCGGCGCCGTTCCGGACGAGTGGATCGACGAGGTATGGGACGCGGTGGTCGGCCACCTGCGTGTCGGCTGACCGCGAAAGGACCTGGGAAAACAGATGAAATTCTCTCTTCTCTCCTACCAGATCGCCAAGTCCTGGGATCTGGACACGATGATCGAGAAGGCGAAGAAGCACGGCTTCGCCGCCCTGGAGTTCCGCGCCGAGTACGACCAGTCGCACGGTGTGGAACTGGAGACCACGCTTGAGCAGCGCAGGGCGATCCGGCAGCGGATCCAGGCCGCCTACCTGGAGGTGGCGGGCGTCAGCTGCAGCCAGCGCTTCGAGTCCACCGACCCCCGGGTCCGCGCGGAGGCGGTCGAGCGCTCGAAGGGGTTCGCCGACCTGGCCGCCGACCTGGAGGCGGGATGGGTGCGCGTCTGCGGCAACACCATCCCGGACGGCGTGGACAAGGACACCGCCGTCGCCTACGTCGCGGAGTCGCTCGCCGAGGTCGCCGACCACTGCGCGGGGCGCGGCGTCGACCTGCTGCTGGAGATGCACGGCGAGTTCAACAACTGGAACTACTGCCTGAAGGCCCTGGAGCTCGCCGGGCGGGACAACATCGGCCTGCTCTACAACAGCGACGTCCGCGACCTCGTGTACGGGTCGATCGAGCCCACCTTCGACCGGGTCAAGCACCTGATCCGCCACGTCCACCTGCACGACCTCGCCTCCGGCTACCCGTACGAGGAACTGCTCGGCCTGCTGAGGGCGTCGGGCTTCGACGGCTACGTCTCCCCCGAGATCCTCGTCGAGATCCCCACCCCCGAGGACTACCTCGCGCTGTACCGCGCGCATCTGCACCGGCTGACCCGCTGACCACATGTTCCGGTCATACCTAGATTGACGAACGCAAGGAATGACATGACCCCCAAAACCGACATCGACCCCTCGGATGCCGAACGGACGTCGCCGACCGGCGCCGACGCCCTGGTCGAGGCACTCGTGGCCGTCGGGATCGAGCACATCTTCGGCGTGCCCGGCGACACGGGCGTGGGTTTCTACGACGCGCTCGCCCGCAACACCGGCCGCATCCGGCACGTGCTCGCCAGGGACGAACGGCACGCGGCGTTCATGGCGGACGCGTACGCCCGCTCCACCAACAGGCTGGGCGTGGTGGAGGTGTCCTCCGGCGGCGGTACGACCTTCGTGGTCGGAGGCATGGGCGAGTCCTTCGCCTCCGGCGTACCGGTCCTGCTGATCACCTCCGACATCCACACCAGCAGCCACGGCACCGGCGCCCTAACCGAGATCGACCAGGTCAAGCTGTTCTCCGCGGTGACCAAGCACATTCACGTGGTGCAGCCGCAGGACGACATCGCCGAGGTGATCCGGGAGGCGGCCACCGTCGCGGTGTCCGGCCGCCCGGCCCCGGTCGCCGTCATCTTCCCCGAGGACGTGTTCGACCGCGGCGAGACGGTCGTCCCCCGCTCTCCCGGCTCCGCGCCCGTCTCGCGGACCCGGACGCTGCGGGCGCCCGCGGAGTCCGTCGCGCGGGCCGCGTCCCTGCTCGCGACGGCCCGGCGGCCCGCCGTCTACGCCGGTTCCGGCGTGCACTCCTCCGAGGCGTGGGAGGAACTGGCGGCGCTGGCGACCAGGGCCGCCCTCCCGGTGGCCACCTCGATCCACGGCAAGGGGTCGGTCACCGACGACTTCCCGCTCTCGCTCGGGGTGAGCGGGAACAACGGCGGCCGGGACTACGCCCTGGAGTACCTCTCCGGCGCCGACGTGGTGCTCTTCGTGGGAACCCGCGCGAACGCCACCGACACCAACGCCTGGACCGCGCCGGACCGCGGGTCCGTCCGGGCCATCCAGATCGACGTGGAGGCGGCCCGCGCCGGGCGCAACTTCCCCGGCGCGATCTCCCTGCCCGGAGACGCGAGAACCGTGCTCGCGGCGCTCCACGAGGCAGTTCCCGCCGCCGACGAGACGGTCGCGCGGAACCGGGTGGAGTGGATCGCCAAGGCACGGGCGGCCTGGGCGGCGAACTTCGCGAAATACGCGCCGGAACCGGGCCCCGGCCGGCTCGCGCCCGCGGAGGTGGTCACGACGATCAACCGGCTGGCCGGGGACGACGTGATCGCCGTCGGCGACCCGGGCACGCCCACGCCGTACCTGGCCTCCTTCTGGCACCTGCGGCGCACGGGCCGCAACGTGATCATTCCGCGGGGGCACGGCCCCATGGGGTACGCCATTCCGGCGGCCGTCGGGGTCGCGGTGGGCAACCCCGGCACGCCGGTCGTGTCCTTCACCGCGGACGGCAGCTTCGCCATGTCCTGCGGCGAGCTGGAGACGGTCGTCCGGCTCGGCCTGCCGATCGCCTACGTCCAGTTCACCAACTTCAGCCTCGGCTGGATCAAGATGCTGCAGCACCTCTACTACGGCGAGACGTACTTCGGCGTGGACCCCGGCCCCACCGACGCGCCGGCCGTGGCACGGGCCAGCGGTCTCGAGGCCGCACGGGTGACGACGCCGGAGGAGCTGGAGACCGCCGTCGCGGGCTTCCTCGCCGACCCCCGCCCGCTCTACCTCGACGTCACCGTCCCGCACATGATCGAGTCGCCCCCTCCCGTCTCCTCGTGGTGGGAGTCGATGGAGCAGGGTGCCGGGCGGCCCGTCTACTGACGACAACGGTCCCCGCCGGCCCGCCACGTGCGGGCCGGTGGGAACCGAAAGGCGATCAAGATGGCTCTGTACACATTAAGAAGGCTGCTGTCGGCCGTCCCGGCGGTGGTGCTCATCGTGAGCGCGCTGTTCTTCATCGTGCGGGTGCTCCCCGGCGATCCGGCACGCGCGATGGCCGGTCCCGACGCCTCCGCGGAACAGCTGGAGAACATCCGCAGGCTGCTCGGCACCGACAGACCGCTCCTGGAGCAGTACGTCAGGTTCCTGTTCGACCTGCTGCGCGGAAGCCTCGGCAACTCGGCGGTCAGCGGGGCGCCCGTCTGGTCGGAGATCGACTCGCGCCTGCCGTACACCCTGGTCATCGCCGTCACGGCCATCGTCATCGCGATCGCCGCCGGTGTGCTCCTCGGTGTGCTGGCCGCGGTCAGGCGCGGCACCTGGCTGGACGCCGCGATCTCCGCCCTGGCGGTGCTCGGGCTGTCCCTGCCCGCGTACTGGCTGGGCACGCTGATGATCCTGGTGTTCGCCGTGTGGATGGGTCTGCTGCCCTCCGGGGGCACGAACTCACCCTCGTCGATCATCCTGCCGAGCGTGGTGCTCGCCACCTTCCCGCTCGGGGTGATCGTCAGGATCACCCGGTCCTCCCTGCTCGGCGTGCTCGGCCAGGACTACATGCGCACCGCGCGGGCCAAGGGCGTCCCGCCGTACGCCGCGATCACGGGTCACGCGCTGCGCAACGCGCTCCTGCCGATCGTGACCATGATCGGGATGCTGTTCGCGTCCATGCTCGGCGGGTCGGTCATCACCGAGACCGTGTTCTCCTGGCCGGGCATCGGCCGTCTCCTGGTGGACTCGATCCTCAGCCGGGACTACCCCGTCATCGTCGGCGTGGTGTTCGTGTTCTCCCTGATCGTGCTCCTGATCAACCTGGTGACCGATCTCCTGTACGGCCTGATCGACCCGAAGGTGCGCTATGACTGACCCGCTGAACGCACCGACCAAGGCGCGGCCCGGCACGAGGGTGCACGCGATCCTCGCCCGGATGGCGCGTCAGCCCTACGGCATGTGCGGCCTGGCGGCCCTGCTCCTGATCATCGTGGGCGCCGTGGTCGTCCCGGTCCTGTCCCCCTACTCCTCCACCGCGCAGGACCTGCACGCCACGCTGCTGACACCGTCGGCGCGGCACTGGTTCGGCACCGACCACCTCGGCCGCGACCTCTTCGTCCGCGTCTTCGAGGCGGCCCGGATGACGCTGTTCATCGGGCTCGGGGCCGCCCTGCTCGGCTCCCTGACCGGCGTGACCATAGGCGCGGTGTCCGGATATCTCGGCGGCAGGTGGGACTTCGTCATCCAGCGCTGCACGGACGCGCTGCTCTCCCTGCCCAGCATGCTTCTCGCGCTCGCGCTGATCGCGGGCCTGGGCTCCGGGGTGCGGAACGTCATCGTCGCCGTCGGTCTCGGCTCCGTCCCCGAGTTCGTCAGGCTCGCGCGCTCCCAGACGCTGACCCTGCGGGAGTCGGGGTTCGTCGAGGCCGCCCACGCCCTGGGCGTCTCACGGCCGGTGATCCTCGCCCGGCACATCCTGCCGCACCTGGCCCCCCTGGCCGTGGTCCAGGCCACGACACAACTCGGCGGGGCGATCCTGACCGCGGCGGGACTGGGCTTCCTCGGCCTGGGCGTGCCGAGCGACATCCCCGAGTGGGGCGCCATGGCCGCGGAGGGCCGGGACCTCGTCTTCTCCGACCCGCTGATCGTGGCGGTGCCGGGAATCGCGATCTCGCTCGCCGTACTCGCCTTCAACCTGCTCGGAGACGCGCTGCGCGACGCGCTCGACCCGCGCCTCCGGCACGACTGACAGACATCCATCGATCCCGTCATGGAGTAACGATGCACAGCCCAACCCTCGCGTCGCCGATCCTGATCGGCCGCCACGAGGTCCGCAACCGCGTCATGTGCCTGCCGCACGACGGAGCCTTCGTCTCCCGGGGGCTTCCCGACCCCGAGTACGCCGCCTACGTCGCCCGGATCTGCGAGAACGACGGCGTGGGCCTCTTCGTCCTCGGCGGGACCGCGGTCCACCACAACACCTGGCACAACGACCGTCACCTGAGACTGTTCGATCCGGACATCGTCCCCCCGCTGCGCCGGATGGTCCTGGCCGCGCAGGCGGAGGGCACCCGGTTCGTGGTGCAGCTCGGCCACCTCGGCCGGGAGATGCGCTCCCGTGAGCCGCTCACCCCGATCTGGGGCCCCTCCGAGGAGGCGTCGCCGACCAACGGCGAGGTGCCCAGGGCCATGACCGGGGACGACATCGCCGAGGCGCGCGCGGCGTTCGTCGAGGCCGCCCGCATCGCGCTGCTGGCGGGGGCCGACGGGGTGGAGGTCCACGCCGCGCAGGGGTACCTGCTGCACGAGTTCCTCTCCCCGTGGTCCAACCAGCGCACCGACGGCTACGGCGGCGCGCTCGGCAACCGCATGCGTCTCGTGCGGGAGATCCTGTCGGAGATCCGCGCGACGCTCGACCCGCCGATCCTCGGCATGAAGATCTCCTGCCTGGAGGAGGTGGAGGGCGGACTCACCTTCGACGACGTCCGGAACGTCGTCACCCGGCTCGGCGAGGAGGGCCTGCTCGACTACGTCACGCTGACCGTCGAGCAGGGATTCCACAACCACATGCGCGACGGCGGCTACCCGCAGGGCGGGCTGCGCGGTCACACCCGCGAGCTGAAGGCCATCACCGGCACGCCGGTCGTGGTGTCACAGCGGATCGTCGACGGCGACGTGGCCGCCGACCTGATCGCCTCGGGGGACGCCGACATGGTGGGCGTGGCCCGCGCGCTCATCGCCGACCCCGCCTGGGCCTCCAAGGCGGTACGCGGAGAGCACCGGGCCATCAGGCCGTGTGTCGCCTGCGCCCAGGACTGCCGGGTGAGCACGAGCGTCTCGCCCATCGGGTGCGCCGTCAACCCCTCCTTCGCGGTCTTCGAGCAGGGCTCCCGGCTGCGCGCCGTCTCCGGGCGCGTCCTCGTCGTCGGGGGCGGCCCCGCCGGATGTACGGCGGCGCTCCGGGCGGCGGACGCCGGCGCCCGGGTCGACCTGTACGACGCCCGGCCGCGCCTGGGCGGGCGGATCCGGCTCGCGGGGCACGCCCCCAACCGGACCCAGTTCGCCGACTACGCCGACTACCTGGAACGCGAGGTCGAGGGGGAGGCGGCGATCGTCCCGCACCTCGGCCGGACGGTCCGCCCGGAGGACTTCGGCGAGGCGGCCTACGACCTCGTCGTGGTGGCCGTGGGAGGCGCGCCGTACGTGCCCGAGCGGGTCGCGGCGGCCCACCCCGGCGCCGTCACGGTCGACGCGCTGCTGACCGGTGACCACGTCCCGGCCGGAGGGCCGTACATCGTGATCGACCCCAACGGCGAGTGGCCCGCGGCGAACGCGACCGAGTTCCTCACCGAGTGCGGGCTGGAGACGTACCACGTGACCGACAGGAGCGTCCTGTTCGAGCGGATCCCCCGGGAGAGCAGGGACTTCCTGGTCCGCCGGCTGGAGGAGGGCCCCGCGTCGCCGTTCGTCTCCGCCCGGGTCACCCGCGACGACGCCGGATTCGTCCTCACCTCCCGTCTGTCCGGGCAGCGCGTCCGGGTGGCGGCGGAGGCCACCGTCGTGTGGGGCGGCGCGGCGCGGTCGAACCCGGCCGACCTCGACGGCTGGCGTCGCGTCGGCGCCGACGTGATCGCGGTCGGCGACGCCGTCTCGGTCCGGGGGCTCAGCCGCGCCGTGCACGAGGGCTACCTCGCCGGGTCGCGGATCCGGTCCACCTCCGCACCGGTCTGAGACGGAGAAGGCACACGGGTGAGGACATGGATCACCACCGCCTACCTGCGGACGGTATCGACCTCCTTCGTGAGCCAGTGCTCGTTCTGGCTGGTGGTGACCTGCCTGCAGTGGGAGGTCACCACCATGCCGGGGACGGGCGCGGGCGACGTCGGCAGGCTGTACTTCGTCCAGCTGCTGCCGATGCTGCTGCTCACCCCGCTGGCCGGGACGCTGGTCGACCGCCTGGGCCGGAAGGTCGTCGTCGTGCTGTCGCTCGCCTGCATGGGAACGGCCGGCGCCGCGGGGGTCGCCGTGGCGCTCCACGGGCGGCTGACCCCGCTGTCCGCCTACCTGCTGGTCGGCGCCGCCGGGCTGGCCTCCGCCTTCGGCGACCCGGCCTTCCACGCGCTCACGCCGGTCACGGTCCCCCCGCACGGCCTGCGTCCGGCGCTCTCGTTCTCCGCGGTTGCCCCGAACATCGCCAGGGCCGCCGCCCCCGCGGGGGCGGCGGTGCTGCTGTGGTGGGGAGGGCCGCCGGTACCGCTCGGCACGGTGGTCGCGCTGAGCGCGCTGGCGCTTTTCCTCATCCGGCCCGTACGAGGGGTCCGGCCCGCCCTCCGGGAGGAGGAGTCCGCCCCGGCGGGTCCCGTGGCGGGGATCCGCGTCGCGCTGACCACGCCGGTGATCCGGAACGCCCTCCTGCTGGTGGGGTTCACGGGGCTGTTCGGCCTGTCCTACGCGGCGGTCCTGCCCGTGGTGGCCGACGGCCCGCTGGGCGCGGACCAGCGCGGCTACGCCCTGCTCCTGGGGGCGGCGGGGGTCGGCTCCGTGGCCGGATCGCTCCTGCAGGTCCCGCGGGTCCGCCGCCCCCGGGACCTCTGGCCGCTCGTCGCGGCGATGACGTGCGGCATGCTGCTCCTCGCCACGGCGTGGAACGTCCCCGCCGGCATGGTCGGGTGCTGCGTCCTCTCCCTCGGCGGCGTGTCGATCATGGTGAAGCTGAACGTGCTGATCCAGCACGAACTGGCCGACGGTGTCCGCGGTCGTGTCATGAGCCTGTACGTGTGGGCCTGGGGTGGCTCGCTCCCCCTGGGCGGGCTGGTGCTCGGCCTCGTCGCCGACCTCACCTCCGTCCGCGCGGCGCTCGTCTCGGCCGCGCTGTCCCTGGCGTCGGCGACGGTCGCGCTCCCGCTGCTCCGGCCGCGCGGTACGGGACACGCGGAAGGTACGGGTCCCCCGGAGAGCACGGGACACGCGGAAGGTACCGGACACCCGGAAGGCACGGGTCCTCCGGAAGGCACGGAACACCCGGAAGGCACGGAACACCCGGAAAACGCCCGCACACCGGCCGCCGGGCAATAAGTTCCCTCGAACAACGGAATGTGTGAGAAACATGGATGTCATCGTCATCGGCGCGGGAATTCAGGGGCTCTCGGTCGCCCACTGCCTCTCCGAGACACCGGGAACGCGCGTCACGGTCCTCGACGCCGGTCTCGCGGGCGGAGGGGCCACCCTGCTCGGGACCGGCGGCGTCCGGTCCCAGTTCGGCCACCCGGTGAACGTCGGGCTGACGCTGCGCGCCCTCGCGATCATCCGTGAGTGGAAGGACCGTTTCGGTGCCGGCCCCGACTTCCAGCCGAGCGGCTACCTGTACCTGGCCACCGCCCCCGAGCACGTCGGCGTACGCGAGGCCGTCGCGGAGACCGCCAACGCCGCGGGGGCGAGGGTGGACAGGGTCGGCGCCGACGAGATCGGCGACCTGGTCCCCGGGCTGCGCACCGACGGGATCCTGGGCGGCTGGTACTCCCCGGACGACGGGCTCCTGTCCCCCGCCGCGGCCTTCACCTCCCTGCTGGACGCCTGCGTCGCCCGGGGGGTGCGGATCGTCGAGGAGACACCGGTCTCCCTGCTCCTGTCCGCGTCCCGGGTCACCGGCGTGACGGGCCCCAGGGGCACGTGGCACGGCGAGGCGGTCGTCGTCGCGGCCGGTACGGCCACCCGCGGCATCGTCGCGGACGCGGGGTTCGACCTGCCCGTCCGCACGCAGTACGGCCAGGTCTTCCACGCCCGCCCCCCGGAGGGTTTCCCCCGGCGTACGCCGCTGGTGCTCGACATGGGAACGAGGGGATACTTCGCCGGCGGCCGCCGCGGCCTGGTCCTCGGCGGCGCCGACCGGGAGGAGACGTCCGGGTTCGACGGAGCGGACGCGGGACGGATCGTCGGCCTGCTGGAGCACCGGATCCCCGGCCTGTCCGTCTCGGCGATCTCGGGAGGACTGGCCGGTGCGCGCGCGGCCTCGCCCGACGACCTGGGCGTCGTCGGGAGGATCCCCGGTACCGAGGGCCTCTACGTGGCCGGGGGTTTCGGCCACCACGGGTTCATGCACGCCCTGCCCGCGGCGGAGATCCTGGCCGACGTCGTCCTCGGCCGGGAACCCGGGGACGCGGCCCGCTTCATGGACCCCGCCCGCTTCACGGGAAAGATCGAAGATCATGCCGGCACGGCACTGCCGTCACATTGATCCGCACGGCGGGAACCCGCCGGAGAACCAGACAGGAGACAGGCCATGCTGAGGGATGACGTCGTCACCGCGCCGGACGAGACCACCGAGACCACGGTGAGCCGGAGCGACCTCGTCTACACGACCCTGCGCGACCAGATCATCCACGGCGTGCTGCGCCCGAACGAGGCACTCGTCGAACTCGATCTGGCCGAACGACTACAGGTGAGCCGTACCCCGGTCCGGGACGCGCTGCGCCGCCTGGCCGACGACGGGATGATCATCGTGCGCCGCCGCCGGTGGGTGGTCCGGGAGCACACCCGCGAGGAGATCATCGAGCTCTACGAGCTGCGTGCCGCGCTGGAGAGCCACGCCGCCCGGCTGGCCGCGGTACGGGCGACGGACCAGGAGGTGACCGCGATGAGGGACTTCCAGCAGCCCGCGACCACCTTCAAGGACACGGCGAACGAGGTCATCGCCAGGCAGTGGGTCGACGCGAACGGCAGGTTCCACGGCCTGGTGAACCGCGCGTCGCGCAGTTCGCAGATATACCACGCCCTTGAGAAGAACTGGCTCTACCACTTCAACTTCCGGGTCGCGGCGATGTACTCGCCCGAGGACCGGGAGACGTCGACGCGCCAGCACGTCGAACTGATCGAGGCGATCTCCGGGCGTGACCCCGAGCGGGCCGGGGCGGTCGCCCGTGAACACGTCGAGTTCTCCCTGGCCCTCCTGCTGCGCCTGTCCCCGAACCTCGCCCGCTCCGGCGCCCGCTGACCCCCCCTCCGCGAGAGGATCCGAAAGGAGTTCCGATGAACAGCGACCGCCGCGAGCGCCCGGGGCCGCGGGTCACCGTGATCGGCGCCGGCCCCCTCGGGTCGAGCCTGGCCTTCCGCCTGGCGCGGAGCGGCGCCCGGGTGACCGTCGTCGAGCGCGACCGTCCCGGGTGCAGCCCCGAGAGCGAGACGTTCGCCTGGGTCAACGCGTTCTCGAAGTCCCCCAGATCCTTCCACGACCTGCACGTCGAGGCGCTGCGCGCGCTCGAACGGCTGAACTCCGAGGTCGGCGGAGGCTGGCTTCACGTGGGCGGGAGCCTGCACTGGGGAGACGGCGCCACCGGGAACGAGTTCGAGGCCTTCGAAACGGCCGTGGAGACCATGCGGGCCTGGGGCGCCCGGATCGTCGAACCGAGCCTCGGCGAGCTCGCCCGGATCGAGCCCGACCTCGACCCGGAGAGCCTGGGCGGGCGGCGTCCCGTGCACATCCCCCGTGGGGCGCACGTCTTCGCGCGGCAGATGGCCGGTGCGGTGCTCCGGGCCGGGGTACGCGACCACGGCGTGCGCTACCGGCGCGCGACGGCCGACGGCGTCGAGACGGCCGGCGGGCGGGTGACCGGGGTGAGGCTCTCCGGCGGAGACGTCGTCGAGGCGGACGTGGTGATGGTGGCCGCCGGCGCCGCGAGCGCCGCGCTGACCGCGAGCGCGGGCGCGGAGCTGCGCACCGTGAGCCGGCAGCCGGGCGCGTTCCTGGTCACCGCGCCCTCGGCGGCCGAGCTCCGGACGGTGGTGATGGCGCCGAGGGTCTCGATGCGCTCGGACGGCGGCGGACGGGTGATGATCGGCAGCAGCGCGCTCAGTCACCTGCGCGGGGACCAGGTGGGCCCCGACCTGGTCGCCGAGACGCTCGACGCCGCCCGCGCCCACGTCCCGGCGCTGCGGGGAGTCGGGGTCGAGGCGATCCGCGGCGGTGTCCGCACCGTCCCCGAGGACGGCAGGCCCATCGTGGGCCCCGATCCCGCCGTGGCCGGTCTTTATCACGTCGCCACCCACAACGCGGTCACCCTCGGGCCGGTCCTGGCCGAGATGGTCGCCGACGACCTGCGCGGCCTGCCGGTCGCCGCGCTTGAGCCGTACCGCCCGCGGAGGTTCACCGCCCCGCCGCGCGACACCTGATCGGTCAGCCGGTCAGCCGGGCGGCCTGGTTCTTCCGAAGGGCCGGAGAAGCACCCGCGACCCGGTGATTTCACATCATCATTCATTTGTAATCGGAAATTTATTTCCGTCTGATAAGATGGTATTTTTTAGCAGTTCGCGTGATTAGCATCGTCATTCGCATGGCCCGAGAACTGCGAAAGGAAATCGGCCGATGAATGACGAAGAGCACAGCAGGACCGCGCTCATGGCGGCGGCGGCACGCGCGGCCCACCTGGTGGTGGACCGGGAACCGTTCATCTTCGAGGACACCGTCGTGCAGGCCCTGCTGGGCGGCAACGCCGAGGAGCTGATCGGCTACCACCGCGCCTACGGCGAGCACCTCATCCTGTCAGGTGTCCGCGCACAGGTCACCGCCCGCAGCCACTACACCGAACGCCGCCTGGCCGAGCTGGCCGCCGAGGGGATGCCCCAGTACGTGATCCTCGGCGCGGGCCTGGACACCTTCGCCCAGCGCTACCCCCTGACCGAGCGGGTCGCGGTCTTCGAAGTCGACCATCCGGCCACCCAGCGCTGGAAGCG
This sequence comes from Streptosporangium sp. NPDC051022, assembly GCF_040683035.1. Lineage (NCBI taxonomy): Bacteria > Bacillati > Actinomycetota > Actinomycetes > Streptosporangiales > Streptosporangiaceae > Streptosporangium > Streptosporangium sp. NPDC051022. The sequence continues at coordinate 134,336 of NZ_JBFBCF010000001.1, read as the reverse complement.
CGACCTGCTGACGGCGGCGGGGATCACCGCGCCGGGCGAGCTGGCCTTCGTCGGGGTCGACTTCGAGACCGACGCCCTCCTCGACCGGCTCACCGCCTGCAAGTTCGACCCCGCCACCCCCGCCCTGGTGAGCTGGCTGGGTGTCAGCATGTACCTGACCGGCCAGGCCGTCGGCGCCACCCTCGCGGAGATCGGCCGCATGGCCCCCGGCACCGAACTGATCATGGAGTACGCGCTGCCGGAGACCCTGCGCGACGAGAAGGGCGCGGCCTTCGCCCAGATGGCCATGGCCGCGGCGGCCGAGCGGGGCGAGCCCTGGCTGAGCTTCTTCACCCCCGAGGAGCTGTCGGCGACGCTGGCGGAGCACGGCCTGGAGGTGACCGAGCACGTCCGCCAGGAGGAGGCGGTCGCCCCCGAGCTCTGGCGGCGGAACGACGCGCTGCTGCCCACCGACGCGTGCCGCCTGGTCCGCGCGACGGTGGGCGCCGGCGGCGGCGGGCGCTAACGGCGGCGGGCGCTAGCCGCGGTGGGCGCTAGCCGCGGTCGCTCCACCTGACCTCGTAGGGCTTGAGGGCGAACTCCCTGCCGTCCACGGTCGCGGTGACCTGCTTGTCGGCGGTGTTGACCATCACCAGCCGCTGAGGCTGAGCCAGCACCCGGATCCTGGGATCGGAGGAGGTGACCTGCTCCAGCTCGGCTTCGGCCGGGAACCACCTGGTGAACTCGCTCATCAGCCGGCCGACCGGCAGTTCGGCACCGGTCCGCGGGGCCCACATGCAGTCCTCACAGGCGCCGTTCTTGGTCTGCGGGTTCCAGTACAGCGCGGTGGCGGCGCCGCTTCCGGCGAGCTCGATCATCGACGCGGCCTGGACGGCGAGCCGCTTGGACGCGGACCAGCTGGTGCCGTCCTCGGGGACGAAGTACCACTCCGACCACCAGATCGGCAGGTCTCCCGTCTCCTTGCGCAACCAGGTGGTGACCGCGCCGAACTTGCCCAGCGCGCCGAACGCGTCGGGCAGCAGTTCGTGGGCGTCGGTCGGCGAGGCGCCGTCGACCACGACGAAGTCGGCGCCCTTCTTGTTCTCGAACCAGTACTTGAAGGCGTCCAGCACGTTCTGGTTGACGACTCCCCACGGGCCCCGCAGCTCGGACTCGCCGCTCTTGTTGCTGTCGAAGCCGATGTAGGGGCCACCGATCTTGGCGTCGGGGCGCACGGCCTTCACCGCGTCGTAGACCTTGTTGTAGAGCTCGGTGTAGCCCTTGAAGTCCGCGGGCCGGGAGTGGTCCTTCCAGAAGCCCTTGAGTTCGTTCCAGACCATGAAGTACTTGACGTCGCGGTACCGCTCGGCGATGGTCGCCGCCAGCTCCGCGAAGTCGTCGAAGTGCTCGGGGTAGGGGGCGTCCTCAAGGTGCTCGGCCCAGGCCGACTCCTCGGTCGGGCCCTTCGGGCCGCCCTTCATCCAGTCGGGGGCGCAGCAGAGCGTGATGATCGGCGTACCGCCGGACTGCCTCATGAGGTTCGTCCGGCTGTCGAGGTCCTCCCAGAAGTACTCTCCCGGACTCGGCTCGGGGTTGAGCGCCCCGAAGCCCATGATGTGCTGGTTCTGCAGCATCGGGGTCCGGGCGAGAGACCGGGACACGTCCTGCTCGAAGCGCTCGGTGACGTTGTTGGCGCTGACCCCCGTGTGGGTGAACCCCCAGCGGGGCCACCCGGGGTCCACTGCCGGCGGTTTCCCGGTCTCGGGGGCGGAGGCCGCCGGCGAGGAGGCGGTGAGCCGCTCCTTGGCGGGGGTCGCCCGGTTCGCGGTGGCGTCGGTGGAACAGCCCACCGCGGCCAGCGCCACCGCGGCGGCCCCCACCGCCGAGACGATCGCCCGGCCGGGGCGCCGCCATGTCGATCCCCCGTTGTCCGATGACACCTGATCCCCCACTTGATCCTCATTGTCTGTTTGCTCAGAGCGTTCCATGGGTAGCGCGAAAGCGGCGGATAAGGAGCATGTTTGACAGATAAGTGTTATCGCCGCCCCTGCCACCGGAAACAGCGGACGGGTCCGCGGGCGGGGCGAAGCACGCGCGGGAGTCGATCCCGTCGCCGCTGACCGGGAGTCGATCCCGTCGCCACCGACGACGGGCGGAGCGGGGGCCTGCCGAGGGGCCGAGACGAAAGTTCCGGCGGGCAGGACTTTGTCCCCTACGGGATCCGGGACTTTCGCGCTGTGATGAGAGTGACAGGGAAAGCGCCATGCTCGGGAGGAATGCCGAGAGAGGTCTTCTGATACCGGTTGGCGGCGGCCGAGGCGGTCGAGACGGCGGGCCGTCCGAGAGCGTTCGTCCGAACAGGCACGGTGCACCGAACCGTCCCGCCACTCCGTGCGGGGCACCCTCCGGCCTTTCGGTCGGACCACTCGGTCCGGCTCTCGCGTAGCGGCGCTCGCCCACCGGGCAGGGCGGATTCGCGGCGACGTCACTCGTGCATGGACTGGCGCGATAGGGACGGACAACAGTGAGTACCTACGCAAAAGACCAAAAACCTTCAGATAATCACGCTCACCGGCCCATGCTGATGCTGGCACTGGCGACCGCGGGGTTCGCGGTGAACTTCTGGGCATGGGCGCTGCTCAGCCCGCTGGGCCCGCGGTTCAAACAATTCCTGGGCCTGTCGGCCTCCCAGCAGGCGCTGCTGGTGGCGGTCCCGGTGATCGTCGGCTCACTGGGCCGCATTCCGGTCGGGGCGCTCACCGACCGGTACGGCGGCAGGGTGATGTTCCCGCTGATCTCGGCCGCCACCATCGTCCCGGTCCTGTTCGTCGGCGTGGCCGGGCAGGGGTCGCTCACGGCGCTGCTGGTGGGCGGATTCTTCCTGGGCATCGGCGGAACGGTGTTCGCCGTGGGCGTGCCCTTCGTCAGCGCCTGGTTCCCCCCGCGGCGCCGCGGCCTGGCCCTCGGTGTCTTCGGAGCGGGCATGGGCGGTACCGCGATCAGCGCCCTGACCACGGTCAGGCTGGTCGAAGGCGGCGGCTCGGCCACGCCTTTCCTGATCACCGCGATCGTGCTGGCCCTCTACGCCGTCGTCGCGTGGACCGTACTGCGGGACGCGCCGGGCCGCACCGCGCCGGCCCAGTCGCTCGCGGCGCGTACGGCGGCCGCCGCGAGGTTGCCCATCACCTGGCAGGCCTGCGTCCTGTACGCGGTGGCGTTCGGCGGCTATGTCGCCTTCTCCGTCTACCTGCCCGTCTACCTGCAGTCGGCCTACGGTCTCACGCCGGCCGACGCCGCCAACCGGATGGCCGGGTTCGTCCTGCTCGCGGTCCTGGCTCGTCCGGTGGGCGGCTGGCTGTCGGACCGGACCGGGCCGCTTCCCGTCCTGGTCTCGGTGTTCACCGTGGTCGCCGTCTGCGCCGCGGTACAGGAGTTCACCCCGCCCCTGATGCCCCTGGGCACGGTCGCGTTCCTGACGATGGCCGCGGCGCTCGGCGGCGGCAGCGGGGCCGTCTTCGCCCTGGTCGCCCAGGTGGCGCCGGCCGACAGGGTCGGTTCGGTCACCGGGCTGGTCGGAGCCGCGGGCGGCCTGGGCGGGTTCGTCCCGCCGCTGGTGATGGGCCTGGTCTACGGGCGGTTCGGCTCCTACGGGCTGGGACTGTTCCTGCTGGCCGTGGCGTCGCTGATGACCCTGCTGCTGACGGCGACCGCCGTACGCTCCACGGCCCGGCGGCGTACGGTCGCGGCGGCCTGAACGGCCGGGTCTTTCGGATCCGATCAGTGGGACCAAAGACCCTGAGGGGCCGGCCGGGCCGCCGCGAAGATGAAGGCGTCGGCCCGGCGTCCGGTCCCAGACCGGATCGACCGGTCCGGGTGACGCGTCAGGCGGTTACCACCGGGTTTCTCCACGAGGTTTCCCGTTATGAACCACACATGTCGGGGATGTGCGGTTCGTGACCCAAGGAAAGGGAGTCACATCCATGGCGGGCATGGACGGACCGGTCAGTAACGCCCTGCTGAAACTGGGGCGGTACCTACGCCCCGGAACGGTCTCCGGTGACCTGCGGACGCTGCACCAGATCGGTGGCCGCCGGGCCGACGCCTTCTACCGGGACCGCTGGAGCCACGACAAGGTGGTCCGCTCCACGCACGGGGTGAACTGCACCGGCTCGTGCTCCTGGAAGGTCTACGTCAAGGACGGGATCATCACCTGGGAGACCCAGCAGACCGACTATCCGAGCGTGGGGCCGGACCGGCCCGAGTACGAGCCGCGCGGATGCCCGCGCGGTGCGGCGTTCTCCTGGTACACCTACTCCCCCACCCGGGTCCGCTACCCCTACGCGCGTGGCGTGCTGGTGGAGATGTACCGGGAGGCCAGGAGCAGGGGACTCGACCCGGTGGCGGCCTGGGCGGAGATCACCGCCGACCCGGACAGGCGGCGGCGCTACCAGTCGGCCCGCGGCAAGGGCGGCCTGGTGCGGATCACCTGGGAGGAGGCCACCGAGATCGTCGCCGCCGCGCACGTGCACACCATCAAGGCCCACGGTCCCGACCGGATCGCCGGGTTCTCCCCCATCCCCGCGATGTCGATGGCCTCCCACGCGGTCGGCGCCCGGTTCGTCTCGCTGATCGGCGGCACCATGCTGTCGTTCTACGACTGGTACGCCGACCTGCCGGTCGCCTCCCCGCAGGTCTTCGGCGACCAGACCGACGTGCCCGAGTCGGCCGACTGGTGGGACGCCGCCTACCTGGTGCTGTGGGGCTCCAACGTGCCGGTCACCCGCACGCCGGACGCGCACTACATGGCCGAGGCCCGCTACCGGGGCCAGAAGGTCGTCGTGGTCAGCCCCGACTACGCCGACGCCGTCAAGTTCGCCGACGAGTGGCTGGCCCCGCATCCCGGCACCGACGGCGCGCTGGCCATGGCCATGGGACACGTCATCCTCAGGGAGTTCTTCCTCGACCGGCGGGTGCCGTACTTCACCGACTACGTCAAACGCCACAGCGACCTGCCCTTCCTGGTACGGCTCCGCGAGCACGAGGGAACGGGGACGTACGTGCCCGACAAGTTCCTGACCGCGGCCGACCTCGGCGAGCCGGGACAGGAGGCGGCGTTCAAGACGGTGCTGCTCGACGCCGTCACCGGCGAGCCCGTCGTCCCCAACGGGTCGCTCGGCTTCCGCTACTCCGAACAGGGCGAGGGGCGGTGGAACCTGGACCTGGAGGGGGTCGATCCGGCCCTGACGCTGAAGGGCGGGGGCGAGGGCGGCGGCGAGGCCGTACCGGTCGCGCTGCCCCGCTTCGACCGGGCCGGGGAGTCCGGGCAGGACACCGGCGGCGGCTCCGACGGCGGCTCGGGCGGTGGCTCCGGCGCCGGGGTCGTGCACCGTGGCGTGCCCGTCCGGCGGGTGGCCGGCCACCTGGTGACCACGGTCTTCGACCTGCTGCTCGCCCAGTACGGCGTGGCCAGGGACGGGCTGCCGGGGACGTGGCCGAGCGGCTACGACGACCCGGCGGAGCCGTACACCCCGGCCTGGCAGGAGACGATCACCGGGGTACCGGCGGCGAAGGCGGTGAAGATCGCCCGCGAGTTCGCCCGGACGGCCGAGGAGTCCTCGGGCCGCTCGATGATCATCATGGGGGCGGGCACCAACCACTGGTTCCACTCCGACACGATCTACCGCTCCTTCCTGGCACTGACCACGCTGACCGGCTGCCAGGGCGTCAACGGCGGCGGCTGGGCGCACTACGTCGGCCAGGAGAAGTGCAGGCCGATCACCGGCTGGGCACAGCTGGCGTTCGGGCTGGACTGGACGCGCCCGCCCCGGCAGATGATCGGCACCGCCTACTGGTACCTGCACACCGGCCAGTGGCGTTACGACACCTACGGCGCCGAGACCGTCTCCTCCCCGCTCGGCAACGGCGCGTTCGCCGGGAAGGCCACCGCGGACCTGCTGTCGCAGTCGGCCCGCCTGGGATGGATGCCGTCGTATCCGACGTTCGACCGCAACCCCCTCGACCTGGCCGAGGAGGCGGCCGCGGCGGGGCGGGAGGCCGGCGAGTACGTCGCCGAGCGGGTCCACTCGGGAGACCTCGGTTTCGCCTGCGAGGATCCCGACGAGCCGGGCAACTGGCCGCGCGTGCTGACGGTGTGGCGGGCCAACCTGCTGGGCTCCTCGGCCAAGGGCAACGAGTACTTCCTGCGCCACCTGCTCGGCACCGACTCCTCGGTGCGGGCGCACGAGGCCGAGCCGGAGCAGCGTCCGCACGACGTGCGCTGGCACGAGGAGGCGCCGCGGGGCAAGCTGGACCTGCTGCTGTCGCTGGACTTCAGGATGACGTCCACGACGCTGTTCTCCGACATCGTGCTGCCGGCTGCGACCTGGTACGAGAAACACGACCTGTCCTCCACCGACATGCACCCGTTCGTGCACGCCTTCACCCCGGCCATCGACCCGCCCTGGCAGACGCGCACCGACTTCTCCGCCTTCCACGCCATCGCCACCGCCTTCTCCGAACTGGCCGCCGAGCACCTGGGCGTGCGCAGGGACCTGATCGCGGTGCCGCTGCTGCACGACACGGCCGACGAGCTGGCCACCCCGCACGGCCACGTGCGGGACTGGCGCCTGACCGGCGAGACGCCGGTGCCCGGCCGGAACTTCCCGAAGATCGTGACGGTCGAACGGGACTACGGCGCCGTCGCCGCGAAGATGGCCGCGCTCGGCCCGCTGGCGGACCGGCTCGGCGCCACGACCAAGGGAATCACCTACGACGTCACCGGGGAGATCGACCGGCTGCGCGGTACGAACGGAACCGTCCGCGGCGGCGTGGCCGACGGCCGGCCGTCCCTGGCCCGCGACACCGACATGTGCGAGACCATCCTGGCGCTGTCCGGAACGACCAACGGGCACCTGGCCGCCCAGGGGTTCGCCACGCTGGCCCGCCGTACCGGCACCGGCTTCGACGGCCTCGCCGACGAGCACAGGAGGATCACCTTCGCCGACACCCAGGCACGCCCGGTCCCGGTCACCACCTCTCCGGAGTGGTCCGGCAGCGAGACCGGCGGGCGCCGCTACTCGGCCTTCACCCTCAACGTCGAGCACCGCAAACCCTGGCACACCCTCACCGGGCGCCAGCACTTCTTCCTGGACCACGACTGGATGCACGAGGCGGGCGAGGCGCTGCCGATCTACAGGCCCCCGCTGAACATGACCGCGCTGTTCGGCGAGCCGCAAATCGGCGAGGGCGGCGAGCGGGGCATCACGGTGCGCTATCTCACCCCCCACTCCAAGTGGTCCATCCACTCCGAGTATCAGGACAACCTGCTCATGCTGACCCTGTCACGAGGCGGCCCGACCATCTGGATGAGTCCCGCCGACGCCGCCAGGGCGGGGATCGCCGACAACGACTGGGTCGAGGCGCTCAACCGCAACGGCGTCGTGGTCGCCCGGGCGGTCGTCTCGCACCGCATGCCCACCGGGACGGTGTACATGTACCACGCCCAGGAACGGGTGGTGGACGTGCCGAAGAGCGAGACCTCCGGCAGGCGCGGCGGCATCCACAACTCCCTCACCCGCCTGATGATCAAACCCACCCACCTGATCGGCGGCTACGCCCAGCTGTCGTTCGCCTTCAACTACCTGGGCCCCACCGGCAACCAGCGCGACGAGGTCACGGTCATCCGCCGCCGCTCCCAGGAGGTCGACTACTGATGCGCGTCATGGCACAGCTCGCCATGGTCATGAACCTCGACAAGTGCATCGGCTGTCACACCTGCTCGGTCACGTGCAAGCAGGCATGGACCAACCGGGCGGGCACCGAGTACGTGTGGTTCAACAACGTCGAGACGCGCCCCGGGCAGGGCTACCCCCGCACCTACCAGGACCAGGACAGGTGGAAGGGGGGCTGGGAGCGCACCCGCGGCGGCCGGCTGCGGCTGAGGGCGGGCGGGCGGGTCAGGAAGCTGCTGTCGATCTTCGCCAACCCGCTGATGCCGTCCATCCAGGACTACTACGAGCCCTGGACCTACGACTACGACCGGCTGTTCTCGGCGCCCGCGCAGGACGACACCCCGGTCGCGCGGCCCAGATCGCTGATAACCGGCGAGCCGACGAAGATCAGCTGGAGTGCGAACTGGGACGACAACCTGGCCGGCGGCCCGGAGCTGGCGCCCGCCGACCCGGTGCTCCGCAAACTGTCGGACCAGGTGAAGCTGGAGTTCGAGCAGGCCTTCATGTTCTACCTGCCGCGCATCTGCGAGCACTGCCTCAACCCCTCGTGCGTGGCCTCCTGCCCGTCGGGGGCGATGTACAAGCGTTCCGAGGACGGCATCGTCCTGGTGGACCAGGACCGCTGCCGCGGCTGGCGGATGTGCGTGACCGGCTGCCCGTACAAGAAGGTCTACTTCAACCACCGCACCGGCAAGGCCGAGAAGTGCACCTTCTGCTTCCCCCGCGTCGAGGTGGGCATCCCCACCGTGTGCTCGGAGACCTGCGTGGGCCGGCTGCGCTACATCGGCGTCATCCTCTACGACGCCGACCGGGTGGCCGAGGCCGCCGCCGCGGTCGACGACACGGCGCTGTACGAGGCGCAGAAGAGCGTCATGCTCGACCCGCACGACCCGGCCGTGATCGCCGCGGCCCGCGCCGCGGGCATCCCGCAGGACTGGCTGGACGCCGCCCGCCGCTCCCCCGTCCACCGGCTGATCTTCGACTACGGGCTGGCGCTGCCGCTGCATCCCGAGTACCGCACCATGCCCATGGTCTGGTACATCCCGCCGCTGTCCCCCGTCGTCGACGTCCTGTCGAGCACCGGCCACGACGGTGAGGACGCGGGCAACCTGTTCGGCGCGATCGACGCGCTGCGCATCCCGATCGGCTACCTGGCCGAGCTGTTCACCGCCGGAGACCCCGAACCGGTCCGCGCCGTACTGCACCGCCTGGCCGCGATGCGCTCCTACATGCGCCGCGTCAACCTGGGGAAGGAACGCGACGAGTCGATCGCGGCCTCGGTCGGCATGACCGGCGAGCAGGTGGAGAGCATGCACCGGCTGCTGGCCATCGCCGCCTACGACGAGCGCTACGTCATCCCCAAGGCCCACGCCGAGCAGGGCGCGTTGCTGGAGGAACTCGCCACCGGCTGCAGCCTCGACTACGAGGGCGGCCCCGGAATGGGCGGCCCGTTCGGCGAGGCCTCCGGCAGGCCCGCTCCGATCGCGGTGGAGAACTTCCACGCGCTGCGGCAGCGGCAGACGGGCGACGACCTGGACGACGCCGCCGAGCCGCGCGGCCGGGTCAACCTTCTCAACTGGGACGGCAAGGGCACACCCGACGGGCTGTTCCCGAACAGGAAAGACGGGAGGAAACCATGACGACCCTCGGCGACGACCAGCTGCGCACCGCTCACCTGGTGGCGTCGGTCCTGCTCGGCTACCCCGACGACCGGCTGCACGGCGCGCTGCCCCTGCTGGCCGAGACGGTGGCCGCGTTGCCCACCGGAGAGGTCCGCGCCGGACTGGCCGCCTTTCTCGACCACGCCGCCGCCACGCCGCCGAGCGACCTGGCGGCCCACTACGTGGCGACGTTCGACCTCAAGCGGCGCTGCTGCCTGTATCTCACCTACTACGCCCACGGCGACACGCGCGCACGAGGCGCGGCGCTGCTCCGCTTCAAGCAGGCCTTCCGCACGGCGGGTTTCGAGCTCATCGACGGCGAACTGCCCGACCACCTGGCGGTGGTGTGCGAGCTGTCGGCCCGCGGCGCCGTCCGGGAGGCCGGATATCTGCTGCAGGACAACCGCGCCGGGCTGGAGGTGCTGCGCCGGGCACTGGAGGAGGAGCGGTCGCCGTACGCCGACGTCGTCGCCGCCGTGACGGCCACGCTTCCCCCGGCCGGTTCGCGCCACCACCGGGCGGCGCTGCGGCTGGTGGCCCAGGGACCGCCGGCCGAGGAGGTCGGCCTGGAACCCTACGCCGCCACGGAGACGAGCCGGTGAACACCGCCGACGTACTGCTGTGGGTGGTGGCGCCCTATGTCGCCCTGACGACGTTCGTGCTCGGCCACATCTGGCGCTACCGCTACGACGCGTTCGGCTGGACCACCCGATCGTCACAGATGTACGAATCGCGGCTCCTGCGGATCGGCAGCCCGCTGTTCCACTTCGGCATCCTGGTCGTACTGCTCGGCCACATCGGCGGCCTGGTGATCCCCAAGAGCTGGACCGAGGCGGCCGGGGTGAGCGAGGAGGCCTACCACGCCGTCGCGGTCGTGCTCGGCACCGTCGCCGGTGTCGCCACCCTCGCCGGCCTGGCGATCCTCGTCTACCGGCGCCGTACCGTCGGCCCGGTGTTCACCGCCACCACCCGCAACGACAAACTCATGTACGCCGTGCTGGCCCTCACCGTCGCGCTGGGCCTGACCGCCACGGTCGCGGCCAACGTCCTGGGCGGCGGCTACGACTACCGCGTCACCATCTCGCCCTGGTTCCGGTCGATCTTCTACCTGCGGCCGGATCCCGCGCCGATGGCCGGGGCGCCCCTGCTGTTCCAGCTGCACGCGCTCAGCGCCCTGCTGCTCTTCGCGATCTGGCCGTTCACCCGGCTGGTGCACATGCTCACCGCGCCCGTGGGCTATCTGACCCGCCCCTACATCGTCTACCGCAGCCGCGACGAACAGCCGACCGGCGCCCGCGCCCCCCGCCGCGGCTGGGAGCCGTCACGCTGAACGACGAACTCCGGCCGGCGTCATGGCGGTCACCGGGCGCCGGCCGGTAAGCAGCCGGCATCCTGCCGGATCGCGCCGGAGCCGGAGGCGGCGGTCGTTCCCAGGGCGGGCGCCGCCTCAACGGCCGGTGAACAGTTGCCGAATGCTCGCCTCCATACGGCGACAGGGGCGGCAAAGGTTCGTACTTTTGGCCATCCACCCCTTTCCTGCTAGGAACCGGCGGCGGTCATGAACAGCTTCCCCTGGGAAATCGTTCTCACGCTCTTCAGCGTCATCGTCGCGATCATCGCCTTCCTGCGGGAGTTCGTCTTCGTTGGCCGCAAACGGCTCGGCTACCGCGTGCAGATGGACACCACCGCCACCGACGAGATCAGCTCCCAGTACGCCGGGGTCCTGCAGCAGTTGCAGCACGAGGGCGGCAGACAGCTGGTCGACCCGTCGTTCGTCCTGCTGCGCATCGAGAACAACGGCGCGACCCAGATCGACACCAGCGACTACGCCGTCCTCGACAACGACAGGGTCGGCATCCAGGTCACCTTTCCCGGACGCACGGTGGCCGGGATGGTGGTGACGGAGCTCAGCGACGAACACCTGCTCCGCTCCTTCGGCGAGGACGCGGGGCTGAACGTGCGGGACGGCGTCATCGAACTGCCCAAGGTTCCGCTGAACCCCTCCGCGCACTACAAGATCCTGGCCGCCCTGGAACGCGCCCCCGACAACAAGGACGATTCCCGGGAGTTCCAGGGCCCCAAGGTCGTCGGCGGGATCAAGGGCGGATCCGGAAGAGGGGGTGTTCAGGAGACCAGGAGCCGCACCGGGACGTCCTTGCAGGCGATCTCGCTGATCTCCTTCCTCGTGCTGGTCATCATCGCCATGTTCGTCGTCTCCCTCAGGGACGACAGGGCTCCCCTGGGCTGCGCCAGGGGCGAGCTCACCCTCATCGGGTCCACGGCCTTCAAACCCGCCCTGGAGGAGGCCGGCAACGCGTATATGAGGACCTGCCCGGGTTCCGACATCAAGTACGAGTTCAAGGGCAGCGACGACGGGCTGCGCGCACTGGACGCGGCGGGGCAGGCGAAGGGCTCCGAGATCCCCGACCGGCTCGCCTTCTCCGACGGGCTCAAGAGAGCGGGATCCCCGATGCTCCTGCCACGCCCCGTCGCTCTGTCGCTGTTCACCCTGGTCGTCAACAAGGCGATGAAGGTCCAGAACCTCACCCTGGAACAGATCAGAAGGATTTACCACAATCAGGTCCTCAACTGGAAGGAGATCGGTGGGAGCGACGTGCCGGTCCGCATCGTCGACCGGTATTCCGACTCCGGAACCCGGAACGTGTTCGAACGGAAGATCCTCAACGGTGAGCGGGAGCCCGGCGACACCTCCAACGACTGCGTGAACCTGGCGCCCGGCGCTCAGGGCCCCGTCGTCCGCTGCGCCCGCGGCAGCACCCCGGAGGTGCTGGACGCCGTCGCGCACATCCCCGGCACCATCGGCTACAGCGAGAACGGAGCCGCCTCCGCGCGTCAGGATCTGTGGACCGTACGCATCGACGACCGCCGGGCCACCCCGGAGGAGGCCGCCCAGGGGGTCTACCCCCTCTGGGAAACGGAGTACGCCTACAGCTACGGGGAGCTTCCGGCCGACTCCCTGGCCGCCGGATTCCTGCGCTACCTGGCGGACCAGACCGGCAAGGACATCGTGCGCTCGCACGGCCACCGGCCCTGCTCCGAACTGCGGAACCCGGTGACGTGCAGCCCCTCGTGACCGAGGACGGCCCGCGCGGCACGGTCCTGCGCCGGGGCCACGCCTGTACCGGACCGCCCGCGGGGTCCGCGTCAGGCCTCCGAGAGGGCCGAGAGCACCTCGCGGGCGATCAGCCGGTGGCCGGCCGCCGCGGGATGATCGCCGTCGTCGGCGAGGAGGGCGGTGTCGTCCCCGCTCCCGCTCTCGCCCTTGAACGGCGTGTAGAGGTCGACGTACCGCGCGCCCGCGGCCCTGGCCGACGCGGCGAGCGTGTCGTTCACCGCACGCGTGAGGCTGTCGCTGTTGGCGACGTACCTGTCCCCCTCGGCCCGGGCCACGGCGCCGTCCGCGAAGACGTTCCAGTAACCGGTCACGAGGATCCGGCTGCCCGGACGCGTCTGCAGCGAGCGCACCGTGGCCAGGACGGCGTCCATGTCGGCGCGCAGCCGTACCAGGTCGTCCCGGTAGCAGGCCATGCCGGTGCCCGGCCCGCAGTCGTCGTCCTCGACGGTGCCGCTGTCGAAGTCGTTGGCGCCGATCGTGATGATCGTCAGGTCGGCGGAGACCAGGGTCCTCCTCGCGGAGTCGTCGTCGAGCTGCTCCAGCAGTCCCCGGGTGGTGAGCCCGGCCGCGGCGAGGTTGTCGGCGACGACGTCCGTGCCCTGCCTGTCGGCCAGGGCCTCGCCGATCAGTGAGACGTAGCTGCTGCAGTCGCACGCGGACCCGGCCGGCACCGAGTCGCCCAGGCCGACCACGGTTCGCACGGCGGCCTGCCGCGGGGCCCCGCGGTGGCCCGCGGCGGATCGCCCCGGGTGGGCGGCGGCGAGGGGCCCGGGGTGGGCGACGGTCGCGTGGGCCACCGTACCGGTCCCCGTCATCCCGGTGGCCGGAAGGTCGAGCACGACCCCCAGGACCGCGACCACGGACAGGAGGGTCGTCCGCGTCCGGAAGCGCGCCCGGCGTGCGCCTCTCGCGACCCGCCGGGGATATCGATCATTTACGAATATGTCGCTCTTATGAAGAGAAGACATTTGGCCATAGTGCACTACTTTGCCCGGAAAATGGAGGAGAACGCCGTAGTCGACGGGAGCCGGTGTCCCGTCCCCCGGACGGAAGCATCTCCCACGCCGCAGGTTACGGCCGGGGCCGAGGCGGGGCGTCCAGTTCCTGAGAAATCCATTTCATGGCCGCCGGAAGCATCGATCCCCATATGCCGTAGTTGTGGCCCCCGGTGGGAAGAATCGAGGAGAAGACCCGGGTCGGGGCGCGGACGACGTCCCGCAGCCGCATGACATCCTGTGCCGTGTCCGCGTCCTGGCGGGTGCCCATCACCAGCAGCGACACCCGCGGGCGGCGCTCGCCCAGCACCCGCAGCAGGTCGTTGGCCCTCAGCAGCGCGGGCGAGCGGGTGACGGCCGGCGCGGTCGGCGTGAAGTATCCGGACAGGCTGACGGCGGCCGCGTACCGCCGGGGATGCTGGACGGCGAGCTTGACCGCGCAGAAACCGCCCTCCGAGTAGCCCATCGCCGCCCAGCCCGCCCCGTCCTTGCGGGCGCGGAAGTTGGCGGTCACCATGTCCCGGACGTCCCAGGCCGCCCAGGTCTCCGCCGAGGGACCGCCGGGAATGTCGGTGCAGTCGGTGTCGAGCCCAGGCACCAGCTGCATGGTGGGCGCCACCAGGATGGCCGGCCGGGCCTGGCCGTTCGCCATCTCCCTCATGAGCAGCCCGGTGACGTCGAGCATGGTGAACCAGTTGTGGACGGAGCCGGGGTATCCGGGCAGCAGCTCGATCACCGGGAACAGGGTGCGCCGGTAGGCGGGCTGGTCGTACTGCGGCGGCAGCCACACGTACACGTCGGCCTCGACGTGCGTGCGCGGCCCGCTGTAGCGGACGACCCGCACCCCGTCCCGGCCGAACGGAACGGACCGCAGGCCTCCTGCTACCCCGGCTCCGGCCCCGGCCCCGCCGGCTCCGCGGACGGGCCCGTCGCCGGGCGGGGTGAGCGGGGTGAGGACCACCCCGCCCCCGCCGGAGCCGGATCCGGAGCCGACCAGGTCGTCCCAGGTCGCGTAGAACTCGTACTGGCCGTTGACCACGACCGCGACGGTGAGCACCGCGCACGCCTGGCAGAGCAGGACCAGCGCGGCCCGCCGTACCCCCTGCCACAGTGCCGGTCCGCGCAGCCTGCCGCCCACCCAGACGGAGACGACCGTCACCGCGACGGTCAGCAGGACCGTCCCGACAAGAAGCGGTACCCCGAGAAGGCTCATCACGGCCTCACACTGTTGTCGGCCCGTCCCGGCCGAGCGCTGACCTGGACGTACCGCACGCTACAGCTTTCCCCGTCAGATTCCCCTAAGTGTTCCTCCCCTCACCCCCGGTCTCCGCGTCCCAGGCCTCCGCGCCCGCGGGCGCGGGCGCGGAGGCCGGGCCGTCCCGCTAGCGGTGACCGCCGGCGGGGTGCCTGATCGCGTTGTGGACGATCTGGTCGTGGCCGGGGATCAGCCGCCCGCTCAGCCGCCTCGCCTCGCTGAGCAGCCGGTCGAGGGAGTCGTCGGCCAGCTTCTCGTCGGCGGGGGTACCGCCGGCGCAGGACCCCGGGGAGACCCTGTCGTACAGGTTCTGCGCGAGGTCGGCGGCGTCCATGGCGAAGATCCACGTCCCCGTCTCGGGAAGGTCGACGCGGTAGGACATGTGGCCGGGGGTGTGCCCCGGCGTCGACAGGGCCCACACCCCCGGCGCCAGCTCGACGTCGCCGTCGAGCCGCCGCCAGGCGACCCCGTCGTGCTCCCAGTCCTGCCGCCGGTAACCGTCGTCGAGCGTCGGCACGCCGCTCCTGGCGAACTCCAGCTCGGCGCGCTGGATGGCCACCGGGACACCGGCCCCGGCCAGGGTCGGCACACCGCCCGAGTGGTCCAGGTGCATGTGGCTCACGCAGGCGAGGGCGATGTCGCCCGGGCTCAGCCCGACCTGGGCGAGCGCCCGCTCCAGCGGGTCTCCGGGCAGTCCCCAGTTCCACCGTCCGGACACGGTGGGGGCCGGGTGCAGGTGCCACTCCGTCTCGGCCGGGTCGGCGCCGAAGGAGGCGGCTGCCTGGGCGTAGGCCCGCTGGTTCGCCTCGTCCTCCAGGGCGTCGCGGCCCATCCCGGTGTCGAGCAGCACCCAGCCGATCTCGGTGTCGACGACAACCCCGGTCAGCGGCTCCCAGTACAGCGCCCCGGAGCCGCCGCGCATGGACAGCCCCTTCGTCACCCGTTCCGCTCCGTACTGCAGGCAGTACATGCGGCGTGCCTGTGATGTCATCCCGTCACACCCTATCGAGAGCGGGGCCGGGCCTCCTGGCCCCGCGACGCCCCATCAGCAGCAGATACACGGCACCGGTGACCACGGTCCCCGGGATCCAGGACAGGTCCGCGCCGCCCAGGGCCTCGGAGAGGGGACCGGTGTACCAGGTGTTGCCGACCAGCGGGATCGAGGCGACGACGCCGACGACGTAGGACAGGATCGCCTTCCAGGCGACGCCCTTCCACGTCCAGGTGGCGGCGTCCTCGTAGTACGGCCCGCGCGGCTCGAAGAACCCGCCCACGTCGTAGTCGCCGTGGCGCACCAGGTAGAAGTCGATCAGGTTGACGGCTCCCCACGGGACGAACCCGAGCATCAGGAAGGAGAGGAAGGTGCTGAGGTTCGTCACGAAGTCCTCGGAGGCCCACATCGCGACGAGCAGCCCGATGAGGAACGTCGGGAGCAGCATCACGACCCGGAACGTGACCGACGCCTTCACCTTCACCACGGAGCTCACCGCGGTGATGAGGTTGAGCATCCCGCCGTAGAGGTTGAGCGCGTTGTTCCCGCCGATGGACACCGCCCCGACGAGGAGGATGACGAAGGTCAGCGGGCCGTCGCCGAGCACCTCGCGGACCGCGGCCATGGAGTCCAGGTCGGTGAACTGGACCGCGAGGAAGGCCCCGACCAGTCCGGCCGCGAAGTAGCCGCTGGTCGCGCCAGCGAAGGTCCAGCCGAAGGCGGACTTCGCGGGGGTGTCCTCGGGCAGGTAGCGCGAGTAGTCCGACACGTACGGCGCGTAGGTGAGCAGGAAGGTCGCGACCAGGCCGACGGCGGTCAGGAACGGCCCCCAGGCGAAGCCGTCGAACGACCAGTCGAGACCGCCGTGCCGCAGGCTCGCCACGGCGACGATGACGACGCTGATGGACAGCGGCCAGACGGCCAGCCGGGCGGCCAGGTGGATGACGCGGTAGCCGATCAGCGCCAGGGCGATGCTGATCAGCGACACCAGGACGGTCGCGAGTCCCGTCCCGGCAGAGGGCACGGCGGCGGTGAGGGCCTGACCGCCGATGATGGCGGTGACGACGAAGAACCCGCAGTACAGCAGTGCGGCCAGGAGCACCGGCAGCAGCGCGCCGTAGTAGCCGAACTGGCCCCGGCTCTGGATGAGCTGGGGCACGCCGAGCCTGGAGCCCTGCGCCGAGTGCAGGGCCATGAACGCCCCGCCCACGACGTTGCCGATCACCAGGGCGACGACCGCCCAGAGCAGGTTGTTGCCCACGACGACGGCGAGGGCGCCGAAGACGAAGTTGCCGACGCTCAGGTTGGCCGAGCACCAGACGGCGAAGAGATCTCGTGCCCGGCCGTGACGTTCGGAGGGGGCGACGACGTCGATGTGGTGGACCTCCACACCGCCGAACTCCCGGCTCTTTCCTTCGCTCATCGAAACTCCTTAAGCGTGGAAACCCGGTCCTTCAGGGCCGGGAGAAAACGCGGCACGACGCCACAGGATTCGGTAATGTGTTCGGTGACGGCGATAACCAAGCCGTCACCTGCACGATCGGCTCTCCCCTCGCCGCCGGGCCGGCGGAGAGGTGAAACGCCTGCGGAGCTGGTGTAAGACCCCAACGAAAGATCCTTTTCGGGCGGGCGACCGGCGGTGAAACAGGAAACCCTGCGGGCGACCGTGGGAATCCCTCCCTTCAGGGGGGAGGAGGTCAAGCGTCCTCACCCCACAGCAGCACGTTCAGGAACTGGTGCAGCCGGTCGGTCTCCGGCCGGCGCAGGATCACGCCGGGCGGGCCGTCCTCGACGATCAGGCCGCCGTCGATGAACACGGCGCGGTCGGCGACGCGGCGGGCGAACCCCATCTCGTGGGTGACGATGATCATCGTCATGCCCTCGGCGGCCAGCTCGCGCATGGTGTCGAGCACCTCGGCGCGGAGTTCGGGGTCGAGCGCGGAGGTCGGCTCGTCGAACAGCATGATCTTCGGGTTCATGGCCAGGGCGCGGGCGATCGCCACGCGCTGCTGCTGGCCGCCCGAGAGCTGCCGCGGTTTCGCGTCGGCCTTGTGCTCCAGGCCGACCTTCGCCAGCATCCGGCGGGCGGTCTCCTCCGCCTCGCGCGCGGGCCTGCGCAGGACGGTGCGCTGTCCCTCGATGACGTTGGCGAGCACGGTCATGTGCGGGAAGAGGTTGAACTGCTGGAAGACCATGCCGATGTCGCGCCGGATCCGGTCGAGCCGCACGCCCTTGGCGTTGATCTGCTGCCCGAGAACGTGCACCTGCCCGCTCGTGGGGGTCTCCAGCAGGTTGACGCAGCGCAGGAGGGTGCTCTTGCCGGAGCCGCTCGGCCCGATGATCGTGACGACCTCGCCCTCGTGGACGTCGAGGTCGACGCCGCGCAGGACCTCGTTGTCGCCGAACCGCTTGTGCAGGTCCCTGATCCGGATCAGGGGCGGTTCCCCCGCCTCACCCGCGGCGGTCCGGGAGGCGGTCCGCGTCTCAGACATGGATGTTGAGCCTCCGGTTCAGGCGCTCGGCGTACGCGGCGAGCGGCAGGTTGATGATCAGGTAGAAGAGGGAGATGAAGAGCAGCACCTCCATCTGCCGGAAGGTCCTGGCGCCGACCGTCTGGGCGGTGTTGAACAGGTCGGCGACGCCGATGACCGACACCAGGCTGGTGTCCTTGGTGAGACCGATGAGCATGCTGCCGATCGGGGGGAGCATGCGGCGGATCGCCTGAGGATAGATGACGCGGCGCAGCGTCTGTAGCCGCGTCATGCCCATGGCGTCCGCCGCCTCCCACTGCCCTCTGTCCAGGCTCAGCACGCCGGCCCGGAAGATCTCGGAGAAGAACGCCCCGTAGTTGAGGCTCAGCGCGATGACACCGCTGGTGAAGGCGGGCACCTGGACCGACAGCAGCAGCGGGAGCAGGAAGAAGATCGCGACGATCTGGAAGAGCACCGGGGTGAGCCGGAAGAAGTCCACGTAGAGCCGGGCCGGTACGCGCAGCCAGGCGTGTCGGGACATCAGCATCTGCCCCGTGACCAGGCCGATCGCCATGGACAGCACCGCGGTCCACAGCAGGATCTGCACGGTGAGCCCGGCCGCGCGGGCGAAGACGGGTAGCGCTTCGGGGATCCAGGCGAAGTCGAACTCATAGATCATCGGAATCTGCCCTCGTTCTCCGGGCGCCGCCCATCACGGCGCCCGGACGTCGTACGGTCAACCGGCGATGTTCTGCGCCAGCCAGTAGTCGATGCGCTTGTCCATGCGTCCGCTCGCGGTCGCGTCCGCGACCCAGGCGTTGACGCAGCCCTGCCAGCCCGGATCGTTCTTGGCCAGGCCGAACGCGACCTTGAAGGGGTCGATGACCTCGTCCGGCTGGGCCCGCTCTCCGGTGACCCGGCCCTTGAGCCCGATCGCCGCCAGCGCCGGGCTCCGGTACTGCTTCAGCAGGACCGCCATCGGCGCGGCCTCGACCATGCTCGCGTCCGCCTGGCCGCTGGCCAGGAACTCGTACAGCAGGAGCTGGCCGCGGAGCGGGGCGTCCGACACCTTGGCCTTGGGGATGTACTTCTCCGCCAGGGAGGCCTGGCCGCCGCCCGTGCCGTAAACGAAGCGGACCCCCGCCTTGTTCATGTCGTCGACGCTCTGGAAGGCGGAGTCGGCCAGCACGTAGAACAGCTGGCCCGACAGGTAGTAGGGCGTGCTGAAGTCGACCGCCTTGGCCCGTTCGGGCGTGATGAACAGCTGCGCGCCCACGATGTCGGCCTTCTTCGTCTGGAGGGCGACGGTCATGAGGCTGTAGTCGTAGTCCTGGACGGCGGGCCGCACGCCGAGTATCGCGGCGAGCTCCTGGGCGTTGTCGGCCTCGACCCCGCCCCAGCTGCCGTCGGTCTGCTTGAAGCCGAACGGCGGGGAGACGCCGATTCCCCAGCGGAGCTCTCCGCGCTTGCGGATCTCCGCGATCGTGGGCGACGCGTCGGACTGGCAGGCCGCCGTCACCGACGCCGGGAAGCCCGACGTGAGCGGAGCTCCGGCCCGGTCCGCGACCGGCGTGGCCGCGGTACCGCCCGCGGAGCCGTCCCCGACGGCGCACGCGCCGGTGATGGAGACGGCGAGCACGGTCATGGCCAGCACGGCACCGCGCCTTGTCCTCGATGCGCTCATCGATGACCCCCTAGAACGTTGTGGGTGGAAAGCACCGTAACCGAGATAGCGAAAATTGGATAGAGTATAAATTATTCAAATCTGGTCACCTATGGCTGTGAAGTGCCGTGCAACCGGAGCGCGGCGACCAGGACCACGGCCAGGACGACGGCGGGACCCGCCACGGCCGCCGCGAGCGGCGACAGCCACATGAGGACCGCGCCCACGGCCGCGCCCACCGCCAGCCCCACGATGACCAGGAACCGCTGTACGGCGCCGCGGCGGTCGCCCGCGACCAGGCCACCGCAGAGCGCCGTGAGCGTCCCGGTGACGAACGTGGTCGTGATCCCGTAGGCGTCGAGCTGCCGCGCGGCGGCGGTCTGCACGCCCATCGCGATGGACGACAGCACGATCAGGCCGACCTCGGCCAACCGGCCCGGGTGCGCCGCCGTACCCGCCCACCAGGCCAGGAAGACCAGTTGCAGGAGCAGGTCGGCGGCGAGCGCCCAGGTCACTCCCCGCGGCCACAGCTCCTTTCGCGCGGACTCGCGCGCGATCCGGAAACCGGCCGCGAGACCCGCCGCGAACGCCAGTACGGCCAGGCCGCAGCGCACCATCTCACCGGTGGCCCCATCCCCGGCGGCGAGACCGAACAGCACGACGTTGCCGGTCATGTTCGCCGTGAAGACCCGGTCGAGGCCCACGAACCCCAGCACGTCGACGACACCGGCGACGACGGTGAGAAGCACCAGCAGGGTGTCGCGGGTCCGGAGGTCGGCGGGGGAGGCCACGCGGGCACGGCCGGGGACGTGAGCCGCCGTGTCCGCGCTCATGCCCGTCCCGGGACGGATCGTCCCGGAGCCGCCCGCCCCGGAGCTGTTCGTCCCGGAGCCGCTCGTCTCAGGGCGGATCGTCCCGGGGCCGCTCGCCTCGGGGCGGATCGTCTCAGGTGGGATCGTCTCAGAGCGGATCGGGCACCCGTCATGCGGCGGCCCCGACGGTGCGACGGTAGGCGTCCGGGTCGGTGGCGCCCTCGGTGTTGAGGATGAGCACCCTCGACCCGGGGGTGAACCCCAGCGCCTCGGGACCGGCGGCCAGCAGTGCCGCCGCCCCGGCCGCGCCGGTCTCGCCCGCGACGATCGAGTCCTTGGCGAGCACGCGCATCCCCTCGCGCGCCGCCTCGTCCTCCACGCTGAGGAAGAGGTCGGCGCCCTGCACGACCAGCGGCCACGCCAGCGGCGAGGGGCGGCCGCAGTTGAGCCCGGCCATGATGGAGGGATGGGGGCCGGGGACCTCCGCGATCCGGCCCGCCTCGGCGGAGGCCAGCAGGCAGCCGGCGGTCTCCGGCTCCACGATGATCACGCGGGGCGGGACGTCGAGGAAACCGCCGCGGAAGTGCCGTACCGCCGCCGCCGCGAGCGCGCCCACGCCCGCCTGGACGACGACCGCGTCCGGCTGCCTCTGCCCCGTCTCCGCCAGTTCGTCGGCGACCTCGTGGAAGAGCGTCGAGTATCCCTCGATGACGGCGCGCGGCGTGGACTCGTAGCCGGGCCAGGAGGTGTCGGAGATGACGAGGGTGCGCTCCCCCGCCTCCGCCGCGGAGCGTTCGACCGTGTCGTCGTAGGTGCCGTCGACCACGGTGACCTGCGCCCCCTCGGACAGGATGGCGTCGATCCGCGCCGCCGCGGTGCCCTCCGGCACGAAGATGTGCGCCCGCCAGCCGAACAGCGACGCCATCCGCGCCACTCCCCGCCCGTGGTTGCCGTCGGTGGCGGCGGCGAGCGCCCGGGGACCGAGCGGGAGCAGGCGCTCCCGCATGTCCTCGACGTCGCGGCAGCCCGTGAGGTCGGTCCCCCACTGCTCCCGCACCGCGTGGACCACCGCCCACGAGGCGCCGAGGATCTTGAAGGAGGGCAGCCCGAGGCGCGACGACTCGTCCTTGACCAGTACCTCGGCCACCCCGGCCCGCTCCGCGAGGAACGGCGCCGGCGTGAGCGGCGTGCGGGCGTAGCCGGGGAGCCTCCGGTGGAACTCCAGGGGGACGCGATCGGGCGGGGAGAAGTCACCCAGGTCCACCCGCGGGCGGGCGTCACGGTTGACCGATACGCGATAGCGCATGAGAACTCCTGACAAGGGGATCAGACGGCGGAGTAGCCACCGTCGATGACGATCGACTCACCGGTGATGTAGCCGGACTCCGGCGAGGCGAGGAACATCACGAGACCGGCGATGTCCTCGGGCTGTGCCTGGCGGCGCAGCGGAATCCGGGCCTCCAGCTCCTTGAGCGCCTCGGCCGGACTGGTCTGGTGGCTCCAGAAGGCGTCGTTGAAGGGCGTGTCGACCCATCCGGGGCAGATGCAGTTCACCCTGATGCCCTGCGGCGACAGCTCGTCGGCGAACGCGCGCGCCAGGTTCACCAGCCCCGCCTTCGAGGCGTGGTAGGCGGGCATACCCGCGTGCCCGCGCAGTGCCCCGGTGGAGGAGGTGAAGATCAGCCGCCCCAGCTCGGACTTCGCGAGATGCGGGGCCGCCGCCTGCCCCACGAGGAAGGGCGCGCGCAGGTTGACCTGCATGGACAGGTCCCACTGCGCCACCGTCCACTCGGCGAGCGGGGCCGCGAGCAGTACTCCGGCGTTGTAGAAGACCACGTCCAGGCCGCCGCCGAACTCGACGGCCGCGCGCACGGCCGCTCCGGGGCCGTCGACCGTCGCGAAGTCGCACTCCAGGACCCGTACCGGGCCCGGCGCCACCTCCTCGGCGACCTCCCGCGCGGCCGCCAGGTTCCGGTCCGCGAGCAGCACGCTGTCACCGCGTTTTCGGAACGCCTGGACGACCGCTCTCCCGATGCCGGTCGCACCGCCGGCGACGAGAACCGATGCCATTGATACCTCCGTGTATGTTTTATAAATTATCTTCTGTTGGAAGAGGTGAGGTCAATGGCAACTTCGTCCGGCTCCGCGTCGACGGCCCATCCCCGGGCCACCGAGGCCGCGCTCGGCGTGCTCGGCGCGGGCGGGAACGCCGTGGACGCCGCCATCGCCGCCCAGGCGGTGCTGGCCGTTCTCATGCCCGACGCCTGCGGCCTCGGCGGCGACGCGCTCTGCCTGGTCCGCACGCCCGACGGCCGGGTGACGGCGGTGACCGGAGCCGGCACGACGGCCGCGGACTCCCCCGGCGAACCGTGCTCCGACGGCGGAGGCAGCGTCACCGTGCCGGGTGCCGTGGACGCCTGGCAGGTGATGAGCCGCCGGTGGGGCCGGCTCCCCCTCACCCTGACGCTCGCCCCCGCCGTCGCGCTCGCCCACGACGGGATGCGGATGAGCGAGCCGCTCGCCGCCGCGGTCCGGGCCCAGCGGGCACGGCTGATGCGCGGCGGAGCCGCCGGCTGGCCGCTGCTCCGCGCGAAGCCCGGCGACCTCGTGGTGCAGCCGGAACTGGCCCGCGTCCTGGAGGGGATCGCCGCCACGGGATCCGACGCCTTCTACCGGGGGAAGGTGGCCTCGGCGGTGGCGGCGGCCGTACGGCGTGACGGCGGCCGGCTCACCGAGGAGGACCTCGCCCGCCACGAGACGCCGGTCGGCCCGCCGATCGGCACGCCGTGGGACGGCGGCACCGCGTTCGTGCAACCGGCCCCGAGCCAGGGCGTACTGCTCGCCATGGCCCTGGCCTGGCTGGAACGGGAGGGTGTCCCAGGACCGCTCGACCACCTCTGCGTGGAGCTGACCGAGGCGGCGTTCGCCAGCCGCGACCTGTGCGCCCGCGACGGCGCCCGTCTCCTCGACGTCCCGCTGGAGGTGGACCCCGAGCGCTCCTCCCAGCGCGGCGGCCCGCGGGCCTACCTGCACACCGCCGGGGTCGCCACCGCGGACGCGGCCGGCTACGTGGTGTCGTCCCTGGTCAGCGTGTTCGACGACTTCGGGGCCTGCACCTTCGTGCCCGAGGGCGGGTTCACGCTCAACAACCGCGCGGGCGGATTCACCCGTGCCCCCAACGCCCCGGGGCCGGCCCGCCGGCCGGTGCACACCCTGGCCCCCGCGCTGCTGACCGCGGGCGACCGTGTCACGGCGCTGGCCACCCCCGGCGCCGACGGCCAGGTGCAGACGCTGCTCCAGGTGCTCACACGCGTACGCTTCGGGGGCGCCTCCCTGGCCGAGGCGATCCGCGCCCCGCGCTGGCGCAGCGAGGAGGGGCTGCTCCTCATGGAGGACGGCCACCCGAGCACGGACGACCTCACCCGCAGAGGACACCGCGTCACCCCGACCCCCGGCGGCGACCTCCGCTTCGGGGCCGTGGTGGCCGCGGGCATCGAGGACGGACAGACCGTCTGCGCCGCCGACTGGCGCAGACAGGTAAACGCCGCCACCACCCCCTGACCCGTCCGGGCCCCTCCGAGTGAGCCCCGCCCTCCTCTTGAAGTCCCCCGCACGGTCCCCGACTCTCCACAAAGCCCCGCTCCCCCCGCGAAGAAGGAGAACCATGTCACCGTCCAAGGAGTCACCGTCCGGCAAGGAGTCCCTGGCCAAGGAGTTGGACGCCCTCGTCGACGACGCCCGCGAGGAGCTCGTCGCGCTGTGCGACCGGCTCGTGGCGGCCCCCAGCGTCAACCCGCCCGGTGACACCGTGGCCGTTTCCGGCGTCGTGGCCGACTACCTGCGCGGGCACGGACGCGAGGCCGACCTCCTCGCGGCGGATCCGATCATGCCGAGCGTCGTGTCACGGACGCTGGGCGCGGGTCCCGGCCCGCACCTGGTGCTCAACGTGCACCTGGACACCATGGACCCCGGCGACCCGTCGCTCTGGTCGGTCCCCATCCACCGGATGACCCGCAGGGACGGGCGCCTGTACGGCCTGGGCATGGGCAACATGAAGGGCGCCGTCGCCGCGATGAGCCTCGCCTACACCCTGCTCGCCCGGTACGCCGACCACTGGCAAGGCAAGATCACGTTCACCGCCGTGTCCGACGAGTGCGTGTTCGGCGGCAACGGGGCCGCCCACCTGCTCGACACCCTGCCCGACCTGGCGGGCGACGGGCTGATCTGCGGCGAGGGGCCGGGCTGGATGCGGCTGGCGGTGGCGGAGAAGGGCGTGCTCTGGCTGGAACTGGCGGCCTCCGCCGACGGCGGCCACTCCTCCCTGGCCAGGCGCGACTCCGGCGCGGTTCCCAGACTCGCGAGGTTCGTCTCGGCCGTCGACGACCTGAACGGCTGGCGGACCGCCCTCACCTCCGACCTGGAGGACGTCCGGGTCTCCGACGAGGACCCCTCCGTACGGCTGTCCGCCAGCACCGGCACCGTCACGGGCGGCTCCTACGTCAGCCAGATCTCCACCGAGGCCACCGCCGCGGTGGACTTCCGGCTGCCGCCGGGCATTCGCATGGCCGACGTCGAGGACCAGGTGAGCCGAATCGCCGCGCAGATCCCGGGCGCCCACTGGTCCCGGATCAAGGGCTGGGAGGCGAACTGGACCGGCACCCGCTCCCCCCTGGTCCGCGCGCTGGCCGGGGCGTTCCGCGAGGTGCGGGGCACGGAGCCGGAGTACGCGATCAGGCTGCCCGCCAGCGACGCGAGCCGGTGGCGCTCCCGGGGCGTACCGGCGCTGTGCTTCGGCCCGCAGCCGACCCTCGCCGCGGGAATCGACGACTACGCCCTGGAACAGGACGTAGTCGACTGCGCCAAGATCTACACCAGAGCCGCCCTCGACTTCCTGTCCACCTGACCCCGACGACCACTCGCCCTCACCGTCCCCGCGACCGTCCGGGCACCGGTACGGCAAGACGGATCGGCACCAACGTCAAGCCGGGTGCCCCATCCAAGTGGAGCACCTACCAGACAGGCCTGGTCCCGACCGAAAAGTAGCCTCCGAGGTCCACTCGTGCGGCTCCCGCTCATCCTGTGGGCGTGAGCCGTATCCATTGATCGCCCGGTTCCGCCGTCGTCACTGAAGGTGTCCCTTCGTCAGGCGACTGTGTTCGACCGAAAGCAGAGTGTGATGGAGTCACGGCTCATAGCATCAACGCTATGAGCTGGGGTACCGTAGAACTGGAACCAGAAGTTCAGAGGTGGCTTGAAGATCTGCCTGCGACATCCTTCGCGAAGGCGGCTTTCTATGTTGATCTGCTTGCGGCGGAAGGACCCCTGTTGGGGGAGCCTTACACGAAGCAGCTTGATGGCAAGCTGCGTGAGCTCAGGTTTCACCTTGACGAGTTCGCCGTGCGCATCACCTACTGGATCGCGCCTCATCGTCGGATCGTGCTCTTGACCGTGTTCCACAAGACGCGGATGCGTGATGACCGTGAGGTTGAGCGGGCTCGGCGAGCCATGCGTCGCTGTGTCGAACTGGCGCACACCGTCGACGAGGAAGAAGAAACAGCATGAGCGAGCAGGGAAGCTGGCGAGAGCTCAGAGATCGTCGGATGACCGAGCCGGGCGCGGCTGAAGCCTATGAGGCCACACGCCTGGCTTACGAGCTGGGTAAGACGGTCCGGGGGATGCGCGAGGGGCGAGGCTGGAGCCAGAACGATCTGGCTCGTGCGGCCGGCATGACGCAGTCGGCGGTGGCGCGGTTCGAGGCGGGCGGGACCATTCCCACGTTGCCGGTTCTGGAGCGTCTGGCGCGCGCCTTGGACGCGGATGTCGAGGTCCGCCTGACGCCACGGGCTCCCGCCGCTTGAGCTGAGGTCACAATGCTCGGAAGCCTGTCGTCACAGTGCCGGGGCTTCATGGGCTACCGAGCCTTTGGCGCACCGACATCAAGCCAGGTGACCCATCCGGATGGCACCCGCCAGACGGGCCTGCTCCCGACCGAGGAGTGGTTCCGCAGCTCTCCCTGTACGGCTCGCGCTCAACTCCTGGGTGCGAGCCGTCCTGCCGTCCGGTCACACTTGATCCGCGATCGTCCGCTGTGTCGACTGCCCGAGTCTCGGCCACTGCCTACGACTCGGTGAGGGCGTACAGCAGGGCGGCCATGCTGGTGCCACTCACGATGTCGCCCTTGCCGACCAGCCGGGGGATGTCGCCCAGCGGTACCCACTCGACACGCTCGGCCTCCCATCCCTCGGTGGGCGGGCCGATGTAGACGGCGCTGTCAGCGCGGAAGATGTGGTGAACGGAGTCGGAGATGCCATTGGTCGGCTGGACCTTCACCAGCGGGCGCAGCGGCCCCGGTCGCCACCCGGTCTCCTCCTCGACCTCACGCGCCGCGGCGGCCGCCGCTTCCTCCCCGTCCTCGATCTTCCCGATGGGAATCTCCCATCCCCAGGAATCGGTGATGAAGCGGTGGCGCCAGATCAGCAGCACCCGGCGTCGCTCGTCGGTGACCACGGCTCCTGCTCCGGGCGCGGTACGGATCAGCCGGTGGTCCAGATGCCTGCCGTCGGGCAGTTCCACATCCGCCACCCGGATGTCGAGCCACGGGTCGGTGTAGAGAGGCTCTTCGGAGTTGACCTGCCAGCGCATGCGGCGTACTCCCGGTGCGGTTGCCTGATCTCGGCTCCACGCTACAAGGGCACACACCTGCTGGCGCATCCACGTCAGAAACCCCTGCCCCACACGGGCGTCGTAGGGCCGCAGCGCATCGGCCACCGTGGCGACCCGTTCGGCGATGCGCTCGGACTCCATGCCCCGCGCGTGCTCCAACATGGTCTCGGCGGTGGTGACGGCCTGTTGACGTTCCTGATCCTTCAGGCCAATGTAAGGCAGTCCATTGAGCTTCTCCTTCTCTACGTCACGCCACGGCCGCTCTCGGTAGGCTCCCTGCGTCGCAGCAGAGACCGGGGAGGCCGATGTGACGCAGGAGATCGAGGTCAAGTACCGAGTGCGCGACCTGCCGGCCCTGGAGGAGGCGCTGGCCCGGCGCGAGGTGTTCCTCTCGCCTCCGGCGCGACAGGACGACCAGGCGTACGCCGAGAACGGTTGGACCTACGAGCACAGCAAGATCGGAGTGACGTTCGCCCGGCTGCGCACCCAGCAGGACAGGCACCTGTTCACGATCAAACGGCCGCTGGACAACGCGATGGCCTGCCTGGAACACGAGACCGAGGTCACCGACCGGGAGCAGATGCACCACGCCATCGTCGCGATGGGCTTCCACCCCACCATCCGCATCGTGAAAACCCGCCGAACCGCGACGCTCGGCGACATGGCCATCTGCGTGGACGAGGTCGAGCACGCCGGAGTCTTCGTCGAGATCGAGCGCACGGTGAGCGGTCAGGAGTCCGGCACCGCCGTACAGGAGGAGCTGGACACCTTCGCGCGGTCACTCGGCGTCGAGCTGGAGCGGACAGTCGACACCTACGACTCGCTGGTACGCGCCGCGTTGACCTCGGCCTAGAACAGCGCGATCTCGTCGGGCTCGACAGCATCCCCGTACGACAGGCGGACCGCGTCGAGGGCGAGTTCCAGCCGGACCTCGGCGTGGTCGGTCAGCCCCAGCTCACGGGTCTCGTGCAGGTAGGCGCAGCCGCCGACGCGGTCAGCCAGGGCCGCGCCCACGTGGCAGTAGTCGTAGCAGTAGCCCACGTCGGTCCGGCCGATCCAGCTATATGCCTGCGTCCCGGGTGAACAGTGCTCGTAGGCGTTGACGAACCCCTCGGACCGCAGCGTGTCCAGCAGGCCGAACTCGAACGACAGGAACCCCGGGTGAAAACGGGCAGCCAGAAGGGGCCGAAGGTCTTTGGGAGCTCGCGGACCGGGCGAACATGGCCGACTGGTTCCTCACCACCGCGAACGTCGCCATCATCACCAGCCAGGCGGCTTCCTGGCACAAGGTCGACATCACGTTGGAGCTCTGGGACGGGCGGCCACCCGCCGATGACGACCAATGGTCCAGAAGCAAGACGGCAGAGCTCTACTCCAGCTCGGGAAAGCTACAGGTGACAGGGCCCTATCCTCCATCCGGCATGGTCATGGACCTGCACGATCAGGCCTGCACCTGACTCGTACGCGCAAGCGTCCGTCCCGGCCCCGGTGCCCGTTACCCCGAAGAACGACCTCCCGAAGGACTGGAGACGTACCGGGTGCAGTTCTGGCCCGCAATCTCCTGACCCACTGTCCACAAGCCATGAACGGGCGTCGCGCGCCCCGTGTCCCGATCGAGTGGCAGACGCAGGCCGGTGACATGTGAGCGCGGAAGGACACTTCCCCGGAGCGAACTCCTCTCTCGGCGCACGTCACCGGCTCACCGCTTTCCAGTGCCAGGGATGGGGACCGCTCTCGCCGCGGACCGCGGCCAGCCGTGATGCATCGACTGAAGACGATCGAGTCCGAGTTGCACCCGAATGGCGGGTCGAGCCTCCGGGGCGGAGTCAACCGCACCGACAAGCGGTCGGAGTGGGCTTCCTCTCGTGACGAATTCCCGCATCTTCTACGCAGTGAGCTACGCCAAGTGATGATCCGACTACCAGCAGGACCTTAGTTCCCTTTTCTGCTGTGATACGGCCGCTCCACTTCGACCGGGTGAAGCAGCCGGATTCAGGCCGCAACACTACGCCCTGCGGAAAGTCACAGTGGCCTGGATATCCAACAGAGAGGGAAGACCATGATCAGCGCAGCCCCGACGGCCTCGGCGGTCACCTGCCCGTACCTCGGTGAACGCCACACCGATGCGATCGAGTACCGGCACACGCCGCTGGAGGTGATGAGCACGACATGGGGCACCTACCACGACGGCCCAGGGCCGGACCTCACGACGTACGTGTTCAAGCACTGCCTCCACTGCCTGCGGCACGACACGCCGCTTTACGTCTCGATCGCGGAGGCCCAGGCCGGAATCCGACTGGGCGGCGTGCCGTTGGTGGAGCACGAGGGCTATCGGCGTGCGCTGGCACGCCTGGAGGAGGAACTCGCTGACCTCTCGCTGATCGTCTGCTCTCAGGGCTCCGACAGCATTCGTTACAACGAGGACCGTCGGATCCTGGTGGACGGACAGGTCGTGCCACGGGGTGAGTACCGACTGGAGTACGGCGACGGGAAGCACCGCAAGATCATCGTGAGGTAGCTGACCGTGGCGAGGCCGGCCCCGGTCCTCTTCGGAGGCCGGGGCCATACCCGCGTTATACGGCTGCCGGTTCGGGCCAGCCGTGTACGCCGATGCCGGTGCCGGTGCGGTAGAAGCCGACTCCGGCAACGGTGTACGGGACGGTGTTGCTCGGCAGGATGTCAGCGGGCACCCACTCGACCTTGGCGCACTTGTTCGGCTCGGCGTTGACCACCTCGCCGTCCCAGGTGTCGGCGACGAAGAAGAACCCGACCCGCGGCCGGCCTTCGGGGGACAGGTGGTGGACCACGGTGGCCGGTCGCAGGTGGGCGGGGTCGATGATGACGCCGACTTCCTCACGGGCCTCGCGGACCGCGCAGTCGATGACGGTCTCGCCGGGGTCGAGGTGTCCGGAGGGCAGGCAGTACAGCCCGTCGGCGTAGCCGGTGCCCTGACGAAGGGTCAGCAGGATGTGGCCGTCGCGTTCGAGGATCACGTGGACGTCCACGGTGACCTGCTGGCGCTGCGTCGTCATGGGGGCACTGGCCTTTCCCGAGGCGGGTATGACGCCCGTGACGATAGCTCAAGGATGTGGCCGGTGAGGGCCACAGCGGCGTCTTGCGGTGATTGGTGCCCTGTGTCGATCTGGTGGAAGGTGTATCCGTCGATGGCCAGGACGTCGGCGAGGTCCTCGTACAGGGTGACCTCGGCGGCGCTGGAACCTTCGTGTTCGAACCGGGAGTGCGCGCCTCGCGCGGTGAGCCGCTGCTCCAGGACATCAGGGGTGGCGGTGACCAGGACGGCCAGGCCGGGCCGGTCGGCCAGGGCGTTGAGGTTGCGGATGTAGTCCAGCGGGACGCCGTCGCGGCTCTGGAGGACGTAGGAGGAAGGCACGTACCGGTCACACACCACCACCTCGCCTCTGGTCAGGGCGGGCCGGATCTCGGTCTCAAGATGGTGGTAGCGGTCGGCGGCCACCAGACAGGCCAGCGCGGTACCGGAGAACGTCGCCGTCTGCCGACGGGCGATCTCGCCGAGGATCCCGCCGGACGGCTCCCGGGTGGCCAGCACGGAGACGCCCGCGGCGGCGAGCTGCTCGGCGACCAGGCGGGCCAGGGTGGACTTTCCGGCCCCGCCGGGGCCGTCGAGGGTGACGAACAGGCTCATGCGGCCCTCCGGGAGTGCTGGGCGCGGGCGAGATCGGCCAGATGGCGGTGAATCTCCGCCTCGGTGGCCTCGCCGAACTGGAGTCGTGAGGAGAAGTTGAACTCGTCACGGCCGCGCAGTGCCGCGTCTTCGGCACCAAGGTCCACGGGCGCGTAGTCGAGGAGCTGCTCGGCGGTGTAACGGCCGGTGGCCATCAGCCGCCCCCACTCAGGGGTGCCGGGGTATGGGCGGAACTGGAACACCGACGCGCGGAACGCCCCGGCCTGGCCGTCGGTGAGGTTCCACAGCCGGTGGATCAGGCCGACGGTCTCGGCCATCTCGGCGCGGGTTTCGGTAGGGAAGCCGAGGATGAAGTACCCCTTCACCTTGATGCCGCGGACGGTGAGGCGACGGACGACGCTGAGGATCATGTCCTGGGTGATGCGTTTGTCGATGTGGGTCAGCATCCGTTCACTGCCGGACTCGACGCCGAGGGCGACCTCGCGCAGCCCGCACGCGGCGAGCAGGTCGAGCGTCTCATCCGGTGTACGGTGAAGCACGTTGATACGGCCGGTGGCGTCCCAGACCGCCCAGTCGCTCACCTTCTCGGCGGCGAACGCGGCCGTCATCTGGTCGATCACGCGGCGGGCGCCGAGAAACAAGTCGTCGACGAACCGGAACGCCGTCACGCCCTGGTCGTCGCGGAGCCGGTGCATCTCGCCGAGGATGCCGGACGGTTCGCGTACTCGGATCGTCACGTCCGGGTTCGCGCTGACCGCCGCACCACAGAACGAGCAGTCGTAGGGGCAGCCACGCGCCCCGACCATGTTCGCCTCGATCCGGCCGTCCTCGGCCCGGTAGGGGTCCTGAGCGAGGAAGGCGCGGTCGACGAACGGCAGGGCGTCGATGTCCGGGGCCAAGTGGTGGCCGGTGCCGGGGCGACCTCCGGTGACCGGAGTGCCCAGAACAGGATCACGCCACATGACGCCGGGCAGGCCGGTCCGGTTGCGGTGGTCGGCCAGCAGCTCCACGACGCGGGTTTCGGCTTCGCCGATGACCAGGGCGTCACAGCGGACCATCCGGGGGTCGGCGAGGATCCGTTGAGGCATGGCCTTGGCGTGGTGGCCGCCGACCATGACGCGGATGTGCGGATCGAGGGCGGCGGCGATGGTCGCGCTGATCTCGTAGGTGGGGGCCAGCAGGTTGAACCCAGCCCAGCGGGGCGCGGTCTGGTTGATCAGGCTGACGGTGTCGGCGATCGGCAGGCCCGCGGCCTCGGCGTCCAGGACGCCGACCGTGAACCCTTGGGAGGCGGCGTAGGTGGCGATGTAGGCCATGCCCAGCACGGGCAAGGTGTAGTCGTTGACGCGGGGCCGGAGGGAGTAGTCCCGCAGAGGGGCGTTGACGAGAAGCAGGTCGAGCTGCGCAGGTGTGGTGCTCAGGTCAGTGGTGCGTACTCCCTTGATCAGCGTGTGCATGGTGATCTCCCCAGGCGAGTGTGAGGACGGTGAGGACGGATCGGTGCGGCCCGGCCAGGCGCTGCCATCTGGCGGCGAAGCCGGGTTCGTCGGTGGGCCAGTCGGTGGAGGGGTCGGCCAGCGCCGCCCAGGTGCGGACGGCCAGATCGGCGTACGGGTACAGGGAGAAGTCGCCGGTGAAGTCGGCGACGGCGGCCCCGGCGGTCCACGGCCCGATCCGTGGCACCGCTTGCAGGGCCTTGACCAGTGCGTCAGGGGCGAGCTGCGCCCACTCGGCGTGGTGGGTCAGGTAGGCGGCGGCCGCGGCCTGGAGCGGTCGGCGTTTGAAGGCCATGCCGAGCGCGGCGAAGTCCTCGGCGCCGAGCGCGAGCGTCTGCTCAGGAGTGGGGATCAGCCACGTAACCCCGGCGGTCTCACCTGCGGCGGCTCGAAACGCACGGTGCATCTTGCGTGCCTGCCCGGCGCGGATCACCTGCCGGATGATGGCGGTCGCCAGCGCCTCCCACAGATCGGGGTTGCGTACCCGCTCGACGCGGCCGAGCCGGTGCAGGGCGGCGGCAAGCCTGGCAGGCACCCGCCCGGCTGGCAGGGACACGGGGTCGTAGGAATCGACGACGGGCGCGGGGCCGTCTCCGCGGACCAGCGTGGCCGTACGGTCAGGTGAGCCGGTGAACGTCCACGCCCCTGCCGGGGTGCGCAGCGCCCTGACTGGTGTACCGGTGTCAAGGTCCCAGGCGGGATGGTCCAGCATGAGCCAGGTCATGGCGTAGCCCTTCGGCTCGACGATCGACGATGTCCGCGCCACCGTACGCAGCCCTCAGCCGCGGCGCGGGAAAACAGAGGAGTTGCGTTCCGGCAGTCACGGTCGGATCGCGTCCTCGACTTGGGCGCCGCGTATTCGTTCTCATACGCCGGGGTCTCCCGGCTCGCGTAGCAGTGCACGGATCTCGCCTTCGCGGTAGCGACGCTGCCCACCTGGAGTGCGGATGAAGCCGAGGCGGCCCGCCTTCGCCCACCGGACGACGGTCTTGGGATCGACGCGGAACATGCCCGCAACCTCACCCGAGGTCAGCAACCGGTCATTGGCCGAAATAGCGAAAGTGCCGTCGGAGGCGATACTCGCGATGGTGCTCATGGATCTCCTGATAGGTGAGGTGGGACTGGGCGGCTCGCGCGGTCTGCCTCGTGATCCGCCCGGGGGCAAGGGCTACGGGTGCATCCGGTCGATGATCTCGGCGTGGCGTGCGAGAACTTTGGCCAGGCGCTTGCGGTGTGGCGCGGCCGACGGAGGACTGTACTCCGGCCGCGCGCTCGGCGTTGGTCAGCGACCGACGGAGGCGCGCCCGTGGTGAGGCATGTGAAGGCGCCAGCGCTGTATAGGCACAGCGCGGTGAGCAGGGATTCGAACATGGGGGTTCCTGACGGTGGATGCGTGCGCGGGGAGAGGTGCCCGACCGGGGTGGGATCCGGCCGGGCACCGGGCGCCGGTTGCGGGGGGCGAAGACCGGCGCGGAACGGTTCCCCTTCCCCGATGTACGGGAACCGCGTGGGTGTGCGCCCCGAGCCCCTCCCTCCCGGGACGCACGTGGGTTGGTACGGCGGTGGCACGGTTCACGACCGCCATACCGGCTTCAGAGCAGCAGGAGGCCGCGGGGAATCGGAGGAGGTGGAGGCGGAGCGGGCAGGGCCTTCAGGAGTTCGGCCTGCTCGGTCAGCTTCTCGCCCATTCGCTCAGGAGAGGCCGCCCGGATCATGTACTTGATGCCTGCCGCCACCTCCCGCGCGCCGGGGAGGGGGCTGCGGATGGCGATCCAGACTCGGATACCCGAGTCGTAGGAGATACGCCAGCCGGGATGGATCTCCTTCAGCGCGAGCAACTGCTCGGCGAGCAGGCCCGGGTCCACGGGAGGCAGCCTTCGCGGGGTGATCACGCAGCCCTCCGGTAGGGGTGGAGGTGTTGCGGCGCGACGGCGGGCACCTGGGAGTGGATACCGTCGCACCTGTCCGGGGGCGGAGGCGTGGGAAACGCCCGCCATGCGATGTCCCTCTCCGCCTGGCGCATCCGCTCCTCCAACTCCTCGACGGTGTCGGCTGCGACCATCAGCGGCTCGGGCGTCGGCCACGTGGCGATGGCGTAGAAGCGGCGCTCGCCAAGACTGTAGAGCACACTCCAGCCCTGACAGGAACGGTCCAACCGCTCCGCTTCGGAACGAGCCGGACCGTCCCAGAGGCGCCGGTACACCTTCGCCAGAGGCCGGCCGTCACGGTGCCGTCCACAGCGACGGGGCCGCCCGATCATGCGGTCACCTGTCCGGCAACCTGACGGGCGATTTCCTCCTGTCGCTCGACGGCGGCCTGGACCTCGTCGAGGGTGTCGGCGTCCACCGCCGGGTCGGCTCCGGCGCGGATCGCCGCGATGGGGAAGGGGCTCTGGCGCATGGCCCAGAACCGGCCTCTGTCGCTGATGATCAGCCGCCATCCCGGGATGGTCGGTTTGGGCGCGGTGGCTCTACCATCACTCACGGATCGCACCTCCTTGCGATCAAGGGACCCCGTATGGCCTGGCCGCCTGCGGGGTTCCGCTTTATTTGACGCTTACCGATGCCATAGTTGAAGCACGCACTGCACAGAACAAGACATGGCACGTTGTAGACGGAGCGTGCAAGCCGTACACCAAAGTCAGGGCGAGGGCTATGGGTGCAGAATCACGGGAGTGGCAGGAATTCAGCGGCGCGATACGAAAGTGGCGAAAACAGCATCAACTGAGTCAGCGCTAGCTTGCCGAGCGAATTAGCTGGGACCACTCGATGGTGAGCCGGTGGGAGTCTGGCGATCATCGCCCGCCCGTCGAAGCGGTCGAGGCGATGGACACCGCGCTCGGCGCCGAAGGAAAACTGATTTCCCTGGGATTCCGCGCCGCCGTAGCCGATAGCAACCGGCCACGAAAGAGTACCGTCGAGGCAAAAGCCTCAACGCGGGATGAGGATGATGACGTGGAGCGCAGACGACTGATACGGGGTGCCGCCGCCGTCGCCGTCAGCGGGGCCGTGGCGCCCGTGCTGGCCGCGCTGACGGACGCCTGGCAGGCATCCGAACCCCGGATCTCTGGTGCGAGCGTGTCACAGGCGATGA
The DNA here is from genome assembly GCF_040683035.1 of Streptosporangium sp. NPDC051022. NCBI lineage: Bacteria > Bacillati > Actinomycetota > Actinomycetes > Streptosporangiales > Streptosporangiaceae > Streptosporangium > Streptosporangium sp. NPDC051022. The sequence goes on along the minus strand of NZ_JBFBCF010000001.1, from coordinate 98,727 downwards.
TCGACGACTGGGAGAGCGCCGCGGACATTCACGCCAGACGGGCGTACGTCGATCCACCGGCGGTCGTCCTTGCCGGGCTGGCCGCCGACTTCGCCGACATGGCTCCCCACCTGAGCCGGGATCAGCCCGAGCCAGCACAGAGCGATCTCGCTCACGCCGCCGCGCGCCACGCGGCCTTGATCGCTGGAAAGTGGTTCGACCTAGGAAACCACCGTGAGGCGCACCGCTGGTGGGCGAAGACACGGACCTTGGCCGAACGGTCCGGAGACGTCCTGCTGGCGGCTTGGCTGATAGGCAGAGAAGCGGCTTATCGAAGGGGGGACCCGGACGAAGACCTCGCCGATGTACTTCTCGTGGCCCAGCGGGCCCGGCGTCTCGCCGGAGACCGTCCCAGCGCACCGCTCGTGATCGCGCTCAGCGCCGAGGCTCAAACTCTCGCAACATTGGGCCGCCACGCCGAAGCGATCACTACGTTACGCCAGGCCGAGGATACATTCGATCAACTTCCATTCCAGCCCACCGGCCTCGAATCCCATTGGATGTACTTTGATCGAAGCCTGATCTACACATTCGCCGGAGACGTTAAGCGGGCGGCCGAGGCGCAGAGCGCCGCCAAAGAGTTCTATCCGTCGAAGCATCATGGAGCGGTCAAAATCGCTCTGCACAATGCCGCACTGCATGCCCGAACGGACCCGGAACAGGGAGCGCAGCAGGCATTACGGCTTATGGAGACACTTCCGGCCGGACGGCGGGATATCCGGATTAAGGCAGCGGCCCGCATCGTGGTGGATGTCACCCCGGAGAAGGCCCATGCCTTGCCCGCCGTTCGTGAATTGCGCGCACTGACGACCAACCGGTAGGCACCGGTGAACGGTGCCCGGCCCGGTGAACGTTTCCGGTCACAGCATCGGGTTCCCGTCCGCCTCAGCGATGCCGAAGGGCCCGTCCAGCGGAGAGAACCTCCGGTGGACGGGCCCCTGGGCGTTCGCCGTGGCCGGTGCCCGACCCGACGACGGCCACGGACGACCGCTGCTCGACCTCGGTAGCGGACATGGCAGGCCGCCGCTCGGCCTCGGCGACGGACAAGGTCAACCGGTGCTCAGGCCGGCGGCGGCTAGGGCCGCGTCGGCGCAGGCCTGGTCGATGTCGGCCGCCGCTCCGCTAACGCCGAGGCCGCCGACGAGCCTGCCCTCCACCGTGATCGGCATGCCGCCGGCGAAGACCACGAAGCGGCCGCCGAGAGTGGTGTTGAGTCCCCAGTCAGGGCCGCCCGGTTGGGAACGCTCGGCCCAGAGGTGGCTGGGCAGCCCGCAGCCGACCGCGGTGTAGGCCTTGTCGATGGCCAGGGGGAGCGCGACGAGCTGCGCCCCGTCCATGCGCATCGCGGCAACGACCTGCCCGCCGAGGTCGACGACGGCCGCGCCCATCGCCACCCCTCGGCTCTCGGCCTCGGCCCGTACGCCGTCCAGCAGCCGGTCGGCCAAGTCCAGGCTCACGTCCTCGCGGCTCACGGTCAGATCGGTCATCAGAACTCCTTGAGGGTGGAAACCCCTGCCTTCAGGCGGGGGAGGATGTCAACCACTCGGGTCGTTCCAGCAGTTCACCTACGTCGGCCAGGAAGCGGGCCGCCGGCACGCCGTCGACGACACGGTGGTCGCACGACAGCGTGAGGGTGAGACGAGAGTCGGCGCGTACCGACCCCACAGCGAGGATCGCCGCCTGGGGCGGCAGGACCATCGCCTGGAACCTGGAGACGCCGAACGGGCCGAGGTTGGAGACCGTGAACGTTCCCGAGAAGAGCTCCTCGGGGCGCAGTGTCCCGTTCTTGGCGGCCTCGGTCAGCCGGATCCGCTCCGCGGCGAGCTCGGGAAGGCTTTTCTCGTCCGCCCCGAGGATCGCCGGGGTCACCAGGCCGTCGTCGAGCCCGACGACGAAGGCGACGTTGACGTCGGCGTTCTCCACGATCGCGTCGCCGTCGAAGCGCGCGTTGACCACGGGGTGGCGCCGCAGGCCACGGGCCACGGCCGCCACGAGCGCGTCGGAGTAGGACAGGGGCACCCCCGAGGCGCGCAGCGCGGCCAGCGCCCCGGTGTCGATCTCCACGTCGACGTTGAACTGCGGGACCTGGGCGCTCGCCTGCACCGTACGGACCACCGCGGCGCGCATCCGCGACAGCGGCCGCCGCACCTCCTGCGAGGTCATGGCGTGAGACGGGCGATGACGGCGCCGACGGGAGCGGTGTCGCCCGCCGTCACCAGGATCTCCGTGACCGTCCCCGCCCCCGGCGCCTCCACCTCCGCGTCGACCTTCTCGGTCTCCACCGTGGCGACGGGCTGTCCCTCCGTGACGGTGTCACCGACCTGGACGTGCCACTCCGTGATGACGCCTTCCTGCATTGACATGCCCCACTTGGGGAGGGTGATGTCCATAGGTGTCCTTTCTGCGCCCTGCGCCGTCAGGCGAGGGTCTTCAAAACCGCGGCGCGGATCCTGTCCTCGTCCACCAGCACGCGCTTCTCCAGGACGGGGGAGAACGGCACCGGCACGTCCTCCCAGGCCACGCGCTGCGGTGCGGACTTCAGCACGCCGAAGGCGTTCTCGGTGACCGCGGCGACGATCTCGCTCGCGGCCGAGCAGGTGAGCCGGGCGCTGTCGCACACGACGAGCCGCCCCGTCGAGCCGACGGACTCCAGGATCGTGTCGGTGTCCAGCGGCGCCAGCGTGCGCGGGTCGATCACCTCGACCGAGACGCCCTCCTTCTCCAGTGCGGCGGCCACCTTGAGCGCCTTCGGCACGAGAGCGCCGATGGCCACCAGGGTGACGTCCGTTCCCCGCCGCTTGACGTCGGCGACGCCCAGCGGGATGGCGTACGGCTCCTCGGGGACCTCGCCCTTGGTGCCGCCGAGCACGAAGTCCTGGAAGTAGATGACGGGGTTCGGCTCGCGTACGGCCGACAGCATCAGACCCTTGGCGTCGTACGGCGTGGACGGCATGACGATCTTCAGCCCGGCGACGTTCATCAGCATCGGGTGCGGGTTCTCGGAGTGCTGCGCCGCGCCGGAGCCGCTCGGGCCCGTCGCGGTGAAGTACACGATGGGCAGGTCCACCTGGCCGCCGGACATGTAGCGCAGCTTGGCGGCCTGGTTGGCGACCTGGTCCATCGCGACGTAGAAGAAGGAGCCCACCATCAGGTCCACCACGGGGCGCAGCCCGACGGCGGCCGCCCCCACGCAGGCCCCCACGAACGTGGCCTCGGAGATGGGGGTGTTGCGGACCCTGTCCTCGCCGAACTCGCCGACGAGTCCCCTGGTCGCGCCGATGATCGACCGGTCGACGTCCTCTCCGATGACGACGACGGAGTCGTCCTCGGCCATCGCCGCGCGCAGGCCTTCCTGCATGGCCTGGATGAAGTAGATCTTCCTGGTCACGAGCGGGCACCTTCCGTACGGTCGGCATACAGGTGGGCGAGCGCCTCGTCGGCGTCGGGGAACGGGCTGGCGTCGGCGAAGGCGACCGCCGCGTCCACCGCGGCCAGTTCCTCGGCGTCGATCCGGTCGAGCTCCTCCTCGGTGGCGGCACCTGTGTCGACCAGGTACCGGCGGAAGCGCACGATCGGCTCCCTGCCCCGCCACTCGTCCTGCTCGTCCTGCGGGCGGTACTGCCCGGCGAACGCCTCCTCGCCCTCGTTGTGCCCGTGCCACCGGTAGGTGGAGGCCTCGATCAGGCTGGGTCCCTCACCGGCGCGGGCGCGGGCCACCGCCTCCTCGGTCGCCTGCCGTACGGCGAGCACGTCGTTGCCGTCGACCTGCACGCCCGGGATGCCCATCGCGGCGCCGCGGTCGGCGATCTTCCCCGCGGTGAGCCGGTGCGTGGGGGTCCACTCGGTGTACCCGTTGTTCTCGCACACGAAGACCACCGGCAGCTTCCAGATCGCGGCCAGGTTCATCGACTCGAAGAAGACTCCCTGGTTGGAGGCCCCGTCGCCGAAGAACGTCACCGTGACGTTGTCGCGGCCGAGTTGCTTGTCGCCCCAGGCGGAGCCGGTCCCGATGGGGATGCCGCCGCCGACGATGCCGTTGGTGCCGATGATGCCCAGGCTGAAGTCCACGATGTGCATGGACCCCCCCTTGCCACGGCAGTAGCCGTCCACCCGGCCGAACAGCTCGGCCATCATGCGGTCGACCCGCGCGCCCTTGGCGATGAGGTGGCCGTGGCCGCGGTGCGTGGAGGTGATCCGGTCGTCGGAGCGCAGCGCCGAGCAGACGCCGACGGCCACCGCCTCCTCTCCCAGGTAGAGGTGGACGAACCCGGGGAGCTTGCCGCGTTTGAAGAGAAGTGCCAGGCGCTCCTCGAAGCGTCGGATACGCACCATCTGGCGCAGTATCTCCAGTTGCTCATCGCGCGCGAGCGCGGCACCCCGCATGACCTCGGTCACTGTGCCTCCGAACCGGCCGATCACCATCAGTTCCCGTCGACCCTTGGCCGACTAGCCATTTTTTTATAATATATAGACAATCTCCGCAAGGGGGCAGTGTGTTCGATATTCCACGAAGGGCCACAAATTGGACATACAGTCATCGGGATCGCTGGCAGGCCGCGTCGCCGTCATCACCGGAGGCGCCCAGGGCATCGGCCGGGCGATCGGCGAGCGCTACGCCGCGGAGGGCGCGACGGTGGTCCTGGCCGACCTCGCCGAGGAGGCGGCACGGGCCGCGGCCTCGGAGATAGAGAAGACCCACGGCGGAACGGCCGTCGCGGTGCGCATGGACGTGGCCGATCCGGCGTCCGTCGAACAGGCCGCGGACGAGGCGCGCGCACGCGTCGGCCACGTGGACGTCCTGGTCGCCAACGCGGGAACGCTGCTGATCAAGCCGGTGCTCGACATCGGCCTCGACGAGTGGCGACGGGTCATCGACATCAACCTCACCGGCGCCTTCGTCACGGCGCGCGCCTTCGCCGCGCGCATGGTGGAGCGGGGCGGCGGGGGACGCATCATCTTCTCCTCCTCACTGTTCGGCAAGCGCAGCGGCAAGGAGAACGGCGCCTACTCCGCGTCGAAGTTCGGGGTGATCGGGCTGATGGAGGCGATGGCCGCGGAGCTGGCGCCGCACGGCGTGCTCGTCAACGCGGTCTGCCCCGGGCAGGTGGCGACCGAGATGATCGAGCGGCTGATCGGCGAGCGCGCCGCCCTGACCGGGGCCGACCCCGAGGACGTCAGGAACGAGATGGTGGCCAGGGTCCCGATCGGCCGGCTGGCCTCGGTCGAGGAGATCGCCGACGTCTACGTCTACCTCGCCGGCGAGCTCAGCCGCTACGTGACCGGGCAGTCCCTGATCGTCGACGGCGGCTGGACGGTGGGCTGAGCATGGACCTGCCCGACACCGCCGCACCGACCCCCCGGCGCCCGCTGCGCCTGGAGGTGCGCAACAGCCGTACGCCTACCGAGCGGAGACCCGACTGGATCAAGGCCAGGATGCGCGTGGGACCCGTCTCCCGCGAGCTGCACGACCTGGTGCGCGCCGGGGGTCTGCGCACGGTCTGCGAGGAGGCCGCCTGCCCCAACATCCACGAGTGCTGGGAGGACCGGGAGGCGACGTTCCTGATCGGCGGAGAACGGTGCACCAGGCGCTGCGACTTCTGCCAGATCGACACCGGCAAACCCGCGGAGTACGACACCGACGAGCCCCGCCGGGTGGCCGAGTCGGTCCGGCAGATGGGCCTGAACTACGCGACGGTGACCGGCGTCGCCCGCGACGACCTGCCCGACGGCGGCGCCTGGCTGTACGCCGAGACCTGCCGCCGGATCCACGAGGCGGTCGACGGCTGCGGCGTGGAACTCCTGATCCCCGACTTCGGAGGCGTCCCCGAACTCCTCGACGAGGTCTTCTCCGCGCACCCCGAGGTCCTCGCGCACAACCTGGAGACGGTGCCCCGCCTGTTCCGGCGGATCCGGCCCGGCTTCCGCCACGACCGTTCGCTCGCCGTCCTGACGGCTGCGCGCAAGGCCGGACTGGTCACCAAGTCCAACCTGATCCTGGGCCTCGGCGAGACCCGCGAGGAGATCTCGCAGGCCATACGAGAGCTGTTCGAGGCCGGCTGCGAGCTGCTCACCGTCACCCAGTATCTGCGCCCCAGCCCCCACCACCACCCCGTGGAACGCTGGGTCAAGCCCGAGGAGTTCGCCGAACTGCGGCAGGAGGCCGAGGAGATCGGCTTCGCCGGTGTCATGTCCGGGCCGCTCGTCCGCTCGTCCTACCGGGCGGGAACGCTGTACCGGCGGGCCACCTCCGCCCGGGCCTGACGTCCGTCCCCGCCCCGTGGAACGGGGCGGGGCGTCACCCCTGGAAAGCGCCTCCTCCATGAAGCGCCTCCTCGGGGCGGGGGCGTCAGCCCTCCTCGATGAGTCCCCTGATCGCGTCGACCGTCAGGCGCACGTGCTCGCTGGCGACGCGGTCGGCCCGCTCCGCGTCCTGGTCGCGGATGGCGTCGAGCAGCTCGCCGTGCACGTTGACCCACCCGCGTCCCAGGGTGGGGGCGATGGCCGAGTAGTAGAACCGGGCCCGCTTCTTCATCCCCGCCAGGGTGGCGGCCAGCACGGAGTTGTGGGCCGTGGTCCAGATCACCTCGTAGAACTGGACGTCCAGGACCGAGAGCTCCTGGTCGTCGCCCCGCTCGGCGGCCTGCCGACTCGCCTCCACGATGCGCGAGAGCTCGGCGAACTCCGCCTCCGTACGGCGCTCCGCGGCCCGCGCCGCCGCCATCCCCTCAAGCTCGGCCCGCACGTCGAAGAGCTCCTCGAGCTCCTTGCTCGTCCGCTCGCAGACGTACGTGCCGTAGCGCGGCCGGATCTCGATCCAGCCCGCGGCGTCGAGCGCGCGCAGGGTCTCACGGACGGGGATGCGGCTGACCCCGTAATGGGCGGCGATGTCGTCGGCGTGCAGGCGCTGACCGGGCTTGAGGCCGCCCCCGATGATCGCTTCCTCCAACACCTGGTACAGCTGGGCGGGCAACGTGCTCGATCCCGGCATGGCCAGCAGGCCCTGCAGGGACGATGCCGCCTCCTCGGCGTCCCTCGCCTTACGTGGCATCGCTCTCTCATCCATCTGGAAACTTTGGATAAACTATACACTTATTATCCGCACCGGCCCGCGACCACGGACTCCCACGGCGACACGCCGCCGGCGCCCGGCGAACGTCCCCGTCCGTCGCACCCCCGCGCGACGCCGTCCCCCGACGGCGTCACATTACCGAGATCATTGTGCGGCACGCCCCGGGGACAGGGAAGCCCGCCGCCCGCTCCCCCTCGGCCGTCCGCGTACTCGCCGGCCGTTCGTGTGTTCGCCGGCCGTTCGTGTGTTCGTCGGCCGTCCGTGTGTTCGTCCCCGCCCGGTCAGGCCGGGGTCCAGCGCCACAGGGGCGGGCCGTTGAGGGCGGCGACGTAGAGTTCGCCCGCCGGGCCGACCGCGAGTTGGTGGGGGTCGGCGGTCTGGTCCCGCAGCGCCCAGCGCCGGGTGACCGATCCGTCGGCCGCGAGGGCGACGACGTAACCGCGACGCCGTCCGCCGTCCTCGTCGAGGGCGTCGCCGCCGTCGAGCACGTAGAGCGCGTCGCCGGGTCCCACCGCCACGTCGTAGGGCCTGCCGATCTCCGCCGAGGAGTGGGTCGCCAGATGCCGGCCGTCGGCGGAGAAGATCTGGACGCGCGCGTTACGCCGGTCGGCGAGCACGACGTCGCCGTTGCCGCGCAGCGCGATCCCGTGCGGGATGGCGAACTCGCCGTCGCCGTCGCCGAGCCTCCCCCAGGACCTGACGATCCTCCCGGCGGTGTCGAAGGCCCCCACCCGGGAGTTGCGGTAGCCGTCGGAGACGTAGGCCCACCCCGTCGCGGAGGCCGCGACGTCGGTCGGCCGGGCGAAGATGTACGGGTCACCGGTGCAGGGCAGAGCGGTCAGTACGTTCCGGACGGCGAGACAGGTGTCCAGTCCCGCGCCGTAGGCGTGCCCGATGCTCCGTTCGAGCCGTCCGTCCGGTGTGAACACGGTTACCCGGTTGGTCGTCACGTCCGTGACCCACACCCGGCCCCGCTCGTCGACCGAGATTCCGTGCGGGGACCTGAACGTCCCCGCCCCCCAGGAACGCCGGAACGCCCCGGTGGCCGCGTCGAGCACGACGACCGGATCGACGTCCATCACCCGGTCACCGGCGAAGGCCCCGCCGCCGCGGTGCAGCAGCAGTACCTCCCCCGAGCCGGTCACCGCCACCCCGGACCCGATCCGGGCCTCCGCGGGCGGCCGGCCCCACGGGGAGAGAATCGCATCCGCCGCGGTCGTCCGGTCGGCGCTCTCGGAGACCACGGCGGCCGGGGGCGGATCGCCCCGCAGCACCAGCCCGGCCGCTCCCGCGGCCACGACCGGAACGCCGATCAGCAGCGCACGCCGGGTGATCCCGGCTCCGCGACCGTTCCGGGGTGGTCTCCACAGTGCCATGGGTCTCGCTTCGGGTAGGACCGGCTTCGAGCTGCGGTGTCCTCGGCGGCCGAGAACTCGCCCGGCCCTGACACACGTGTGCCCAAGTGTCGGTCCCGCCCCGTGGTGGCCGCCATCGGGGAGTTCCCCGATCAGGGGATCGGGGAACTCCTGAGACGGCGGCCGGGTCGTACTCCGGAGGCGCGCTCAGACGGCGCGCCCTCAGGCGGCGCTCTCAGACGGCGCTCTCCGGAGATGTGTTCAGGCGGCGTCCCCGGCGCCCTCCCGGGGGGCGAGGACACCGGCCTGGAAGACGGCCGAGACGGCCCCGGGCCGGATCAGGACGCCCGGATCGGTCAGCGGGTCGCCGTCGAGCACCAGCAGGTCCGCCACCTTGCCCTCCGCCACGGAGCCGACCCGGTCGGCGATGCCCAGGATGGTGGCGTTCACCGAGGTGGCCGACACCAACGCGGCCATCGGGCCGAGGATCTCGGACTTGAGCACGATCTCCTCGGCGCGGTCGCGCTGGCCGATCCCGAGCAGGTCCGAGCCGCTGCCGAGCACGACGCCGGCGTCCCGGGCGAGCAGCATGGACTCGCGCATCGACCCCATCAGCGCGGTCAGCGTCGCCGCCGTCTCCGGCGGGGCCGTCGCGATCATCCGGTGCAGCACGAGCAGCGTCGGCACCAGCGAGGCGCCGACCTCCGCCATCAGCTCCGCGGTCTCCCGGTCGAGCAGGCTGCCGTGCTCGAAGTGGCGGACGCCCGCCGCGATGCCGTGCCGGACGCTGGCGGCGCTGTGCGCGTGGGCGTGCACGTAGGTGCCGTGCCCCTCCGCCTCGTCGACCGCGGCGCGCAGCTCGGCCACGCTGAACTGGCAGCGGTCCAGTCCCCCGCCCGAGGAGACGCCGCCGCTGACGCACACCTTCACCTGGGTGGCGCCGGCACGGAAGGCCTCGCGGGCGGCGCGCCGTACCTCGTCGGGGCCGTCCACGACCAGCGCCACGCGCACCAGGCCGGGAATCGTCACGGGGCCGTGCCCGTGCCAGCGGTCCCGCTGGTCGGCGTGCCCGCCGGTCTGGGAGAGGAAAGGACCCGAGGGCATGAGCTTGGGCCCCGGGACCAGCCCGGTGCTCACACAGGCGGCGACGCCGCCGTCGATCCCGCCCGCGTCCCGGACCGTGGTGAAGCCCTCGCGCAGCGCCTGGCGGACGTTCCTGAACACCTGGGCGGCGATCTCCGCGGCGGAACGCTCCAGTCCCGCGCCGAGGAGACCCATGTGGCCGTGCGCCTCGATGAGGCCGGGGAGCACCGTACGGTCCCCGAAGTCGTGGACCACGTCGTGGCGCGCCACGTCCTCGGACGACTCCGATGTCCAGGGCCGTACCCGCGTGATCACGCCGTTCTCGACCGACACCGCCGCGTCGGACATCGTCCGCCCGACGCCGTCGATGAGCTGGCCGCAGCGCAGGAGCATACGTGTCATCACGCCACCGCCATGACCGGCGCGGCCTGGTCGAGCAGGACGCGGCCACCCTTGAGGACCAGCAGGGGGCGGGACAGCGCACCCAGGTCGTGCGGCACCTCACCGCCCACGACGAGCAGGTCGCCACGGTATCCCACCGCGACCTGGCCGGTCGCGTGCTCCCCGGTCAGTACGGCACCGGCGGCGGACGTGGCGGCCAGCACCGCCTCCCGGTTGCTGAGCCCGGCCGCGGCGAGGTGACGGATCTCCTCGATGACGGTTTCCTCACCGTGGCTGTCGGTGCCGGTGGCGATGGCCACCCCCGCGTCGCGGGCGACCTGTACGGCCACCTGGGTGCCGTCGAGCAGGCGCCGGGCCCGTTCGACCAGCCGGGGCGGCAGTCCCAGCTCAGGGCCGTGCTCGACGAAGCCGTGCGCCACGGTCAGCGTGGGCACCATGGTGACGCCCCGCGCGGCCATCAGGTCTGCGGTCGGCCGGTCCAGCTCCGAGGCGTGCTCGATCGTGTCGACACCGGCGGCGATCGCCGTCTTGATGCCGTCGAGACCCAGCGCGTTGGCGGAGACGGCGCGTCCGGCGGCGCGGGCCTCGGCGACGACGGCCTCCACCTCGTCCAGCCGCAGCTCCTGCCATCCGGCGGGGCCGTTCACCAGGCCGCCCCCTCCGGCCAGCCCGTTGGTGACCGCCACCGACAGCAGGTCGACGCCGCGCCGTACCTGCAGGCGGGCGGCGCGGCGGGCCTCGGCCACGCCGGTGATCTCCTGGCTGCGGTACACCGCCCCGCCCCGCCCTGTCGCCCCGATGGGGCTTCCCGCGACGGCGAGCGACGGCGACCGCAGCGTGCCGTCGGCCGCGAGGGCGCGCAGTTCGAGCGCGGTGGACTCCTCGCTGGCGGTGTCGCGCACCGTGGTGATCCCGCGCTCGACCAGCCCGGCGAGCAGGCGCTGGGCGCGCAGGGTCCGCTCCACCAGGGTGGGCGCCGAGCCGACCGGCCCGGCGTGCAGGACGACCAGGTGTAGGTCGATCAGGCCCGGCAGCAGGGTGCTCCGCGGCAGGTCGTATTCGATCCGGGCCGTCCCCGGGGCCGCGAGCGGCACCGCGGCCGGGTCGCCGACATGGGTGATCAGGCCGTCCGCCCCGACGAGCACCGCCTGCCCGGTCCGGACCGAGCCGTCGGGCAGCAGGCATCCGCCTGGGCGTAGGAGGACCTCGGGTTGCGCGGGAACGGTCATCTGACACCTCGTGTTCGTCGTTGAAGCACGCGGAATGCTGCGAACCCGACCGCGGCCACCAGGCCGGTTCCGGCGAGGAGGAGCGTCGACAGCGCCGCGAGGGTGGGGTCTAGGTGGGTTTCGAGGAAGGTGAACATCGCGACCGGCAGCGTGTTTCCGGACAGCGAGGACATGAACAGCGACGACTCCAGCTCGTCGAAGGAGAGCATGAAGGAGAAGCCGAAGGAGATCAGGAATCCGGGGACGACCGCCGGGAGCACGACCCGGACGAAGGCCTTCACCGGCCCCGCGCCGAGGTCCCGGGCGGCCGACTCCAACCGACGGTCGGCCGATTCGAGTGCCGAGATCAGCACGCCGACGACGAAGGGGAGGGTCATCGCGGCGTGCAGCACGGTGAGCGCGGCGCCGCCGCCGAAGACGGTCTTGAGCGACCCGAACCAGCTGCCGACCGTCAGGTAGCCGATCAGGCCGGCCAGCCCGAGGGCGACCTTCGGCATGCTCTGCGGCGTGTTGATGAGCGTGTGCAGCGTGGCCGAGCCGGGGAAGGGGAACCGGTCGAAGGCGTACGCCGCCGCCAGCCCGGAGACGGTGGCCAGCGTGGCCGCGAAGAACGCGATCCGGACGCTGAGCAGGAACCCGTCGCGGAACGACTCGTCGGCGAGCGCGACGCGGTACCACTCCAGCGACCACTGGACGGGCGGGAACTCCGAGACCGCCGAGGCGTTGAAGCTGTTGATCACCACGATCACCATCGGCGCGGCCATGAACAGCCACACCGCCGCGATCACGATCCACGCGTGGGTCCGGCCGTTCCCTCTCGTTCCTCTCATGCCGTCCTCTCCCGTCTTGGCGCGGCCCTCCGGCCCAGCCGCTTCGCCAGCGCGAACAGCGGGGTGACCACGACCGCGGTCACGAGCAGGAGCATCGCCAGCCGGACGAACGCGGTGGGCCAGCTGACCGCCAGCAGGTTCTGGTAGACCAGCTCGGAGACCACCTGGACGCGGCCCCTGCCGATGATCGCCGGGATGCCGAACGCCCCCATCGCCAGCCCGAAGGCCAGTCCGCCCACGCGTAGCGCCGTCGGCGCGGCCAGCGGTACGGTGACCTTCCAGAACACCGACGCCGATCGGGCGCCCAGGTCACGCGCGGCCCGGGTGACCTGGAGCCGGTGGATCTCCCGCATCCTGGTCAGGAGCGGGAAGGCGGTGATCGGCATCATCGCGTGCGCCAGCACGAGCACCGTCGCCAGGAGCGCCGGTGACACCCCGAGGAACCCCAGCAGGTCCCCGGCGGTCTCGAACGAGCGCGCGACCGGCGGCTGGTCGAGGATCAGCAGCCACCCGTAACCGCGGACCGCCATGCTCACCACGAGCGGGGAGAACAGCAGGGCCATGGTCGCCGCGGTCACCGCCCGCCGGTCCACCACGACGAGCGCGGAGGCGACCAGCAGGGATATCAGGCAGGACAGGACCGTCGCCCCGAGGGAGAGCAGCGCCGTGCGCAGCATCGCCTCCCAGTAGAACGAGTCCAGCGCGCCGGAGCGGAGAGCCTCGACCACGCCCGGCTCGCCCGTCGAGCCCGCGGCGAAGGCGCGGTAGACGAAAAGCGCGACGGCCAGCACCAGGGCGCCGAGCAGCAGCAGCGGCGGGACCATCAGCAGTCCGGGCAGCCACCGCGGCCGTCCGCCCGATCTCCGGGCGGAACGGGCGGAACGGGCGGGCCGCGCCGTGCTCTGGGCCGTCATGCCGGCCGGTCCTGCAGCGCGACGACACGGCGGGGATCGAGCCCCACGCCGACGGCGGCGCCGGCCTGCCATGGGCTGTGCTCGCCGGCGACCACCACCACGAGGGGCTCGTCGAGACCCACCTCTACCTCGTAGCGCACCGTCGCCCCGTAGTAGGTGGCCCGCGCGACCCTGCCCTGGACCGGCGCGGCGGTCTCCGACTCGTCGACGAGGGTGACGGCCTCCGGGCGGATCGCCCACTGACCGTCGGCGGACGGCACCTCGCTCCGGAGCCAGCGCACGATGGGGGTGAAGTCCCCCGGCGACGCCGAGACGACGTTGGCGTCTCCCAGGAAGCGGGCCACGAACTCCGTTCTGGGGCGGGTGTAGACCTCCAGCGGCGAACCCGCCTGCTCGACCGCCCCGTCCCGCATCACCACGATCTGGTCGGCCATCGACATCGCCTCCTCCTGATCGTGTGTCACGTAGATGAAGGTGGTGGCGGTGCGCTGCTGGATGGCCCGCAGCTCCAGCTGCATCTGCTTGCGCAGCTGGGCGTCCAGGGCACTGAGCGGCTCGTCCAGGAGCAGTACGGCCGGCTCGACAGCGAGGGCGCGGGCGATGGCGACCCGCTGCTGCTGGCCGCCGCTGAGTTCGCTGATGCGCCGTTCGGCGAGCGGCCCCAGCCGGACCAGGTCGAGCAGCTCGCGGGTCTGCTCCGCCACGACGCCCCTGCGGACGCCGCGCACCCGCAGCCCGAAGGCGACGTTGCCGGCGACGGTCAGGTGCGGGAACAGGGCGAGCGTCTGGAAGACCATCGCCGTCGGGCGGCGCTCGGGCGGCACGCCCACGATCGAGCGACCGCCGATGACGATGTCGCCGTCGCTCGGTTCCACGAAGCCGCCGATCATGCCGAGCACCGTCGACTTGCCGCATCCGCTGGGCCCGAGGATCGCCGCGAACCGGCCGGCCTCGATGTCGAGGTCGACGCCGCCGACGGCGACGGCCGTGCCGTACGTTTTGCGCAGGCCGCGGAGGGTCACGCCCTGCGGTTCCGGCCGCGTGTCCGCCTGCACCGGCCGCAGGGCCTTGACTGGGGAACTCATCGCCACATTCGCCTTCCCGGCCCGTCTACCGGAGGTTGCCCTTGACATCACGGTTCCAGCGCTCCACCAGCTTCTGCTCCATGGCGGCGAACCGCTTCCAGTCCACCTGGAGCACCTTCGCCATCGCCTCGGCCGACAGCGCGGAGATCGCGGCCTGCTCCTTCGCCGGGGCCACGTCGCCGTACACCGAGCCCGCGAAGGTGTTCTGGTTGTACTCTCCGACGTTCTCCGGCTTGAGCAGGTCGTTGACGAGCTCGATGGCCAGTTTCTCCTGGTCGGGGCTGCCGCCCTTGACCACGGCGAGGTAGAGCGGGATGGCCATCTGGCCCTCCTTCGGCGCCACGTAACCGATCTTGGCGCCCTGCGCCGCCCAGTTGGCCTGCGCGGCGAGGATGCTCACCCCGATCACGGCCTTGCCCCGGGAGAACGCGTCGTACTGGGTCTGGTTGGAGTTGTAGACGGTGGAGAACTGACCGGCCTTGGCCGCCTCCGCGAAGGCCTTGAACCCCTCGTCCAGGGTCTCGGGGTCGCCCCCGAGCGCCTGGTTGACCGCCCACAGCCCGCCGATGAGGATCCCCTGGGGCGCGTCGTACAGCCCGACCTTGCCGCGGTAGACGGGGTTGAGCAGGTCGAGCCAGGAGGTCGGCGGGTCGGCCAGGTCGGTACGGTGCACCAGCCCGACGACGTTGGTGTTGAACGGGACGCCCGTGTCGCCGAAGTGCCGGTAGGTCTGGTCGGCGGACCCGGCGCGGGACACCTCGGAGCCGCTCAGCGGGCGGAACATGTCGATCCCGCTGCCCAGCGCCATGGCCTGCGCCGTGAACAGCCCCGTGTTGACCAGGGCCGTGCCGCTCGCCTTGTAGGCCGAGATCACCTCAGGGTACCGCGAACCGCCGATGATCGGCTTGATCTTCAGGCCGGAGTGCTTCTGGCGGAACGCCTCCAGCACCTTCTTCGGGACGACGTCCTGTCCCGCGCCCTCGAAGTAGAGCACGGACAGCTCGTCCGCGCCGCTCGCGGTACCGCCGTCGCCGCCGCCGTCACCGCAGGCGGCCAGGGCCAGCATCCCGCCGACTCCGGCCGTCAGGGCCAGGAAGCCCCGCCGGGGCATCCCCGGGGATACCGGGGACGCCGGAGACATCGGGGACATCGGGGACAGGGCCGAGGACACGGCCGTGACGGTCCGCTGCCTCCTCCACATGGACTGAGGAGCCATCTTCATTGCCTTTCTCAAGGTGGGCTGGGTGTTGCTCATGTCCCCCCGACCTTCGGATGTCGTCCCCCGACCCCCGTCTGCTCCCCCGGTTGTCACGTATCCCCCGCCCGCACGTTCTCGTCGCTCCTGAGCGCCTCAAGGGTCAGGCTCATCTGCTCGGCGATGGCGGTGCTGATCCGCTCCCGGTCACCGGCTTCGATGCCGTGCACGAGACGGATGCTGACGTCCTCGACCCAGTTCATGAAGTCGGGGATCTGGTCGCTGCCGGACATCGTCCAGGTCCCGATCACCGAGACCTTGTCGATCGCGCGGAGCAGTGTGCGGCCGAGGACCCGGTTGCCGCACGAGACGGCAATGGCGCAGTTCAGCTCGTTGGCGGCGAACAGGGTCCGGGCCACGTTCCCGCCGGCCACCTCCCGCCGTAACTCGGCGAGGTGTTCGTGGATCCGCGCGATGACCGCCGGCTCCCGTCGCTCCCCGACCAGCCGCGCCGCCTCGCCCTGCAGCAGCTGGCGGAACGCCACCAGGTCCTCCCACTCGGAGATCGAGGTGGTGCGCGAGATGACCTGGCTGAGGGCGAGGGGAATGCCCGCGCGGTCCTTCAGCCACGTGCCTCCGCCGCGGCCGACCCTGACGTCAAGGACGCCGGCCTCGGCGAGGGACGTGATGGCGCGCCGGACGTTCTCGCGGGAGACACCGAGGGCCACTGCCAGCTCGTCGAGGCTCGGCAGCCGGTCGCCCTCACGCATCGCGGTGTAGCGGATGGAGTCGACGATCTCCACCAGCACACGTGACGCGGTCGCGGTGGGAGCCACCCGGTCCAGGTTGGAAAGCTCGGCCAGGTCCAGCAGCATCGCGTTGACGGTGTCACCGCTCACGGGGTCCATCCCCTCTCCGGTCGCACAGATCCTGATATCTCCTACCAGGTCAGACGATCTTGCCCGACTTCACGACCGGGACGCCGTCCACCGCGAAACTGTGGCTCAGCAGCGGGACGTCCAGGTGCGAGGCGCAGTGCCGGGTGCCGCCGATCCCGGAGTGCCTGGCGGGCATGTCGGTGGTGTTCGAGCCGAACGCGATGAGGATGCTGCCCCGGTACGACTCCCCGTCGACCGGCGTGAAGCGCGGGCTGCCCGTCCAGACCGCGTTGGGGTGCAGGCCCCAGCCGATGTGGGAGACGCCGTACGACTCGGGGTCCTGCCAGCGGTCGAGCCACTGGCTGAGCGCCGTGGCCGACTCCCCGCCCTCGATCTTGACGATGCGCCCGTTCTCGATGTGCAGCGTGATCGGGTCTCGGACGGTGGCGCCCATCTGCAGCATCGCGTCGCCCGGCTCGACGACCACGACACCGTTCGCGGAGTCCTCCAGCGGCGCGCAGGCCACCATCGCGAAGCCGAAGTTGTCCCAGATGCCCGGCTCGTCGGAGAGCCCGAGCTGACGGTGACCCTTCCGGCCGTCCTTGCGCAGCACCAGGTCGGTACCGCCGTCGCTGGTCAGGTGAAGCTCGTTGGTACGTTCCATGAGCTTGGCGGCTTCCATGGCCTCGGCGACGACCTCGTCCGAGGGGTAGAGCCTGAACTGGTTGGCCTCGTTGAGACAGATGTCGAGCCACCGGGTGCCCGACGCGGCCACCTCGGGGATCCCGCGGGAGTGCGCGGTGAGCTGGGCGAAGGGCGTGGGGAAGGTGCCGCCGCGGTAGTGGAGCACGAACTCCGCCTGCTGCATCGCGGCCAGCAGCATGTCGTTCATGTGGTGCGCGTCGGTGACCTCCATCGGGTGGTAGCGCACCGAGATCACGTGGTCCGACGTCCTCCGGAGGGCTTCCTCGTACGGAGCCAGGTCGGCGGGATCGATGATGCGGGAGCTCAGCATGACCACCCGCTCGTCGGGGCGGACGTTGCATCGCTGCAGTGCGGCTTCGATGAGCTGGGAGTGGGTCCGGAACTCGCCCATTATGGCCTCCTTTGGTGGCTTACGTACGGTTGCTGCGCCACCCAAAAGGACTATGAACTAGCTGTTATTTCATTGTCAAGGGTCGCGGCGGCCCCTTCGGACCTTCGGAGGAACATGTGACGACCCGCGCCGGAGGAGGCCGGCGGCACCGCCGGCGGACGCCCCCGGCACCGGCGGAGCCCCGGCCGTGGAACGAAGGACGGCCGGGGCCCGCACGATCACGAATCCCGGTGCGCCACCGGGCATCCGCCGGTCAGCTCGCCGAGGAAGGCGTTGGGGTCGTAGTAGTGCTCGACCTCCAGGAGCCTGAGATCGTCGGCCAATTTGGCGATGCTGACGCCATACATTTCGATTGTCCGGCCACTGGGCGCGAAACCGTGGTATTCACCCTCGAACACACCCCAGTGACGCCATTTGAAGGTGACCACCGGTGGCGGGCTGACCACTTCGAGCACCTCCCAGAAGAATCCGCCGGGAAACGCCTTGTGGAAGACGCGGTGCGAGGAGTCGAAGGTCTCCTGCCCGCTCCGGTAGAAGACGCTGTCTCCAATCAGGATGTTGTAGCTGCCGATCTCCGCGATATCCGCCGCGGTGGCCCACGGGCCGCCGTTGACGTTGGTCCGGAAACGCTCGGTGACCATCGAGACCCAGGTCGCCGGATCCTTCTTGTGCGAGACCTCCATCTCGAAGACCTGCACGATTCGCTCGACCACGGCCTCCAGCGAGTCGGGGTCGAAGTGGTGCGTCCGCTGCCGCGGCATGACCTCGTGTGAGAGGTCGTAGTCGGGCACGCCGTCGCGCCATTCATCCGAATCCGCCGCGGCGACGACGGCCGAACGCCCCTGGAGCCATAACTGGGTTTCAGACAAGAAAATTCCGTCCTTTCTGAGAAGTGGTGACGGAAATATCAAGCTGACAAATCCTTATAGACACGCTGCGTCCCGTCAAGCGCCCTTCAGGGTGCTCCGCGGAAACTCACGACGGTTCCCGGAGAAAATCAGCACCGGGTGAGTTCCATTTCAGGCTTAGCGCTGAACGACCTGGTCGTCGCGTTCTCCGGCGCGCGTCCGCCGCCTGGACGCCCGCTCGGCCAGCACCGGAACGACCATGCCGGACAGGAGGAACAGGCCCCCCAGCACGAACCAGCCCGGCTGGCCGGCGCCGACGAGCAGAGTGGTGATCACCGTTGGCGCCGCTATGGCCGCGATGGAGACGCCCATGCCGTAGAGCCCCTGGTACTGCCCGACGAAGGCCTCGTCCGCGAGCTCGTAGGAGATTCCCCACGCCCCCGCGGACTGCTGGATCTCGCCCAGGGCGTGCACCGCCGCGGCGACGACCAGCAGGACGACGGCGAGCGACGGCGAGCCGTTCGCCGACCACGCGTACACCGCGCAGGACAGCGTCAGCAGCGCTCCGGCACGGCGCTGGGCCCGTGCGGCCCCGCGGACGGTGTCGGTGTTCCGGCTCAACCGGACCTGCAAAAGCACGACTATGACGGTGTTGACGATGAAGAGCCAGGCCACGACCGACAGCGGCGCCCGGGTGTACTGGACCACCCACAGGGGGACGGCGATGTTCAGAATGGCGTCGTGAAGACAGAGGACCCCGTTGAGAGCGGTGAGGGCGAGAAAGGGACGGTCTCTCAACGTGACCCAGCGCGGGCCCCGCTCTTTCCCCGCGACCTCCAGCGGAGGCAGGGACGGTATGCGCAGCGTGACGAGGGCTGAGGCGAGATGACAGGCCGCGGCGGCGCATATCAACGCCAGATAGCCGGGCCTGCTCTCGTGGAGAAGAACCGTCCCGGCCACTCCCGCCCCCACCGACCAGCCGATGTTGGTGATGACGCGAAGCCGTGCCCTGGTCCGTACCCGATCCTGCGGGGGCACGGATCGGGCGATGAGCGCGCTGCGGCCGGTGAGGCTCGCGGTCTCGCACACGGAGACCAGGATCGCGGTGACGATCAGGCCGGTGAAGGTGAGGACCGCGCAGTAGCCCGCTATCGCGACGGCTTCGAGCGCCGCGAAGACGACGGTCAGGTTGCGGGGCCCGCGCAGGTCGGCGAGGTGTCCGGCGGGCAGCGCCGCCGCCAGTCCGGCGGCGGCGGCCACCGTCATCGCCGAGGCCACCAGGGCCACGCTCAGTCCCACGCTCCGTGTCAGATACAGCACGCTGACCGTGACGAACAGGCCGCGTCCCGTGGTTCTGAACATCGTCCCGAGCGCCAGCGCGCGAACCGGTCCCGCGGGGAAGGCCTCTGCGGGGGAGAACATCGCGCTCACCCGACTTCGCAGGACGCCCGGAACCACGCGGCGAGGTCGGTGATCCGCTCGTGGACCTCGGCCTCGTCGGCCCCGGTGACCAGCGCGGTTCCGGCACGGATATCGGACGCCACAGCCATGTCGGGCATGTACTGCCCGACGGACACGTTCAGGCGGACCGTCACCACCCCCGGCCGCTCCGTTGTCTCCGAGGCGCTCGGCATGGCGACCAGCCTCCCCGGGGGGCAGGGGAGATAGACCTCACCGTAAACCGCCCGGCAGGGCCGTACCGGATCGGACGAGGCGGGAAGGTTCAGCACGGCGCGAGCCCAGCCGTCGTGGAGGTCGACTCCGAACATCTCCTGGATCGCCCGGTCGGTCATGCCGCCGCTGACGCGGCCCGCGCATTCGCCGAAGACCAGCTGCTCCGGCTGGTCGAATGCCTCCAGGTGGAAAACGCCGTCCGAATGCCCGATCGCCCGCAGGGCCTCGCCCGCGAGACGAAGCGCCCGGTCATAGAGCCGTGGATGCCCGGCCGGCGGGAGCGAGATCGAGCTGACCAGCCCGCCGGTGTGGATCTCGATGAGGTTCTGCCGGTAGCGGGAGACGGCCAGGGTGGTGACGACACCGTCGCGCACTATTCCGTCGATCTGGTACTCGTGTCCGGGAACGTACTCCTCGACCAGCCAGAGCCCGCGGGTCCGCCCGGGACCGAGTTCGGCGATCCTCTTCGCGAGCTCGTCTCGGTCACACAGGTGGAAAGTGTGCTTGGCGCCGGCTCCGGCCAGCGGTTTGACCACGACTCCGCCGTCCGGCAGGTCCCTCTCCAGCGCGGCGAGGTCGTCGACGACCCGGCATGACGCCACGGGGAGACCTGCGTCGCGGACATGGTTCTTCTGGACGAACTTGTCACGCAGTGCCACGGCGGTCGCCGGCGAGATCGGCGACCGCCCCGGCCCGCCGAGCACGCTCGCGCAGGTGACGGTGAACTCCGAACCGCTGCAGATCCGGCTGAAGTCGGCCGGGCTCAGAGACCGGCGGGCCAGTCCGGCCAGGCAGTCCTCGACGTTCTCCGGGGCGGGAACGGTGACGCAGCGGGCGACCGCCTCCGACGCCCGCGCCTTCGCCGCGTCCTTCGGGGCCACCACGCAGGTGACGGAGCAGCCGTACCGGGCCAGTGCCCGGGCCGAGGCGGGCCGCCAGCCGACGAGAAGGACCGGCGTGCCGTCCGGCAACGCCTCCGTGCGGGTCATCGACCGACCTCCTGACTGATCAGGCCGTGCAGGCGGCGCATCCCGTCCTCGTCGGCGGCGCGGAGCCGTACGACGAAGGATCCGCCTTCGGATGAGGGTTCCTTGAGAGCGAGGACGCCTTCGAGGCCGGCGATCCGCGTCGCGGCCGCCGAACCGGCGCGCAGGTACGTCCAGCCGTACACCTCCCCCGGCGCACGGGGGGCGATCCGGGGAGCCTCGCCGAACTCCGCCCGGATGAGTTCGTCCCAGAGATCGACGCCGAAGGCGTCCGAAACGACGTCGGTGACCGCTCCGCCTCCGGGCCTGCAGGTGATCTCCCCCACGACGATCCCCTCGGCCGTCTCGAAGCACTCCAGGTGGGTCACGACGTCCCGGCATCCGAGCGCGGAGACGACGGCACCGTGGAGGCCGACCGTCCGCCTCGCGATCGAGGACTCCTGGTCGAGGACGTACGAGCCGCCGATGACGGTCGTACCCACGGACAACAAGGGAGCGAAGTACCGGGACACGGAGGTGAAGACGGTGTTCCCGTCCCGGACCACGCCGTCGCAGTGGTACTCGGCGGCCATGGGGAGAAAGCGCTCGATCTGGTACGGGCCGGAGCCGAGAGCCTTCCGCGCCACCAGCCCGGCGAGCTCGGCCGGTGACGTGATCCGGAAGGTCGCCGCTCCGCCGGAGCCCATGACGGGCTTGACCACGACGGGCCGGCCGATGGCCTCGGCCGTGGCTTCGAGCCCGCCGACATCGGTGACCAGCCGGGACTCCGCGACCGGCAGGCCTGCGGCTCGGATGCGTTTCTTCATGGCGTGCTTGTGCGTGAACGCGAACGCCTGGTCCACGGTCAGCCCGGGGACGCCCAGGTACGCCCGTACCAGGGCCGCGGGAATCACCGATTTCTCCGTCGCGGCCAGCACGTGGTCGATCGGCGCGTCGCGCGCGAGTTCGAGGGCCGCGTCGCGGACCGCGGTGATGTCGTCTATCGCGGGAACGTGGGCGATCCCGCCGAAGCGACTGTAGACCTCCGCGTAGGCTCCGGCCGCGATGATCCGTAAGTTGACGTCCTCACGCGCGGAGAGGCGGTCGACCACCTCGCCCTTGTCGGAGTTGAGGAGAAGCACCTTGTACACAGATCCATCAGTCCTTGTAACGCGATTGCGTGCAGTGATAGGTGACCGTGGAGGCCGTCTCGTCGATCAGTGCCCAAGACGGCGAGGGGCCGCGGGCGGGCCCCACGTTGACCAGGTAGCGCCGCTCCCGGTCCAGCGGGATGGGAACCCCCGAGGTGATCTCCACCTCCCGGGTCGCCGACCAGGTGCGCCGGCCCCGGGGGACCTCGAACAGCGCGTTCCGATGATGGTGGCCGTAGACGAGCGCCACTCCCGGAAAGTCCTCGTGAAGAGGGCACCACAGGTCGGGGAGGGGGTTGGTCCACGACAGCAGGTGTCCGTGGCAGTACGTCGCGAAGTCCGTCCGGTGCGAGTCCGGCGCCGCCAGAAGGCGGGCCACCTCGGCGGGGACGGCATCGCCGGGCAGGTGCCCGGCGATGCGCTCCTCCTGGTTCCCCCGGATCAGCAGGACGTCCTCCAGCAGGCCCTCCATCGCGGGACTCCACACGGTGACCTGGTCGAGACTGCGGAGGCGGCGGCCCCGCGACCTGCTGCTGATCAGGCAGTCGAGCACGTCTCCGAGGCTGATCACGCGGTCCACGTCGTGTTCCCCGATCATCCGCAGAGCCGTGGTCAGTCCCTCCAGGTCACCATGGACGTCGGTTATCAGGGCGTGGCGCACGTGTCCCCGGGAGGCTCCGGCGGCGTTCCACGCCCCTTGCCCGTGCCCTCGTTTCCGAGATCGGCGTGGCGTTCGGCGAGGTAGGCGAGGATGTGGGCGTTGTCCTCCAGCTTGCCGGGCAGCACGGTGGCGCCGTCGACGAGCGCGGGGATGAACCTGCTGCCGGTCACCCTGATGAGCTCGTGCCGCTGCTCTCTGGGTTTGGGGACGTTGACGTTGATGTAGGAGATCTGCAGCCGGGTGAGAAGCTCCCGTACCGGCTTGCAGTACGGGCAGGTCTCGCGTTGGAAGAGGACGAGCATCACTCCCCCTGCCGGTTGAAGGTCCGGATGATCTGCCCGACCCCGGTTCCGGGGGCGAACTCGTGACCGTGGTCCAGCAACGCCAGCTCGATGGCGCCGACGACACCGCACAGGTCCAGCGCGTCGACGGCGCCGATGTGACCGACCCTGATGAGCTTTCCCTTCAGGTCCGCCTGCCCTCCGGTGACGGTCAGGCCGTAACGGGTGGAGAGGGTCTTCAGCAGCCGGGAGGTGTCGACGCCCTCGGGGGCGAGTGCGGAGGTGATGACGTGGCTGCGCCGGTGTGGGGGGCGGATGAACGGAGTGAAACCCAGGGCGGTCAGGGCCCGCTCCACGGCGAGGCCGCTGAGGGCGTGCCGGCCGCGGAAGGCGTCCATTCCCTCCTCGGCCAGCATCTTCAACGACTCGTGCAGCCCCAGCAGCAGCGACACGGCCGGCGACGAGGCCGACATGGGATAGAAGTGACGCAGCCGCTCGAAGGACCAGTAGTAGGCGGGTCCTCCGCCCCGTTCGGCCGCCTGCCATGCCTTGTCGGACAGGGCGACGAAGGCCAGGCCCGGAGGCAGCATGAACCCCTTGTGGGAGGCCGCCAGGACGACGTCCAGCCCCCAGTCGTCCATCGGCAGCGGGTGCACCAGCAGCCCGCTGATCGCGTCGACCACCACGGTGACCTCGGTGTCACGGAACAGCTCGCCTATCGCCTCGACGTCGTTGAGCGCCCCGGTGGAGGTCTCACTGTAGACGACCAGGACACCGCGGATCCCGGGATGTTCGGCGTACGCCGCGGCCACCGCCCCCGGCTCCACAGAGGTGCCCCACGGGCTCTCCACCGGATGGACGACGAGCCCGTACCGGTGGCCGATCGCCTGGAACCGCTCGCCGAAGTAGCCGTTGGAGACGACGAGCACCTCGTCTCCCGGCGAGAAGCAGTTCGCCACGGCGGACTCCATCGCCCCGGTTCCCGAGGAGGCGATGGAATAGACCGGGTGGGTGGTGCCGAACAGCGGTGGTAGTGCCTCGTTGATCTCGTGGATCAGCTGTTCCATCTCGGCGGAACGATGATGGACGATCTCCCGGGCTCCGGCCAGCAAAAGTCGCTGCGGCACCTCGGTGGGGCCCGGTGTGGCCAGACGGAGTTTCATCGGCGTCACCCTTTTTCGCTGATGGGGCGGGGCGGGTCGATCAGGACCCGGCGGTTGGCCGGTTTGAGGTCGAAGTCGATGAGCACGATCCGGTGGGCGGCCGACATGTCCAGCTTTCCGGCGCGGTAGGGCACCAGCACGCTGGTTCCGAGCAGAGAGGACCTGACATGGGAGAAGCCGTTCGGATCACCGGTGGTCAGCTCGTGCAGATAGCGGGCGTCGTCGGGGGCCGCGCGTTCCAGGGCCCGCAGCAGGTCCTGCATCGCTCCCGGCTCGTAGCGCATGATGACCAGCCCGAGAGTGCTGCCGTGGGCGAAGACGCCGGCGAGCCCGTCACCGGCTCCCCCGTCGCGCAGCGCCTGCGTGATCTCCTCTGTGAGGTCGTGGCTGGAGTTGAGACCGTCACTGGCGACACTGATCTCGATCATGCCGAAACCTCCGGCGCGACTGTCCGGAGGGCCGCGGGCAGCGTGTCGCCGGCCAGGTCTCCGGGGCCGGTGACGCGCCAGGCGGGAGCCGCGCCGAGCGCGGTGACGATCCGGTGGCGTCGCCCGTCGTGGCCGGCACGCAGGTCCGGCAGGTAGGAGTGCCATCCGGCGTGGGGCCCGTCGAAGGCGGACTCCATGTTGCCCGCCAGCACGGCGACCCGTGCCCGCCGGTCCGGGACGGCTTCGGCGACGGTCCGGTCACCGGGCCCGATCGACGGATGAAGCACCGCGACGACCGGGGCGTCCAGACCGCGGGGGGCCGAGGGAAAACGTTCGCGGAAGGGGGCCGGGGCCACCGCGAACTTGCCCAGCGGCGAGAAGGCGTGGTCACCGGCGGGCCGGTAGTCATCCGCCAGTCCGGCGATCTCCCTCAGTCCCGGATATTTGACGACGGTGCCGTAGCCCAGATGCGGGTAGTCGGGCCAGCCGGTGGCCCGCACCGAACCGTCCTCCCCCTCCACCGCCAGGGTCTTGTCACCGCTCATGATCTTGTAACCGTGATGCTCGACCAGTTCCAGGAGCAGCGTGCTCTTGCCCGCTCCCTTGGAGCCGGTGATCAGCACGACCGCTCCGTCCCGGTAGGCGGCGGTGGCGTGCAGTACGGCCGTCCCGGCGTTCTCCTGGTGCTTGAGCGTGAGATCGCGGATGAGTTCCACCAGGTCCATGGCACCGTCCGCGCCGAGCGCGACATGGACGGTGCGCTCGACCGGGTCCAGCACGAAACGGGTACCGGTCCGCACGCACTCGACGTACTCCCGTCCGCCGTCATGGGTCCGGCGCGCGGGGATGGTGAAGAAGTCGCTGGCGCTCTTGCGGACGTGGAGGTCCTCCGCCTCGGCATGAGCGGGCGGCAGGTGGACCCCGGCGGTCTCCGCCGAGACGTACAGCGTCGCCAGCGGCGCGCCCGCGCCGTCGTCGGCGGCACGGACGCCGAAGTGAGTGGACAGGAAATCCAGCGCGGGGCCGACGTCGACCCCGTCACCGCACACCAGGTCGATCCGGGTGGACAGCAGGGAGATGCTCAGAGCGGTCATGGGCGTGCTTCCGCGAGCTCGCGTCCCCGGGCTTCGAGACGATTCTGGCGTTCGGTCATCTGCGGTACCCCCTGGAGATCGAAGACCTCCTTCAGCGGGGCGATGTCCTCTTCGACGTTGTAGGTGGTGCCGTCACGCAGGATCTTCGTGAGAGTCTCCCGCATGGCCCGGACCGAGCTGCGCAGCGCGTGGTTGGCGTAGATCGCCATGGCGAATCCGCGCTCCGCCAGCTCGGCGACGGTGACCCGGTTGTAGGTGGTGGGCACCACGATCACCGGAAGGGCGCCGGTGTAGGCCTCACGGAACGTGAACACCTCTCCGGGGTCGGTCCGCTTGGAGTGGATCAGCAGTGCGTCGGCCCCCGCCTCCTCATACACCTCGGCACGGCGCAACGCCTCGTCCAGCCCGAGACCGGCGATCAACGCCTCCAGCCTGGCCACGACGACCAGGTCCTCGTCACGTCTGCACTCCACCGCCGCCTGGATCTTGGCCGCGAAGTCCGCGACCGGCGCCAGGTCCTGGTTGCCGTCCAGGAAGCTGTTCAGCTTGGGAAACTGCTTGTCCTCGATGCAGACACCGGCGATACCCCTCGCCTCGTACGCGCGGACCATGTGAATGACGTTGTTCACGTTGCCGAAGCCCGAGTCGCAGTCGGCGAGCACCGGCAGGTCCACCGCGTCGGCCATCGCCGCGGCGACGTCGAGGCACTGCGGCATGGCCAGGATGTTGGCGTCCGGCACACCGGCCGTGGCCGAGATCTCCAGGCCACTTGACCAGATCGCGTCGAAGCCGGCCTCCTGGGCGAGCCTGGCGCTGAGCGGGCTGTGTGCCCCCATCGTGCGGGCCAGTTCCCCTCCGTGCAGGAGGGCGCGTAACCGCCTGCCGGGAGAGGCGGAGCGGGGGTCGGAAGGCGAGGCGGAGTGGAAGCGGGACATGGTGGCTATCCTCCGATCATCTCGTGGCAGACGTCTTCGACGGACTGATCGCTCACCTTGCGGAGGCGGCGCAGGCCGATCTGGCGCCCCACCTCCCACGCGTCCAGGTCGAACCTGGCGGCGATCTTCTCGATCCGGTGCTGGTAGTAGTAGTGGTGGTCGTTGACGCCCGCGGCGATCTCCGCCCGCCGTACCACCATCGGCTGGGGCAGGACCTGTTCGGCGACGTACTCCGCGGCGTTGCAGACCTCCACGAGATCCACGTCGGTCTCGTATCTCGACCAGGCTCTGAAGGTCGCGACGGCCTGTTCCGTGGCGAGGTTTCCGGCTCCCCTCGCCATTCCGCACAGGGAGGCGTCCACCCAGGTGGCCCCCGCCTCTACGGCGGCCAGCGCGTTGCTCATGCCGAGGCCCAGGTTGTTGTGGGCGTGGATGCCCACCGGGCAGTCCAACCGCTCCAGCAGCGTCTCCACCCGCGCGCCGATCGTGTCGGGGGTGAGCGCGCCGAAGGAGTCGGCCATGTAGACGACGTCGGGCCGCGCCCCGCCGATCGTGTCCGCGATGGCGCGCAGTTCGTCGAGGCCGACGTAGCTCACCGCCATGACGTTGACGCTGGCCCGCAGGCCCAGCCGGTGTACGGCTCGCACGTACTCGGGAACCCCGTCGATGTTCCACGGGTAGGCGGCGACCCGGACCATCCCGATGGGACTGTCGGGCAGGTCGTCCATCGCCCTCACCGGGCACACCGTGGGAACCACCATGACGGCCAGCTCGGCGTGCCGGGTCTGCGGCAGCGCGGCGAGGTATTCGGGCGAGCACTGTGCCGACGGCCCAGCCGTGTCGCTGCTCTTACTACCGGATCCGCCCCGGTAACCGACCTCGATGACGTCGACACCGGCGTTGTCAAGGGTGGCGACGACGGTCCTGACGTCACCCGGGGTGAACTGCCAGTCGTTCTGGTTGCCGCCGTCGCGCAGCGTGCAATCCAGTAGTACGGGTTTCATTGGAATCCTCCCTGATCAGTGATCGACGATGTCGCGAGGGCGGCTCGGAAACGGGCGACCAACCGGGGCGGGGTCTCCTCCACACGACGCCCCGGCGGATAGTCGCGGGGGCGGCAGAGAACGTGCACGAGTGCGGGCATGCCGGAGATCTCCAGCCCCGCGAGGGCCTCCCCTCTGCTCACGGTGTAGCCGGCCGCGTAGCCACAGGCGCGGGCCAGCGCGACAGGATCGCCGGGGCGCACCGTCCGCTGCCCTCCGGTGCTCTCGTGACGCTGGTTGTCCAGAACCACGTGCACGATCCGGGGAGCGGCCACCCCGATCATCGGCAGGCAGCTGAGGTTCATGGCGAACGATCCGTCGCCGTCGAGGATCACGACCTGCCGGTGGGGCTGGGCCAGGGCTATGCCGAGGCCGATCGGCGCGGCCATGCCCATGGAGCCGACAAGGTAGAAGTTCTCCGGCCGGTCGGCGACGTTGTACAGGTCCCGGGTGATGTAACCGCACGTGGAGACGTACAACGCATCCGGGTGGCCGCGGACGATCGTCGCGAGGGCCTCGCGCATGTCCAGCATCGCTACACCTCCTTGTCCACGATGAGCACCGAGGCGTGCCGGCCGCCGTTCAAATGCTCAAGGAATTCCTCGGTGGAGGCTCTGGGTTTCGCACGGTCAAAAAGGGTCCACGTGAGGTCGAAGACGTCGAGAAAGTTGGTGAGCTCCCGGCCGATGACATCGTGCTCGACCGCGTCCCTGCCCTCGTGTCCCCGCCAGCTGACGACCATGGGAAAATGGACGTCGTAGATGAGATTGAAGGATGTCAGCACGTTCATGCAGTATCCGAGCCCGGAATTCTGCATGAGAACGACAGGTTTTCTGCCGGCCACGGCGAGGCCCGAGGCGACACCGACCGCGGTGTCCTCTCTGGGAGCCGGAAAATAGCTTAATCGCCCGCCCAGCCCGACCGAGGACGGATCTTCGACAGCACGGAAAACGCCTTTCAGTAGCGAGCACGGAACACCCGTGAAATCAACGTAACCGTGGTCGGCCAAGGTACGGACGAGCGTTTCCGCCGCACCGCTCACCGCGTCATCATCACAGCTCATGGACTTGCCTCCGCGTTGCATCGACAGACAGGACATTCATCGCCGCGCCTATGAGAAATCAATGAGAGCACGACGGAACACGCCTCAGAGGACGACGCTCACCTTTCCGTGGACCAGAAACACATCACGGAACTCATGAGCATGACGGAAGGATCGCCGAATCGGCGGCACCGAACGGAAGGCCACCGTGACAGCGCACAGAAAACGACGGCGGGAGAGAGAGTCGCACACCCGGCGGCCGCGACCTGAAGAAAGACGATCCTACCTAGACGGTCCGCTCCGACACCCCGGAACCGCTCCGGTGAACGCGCCACCGGAAACGATGACGCATCAAATCAAGGCGTCCGCCCATGAACTTGCCCCCGTTCTCGGGACTTACCTATCTCATCCCCTGAGCGTGAATGCGGACCTGATGTGCACGGCCACCCCGACCGGTACCGCATTCACTCTTCATGAGGATCGTTGATGGTCGCGTCTAGTGTCAACTCTAATTACACGATATGTTCTCCCGGCATTTGCCGCATGCTACATATCCGTAGGCCGAATTCAGGAGTTACGGACGTCGGGAAACACATCGGTCTCTTCGCGGCGGGTGCCGCGGTCGGCGCCGAGTCCGCCGGAGGACGGTCGCGGCACGGCGCCCCCTGCACCGTCACCGGGACGGCTCGCTCTCCGGACATCGGATAGGCACGAAAACCGTGGACGAAATCGCGCCGGAGCCCGGCGTGAGAACCGCGGGCGGGATCGCACCCGGAGATCGGAGGAGGCGGGCCGGACATCACCGCCCTCTCGTGGCCTCCCGGGAAGTC
Organism: Streptosporangium sp. NPDC051022; assembly: GCF_040683035.1. Classification (NCBI taxonomy): domain Bacteria; kingdom Bacillati; phylum Actinomycetota; class Actinomycetes; order Streptosporangiales; family Streptosporangiaceae; genus Streptosporangium; species Streptosporangium sp. NPDC051022. The sequence goes on along the minus strand of NZ_JBFBCF010000001.1, from coordinate 69,437 downwards.
ACGGCGCCTCGCGAACCCCGCACAGGACGGCCAGCCCGCGGGACGACGTCGCCGAGACCGGCTCGTCGAGATTGTTCACATACCTCGTGTACTACACGGAACGACGGCGCGGAACGCCGGATGGCGTGACCGCGCCGTCTCCCTGCCAACCCCCTGTCCCCGCTCAGACCGACGGTCGTGGTGCGCCGTTCCTCATCCCCGCTCGGGCCGGCGGCCGTAGTGCACGGTCTTCGCGGTCAGCAGGAACAGGTCCTCGCGCCGGTCGACACCCGCCGGGTCGTCCGGGTCGAGCAGCCTGTCCAGCGTCGCCACGTCCTCGGCGTCCAGGAGCTCGCCGAGCATCGCGCGCAGGCGCTCCAGCATCCGCCGTACCGACCGCCGAGGCCCCTCGGCCAGGGGCGCGGGATGGTCCACGAGAAAGGTCCTGCTGCGCACCTCGGTGAGTTCCGCGGCCCGCAGCATGCCGGGCCAGTCCTCGACCACCGCCACCGATCCGGGCAGCTCATCCCGCATCCGGCTGAACCGCTCCGCCATCACCACGTCCAGCCTGGTCTCCAGAGCGGGACGGCCGAAGCCCGGGTCACGCGGCAGCCAGCGGGCCGGCAGGCCGCCCTCGACGATGGCCAGCACGCCGCCCGGTTCGAGCAGTCCGGCCAGCCGGTTCAGCGCGTCCTGCTGGTCGCCGACGTGGTGCACGACCTGTCCCGACCACACCAGGTCCGCCGGTTCCAGGTCGGCGAGCCCTTCCGGGAACTCGGCCACCTGGGTCCGCAGCCCGACGCCGAGCCGCTTGGCCCGCTCCTCGGCGCGCTCCAGCAGCTCCCGCGCGCCGTCCACCGCGGTGACCTCGGCCAGCGGGAACGTCTCAGCCATCAGGCAGGCCGCGACTCCCGGGCCGCTGCCGATGTCCAGGATCCGCCGGGGGCTCAGATCCCCCAGCTCCCCGAGGGCCTGACGCACGTAGGGACTGTGCGTCTCCCCCTCAAGCTCCAGCATGTCGGCCATCTTGGCCCAGTCGAAGTCGTTCATCGCACCCGCTCCGGTAGTTCCTCGTCGATGGGATCCACGCCCATCGGATCCACGTCCACCGCGTACGCCGCCGTGCCCGGTCGCCGTCGCGGTCACCGCCCGGGCACCGGTCACCCGCGCGCCCGGTCATGACCATGCGCCCCGGCGCCCCGATCCGACAAACTTTTTTGCCGTTTTCGCAACGGGGGGACGGACGGGTGTCGAGGTCGTCCCCGCGGGAGGGGCCTTCACGGCGTGAGGGACGCCACCGGTACCGCCCCCGCCCGGCGTTACCCTGACATCCCGCGCGGACTTCGGCCGGCGCGGCGGGGCGACACCGGAACGACACCGGAAAGGGGGCGCCGATGAGCGCGGCACTCGCGGTCGCCACGGCGGTGACCTACGTCTGGCTCGGCATGGTGCTGGCCATCTCGTTCCTGGAGGCGCCGCTGAAGTTCCGTGCCCCCGAGGTGACCCTCCGGATCGGGCTCGGCATCGGCAGGCTCGTCTTCAGGGCGCTCAACGCCGTCGAGACGGCCTTCGCACTGACGGTGCTGATCGTGATCGTCATCGGCCGGCCGTCGTCCGGCGTCGTCGCCGCGGAGGTGGTGGCCATGGCGACGCTGGCCGTACAGCTGGTGGCGGTCAGGCCACAGTTGACCCGCCGATCGGACCAGGTCCTCGCCGGGCGGCAGGCGCCCCGTTCCCACGCGCACCACGTCTACATCGCCCTGGAGGCGGTCAAGGTCGTGGCTCTTCTCATCGCCGGGACGCTGTCGCTGGCCGCGTGACCGGCGTGGGCGCGCGCCGGTACGGCCCGGCCTCGCCGGTGCAGCCGCTCATCGCCCTCGACTACCTCGAAGGCCGTGGCCCCGGGACGACCGTT